>NZ_JAQBOD010000012.1 GCF_028288205.1 Mucilaginibacter sp.
AGGCTAAAGGCTAAAGGCTAAAGGCTAAAGGCTAAAGGCTAAAGGCTAAAGGCTAAAGGCTAAAGGCTAAAGGCTAAAGGCTAAAGGCTAAAGGCTAAAGGCTAAAGGCTAAAACAACAAAAGCGGGTATACCCGCTTTTGTTGTTTTAATAAAGTGCGTCATTGCGAGGGACGAAGCAATCTCTATGCTATACAGAGTGACTCTGCTAATCAGGGATTACTTCGTACCTCCTCGCAATGACGCGTTTTTTATGATGGATTATAAAGTTACTCCGTAATATGATAAGTATAAGCCTGGGTTTGCTGCATTTTTGAGCGCACCCTTTTCAGGCTTTGTTCAATGTTTACCTTTTCTTCGTTTTCAGTTACTTCCATAAACGCTTTTTGATAGGCTTCCAATGCTTTTGTCCACTGCTTGTTCTTTTCATAAAACAGTCCTAAAAGGTCATATATACCTGCAGCATCGGCTCCAGGTGTGTTCAACGCTTTTATAGAGATGGTAGCTACCTGTTTTTCCATATTCAAAAACACCAGCAAATCAAGATAGTGGGTGTAATTATCCGGGAATGATGGTTCCAACTCCATACAGGTTTTAAAATGATAGCCTGCTGTTTGATAATCTTTTATTTCGTAATAATATATGATGCCTAACTGGTAATGTGCCCTGGCATATAAAGGATCGTTACTGATAATCTCGTTCAGTAAGTTCAATCCCTTAGGGGTTTCTCCAAATGATAATTCATCAACGGCCTGCAAATACTTTTCTTCGATAGTATAATAAGTGTCCATAAATTTTGTAATGTATTAAGCCTGCCTAACGCAAACTTTAAATTGAATAAATAATGATGTAAAATTCTGCCGGTGTAATAGTGCTTGCTAAACCGGGCTAGAGAAGAGTATCATTGATGCATAACCCTTCTGCAGTGCTCCCTTAGGCCACATAATATTTTTTGAGCAGAATGAATTGTGAAACAGCATCATTTATTTTTTTTCCAAATTTACACTTATTGCATGAGATTGCAAAATGTGTTGTATACGAGGGCATTATGAGAGACGCATGTGATGCATCTCTATGTAAAAAGACAGACCGTAGAGACGCATTACATACGTCTCCTAATTTTAATATTAATTAAGCAGCAATCGCAGCTTTTGATCCTTCAATCAGAAAATTGGTCTTTAGTTCTTTTTCGGATACAATCACACTGAAATCATCGTACTTTATCCCGTGCTCTAAGGGGTACAGTGTGTAACCTCTTTTTAAAGCATCATATATGCCTAGTTCAAAAATCTCGTCTTGTTTTTTTCCTTTTATCTTGGCGCCGCTTACTAACTGATAAGCGTCGAGTATTTGTTCAAAATTAGTATTCTTCATAGTAGCATAGCTATACAATTACTCTGCCACTTTTTATCCAAACCAGTCAAAAAGGTCGCTTTGCTTTAAATCTGACTTTTGGCTGTTACTCAGATCACGCAATACCAGGCCCTCGCTCATTTGTATAATACGTGTGCCATAATTGTAGGCATCCTTCAGGTTATGGGTGATCAATATTGCAGTCAGTTTAAAATCTGTGATCAGTTTGTCGGCTGTACGCATCACCACATCAGCTGATCGCGGGTCGAGCGCTGCAGTGGGTTCGTCAAGCAGCAGTACCTTGCAGCTATCCATCACACTCATTAATAAAGTTAAAGCCTGGCGTTGCCCGCCTGATAGTGTACCCATTGGCTGCTCTATCTTATTCTCCAACCCCATACCCAGCGTGGCTATTTTTTCCTTTACCTGCTGTTTAAACTGATCATTGATACCGATAGATAATCCCTTGGCTTTAGTACGGATAGCTGCCAGTCTAAAATTATCCAAAATGCTCAGATCAGATGCGGTGCCGCTTATTGGGTTCTGGAAAACCCGGGCAATCCACTGGCTTCTTTTATAATCTGTTAACTTGCTTACATCATTACTATCAATGCTGATACTCCCTATATCTGGAAACTCACTGCCTGCCACCAGGTTCAAAAGTGTGGTTTTACCCGAACCGTTTGAACCTACGATCACCAGGAATTCGTCATCAGTTATATTCAGCTTGATGCCATTAACCGCGTTTACCTGGTTAGCCTTACCCCTATTAAAAACTTTATGAACATCTTTAATAACTATCATGACGCTTTCAGGAATGATAAACGGGGTAAACTCACTATGAGCAGTACAAAACCGGCAGTAATCAGTTTAAGCAGATTAGCATCAACCCCAATAGCTAAAGTAAAGGCCAAAACCAATTGAAATATTACAGCACCGGTAAGCACCAATACCAGGCTGAGCCAAACTTTGGTAATCCGGAACCAATTAATCAGCGTTTCGGCAATGATAACCGAGCCCAAGCCTACGATAACGATGCCTATCCCCATACTGATATCCGCAAAACCCTGAAACTGTACAATCAAATATCCGCTGAGTGCTGTAAGCGCGTTGGCTAGCGCCAGTCCGGTAATTTTCATCCGGTCGGTATTTACACCCAGCGCCCTGATCATGGATTCGCTGTTGCCCGTTGCCCGCATAGCTAAACCAAAATCTGTTTTTAGCAGGTAACCTATTAAAAAAGTGATTACAATAACAAATACCGATAAAATCCAGAAAGCATTCTGATTGGGATCTTTAACTAAATTCAATAAAGAAAACAAGGATGATACACTGATCAGCGGCAAATTTGATCGCCCCATGATGGTTAGGTTAACGGAATAAAGTGCTGTCATGACCAGGATACCGGCCAACAGAGCATTTATCTTTAGCTTGGTATGTATAAGTCCAGTCAAGGCCCCTGCAATTCCTCCCGCGATGATAACCGCAGGTAAAATAATATAGGGCGATTGATGATGAGTAAGCAAAACACCCGTAACCACCCCGCCCAGCGTATAACTGCCATCGGTGGTGATATCGGGTATGTTAAATATCTTCATAGATATATAAATACCCAATGCCAGCGCCGAAAAGCAAAGTCCCTGTAATAAAGCGGTAAGGTAAAAATCCATTATTTAACAGCCTCGAAATTTGACGGGACAGTAATATTATATTTTTTGGCAGCAGCCGGGTTATATACCCGTTTCCTGATCTTCACCATTTGCGGCGCTAAACCATCGGTTTTATGATTCTTCAGGAAGTAGGCGGCCTGCTTGCCAGCCTGGTATCCCCATTGGTAAATATCAGCCCCAAAAGCAGCAACCGCGCCACGCTGTACCAAACCGGCTTCGCTGGTAAATATCGGAACGTTCTTCTGGTTGCAACTTTTCAATATAGTTTCGAACGAAGCAAAAACCGTATTGTCAGGATTGGCAAAAAAGGCATCGATATTTTTGCTCAACAGCGATTGTGTAACCAATTGTGCATCAGCTGATGTATTAACCGGTAAGGCAACAATAGTTATATTTTGCTTTTCGGCCAATGATTTGATCTTGTTCAACGCATCGGTTGATTGTGGTTCTGATTGATTATAGATCATCCCGATCACCAGCTTAGCACCTTTTGGTTTAAGCAGTTTAGGGATAATGGCAAATGAAGTATCGATATAGTTCAGATCCTCCAGCGCGCCGAAAAGATTAGCCGGCGCCTTACCATGTGCATCAAGCACCTTCATACGCTCCGGAACTGGTGATACCATAGCAAATACAGGTATGGTTTTGGTGTTTTGTAATGCAGTTACCGTTGCCAATGTAGTACTGGTAGCCAGCAGATCAACTTTTTCAGATACAAAATAATTCACGATTTGTGTAAGCGTAGGGATATTGCCCTGTGCATTACGGTATTCGATCTGCACTGTTTTTTTATCCTCGCTAAAACCCTCTTTCTTTAAAGCATCGGTAAACCCGGTACGGGCCTGCGCTATAGTAGCATCTTCAAAAGCATCCACAAAGCCAGCTACAGGTACCGAGGTCTGCTTTGGCTTGGGTTTGCATGACACTATGGAGATCAATAAAAACGCGGCGGGTATGTATTTAAAAAACTTCATCGTACTAAGTTATGTAATTGCCCTGAAAGCTAAAAGCAGAACGGTAAAAGGTGAAATTAGTTTTACAAACCCTCGGTAGACTCACCCGGCCTGCGCTTTGCCACCCTCTCTTCGCCTGCGGCGGAAAGAGGGAACTTGCAATCTTTTATCTACACGTGTCATTGCGAGGTACGAAGCAATCTCTATGTTATACAGAGCCACCCTGTAAATCGGGGATTGCTTCGTACCTCGCAATGACACCTGTATAGAAAAGTGTCACAGCCGAAAGAGGCGACGAACACCGCGCCCGTCGAGGTGGGTCTACCTTGCCGCCATCAGCACCTCAATAAATCCTACCTGCGCCGGGTTGATCTTTATTTTGGCAGTATCGGCATCAAACCATTCTGCCCTGTCCACTTCCGGGAATGATTGTTGTTTGCCGGAACGTGGCGGCCATTCTATTTCAAAATGATTGCTTTTGATCGTAGTGTGATCAATATCACCCTCAACAGCCCAGCCATGCACTATTTTTCCGCCTTTTTGCTTTATGGTGTTTAATTGTCTGAATTTGCCGGTAATGGCCTGTCCTGTTTCTTCTTCAAACTCCCGTTTGGCAGCTACCAGCAGGTCTTCGCTATCCAAAACCTCACCCTTGGGGATCGTCCAGCTGCCATTGTCCTTATTCTTGTAAAACGGGCCGCCGGGGTGTACCAGAAAAACCTGCAGCACATCACTAACCCTGCGATATAACAGGATGCCGGCACTTTGTTTACTCATAGATTAATATTTAAAAGCAAGTTAATAAAAGCACAATGTATTATTGTTATTTTTATGACAACCTAAAATACTTTTAACAAAACATGACTGACACCAGGTGGACAACATTTAAACTAATTGCTGATTTTGATACAGATGTACGTAGTATTTACGAAGCGTGGGCCACTCCCGCCGGGCTCGAAAACTGGTTTTTACGCAAAGCCGTTTTTTGTGCCATAGCTGGTCGCGAACGTGAATCGCATGAATTTATAAAGAAAGAAGACACCTATTCCTGGTACTGGTATGGCTATAGCGATGAAACGGTGGAGTACGGACAGGTGCTGGAAAATAATGGCGCTGATCTGCTCAAATTCACTTTTACCGGCGGCAGCATAGTTACCATTGATATACAGAATAAATATGGCTTAACCATAGTTGAACTCACCCAGGAAAACATCCCCGAAGAAAGCGATCCTGCAAAAAATTTGTATGTACAATGCCAAACCGGGTGGACATTCTTTTTAACCAACCTGAAATCGGTAATTGAAGGTGGTAAAGATCTGCGGAATAAAAGAGAGGATCTGTTTAGCAGTTTTAAGTGATTTGTCTGAACCTTGATTAATCAGATTAAAGGACTGACAGGATTTTTCCTTTTTATATTTTATCATGCTGAACGGAGTGAAGCATCTATTATCCAACTTTCATAGTGCATTAATAGATCCTTCGTTCCTCAGGATAACAATGTAAAATCAACAGTAGTATTTCCATTTTATCCTGACAAAAAACAACCACATTATATTTAGCTTTGTCACCAATCAAAAAACTTCTCCGCCTTCTGGCGGAGGCCAGGAACATATGTTTACAGGAATTATAGAAACATTAGGTAAAGTGACCGATCTGCAACAAGATCAGGGCAATTTAAATATCACCATTGAATCGGCTATATCACATGAGCTCAAGATTGATCAATCGGTATCACACAATGGCGTTTGTTTAACCGTAGTAGCGCTGGCCGATGGCCTGCATGTAGTTACTGCTATTGAGGAGACCCTGAATAAAACCAACCTGGCACACCTTCAAGTTGGCGAACCCGTGAACCTGGAGCGCTGTATGCAAATGAACGCCCGTTTGGATGGTCATATTGTACAGGGCCATGTTGATCAAACTGCCATTTGCACCGCCTTTAAAGAACTTGACGGCAGCTGGGAATATACTTTTGAGTACGATACCGCTACCGGCAATGTAACCGTTGAAAAAGGTTCTATCTGTATTAACGGTATCAGCCTAACTGTGGTAAACTCCAAAGCCAATAGCTTTTCGGTGGCCATTATCCCCTACACTTTTGAGCATACTAACCTGCATAATGTGCGCGAAGGCTCGGTTGTAAACCTGGAGTTTGATATCATCGGTAAATACGTAGCCAGGTTGATGCAACGTTAATTCGAATTGGCAAGTTCAGTTACCCTCGATCTGGAATAAGCAAGATATTTCTCCTCCTTAACAGGAGGTTTACTTGCCATGTATTTTTTATAATACTTTACAGCAAGCTTTTTGTTCTTTATATCCGAATCATAAATGGTAGCCAACAGATAGTAAATGATTGGTTTTTCCGTAAACTGTAAGCCTTTTTGATAGGCTAAAATTGCTTTTTGATATTTTTTTCTGATCTCATAACTATCGGCCATTTCGGCATAATAATCACTTATATTGGTTGAAATACCTGCATCAATAGCTTTGCCAAGGTTTTCAATGGCCTTAGGCTGATCTTTAAGTGCTTTGTAAGCTAACGCAGCAATATAAAAACTCGTTTCTGACTGTTCCATAGGTCCTATTCCGGCAAAAGTTTCTACACTACAGGTATAATCCTTCAGATTGTAATACGCAGCACCAAGTTTGGTTAAAACAAAACCGTTACCACTGCCAAGCTGAATAAGTTTTAAACAAGTGCTTTTAACGGCCTCAAATTTTTTTTGTGAATAGGTAAGCTTTAACAGACTTTGCAATAAATTAATATTATCGGGATCTTGATTAATGGCTTCATTCAGTACTTTTTCGGCCGTGTCATATTGTTTAAACGTTACATACATATCACTCAGATCAGCCGCCACATCTGGTTCAGCGGGGTTAATTTTATTGGCTTTTTGAAGATTCACCAGCATCCCCGGCAAATCGCCCTTATCCAGGCATATTTTACTCAATTGTTTAAATACTAAAAAATTAGTAGTATCCTTTCGGCTCAGTATTTTATAATACAACTCGGCTTTTAAGTTATTTCCCCGGCGCAGGTTTATGCCCCCAAGGCTAAACAAAACCGCATTATTAGTTGAATCAATATCATACATACGCTGATAGTATCCTTCTGCATCAGGCAGCTTACCTGCCATTTGCGATGTGTAGGCCAGTTTGCTGAGTACTTTGATATTGGTTACCGGCTCCGGGTATGTTTTTTTCAAATAATCCGCGGCCTCAGCAAAACGCTGATTCTGATAATAATCAAGCAACAAAGAATCATTACCTGTTGATGATTGCTGGGCCTTTAAGTTTAATAATATACCGCAAACGAGTAAAAAAGACAATGTAAACTCTTTCATATGAACTAACGTTTTAGTTTTAAACTAAAGTATTAGTTATAAGTGATAAATCCAAATATTTAAACAATTTTTCCTTTTAGAGGTTAATGAGATATACTGTAAATTAAAAACAAACACTATGGATAAGTTAAAGAAGTTTGGACTGATGGAGAAAATTGTCCATGAACTGGAAGATTTGAAAAACAGTCAGCAGGCTATTATTACCAAGCTTGCCAAAATAGAAGTTGACAATATGGAACTGGGTGATAAAAGGTTGGAAAAAGACCTCCCCGATATGCACCAGCGTGTATCTGATAACCTGGATAACATTGCCAGCATCCTCGAAGATTTTGCCAATCAGACCAGTAATTTTAGCGACAGCAATAACATTCAAGCGCTAAAGGAGCAGGACGCTATTAATAAACTATAAAAATGGATCCCCGGAAACGGGGATTTATCTTTGAGCCATCTTTTTTAAATTACGATTATATTTTTGGATTGCTTTGAGATAATCTTTCTTTCGGGCACTTTCAAGCGCGTCGATATTCGTACTCACCACTTTTTTCAAATGTTCCTCATTAAATTTTTCAATGGGGCCATCGTTGAATTGTAGCGCAACAAATGGCAAATATCCATCACTTAAAAAGGAATATGCACTTATGGGACCGGATATTGTTTTAAACATCCAGCAAGTGTCATTTGCTATTCCTTCAACTTTTTTACCTCCAAAAAGATCACGTGAAATACGAAGGGTTTGGTTTGCAAATATTTTTTTCCTCCTGTTAGTATCCGATCTCGGGTAACTTTTATCTACAAAAAGCAAATAAGCTTTATGTAAGGAAGCATCGGAATATATTTTTGAATCTACAATTTTCTGAGTACTATCTGCCATTGTTACAACAAATGTAAATGAGCGATTGTATTGATTATTGTTTAAGCTTAACATACTCATTTGCATTTGCTGATTCATGAATTGCCTGTTAAGCATATTGTTTACTGCACTCATGTTTTGTGCCGATGCTTTACTTATAATAATAACGCTAAATAAAAAAATGGAGAGATACTTGGCAATAGCCTTCATGTGACAGGGTTTAATGGCGCAAATATCCCCGTTTACCCACATATAAACAAATTATAAAAAAATGAACTCAGAGAAATTTTTTATACATAAGATCCGGCATCTAAGTGTTTTTTGACACAAACATCACTATTCACATTATTTTTATAACCAACTTGTGAACTGAATATAACAATATTACATATATGAAAATAATTATTGTAGGTGCCAGCGGTACCATAGGTAAAAAGGTTACCAAAGCCCTCAGCGTTGAAGGTAATGAGATTGTCACGGCCGGCTCAAAAAGCGGCGATGTACAGGTTGATATTACTTCTACCGAATCGATCGAAGCTTTTTACAAAAAGATTGGGCCATTTGATGCCTTGGTAAGTGTAACCGGAAGCGCTCATTTCGGGCCTTTAGCAACCATGACAGCCAAAGATTTTGATACCGGCCTGCAAAGCAAACTTTTAGGGCAGGTTAATCTTGTGCTGATCGGGCAGCATTATATTAATCCTAAGGGCTCGTTTACGCTTACATCTGGAATTTTATCTGATGACCCTATTGTTCTTGGTGCAAATCTTAGCACAGTAAATGGTGGCATCAACGCTTTTGCCAAAGCTGCCGCCATTGAGTTGGAAAACGGTGTACGTATTAACGCAATTAGCGCCGGTGTTGTAGAAGACGCGCCACACTATTTCCCTTATTTTCCGGGCCATATACCGGTTGCTATGGGCACAGTTGCAAACGCCTATTACAAAAGTGTATTTGGCGCTTTAACAGGGCAAGTTATTACAGTTTGGTAAGTTTGTCTGAACCTGCATTTTTACGATTGAAGGATTAACAGGACTTTTTGGCTTGCGATGAAAGACTTACGAAGTTTTGAAAACTTCGTAAGTCTAAACAATACCCACCAGACTTTGCTTCAATCAGCCTGCTTTACATATATCCCTGGTTGGCCTTATCTTATCATTCCAATACTTCGTATTTTTACAGTTTGGTAATTTTAGTATTACTAACAAATATTAATGAATATTTCAAGAGTATATAAAATAGAAACCGAACGACTCCTAATTCGCTGTTATGAGCCTACCGATGCTGCCCTGCTGCTTGATGCCATTACCATTAGTCTTGATCATTTAAAACCCTGGATGCCCTGGGCAAATAAAGAACCAACAAGTCTGGATGCCAAAATTGACTTACTGCGCAAATTCAGAGGGCAGTTTGACCTGGGTGAGGATTATACGTTTGGAATATTCGATAAAAACGAAACTGAACTCATTGGCTCCACAGGCTTACACAACCGGCTTGGCCCTGCCGAGCGGGAAATTGGCTATTGGATCAGTGCGAAACATTTAAATAAGGGCTATGCACAGGAAGTGGTTTGCGCCCTAACCAAAGTGGGCTTTGAGATCGAGGCACTGGCCCGTATCGAGATTCATTGCGCCCCGCAAAATATCAGGAGTTTAAATATCCCCAGAAAATTGGGGTACAGCCTTGAAAAAACATTATCAGATCCTATCAATTCGCCTGTTGGTAGTATGGTTTGGAGGATGAATAAAGCTGCGTATGACAGGTCGACTATTAAAGCAACACCCTTAAATGTTTTTGATATCGTGGGGCACCAGATCAATATCTAACCGAATTTGGGGATATGGGTTCTTCGTCAGTTTTGGTGAAACTAAGACATCCCAAGGAATAAACTGGAAAATTTTGTATAAATCGCAACTGTATGTGATTTTGGATCACCGCAAATAAGAACCACTTGTATCACTTCACCAAAACTGACGAAGAACCGCTTTTAGCGAAACCCCCACTTAAAGACTTGTTTCAAATAACAAATGTAAAAACAAAAGCCCAAATACGATCTGCAACAACCAGGTTTAAAGCAGTCGGGGGCGAAAAGCTCTTTAAGGAAAATTGCTAGTACGGTATTTCATTTTTAACCCACTCCAATTGGTACAAATTTAATACACCAGGTTCAATTTTTAAATCGGGTCTAAAGTATAATATACCTGTTACGAAATGGCGGGTAAGCTGGTTACTATTGGTGATAACAGCCTCCGAATCAAAAACAGGGTCTTTTCTCAGGAGCCTATCAGATTCAGAATCCAAAACATAAAAGTTTAGTATGAAAGGACCGTCCTCTCCGAGCTCGCTCAAAAATACATCATATTTTTCATTCTGCGGACGGATTTTCAAATCATCGTAATTTAATGTTTTAATCAGTTCTATGTCGTTGTAATAATTAATGCCATTTTTATCTATCGTTATTTTGGTAACATTACTTTTCGTTTTTTTTCGCATCGTTACCATCAGCCATCCAAAAAACCACACCAGCAGTAAGGACAGTACAAGCATTCCTATTTTTAAACTGATTGAAATATGTCTTGAATTAAAAATGAGTATCGTCATTCCTATCAAAGCAATGGGTACAAATACAGACATCAGCCACCCAAATCCTTTGATGAACGAAGTGAGAACGTGGGAATGCCTGGATGTTATTTCGGGGAAATTATTTTTAGTAAATGTCATTTTTAAATTATGTACCTGTGCAATGTGGTAGTATTTGATTTTGTATGAATTTAAAAAGATACAACTAATAACACAAATCTGCCCAATCTAGCGCAAGTCTCAGCGCTTGGCCCGGGTTTTCGCTAAAATGGCACCACCAAATGTGGTGGTTGTACCATTTCATTTTAGTTTTACCCATAAAAAACATAAGTTTGATGCTCATAAATCTATTGATATTTAATGAACCAGGCAATTGAACCGTCAACCGTTCCGGGCTTTATTCGCAATGTTGTAGCCAACATCCATCCAGATAGCCATACTTTTTTAATGCATAAGGTAAAGGATACCTGGGTTGAGATAACCTATAAACAAGCCCTCGAAAAAATAGATGCCATATCGGCCTGGTTCCTGCGTATGGGCATCCAAAAGGGCGACCGACTTTCCCTGCTAATTGAGAACGGTCCTGATTATGTATATTATGACCAGGCCCTGCAGCAAATAGGCGCTATCAATACTTCCATATACCCTACTCTTACCGAAAGCGAGATAGAATATATCCTGAATGACTCGGGCGCTAAAACCATTTTGGTGGGCAATCCCTTCCTGTTTCGCAAGGTGCTTAAAATAGCCAATAACTGCGAAGAACTGGTTCGGATTATCCCCGCATTTGATGATTTTGAAAAATACAGCGACAATCTAAGCCTTAATACAGGCGTAATTGGTTTTGATGAATTGATACAGGAAGGTTTAGGCCTGGTTGAGCAATATCGCCACGCTATAAACGCTGCCCGCGAAGCTATTTTAACATCAGATATTTCCTGTCTTATTTATACCTCGGGTACCACAGGCATTCCAAAAGGTGTGATGTTAACGCATCATAACCTTACCCAAAACGTAATCAATAGTTTGATACAGATCCCTTATATCGAAAAAACTGATCTGTTCCTATCATTCCTGCCGCTCTCGCATGTGTTTGAGCGTACAGCCACTTATCATATTTGTTTGTCAAAAGGCTGTACCATAGCCTTTGCTCAAAGTTTAGAGCTACTGGCCAAAAATATGGGCGAAGTTAGGCCTACCGTACTTTGCTGCGTACCGCGTTTGCTGGAGCGTATACATGATAAAGCCATCAAAAACGGCACATCAGCCGGAGGCGTAAAATCAAAGATATTTTTGTGGGCGTTGGAAATCGGCAAAAAATACCGCCTGGTTAAAGAAGCAGGCAAAAAGCCTGGCATTATCTTAAAGAATCAGCAAAAGATTGCTGAAAAACTTGTGTTCAGCAAAATAAAGGAAAAAACAGGCGGTCGACTGAAATTCATGGTATCGGGCGGCGGCGCCTTGCCAAGAAACATCGGTGAGTTTTTTGGCGATCTGGGCATTGTGATACTGGAAGGTTTTGGCCTTACCGAAACATCGCCGGTAATGGCGGTTACGGAGTATCACCGGGTAATATATGGCACCGTTGGCCGCATTATTCCGGGTATTGAGGTGGCTATCCAAAATGTAGATACGCAACATATTTACACCATACAAACACACGATAATTTTAAGGAAGACCTGACATCAGAAGAAGGTGAGATCATTGTGCGCGGACATTGTGTAATGAAAGGTTATTGGAACAAACCAGAGGAAACCGCAACGGTGATTGATAAGGATGGCTGGTTCCACACCGGCGATATCGGCAGGTTTTACCGCGGTAACCTGCAGATAACCGACCGCCTTAAAAACATGCTGGTAAATGCCTACGGCAAAAACATATATCCTACCCCGGTTGAAAACACCTACCTGAAAAGTCCTAAAATTGAACAGATATTTTTAGTCGGCGATAAGCGCGAATATATTACTGCCATTATTGTACCATCGCGCGAAACCATGCAGGAAACTTTTGGCCTCAAGGATTCATTTTTTGAACAACCTGATGTGTTTGTGGAGGATAAGGAACTGGTTGACTGGATTGGCCAGGACCTGCGTAGGCTAAGCAATGAGCTGGCCAAGTTTGAGCGCATTAAAGCGTTCAAGGTAAAACGCAATCCTTTTAGTATGGACGACGGGGAGATAACCCCTACCATGAAGGCCAAGCGCAAGGTTATTGAAAAGAAATACGCCGCCGACATTGACGAAATGTACCTGCAGGAAGCTGAAGCGGACTAAATACCTCTCCGCGCGTCATTGCGCAGCGTGGCAACCCCCGATATACAGAGCGGCTCTGTATATCGGGGATTGCCACGTCGTTCCTCCTCGCAATGACGCGTGGATAGGGGCCCTTCTAAATCAACGTTCAGAAAAAATCAGCATAATCAGCGTAATTATACCCATCAATGATTATTTTTGCTAATTTTGTTAGCATGAAACGATCCGGAAGTGCCGATATGCCTTTACATTACGGCTATGTGCCGCAATGGCTTGCCGAGCGTATGGCCAAGCTTGGGCTTGCCGTGATTGAAAATATCATAATAGATTATGGTAAGGATGAAGTGCTTCGTCGTTTGAGCGACCCTTTCTGGTTTCAGAGCCTGGGCGCAGTGATGGGGATGGACTGGCATTCGTCGGGCATTACCACCTCTGTGATGGGCGCATTAAAACGGGCCATTAATCCGCACAGCCGCGAGCTGGGTATTTATATTTGCGGTGGTAAAGGTAAATACTCCAAACAAACTCCAGCCGAGCTATTAAAGATCAGCGAAAGTACCGGCCTCGACGGCAATTATCTTGTAAAATGCAGTAAACTGAGCGCCAAGGTTGATAATACCGCTATACAAGATGGTTTTCAACTTTACACCCACAGTTTTATCCTGAGTGATAACGGCAAATGGGCAGTAGTACAACAAGGCATGAGCGATATCAGCAGTACAGCAAGGCGCTATCACTGGCATTCAGAACAGCTCAGCTCTTTTGTTAACGAACCGCATACCTCCATTTATGGGCAAAACCATGGCATGATCCTTAATATGACCGATAAACAGGCCGATAGCTCCAGGAACGGTGTAATGCAAATAGCCGCCGAAAATCCGGACCATATGCTGCGCGAGATCAATAAACTGGTAATGCCCGGGCATCATTACGTTACTGCCAAAGATGTTGACCTGAAACGCCTGGGTGCTGTACTATGGCTGGCCCATGAAAAGCAGCCTGCCGACTTTGAAGAACTTTTATTACTGCAGGGATTAGGTCCGCGCACTTTGCAATCGCTTGCACTGGTAAGCGAGGTGATCCACGGAACACCATCACGGTTTAAAGACCCTGCGAGGTTTTCTTTTGCTCATGGCGGCAAGGATGGGCACCCTTTTCCGGTACCCACCAAAGTTTATGACGAAACCATTAGTACCCTACAAAACGCAGTTTATAAAGCCAAAATAGGTCAATCCGAAAAAAACGAAGCCATTAAGCGCTTATCAAAAATAGCAGAGAACGCCGAAAAGGATTTTACCCCCAATGCAAATTTCGACCAGGTAATAGCCCACGAACGTGAAGCTTCCTGGAAATATGGCGGTCGTACTGTTATGGGCAGGGCTAAACCACCCGCTCAGCAGCAGTTGAAATTATTTTAATTGAACTATTCTTATGCCCAACTGGTCGTTACAGGAATAACGTATAAGATTTCTCCCTGCGGTCGAAATGACAACAGTTTTTTAATTTTTAAAAAAAATGTCATTTCGATACGAGGTACGAGGAGAAATCTTGTACACGCGACTAAACAACGTATAGGATTTCTCCTCGTACCTCGTATCGAAATGACATAACTTTTGTAGTTACCTTAAAGTAAGGCTAATAGCCTTAGCCGAATCTAGATGCGCTTTTAATGCAGGCAGTGTTTTTTGTGCGAGGCCCGAAATATCAGGGTCTTTTTCACGACTGGCTGAATTAAACAAAGCAACCTGTTGCTCATGCTCACTGATTATTTCTTGCATATAAGCTTTATCAAATGCCGCGGCACGTTTCTTTTCCAGGTCTACTAGCATTTGCTGGTGAACGGCGCTGATAGAATCTTCGGATATTACAAAATTAGCAGCTTGCAGTTTTTCCAGATCAGTTGCAAGCTGGGTATGATCATCTATCATCATTTTGGCAAACTGTATAACCCGCTGATTCCTGGAGTTTGATATAGCCAAACCCGAGGCTTTAATAGCCGCAAGGCTAGTTTCAGTTCCACTGGCAAAAAATGACAGCCCCTTATCATCAACCAGGGCATTATTATAATTATTGGCGCGTTTATTACTCTCGCACGATTGTACCAAAACCAAGGTAACTAAACCCAAAAGCAGCCTTATTATTTGTTTCATTTAAACGTTATTGATAGTGCTTTATCTATCTAACGGAAATTAAGCATTCTGGTTTATCAAAAGGTTGTAATAATATCATTACCAATCATTAGCATTTATTTTCACTTCTTCATTGCGTAACCAAAAGGTTTCATTTATATTTGTAACCAATTGGTTTCACATAACCATCAAACTATGTATAGAGATGTTTTTAGGGCCATAGCCGACCCTACCCGACGCGAGATCATCAACCTGATTGCTCACAACAGCATGAACCTAAATTCTGTAGCCGATAACTTTGATATGAGCCGGCCGGCGGTATCAAAACATATAAAAATACTCACGGAATGCGGTTTACTGGTAGTTAAACAGCAGGGCCGGGAACGATTTTGCCAGGCCAATCTTAGTCAGCTGCAGGAAGTGACTGATTGGGCCGAACAATACCGCAGGTTCTGGACCCAAAAACTAGACGCGTTGGGCGATTTTCTGAATAAAGAACAAGAAGCAACCGATAATATTAAACTTAAAAAGAAAAAATTATGAGTACACAACCATTTGTAATTGACCGTATCTATAACGCTCCGGCTGATAAAGTATGGCAAGCCCTTACAGATCATAAAAAAATGAAAGAATGGTATTTTGACTTACCAGATTTTAAACCGGTAGTTGGCTTTGAATTTAGCTTTAGTGCCTCAAACGAAGGCATAACCTTCGTTCATCTGTGCAGGGTTACCGAAGTTATTGAAGGCAAAAAGCTATCTCACACCTGGCGGTATGAGGGCTATGAAGGCGATTCTGAAGTTACCTGGGAGCTTTTTCCTCAGGGCGGTAAAACCAGATTAGTGCTTACACATACTGGTCTGGAAACTTTCCCACCAATAAAGGATTTTGCAAGAGAAAACTTTGTACAAGGATGGACGGATATTGTTGGCCGCTCGTTGAAGGAATATGTAGAAAAGTAACAGATTCTAATATCATAATAAACGCATGTAATGCGTCTCTACATAAAAAATTGACTGTAGAGACGCATAATTGCGTCTCCTATCCAGGATGCAGTAATTCTTATTACCTTCGAATTAATAATTATGCTTGCCAACCTAACAGACCATATCCAAAAATTTATTACGCTTAATGAAGCTGATATCAAGCTCATTCATTCAGAGGTGGTGGTAAAATTTGTTAAGAAAAGAAACTATCTACTTGAACCCGATCATATTTGCAAGGAAATTTATTTTGTAAGCAAGGGCTGCCTGCGTCTATACTTCCTTAACAAAAAGTTGAATGAGCAGATAACCCAGTTTGCCATTGAAAACTGGTGGATGAGCGATTATTACAGCCTGGAAAGCGAAAAACCATCAAGCTACTATATACAGGCGGTTGAAAACTCAGAGATCATCAGCATCCATAAAAACAACCTTGAGGAGCTTTTTGAAAAGATACCCAGGTTGGAGCGTTATTTTAGAATTGTACAACAACGGGCATTTACAGCTGCCCAAAAACGTATAGAATACATTTATAACTTTAGCGACGAAGAGCGCTACCGGAACTTCAGCGCCCGGTTTCCTGATTTTATACAACGAATACCACAATATATGCTGGCATCGTACCTTGGCTTTACGCCGCAGTTTATGAGCAAGATACGAGCAAAGAAAGCGTAGCCTATCCTGAATTTCTTAATCTTGATTCATTTTTCGGGGCATGTTTTGTTCCTACCTTTGGGTATCAAAAAACAACAAGAAAATGAAACCAAGAATCGTCATCCCCAATTTAGAACCGGAAGCATATAAAGTTATGTTAGGTTTTGACCACTATCTTAACAGCACCGGTTTAAGCAAAAAACACCGGGAATTGATAAAAATACGCGCATCGCAAATAAATGGTTGTGCCTTTTGTATTGATATGCACACTAAGGATGCCCGCAAGGCCGGCGAAACCGAGCAACGCATCTACGCCCTTAACGCCTGGCGCGATACGCCTTTCTTTACCGAAGAAGAACGGGCCATACTGGCACTAACCGAAGAAGTTACCCTGATACAAAACCATGTATCTGACAAAACTTACGAAGCTGCCGCAGCCATTTTAGATGAACATTACCTGGCACAGGTAATTATGGCAATTATAAGCATCAACGCCTGGAACAGGATAGGCATTACAACCGGTATGCAGCCAAGTTTGTAAACGGTACAAAAGAGTATTGTTATTTCGATCCTTTATTTGCCTTATCATAATACTCAAAGAAATCGCTTAATCTGAATATTTTAGAAAGCACGGAATAGTCCTGGTTAAAGCTATTATAGCTTTGGGTATCCGGTTCTTTATCGTCAATATTACCTTTCCCTGATGTTCTGTCGGGGATAAACAGATCTGTTAAAACCTCAGGAGCACCGGCCAGGGAGAAGATCTCCCGGCCCTCTACTTTATAAGGCTTAAATTGCGAACTGAGATCTTTTTGCGTATAGATCATATTATAAATAACATATTTTGACCGGGTAGGGTTAATTACACCATACGCTACCGGGTCTATATTAAATTTTTCATTTTTTATACCAGATTGTTCGCACGATAAGGTATGATATCCCAAAGTAATATCCTTTACTTCAACATACTGATGGGCCGTCACTTCGTATTTTTTACTGTCTAATAAAACAGTTATCGCACCATCAGTAGGGTTATCTATCAATGTTGTACCGTTTATCTTCTTTTTTAAAACGATGTCATAATAGCCATAGGCTCCAAATAAAACAAGCGCTAGTATCACTACAATAATTACTTTTTTTGTGTTTTTGGCTTCGGTTCTGTTTTCCATACTGCAATAACAACTGTTATAAATAATATGTTTTTCAACCCTGCTTAAAATATATACAAACAAAAAAAGCCGGGTCTTTTTCAAGAACCCGGCTTGGGATTTGGATTTATAATTAAAACATTTCCTAAAACACTTGTTCAAACTGGTTAACAGCATCCTTGCTTTCCAGTACAGAATGGCCCATTAAAAACTCATCAACCTTACGGGCAGCTTCGCGGCCTTCGGATATGGCCCATACTACCAGTGATTGTCCGCGGCGCATATCGCCAGCAGTAAACACTTTACTTACGTTGGTACGGTAAACACCTTCTTTAGCCTTAACATTTTTACGGTCGTCAAGCTCAACACTCAATTGCTGCAGCATGCCTTCATACTGTGGATTTAAAAAACCCATAGCCAGGAACACCCGCTGACAAGGGATCTCGCGCTCTGAACCTTCTACTACGTTCAACTTTATCGGACGGCCCATGATATCCTGCTCCCAGGTTACATCAACCACTTTCAATGCGCGTAGGTTACCGTTTGCATCGCCTAAAAATTCTTTGGTGTCAATACCCCAGAAACGATCCACCCCTTCTTCATGTGAGCTGGTTGTTTTCAGAATCATAGGGTATGTTGGCCATGGCATGTGCTGTGTGCGCTGTGCCGGCGGCTGAAACATCACCTCAAATTGTTTAACCGAGCTTGCACCCTGGCGGTTTGATGTACCCACACAGTCAGATCCGGTATCACCACCCCCTATCACTACTACGTCTTTACCGGCAGCTATAATATCTTCGGCTTTAACATCAATATTGCTTACCCTTTTGTTTTGCTGTTTCAGGAAATCCATCGCGAAATAAATACCTTTCAAATCGCGACCCGGAATATTCAGGTTACGTGGAATGGTTGAACCACCAGCCAGTACCACAGCATCATTGCTGCGCACCAGTTCGTCCGCTGCTATATCAACACCTACCTCGGTATTGCATTTAAATACAACGCCATCTTTTTCCATCACTTCAACACGGCGTTCTACCACCCATTTTTCCAATTTAAAATCGGGAATACCGTAACGTAATAAACCTCCTGGGTTATCATCACGTTCGTAAACAGTAACCGCATGGCCGGCTTTAACCAACTGGGCCGCGGCAGCTAAACCCGCCGGACCAGAGCCTACTACAGCCACTTTTTTACCACTTTTAATTAACGGAGCGGTTTGCTTTACCAAGTTTTTTTGATAAGCTATTTCAATAATATGTTTTTCAATTTCCTCAATAGCTACTGCTGGTTTGTTGATACCTAACACACATGCCGATTCGCAGGGTGCAGGACAAATACGACCTGTAAACTCAGGGAAATTATTGGTTGACGATAAAATATGGTAGGCTTCTTCCCAGTTTTTACGATACACCGCATCGTTAAACTCCGGGATGATATTACCCAGCGGGCATCCCGAATGGCAAAAAGGGATACCGCAATTCATACACCTGGCCGATTGCTGGTTCAGCTTCTCATCAGTATATAAATTAACAAACTCATTATAGTTCTTTACGCGTTCAGCAGCGGGAACCTTAGTTGGTAATTCCCTGTTAAACTCCTGAAATCCTGTTGGTTTTCCCATTGAAATTTAGCCTATTGTTTGATATTGTAATTTCTCTATTGCTTTTTTATACTCTTTTGGATACACTTTTATAAATTGGGTTGATGCTTCGGTCCAATTTTTAAGTATTTGCTGGGCAAGTTTGCTGCCGGTAAGGCTTACGTGCTTACGCAGTAAGCCAAGTATCACCTCTTCATCCTGTACCGATAGCGGATCAAGATCAACCATTTCGGTATTGCAGTTTTCGGCAAAAGTGCCCTCCGGGTTATAGACCCAGGCTAAACCACCGCTCATACCTGCCGCGAAGTTGCGACCTGTTTGGCCAAGGATCAGCGCACGACCGCCGGTCATATACTCACAACCATGATCGCCTATACCTTCAACAACGGTAGTTGCACCCGAGTTACGTACAGCGAAACGCTCGCCGGCCATACCGCCGATAAACAGCTCGCCTGATGTAGCGCCGTACAGGGCAACATTACCAATGATGATATTATCTTCAGGTGTAAATGTTGCTTTTGCAGATGGATAGATAGCTAACTGCGCACCTGAAAGGCCTTTACCTACATAGTCATTAGCTTCGCCTTCCAGCTCAAAGGAGATACCCTTGGTAGCAAAGGCGCCAAAGCTTTGTCCGGCCGATCCTTTGAATTTATAGTTGATGGTATTGTCAGGCAATCCTGCTGATCCGTATTTTTTCGAGATCTCGTTTGATAACAGCGTACCAACAGTACGGTTAACGTTGATCACATCAAATGACGCGAATACCGGTGTTTTATCTTCGATCGCGATCTTAGCAGTTTCTAAAAGCTTCCAGTCCAGTATATCGGCCATGCCATGATCCTGACTTTCGCTGTTATACAGGGTCATGCCCTTAGTATTGGTAACCGGGTGTAATATGCCCGAAAGATCAATCTTTTTAGCTTTCCAATTATCCAGATTGTCTTTTACTTTCAGGAACTGAACACGACCAACCATTTCATTAATGGTACGGAAACCAAGCTCAGCCATGATCTCACGCAGTTCCTCGGCCATAAAGCGGAACAGGTTAACCACATGCTCAGGTTTTCCTGAGAATAGCTTCCTTAATTCAGGATCCTGTGTAGCCACACCCACCGGGCAGGTATTCAGGTGACACTTGCGCATCATGATACAACCACCGGCAACAAGAGCTGCGGTAGCAACACCCCATTCCTCGGCACCCATCAGGGCAGCAATAGCCAAATCCCTACCGGTTTTTAGCTGACCATCAGTTTGCAATACCACACGGCTGCGCAGTTTGTTGCGTACCAGTGTTTGGTGAGCCTCGGTTAAACCAAGCTCCCATGGTAAACCTGCATGTTTTACAGAGCTTATTGGCGATGCACCTGTACCACCATCGTAACCTGCAATCAGGATCACATCGGCGTGTGCTTTGGCAACACCTGCTGCAATGGTACCAACACCGGCTTTTGAAACCAGTTTCACATTGATGCGCGCGGCACGGTTAGCATTTTTCAAGTCAAATATCAATTGCGCCAAATCCTCGATAGAATAAATATCGTGGTGCGGCGGCGGCGATATTAAGCCTACACCTGGTGTGGCGTGGCGTGTACGGGCAATCCAGTCGTCAACTTTATGACCTGGCAGCTGCCCCCCTTCACCGGGTTTTGCACCCTGTGCCATTTTTATCTGCAGCTCATCGGCATTGGTCAGGTAGTTAGAAGTCACCCCAAACCGCGCTGATGCTATCTGTTTGATGGCAGAACGCATAGAATCGCCGTTGGGCAATTTTTCGTAACGCATTTCGTCCTCACCACCTTCGCCAGTATTGCTTTTGCCACCGATGCGGTTCATGGCGATAGCCATAGTACTGTGTGCCTCGTGCGATATAGAACCGAATGACATGGCGCCCGTTGCAAAGCGCTTCATAATGTTTTCGGCCGGTTCAACCTCATCAATGGTAATGGCCTCACGGTGATGAGCAAAGTCAAGCAGGCCACGTATGGTGAAATGCTTTTCGGTTTGCTCGTTTATTACTTTAGCATAGTTTTTATACACCGCGTAATCATTGCTACGGGTTGCGTGTTGTAATAAGTGTACCGTAGTTGGGTTAAACAGGTGAGCTTCGCCACGGCGTTTCCACTGGTAAATACCGCCTTCGGGCAATAGGTTATCAGCAGCTTTCGCGCCAAAACCAATGCGGTGTTTGCAAAGGGCTTCGCGGGCAATTTCATCCAGGCCTAAACCACCTATACGGGTAACAGCGCCGCAGAAATAACGATCAACTACAGTTGAGTTTAATCCTAATATTTCAAAAACCTGCGATCCGTGGTATGACTGTAAGGTGGAGATACCCATTTTTGAGAATATCTTCAGCAAACCATCGTTTACAGATTTTACATAATTTTTATGCAGGGTTTTGATATCCAGATCGGTTTCCAAACTGCCGTTGTTTTTAACCGTTTCAATGGTTGAAAGCGCCAGGTAAGGATTGATAGCAGTAGCGCCAAATGCCAGTAAAGAGGCAAAATGGTGTACTTCCCAGGCATCCCCTGTTTCAACAACCAAACCCACAGCGCCACGGCGACCTTTTTTGATCAGGTGGTGATGTACGGCTGATACCGCCAATAATGATGGTATAGGCGCATGCTCAGAGTCAATAGCACGATCTGACAGGATCAAAACCTCAAAGCCATCATCAACAGCATCCTCGGCATAACGACAAAGCCTGGCAATACCTTTTTCTAATGAACCAGGCAAGCCATCGGCATTAAAATAAGTTTGCAGCGTTTTGGCGTGGAACAGACCGGTATCAATACTTCTCAGTTTTTCTAACTGATGATTTTTTAATATTGGATGTTTCATCACCACGCAATGGCAATGCATTTTATCCTCGTCAAGCAGGTTGCCATTGTTACCTATAAAGGTAGCCAAACTCATTACCAAACGCTCCCGGATAGGATCAATAGGCGGATTGGTAACCTGCGCAAAGAATTGCTTAAAATAGCTTGATAAGTGCTGTGGCTTATCAGATAGTATAGCCAACGGCACATCAGTACCCATTGAACCTACGGGCTCTTTACCATCAACCGCCATTGGCTTAATGATGGTATCAATATCCTCGCGGCTGTAACCAAATACCTGCTGGTAACGGAATACAGACGGTTCTGAAAGACTGGCAAACGCCAAACGCGGCTCGGCCAGTTCGCTCAGGTTTATTTTATAGTTCTCTAACCAGCGGCCATAAGGTTGTTGTCCGCTGATCTCTTTTTTTATTTCGTCATCGGTAATGATCCTGCCTTTTTCGGTATCAATCAGCAGCATTTTACCAGGTTGTAAACGTCCTTTACGTACTACAGTGCTTTCGTCAATAGCCAAAGTGCCCGCCTCTGAAGCAGCAATTACACGACCATCATTGGTGATCACATAACGCAGCGGGCGCAGTCCATTACGGTCAAGCAAAGCGCCTACCAGTTTACCATCGGTAAAGCTGATAGCAGCCGGGCCATCCCAAGGCTCCATTAGCGTAGCATGATACTCATAGAACGCCTTTTTAATCGGGTCCATTTGCTCGTTGCCATCCCATGCTTCAGGTATCAGCATCATCATTACATGCGGTAATGAGCGGCCTGAATGCAGCAGGATCTCGATAATATTATCCAAACAGGCAGAATCAGACTGATTATTATCAATTACCGGCATGATCATCTCCATCTCTTCAGCGCTGAAATATGCAGAAGCGTATGATTTTAAACCAGCGTAAAACCAGTTCAAGTTACCAGTCAGTGTATTGATCTCGCCGTTATGAGCGATCAAACGGAAAGGCTGGGCCAGTTTCCATGATGGGAAAGTATTGGTGGAGAAACGCGAGTGGATCATGGCAAAGCCTGATGCAATACGCGGATCAGTCAGATCGGCATAGTATTTACGCAGCTGATAGGTAGTTACCTGCCCTTTGTAAACAATAGTTTTGCAAGAAAGCGAGGTAAAGTAAAAATGCTCACCGGCACCGGGAATAGTTTCGGTGATAGTTTTATTAATGTACCTCCTTAATATAAACAGTTTACGCTCAAAATCATCAGCATTGGTGATGTGATTGGGCCTTGCAATAAATATCTGTTCCACATCAGGTTCGGCCTGGCGGGCGGTTTCGCCAACAGCCATTGAATCAACAGTTAACTTGCGATAACCTAACTTATGCAAACCTAATTTTTCAATAGCGTTGGTAATTACATTCCTGCAGGCTTTCTTTTGTGCAGAATCCTTCGGAAAAAATATCATCCCAACTCCATACTCACCGGGTTCAGGCAGGCTGATCTCCAGGTTTGAGCATTCTTCCATCAAAAACTCATGAGGTAGTTGTATCAGTATTCCGGCTCCATCGCCAGTTTCAGGGTCGCATCCACAGGCACCGCGATGTTCCATATTTTCCAACATGGTAAGCGCATCGTCAATGATCTGGTTACTTTTATGACCATTAATATTGGTTATAAATCCAGTCCCGCAGGAGTCGTGTTCAAATTCTGGCCTGTAAAGGCCCTGGTGGCTCTCAGTTTGATTCATTGTAAATTAAACCGTTTTATAATTAGGGTGTAACTACGAAGTTACTAAATCCAACATAAATTATAAAATCATCGGTTATTTTTGAGAATTTGTAAAAAATCGATGATAAAAGCAATATTTATTTAACAAATCAATAACATTAAATACCAATTATTATGATATCAAAAATTAAACCTTTAGTTTACTTATTTAGAATCGATATAAAGTTGCACAAACGAAGCAATATTCAGTTATACAAGCAGTAATTACAGCTATAACAGAATTTAATTTTGTGTGATTTATATAAAAACCATTGTCATTTCGAACGATAGAGAGAAATGACAACTCCCGCAATCGCTCGGCTGGAGCCGGGCGATTGCGGAAAGAAACCCACCCTTGAGCGGTAGAGAGAAACCTTATAAAATATGCTCTGCCCACCCTACTGACAAGGTTTTGTCACCACGGTAAAAAATACAAATAATTGAATATCAAGTGTTCATGAATGTCCATAAGCGTTCATGTGCGTGAACATGAACACTTTAAGTTTTTTTTACGGTCCCCAGACTGAAGCTCATAAGATAACCCACCATTTACCATCAATTTTAGAATTGCTAACTTCGCACAAAATTTGAAACAGATGCCTGCAAAAAATAAAGCCGTTTTTTTAGATCGTGATGGAGTACTGAACCAGGAAATGGGCGATTACGTACGCCGTTTGGAGGATTTTCACGTACTCGACAATTTTGAGGCCCTGAAAACTTTGCAGAACAAAGGCTATATGCTGCTGGTGGCCACCAACCAGGGTGGTATTGCTAAAGGTTGGTACACCGAAGATGAACTGGCCAAAATGCATAACCACCTGAAACAGGTTTATAAAGAACATGGTGTGGAAATAACCGACTTTTTTTACTGCCCGCACCATCCCCTGTTTACCGGCGATTGTGATTGCCGCAAACCAAAACCGGGGCTGTTATTACAAGGTATAGCCAAATATAACATTGACCCTGCCCTATCCTATTTCATAGGCGATCGGGAACGCGATGTTGAGGCAGGTACCGCCGCCGGCGTAAAAGGGATACTAATTGACAGCGACCAACCGATAAGTACGGTGTTGGATCAAATTGCTTAAAATAAATCAAGTTATAAACGCGTGTCATAAACAAAAACACGCGTCATTGCGAGGCACGAAGCAATCTCTATGCTATACAGAGCTAAGCAATGAGCTTACGGAATTGACCTGCCTACGTAGAGATTGCTTCGTTCCTCGCAATGACGTATGTTGATAGAAATTTTACAAAACTTAAAACATTTTCCCCTCGTACAACTTTTACCACTACAACCCAAGTAAAACACATGCAGTTAAGCCGTTACTTAAAAAACTACGATACTTTTATTGCCGCTTTAATTGGCTTTGTTGCTGTACAGCTATTTTGCAAGTATAGTGGTATAGGTATTTCGCCCGATTCTATCATGTACATCAGCGCTGCCCGGAGCTTAAATACGAATGGTACGCTGCAAACATTTAACCACATCCCGATAGTTGATTTTCCGGTGTTCTATCCTGTTTTTTTGGGAAGCATCATATTCATCACCCGTATTGATCCAGTTATTTTCGGGACCATTTTAGATGGTCTTATGTTTGCAACCCTAATATATACCAGCGGATGGATTATGCACCGTTTTGTACCCACATCGCGTGTTTATAAATGGCTGATGCTGGTAGCTATTATATTAAGCCCGGCTTTGTTGCAGGTTTATTCCTACCTGTGGTCCGAAACTTTGTTTATCCTCGAAACCTTGTTTTTCCTGGTAGCCTTCAGGCAGTATCTTTTAAAACATACTGTTAAAGCGCTCGTTGTTGCAGCATTAATAGCGGCCATTGCCTGTGTAACCCGATATGCCGCGGTAACCATTGTGGGTACCGGCGGTTTACTGTTACTGCTCGACAGAGTACTACCACTTAAAAAGAAGATTGTACATATTATTATATACGGCTTTGTTTGTATATCGTTATTGGTGAGCAATTTATTGTTCAATGCCTTTATGTCGGGCACAACAACCGGTCCGCGGGAGCCTTCTATTACTTCATTTGGTAAAAACCTGTATTATTTTGGCACGGTTATGTGCGACTGGATGGGCTTTACCCCCAATCAATACTATTTAGCTACGCCTATTGCCATTATAATGCTTGGAGGTTTTATTGCCGCTTTAGCCTATAACTACTTCCGCAGGCATTTGAATAGTTTCGAAAACCTGGCTATTACCTTTGCTTTGGTATATGGCCTGTTTATCGTTGTGTCTTCTACATTTTCCCGTTACGAGCGTATTAACCATCGTTTATTAGCGCCTTTATTTATACCCGCCCTTTGGGGTTATACCAGCTGGGGACTATTGCTGTTAAAAAAGATAACCAGTACAACTACCCGCAGAATTGTGGCCGCGGTATTTATTATCCTGATGCTGGGCTTTATAACCAAGGAATTCCTGATTGATAAAGATCGTTACAGCGACCAGGTGGCCGACAAATATGGTGTTCCTGGTTATACTTCTGACGACTGGCTCGAATCGCCATTTGCGGCATATCTAAAGCATATTGATAAAAGTATGTTTAAGCCTGGCGTTACCATTTATACCGATGCGCACGAGGCAGTTTACTTCTTCTCGGGCATGTCATCATACCTGGTGCCACATAAATTCTTTAAAAAAGATATCGCCAAGTTTTATCAGATCAAGCATTATTACCTCATCTGGTTCACCGCGCTTGAAAATCCGGAGCTGATCAATATAAAGGATATTGAAAAGGTGAAATCACTAAAAAAGATCAAGGATTTTGGTGATGAGGGTGGTATTTATGAATATGATAGTCTGAATCAGAATTAAAGAATTTTAGAATTTACAGAATACCAATTTTCAATAATTCAATTAATCAGTTAATTCAGCTTCAGAAATTCTGAAAATCCTAAAATTCTAAAAATTCTGATTCAAACAGTTTGATTTAAAAAACATCTGTATATATTTGCGCTGCTAATCTATAGTTTTACTATATAAAATAATGAACGGTTACAAGCTACATCATCTTCATCTGCACCATCACCACCATGTGGTGATCAGATAAATGTATGTTTCTACGCGAAATAACAACCTCCGTTTGTATTCTTTTTTATTATAGTTCCTTAAATTCAATCTTTTGAAAACACTCAAAATAGCGATCCAGAAATCGGGTCGGCTCAACGAAAAATCTGTTGAATTATTAAAAAATTGCGGCTTAAATTTCGAAAATTACAAAAGCTCGCTTATATCTCCTGTCTCTAACTTCCCGCTTGAAATTCTTTTTTTGCGCGATGATGATATCCCGGAATATGTACAGGATGGCATTGCCGACCTGGGTATTGTAGGCGAAAACGTAATAGAAGAAACCGAAGTTGCTGTAAGTTACCTTCAACGTTTAGGATTTGGTAAATGCTCATTAAAGATCGCCATTACCAATAACAGCGATGTTAAAGAACTAAAGGACCTAAACGGAAAATCAATAGCCACCACCTACCCTGTTATATTGGGTAAATTCCTGCAAAAACAAAACATACAGGCTGATATACGCACCATTTCCGGCTCGGTAGAAATATCTCCTGGCTTAGGGTTAAGCGATGCTATTTGCGATTTGGTATCAACCGGCGGCACGTTAAAAAGTAATGGCCTAAAACCATTTGCTGACGTAATGGCATCCGAAGCGCTATTAATAGGCTCCAAAGGCAGTGAAAACAGCGATTTGGTACAAGAGTTGATGCAACGCATACAATCGGTATTACGCGCTAAAGAAACGAAGTACGTGGTATTAAATGTGCCGAAAAATAACCTGCCGGATATATTGGCTCTATTACCTGGCGTAAAAAGTCCATCAGTTTTGCCGTTGGCAGAAGAAGGCTGGGTAGCGGTGCACACCGTAATACCCGAACGTGATTTCTGGGACAGGATAAGTCAATTGAAACAAGCGGGCGCACAAGGTATTGTAGTGATGCCGATTGAGAAGATTATTTTATAGTAGGCGGTTTGCAGTGGACAGTTTGCAGTAATTTTGCAGATTGCCAATTGCAAACTGAAAACTGCCAACTGGAATGAAGACATATAATTATTCAGACTTAAGTAAAGACGATATCACCAAACTGGTTCAGCGTAATGTTGACCCGGCTAACGAGATACGCGCCATTGTTGAAGAAGTTTTAACCAACGTTCAGCAAAACGGCGACCGCGCTTTGTATGATTATGCCGAAAAGTTTGATAAGGTTACTTTAAGCAAGCTTTATTTGGATAAAGCAGAGTTGGAAGAGATCGCTTCTACAGTATCGCCTGAACAAAAAGCCGCTTTAGATATTGCTTATAATAATATCTATAAATTCCACCAAACGCAGTTAAAAGCCGAGGACAAGGTAGAAACCATGCCCGGAGTAACCTGCTGGCGCGAATTAAGGCCGGTAGAAAAAGTGGGCTTATATATCCCAGGTGGAACAGCCGTATTGCCAAGCACATTTTTAATGCTGGGTATACCTGCGCGCATTGCGGAGTGCCATGAAATTGTGGTTTGCTCACCTCCGCAAAAAAACGGGAAAGTGAATGCGTTCATCGCGTATGTTGCTTTGCTTTTAGGTATTGACAAAATATTTATGGCAGGTGGCTCGCAAGCTATCGCGGCTATGGCTTATGGCACTGAAAGCATTACTAAGGTTGATAAAATATTTGGCCCCGGGAACCAGTTTGTAACTAAAGCTAAAACTATCATTCAATCAACTACTACAACCGCTATTGATATGCCGGCAGGTCCGTCGGAAGTATTAGTAATTGCTGATGATACCGCCAGGCCCGAATACATCGCTGCCGACCTGTTAGCGCAGGCAGAGCATGGTATTGACAGCCAGTCTATATTGGTTGCCACATCGGCACAAATAGCGAAAGAAACACTGGCAGAGGTTGAAAAGCAAACTGCTGTTTTGCCCCGTGCAGAGATTGTTAAACAAGCACTGGCAAACTCTTATATCATAATAACGAACACGTTGGATGAGGCAATGCGGTTTAGCAACGAATATGCGCCTGAACATTTGATTTTGGCAACTGATAACTGGCAACAGATCACGGGTAAAATTATTAACGCAGGTTCTGTGTTCCTGGGTAATTTAACGCCGGAGAGTGCCGGTGATTATGCTTCAGGAACCAACCATACATTGCCTACAAGCTCTTATTCCAGAGCGTATTCGGGGGTATCTGTTGATTCGTTTGTAAAGAAAATAACGTTCCAACTTATTACGTCTGAAGGAATTAAAAACATAGGGCCATCAGTAGAAATTTTGGCTGAGTTGGAAGGCTTGCACGCGCATAAAAATGCGGTGAGTGTAAGAATGAAATAAGGATACAATAACCCACGCGTCATTGCGAGGAACGAAGCAATCTCTAATGAGATAGGTGATGAATTGAATAGCCGATTTGCATGTGCAGAGATTGCTTCGTACCTCGCAATGACGGCGGGAAAAATGATAAGACCATGTTTAATATAAACAACATACTTAGAGAAAACATCAAAAACCTAACCCCCTACTCTTCCGCTCGCGATGAGTTTCAGGGTGAGGCCAGCGTGTATTTGGATGCGAATGAGAATGCTTTCGGTTCGCCGTTGGATGAGCCGTATAACCGCTATCCTGACCCATTGCAATACGACGTTAAAAAACGCTTAAGCGAAATTAAGGGCGTACCGGTGCGTAATATATTTTTAGGTAATGGCAGCGATGAAGCTATTGATATCCTGTTCAGAAGCTTTTGTAACCCGGGCGTGGATAATGTGATATTGGTACCGCCAACTTATGGCATGTATGAGGTATCGGCAAATATTAATGATATCCAAACCAAAAAGGTATTGTTAACAGAGGATTTTCAATTGAATTTGGAAGGAATAGCCGAAGCTATAGACAAAAACACTAAGCTCATTTTTATCTGTTCACCCAACAATCCTACGGGCAACTCCATTAACCGGGATGATGTAGAAACCTTATTGAATAACTTTGATGGAATTGTTGTGGTTGATGAGGCTTATATCAATTTCAGCAGGCAAAAAACGTTTATACAGGAGTTAACAGAATATGCTAATTTGGTTGTACTGCAAACGCTATCAAAAGCATGGGGACTTGCCGGCCTGCGCGTAGGTATGGCCTTTGCAAGTGAAGAGATCATCGAAGTAATGAATAAGGTTAAGCCTCCCTATAACATTAATGAATCATCACAACAATTGGCATTAAAAGCTTTAGCTAATGTTGACCAGGTAAACGGCTGGATAAAAGAAACTTTGTTACAGCGTGATAAGCTGGTGCTTAATTTGAAGGATCTTGATTTTGTGCTGGATATTTACCCGTCAGACGCTAATTTTATACTGATTAAAACAACTGATCCAATGGGAATTTATAACTTCCTGGTACAAAAGGGTATTATTGTACGAAACCGTTCAAAAATTGACTTATGCGAGGGCAGTTTGCGGATTACCGTTGGTACACCTGCCGAAAATGAAATATTGATTGAAACTTTAAAAAATTTCAAATGAGCAATTTGCAAAAAATACTTTTTGTTGACCGCGACGGCACCATGATAACAGAGCCGGTTGATGAGCAGATAGATTCATTTGAAAAACTGGAGTTTTATCCCGGCGCTATAGAATACCTATCGAAAATAGCAACAGAGTTGGATTATGAACTGGTAATGGTAACCAACCAGGATGGTTTAGGTACAGCCTCTTATCCCGAAGATACTTTTTGGCCGGTGCATAATTTCATCCTAAAAACATTTGAAAATGAAGGTGTAAAGTTTTCGGCTATATACATAGACCGTACATGGCCGGCAGATAACGCTCCTACCCGTAAACCGGGCACAGCGTTATTGACACAGTATTTTGACACCAATAAATACGATCTTAAAAACTCTTTTACTATTGGCGACCGTAAAAACGATGTGCTTTTAGGTAAAAATTTAGGAGCAAAGGCTATATGGTTAAATAATCAATCCAACTTAGGTGGCGGTGAGTTTAAAAACAATGACGATATAAAAGACACTGTAGCCCTTGAAACTACCGAATGGAAAAAAATCTACGAGTTTTTAAAACTGGGCGAACGTGTTTTTGAAAGCAAACGCACTACTAAGGAAACCGACATTTATGTAAAAATAAACCTGGATGGTACAGGCGAAGCCAAAGTATCAACCGGCTTGCATTTTTTTGATCACATGCTTGATCAAATTGCGCGTCACGGCAGTATCGATCTGGAAATAACCGCTAAAGGCGATTTGCATATTGATGAGCATCACACCATTGAAGATACCGGAATTGCTTTAGGCGAGGTTTTTGCTGCAGCACTGGGCAATAAAAAGGGCATTGAGCGTTATGGCTTTTGTTTGCCAATGGATGATTGCCTGGCACAGGCAGCTATTGATTTTGGCGGCAGGAACTGGCTGGTTTGGGATGCTGAATTTAAACGCGAAAAAATTGGCGAAATGCCTACAGAAATGTTTTACCACTTTTTTAAATCGTTTAGCGACGCGGCAAAGTGTAATTTAAATATAAAGGCCGAGGGCCAGAATGAACATCATAAAATCGAAGCTATATTTAAGGTTTTTGCTAAAGCAATAAAAATGGCCATAAAACGTGATGTAAACAATATGGTTTTACCTTCAACTAAAGGTTTGTTATAGAGTCAAGAATCAGAATGATTGGAATAATAAGATACGGTGCCGGCAACATATTTTCGCTAACCGCTGCTTTAGAGCGGTTGGGGATTGCCTATGGCATGGTAAATACCGAAGCTGATCTGGAGCAGTATGACCGTTATATTATTCCCGGAGTTGGGCATGCCGGCGCAGCCATGAATAAATTGCAACATACTGGTTTGGTACCTGCAATAAAGGCACTTAAAAAGCCCACTTTAGGTATTTGCGTGGGTATGCAATTGCTTACATCTTATTCAGAAGAGGGAAATTCTAACCTGTTAGATATTTTTCCGATAAAGACTTTAAAATTTGCCGCCAGCACTGATCATAAGGTGCCGCATACCGGGTGGAACCGGGTATATCCCGAAAAGGAAAATCCACTTTTTAAAAATATTCCTGCCGGTTCACATTTTTACTTTGTACATTCATACTTTATTGAATATAATAACGTACATACTTTAGCTGCAACAGATTACAGTATTAAATTTTCGGCATCAATTTGGCAGGATAATTTTTACGGCGTTCAATTTCACCCGGAAAAATCAGGCCTTGTTGGCGAAACATTATTAACAAACTTCTCAAAATTATAAAGACATGTATATAATTCCTGCTATTGATATTTTAGATAAGAAAGTTGTTCGCTTACGCGAAGGCGATTATCAGCAAGTAACTAATTATGATGTTACTTTAGAAGAAATGATAGAGAAATACCAATCGCATGGCACTAATTTGATACACATCATAGATCTGAATGGCGCGAAAAACGATTTCTCCAACCAGCAATATCTTTTTGATATAATACGCAAAACCGATATGCAGGTTCAGTATGGCGGTGGTATTCGCAGCATTGAAAAAGTTAAAGAGCTGATTGATGCAGGTGTACATCGTGTTATTGTAGGTACGCAGGCTATCACCAATCCCATGTTTTTGGATGAACTGAGCAAAGCTATTTGTGGTCGTGATAAATGCTCACACAACGTTGTTATAGCTATTGATGTATTAGATGAGGTTATCAAATACTCAGGATGGATGGAAAGCTCGCCTATTAAACTAATGGACTATGTTGACAGGTGTTTGGGCTTAGGCTTCTTCCGTTTTTTATGTACCGATATTGACAAGGATGGCAAATTAGGCGGAGCCGGTATAGAGCTTTATGCCAAACTGCTTGATCATTCACCTTTTATAAAACTGATTGCTTCTGGCGGTGTAAGCTCAATGGCTGATATTGAACAATTAAGCAATTACAAAGTGGAATCATGCGTAGTAGGTAAAGCTATTTACGAGGGGCATATTTCTATTGAGGAAATTAAGAATTGGAATTTGGAATCATTAATGTCTATATAGAATTTAATAAAGCGTCATTGCGAGGAACGAAGCAATGACGGTCGCTTATCAACCCATGTTAGCAAAAAGAATTATCCCCTGCCTTGACGTTAAAGACGGTCGTACTGTAAAAGGTGTGAACTTTGTGGACCTGCGCGATGCCGGCGACCCTGTTGAACTGGCCTGGAACTATTCTCGCCAGGGAGCTGATGAATTGGTGTTTTTAGATATAACAGCCACACATGAGCGCCGTAAAACAATGGTTGAGCTGGTAAAATCCGTTGCCCGGCAAATCAATATACCGTTTACAATTGGTGGTGGCATTAATGAAATTGCTGATGCGGATGCTTTATTAAATGCAGGCGCCGATAAAATATCTATCAACTCTGCAGCAGTACGTAATCCTGCTTTGATTGACGAATTGGCAAAAGCTTTTGGAGTACAGTTTGTGGTAATAGCGGTTGATACCCGGTTAAATGATGGAATTAATACCGTACACTTAAATGGTGGCCGCATACCTACCGAAAAAGAAACCTTAAGCTGGATATTAGAAGCCGAAAGCCGTGGCGCAGGCGAAATATTGCTAACATCCATGGATCATGACGGAACTAAAGGCGGCTTTGATAATTTGTTATTGAAAAAGGTGAATGATGCCGTAAACATTCCGGTAATTGCCTCAGGCGGTGCCGGTTCTGTACAGCATTTTGTTGATGTATTTGAACAAACCAATGTTGATGCGGCTTTGGCAGCGTCGGTTTTTCATTACGGTGAAATATTAATACCTGACTTAAAGGCAATTTTAAGAGACAGGAATATTGAAATAAGATAAATACAATACCCACTGTCATTGTCGAACGATAGTGAGAAATCTTATACTTCATATCGTCCCGCGTTGCAGGGCGTATAAGATTTCTCCTTTTACCTCGTTGGAATGACATTATATATAAAAAATGAATATAGATTTTAATAAAACAGACGGACTGGTTCCGGTTGTAATACAGGACGAACAAACGCTGGAAGTACTGATGCTTGGTTACATGAACCAGGAAGCATACGATAAAACAGTACAGGAAAATATCGTCACCTTTTTTTCGCGCTCAAAAAATAGTTTATGGACAAAAGGCGAAACCAGCAATAACTTTCTGCATGTTAAAAACATTCATTTAGATTGTGATAATGATACCTTGCTGATAAAAGTTAAAGCCGATGGCCCAACCTGTCATACGGGCGACCGCAGTTGTTTTAAAACCGACTATAATCATAATTTTATATTGCAGTTGGAGCAGATAATTGCTGATCGTTATGAAAATCCGCAGGAAGGGTCGTATGTAAATAAACTGCATATAAAAGGTTTAAATAAAATAGCACAAAAAGTTGGTGAAGAAGCTGTTGAAACCGTTATTGCCGCTTTAGCCGAGACCGAAACCGATCTTATCAATGAAGCATCAGACCTTGTTTTTCACCTGTTGGTATTGCTTAAAGAAAAAGGCCTTGATCTGGGTAAGATAGCTAAGAATTTAGAAGAAAGACATAAATAAAGTTCATAGTCGATAGTCAATAGCCTATCGTGCTTAATTCTATGGTCTATCGACTATAGACCATGTACTCAAACAATGATCACTGTAGAAAAAACAGCGGAACTTACCGGACATAGCAACCCAATATTCGCACTTACACTTTCACAAAAACCGGGTATATTATTTACAGGCGGTAATGACAAAGGTGTGGTTGAATGGAGCTTAAAAACAAACTCTTTCATCAAAGTAATGTTCCCGGTGGCTACTTCGGTTTATGCTATCCATTGCCCTGAAGACTATCCTTTAATGATAACCGGGTTGCGTAGTGGTGAAGTGATGGTGTTTGATTTTATAAAACAGCAGTTACTCCCGTCGCTTAAACATCATCGTAAACCTATATTTGATATTAAATCTGTCAATACAAAGAAAGAATTGCTGGTTGCATCAGAAGATGGCACAGTGTCTATTTGGAGTTTGGATACCTTACAATTAGTGCATACCATTAAAGTCTCTAATGATACCATTCGCTGTATAAGTATTTCGCCCGATGAAAAGCAGGTGGCATTTGGTTGCCGCGATAGCGAAATAAAAATATATGATTTGGATGATTACACCCTCGTAGGTACATTGAAAGGCCATACAATGGCAGTTTTCTCCTTACAATATTCGCCTGACGGAAGTTATCTGGTATCAGGATCGCGCGATGCACAAGTTAAAATTTGGGATACAAATACATTTGAACTGAAAGAAAATATATCTGCACATTTATTTGCTATTAATCATATAGCCTTTCACCCTACTCGGCCCTATTTTGCTACAGCCAGTATGGATAAAAGCATAAAGCTTTGGGGGGCTGATGACTTTAAATTATATAAGATCATCAGTCGTGAAAAAGGATTTGATACACACCGCTTATCAGTCAATAAAATTGCATGGAATGACCACCAATTACTATCAACCGGTGATGATAAAAAAATAATCCTGTGGGATATTAAATTCGATTAAATTACCCTGCGGATGCTATGCAGCTTATGCGTATAGCGCTGTAATTCTTCAGAATAAATACCCTTTTCATCAATAATATCAATCTTAACCTTTCCTGATGCATGGATTATATGCTCCCTGTTAAGCAGCATGCCAACATGGGTTACTTTACCTTCGGCATTACCAAAAAACGCCAGGTCGCCTATATGGGCATCTGACAAAGAATTTACCGGCGTGCCTTGTTGTGCCTGCATGCTGGCATCACGTTTTAGTTGTACACCCTTTAGCTTAAATACTGCTTGCACAAATCCAGAGCAATCTATACCAAAATGGGTGCGCCCACCCCATAAATAAGGAACATTTAAAAAAGTTTTGGCAACCAGATCAATATTTTCATTCTCACCTATTTGCCCAATTATTTCAAATTTTTCTTTATCAAAATAACAGGAGGTTCCATTTAAAAAAGCAAGGGAGCTTCCAACGGGTAAATACAATACACTATTGTTTTTAATTTTCCATGCTTGTGTTGTAGCACGATAAGTTAATCTTGGGGGTGTTTCTTGTAATTGCTGATAAGCCATATGGCCCAGCATAATAAATTGCAAACGGCTTACCCAGCCTTTATATTTATCGGTTAAGGTAATAATTTGCGCCCAACCCTCCTTCCACTCTAAAATTTCGAACGCCTCACCAAATAAAACCTGCGATATCATCTCGCTTCGCTCGCTTGGCTCAGCACGCATAGGTATAACCGCTAAATTGCAAATTCCGTATTCCATTTATGAAAAGATTTGCGTGCTTGTACGTTAACTCAATTTTAAATGTTTCAACAACAAAAAAGGGAATACATGATGATGCATTCCCTATATAATTAAAATATTTTCACGCTTATTCATTCATGTGTAACCAGTCCTTCTTGGCCAGCAACTCTTCGCGGGTTTCACGTACATTTTCGTCATCCACACAACAATCAACAGGGCAAACCGCGGCACATTGCGGTTCATCATGAAAACCAACACACTCTGTACATTTATCCGGAACTATATAATAGATATCATCAGATAAAGCTGCCTGTGTTTCTTCGGCATTTAAAGTAACACCATCGCCAAAATCAATAACACCCTTTAAGCCCGTACCGTCCGAAAAACGCCAGGCGGCACCTGCATCATAAATAGCATTATTGGGGCACTCCGGTTCGCAAGCTCCGCAGTTTATGCATTCATCGGTGATTATAATCGCCATATTTTTTAAATAATCTTATATTCTCAATTACCTTTGCCAATTACAAAGTGTGCAAATATAAACAAAAAAAGAATTTCAGTGTTTGAATACTTACCATATATATGTCAAAATTCAATATAAAAGAACTTATTAATACATTTTCTCAACTTGGGCAACAATTATCTGCCCCCGATGAAGAATTAGCAGAACTCATCAATAACGAGCATAGATATAATGCCTGGTTTACGCCGGCAAGTGTAGAAAGGGCAGTAAAAGCTATAGGCCAAATGCTTAATGAGGCTGAACTTACTACCTGGCTCAGTAATTATGAGCTGACTAAAAATACATCCTCAAAAAAAATCGGGCTGATATTGGCCGGTAACATTCCGCTGGTTGGTTTTCATGATGTTCTCTGCGTATTAATAACAGGTAATCACGCATTGATCAAAGCGTCGGTACAGGATGCACGGCTAATAAAACATGTTTTAGAAAAACTGGTGGCTATTGATGGTCGCTTTAGTGATCAATTTAGCTTTGTTGAGCGCCTGGCAGACTTTGACGCCGTAATTGCCACAGGAAGCAATAACTCATCACGCTATTTTGAGTATTATTTTGGTAAAGTACCAAATATCATCCGCAAAAATCGCAATAGTTTAGCTGTAATTACCGGCGATGAAACCCAAGAGCAGTTATATAACCTGGGCCATGACATTTTTGACTACTATGGGCTGGGATGTCGTAACGTATCTAAAATTCTGATCCCTAAGGATTATAATTTAGCTACTTTCTTTGAGGCGATAGAGCTTTACTATCCAATAATCAATCATCATAAATACAATAACAATTATGATTATAATAAATCTATCTACCTGGTAAACAGCGACAAGCATTTAGACAATGGTTTTTTATTGGTCAAGGAGGATGAGCGCTTTGTTTCGCCGCTGGCAGTGCTGTATTATAGTTATTATGACGACTTGCAGGCCGCAGAAGAATTAATAAAAACAGAGAACGAAAATATTCAATGTGTAGTAAGTTCGGTACCGTTAAAAATAAAAAGCCAGGTGGTAAATTTTGGCATGAGCCAGCAACCGCAATTATGGGATTATGCAGATGGTATTGATACGATGGATTTCTTGGCAAATCTTCATACATTTGAGGCTGAAAGGTAAAAGGCAAAAGGTAAAAAGGTACTTGTAATACCTTTTTACCTTTAACCTTTCGCCTTTAACCTTTTAAACATGTATATTATAAAAGTTAAAGGCGTTGCCAAAATACCAGATTATGTACAGCTTAGAGATGACCAATTTACATTATTGGCCTATTTTAGGGTTGACAGGCCCGAAAAATCATTAGATAAAGTGGGATTAAGCCATAAAACCGAATATATAATGAATATTATTAAGGACCTCCCCTTTGGGCAGATCTTAAAATTAGAACTATAGAAAAATGATAGGAAACTCTATTATCAAGCTGGATAATGTTGATGTTTTTCAACAAAAGCATCTGGTATTATCAAACGTTAACCTGCATATAGATAAAGGTGATTTTGTGTGGCTTATTGGCCAAACCGGCTCAGGAAAAAGCAGCTTACTTAAAATTATTTATGGCGATTTGCAAGTTACCGTTGGCGAGGGCCATGCCTGCGGATACGATTTGCATAAAATAGCCGACAAGGATGTACCTTACCTGCGCCGCAAGCTGGGCATAGTTTTCCAGGATTTTCAATTATTAACAGATCGTTCTGTTGAGCAAAACCTGCAATTTGTAATGCGCGCAACCGGTTGGACAGATGCCCAGTTAATTGCCGACCGCACACTTGATGTATTAGAAAAAGTAGGCTTACGTTCTAAACTAAAAAAAATGCCGCATGAACTATCAGGCGGCGAGCAGCAACGCGTAGTAATTGCCCGGGCTTTATTAAATAATCCCGAAATAATTTTAGCGGACGAACCAACCGGTAACCTTGACCCGGATACTTCAGAAGAGATTGTTTTGTTATTGAAACAGATCAGTCAATCAGGCACTGCTGTGGTTATTGCTACACATGATTATCACATTATCCGCACCTTCCCCTCACGAATTATTAAGTGCGAAAACGGGAAGGTTTTGGAGGATGTCCAATTGGCGTAATGTCTGAACCGCTGATTTAATGATTGTGCCGATTTCGCTGAATACAATTGTAAAACTGACAATCAGCGACATTCATTCATTCAAAAAATCAACGGTGTACTGCCATTCCTACCCAAAAAATAAATCCCGCCGACAGCTTGTCAGTTTTACACTAATGGCAAGATACTTGATTGGCACTATTTAGCTATGAATTTTAACGACATGTTGAAGAAAAAAAAGACTGACGCTTCAGAAACACCTGAAGTTTTGAATGAGAATATTGAAAACAATTCTGAGGAATTAATACCGACTGAATCGGTAAGTGAGCAACCTGCCGAAACGCTTTTGAAAGAAGAATTATCATTGGCAAATGATAAATATTTACGCCTGTATGCTGAGTTTGATAACTTTAGGCGCCGTACTACAAAAGAACGTATAGAGCTATTGCAAACTGCCGGTAAGGAAGTGATTGTATCCTTAATACCTGTATTAGATGATTTTGAGCGTGCTGTCAAGTCGATGGAAAACGCTACTGACATTAATGCAGTTAAAGAAGGCGTTATTTTAGTTCAAAATAAATTAAACAATATTCTTACTCAAAAAGGTTTAAAGCCAATGGAATCAATTGGGCAACCGTTTGATGCCGACCTGCATGAGGCCATTACCAATATCCCTGCTCCTACTGATGACATGAAAGGTAAAGTTATTGACGAAATGGAAAAAGGCTATTATCTTAACGATAAAGTTATACGCTTTGCTAAAGTAATTGTAGGAGCGTAAGTATAAGGATTGAATTATAGAATGAGTGAATTAGTGAATGTTAACTACATCATTATCACTCATTCTTTATTATATAAATGACAATTGCAATTAGTAATTGAGCGAAGAGAATATTAAACCCATTCACTCTCTCACTAATTTATTCATTAAAATACATATGTCTAAAAGAGATTATTACGATGTACTGGGCGTTGCAAAAGGTGCCGATGCGGATGAGATAAAGAAAGCTTATCGTAAAATGGCTATTAAATATCACCCGGATAAAAACGAGGGTGATAAAGAAGCCGAAGAAAAATTTAAAGAAGCAGCCGAAGCGTACGAAGTTTTAAGTAATACCGAAAAGCGCCAGCGTTATAACCAGTTTGGCCATGCAGCAAACGCGCAATCTGCCAATGGTGGCGGCTATGGCGGCGGCGGTATGAATATGGAAGACATATTTAGCCAGTTTGGTGATATTTTTGGCGGCGGCAGCCCGTTCGAAGGATTTTTTGGCGGTGGTGGCGGCAGGCAAAGTGGCGGCCGTCGTGTTGCCCGGGGCAGTAACCTGCGTATTAAAGTAAGATTAACGCTCGAAGAAATTGCCAACGGTACCGAAAAGAAAATAAAAGTAAATAAACAAATACATTGTAAAACCTGCGATGGCACCGGTGCAAAAGATAAATCATCTTTTCAAACTTGTAAAACTTGTGGCGGCCAGGGAGCAGTGAGGCGGGTGACCAATACCATATTGGGGCAAATGCAAACTACCAGCACCTGCCCTACCTGTAATGGCGAAGGCTCTATAATTACCTCGAAATGTACAGTTTGCCATGGCGATGGCGTTGTGCGCGGCGAAGAAACCATTAGCATTAACGTACCTGCAGGTGTTAGCGAAGGTATGCAATTAAGCATGAGCGGTAAAGGCAACGCGGCTCCAAGGGGCGGTGTGCCGGGAGATCTGATTATACTTATTGAAGAGATACCTCACGAAACTTTAAAACGCGATGGCAGCAATGTTATCTATGATTTGCATATCACCTTTATTGATGCAGCTTTAGGCACCAGTATTGAAATACCAACCATTGATGGTAAAGCTAAGATCAAAATAGATCCGGGAACACAGGGCGGTAAAATATTGCGCCTTAAAGGTAAGGGTGTACCGGAAGTAAACTCATACCACCGTGGCGACCAATTGATACATATCAATATTTGGACACCAAAGGCGTTAAGCAACGAAGAACGTGCCTTATTAGAAAAATTACAAAATTCGCCAAACTTTAAACCCAATCCGGGTAAAAACGAAAAAAGTTTCTTTGAACGGATGAAAGAATATTTTGAATAAGAGGTAAAAGGTTAAAACCGAAAGGTTTATAAAGCTCAGGATCGTTATGATTTTGAGCTTTTTGCTTTTAAATACTTTTTATTTGATTGCGGTAAAACTTTAATCCTATTTTTATCTTTATTACTTCAGCTTGGTTAACCATATGGATGATAAAAAACCACCCCGTATAATTTCTAAAAACCAACGTGTTGGCGTAATGGACCTCGGCACCAACACTTTTCATTTATTAATTGCCGGGGGTACAGCATCTCAGTACCGGGAAATAGTTCATAAGCATGAATCTGTAAAATTGGGCGAAGGTGGTATTAATAAAGGCATCATCCAACCGGCAGCTTATGAGCGTGGCATTAATACCATGCAGAAATTTCATCAGGATATCGCAGATCAGGGAGTAAAAGAAGTTAGGGCAATAGCCACCTCAGCTTTGCGCGGCGCATCAAACGGCAAGCAATTTATTGATGAGGTAGAAGCAAAGACCGGCATCTGCATAGAAACAATTGATGGCGAACAGGAAGCTGAATATATTTATAAAGGCGTAAAATTAGCCGGCGGCCTGTCCAATCAAACTTCGTTAATAATGGATATCGGTGGTGGCAGTGTAGAGTTTATCTTAGGCAATGAGCAGAGTATTCTTTGGAAACAAAGTTTCGAGATTGGTGCCGCTCGGCTTATGGATAAATTTCATCAAATTGACCCTATCCCTGCAGAATCAATTGCCGCTTTGAACCATTATTTGGAAGAACAACTGGTAAATTTATTCGCCGCAGCATCAAAATATCCGGTAAGTGTACTTATTGGCTCGTCGGGTGCATTTGAAACCTTTGCTGAAGTTATAGAATTACAAAAAGGAAATCCTTTCGATCTTAAAAAAATAAAAAATTATACTTTTCAAAAAACAGATCTTATAGCTGTTATTGATAAACTTATTACCTTATCACATCAGGAACGTGTACATACAAAAGGCATCATCCCCATACGTATTGACATGATCGTAGTGGCCTCATTAATTACCCGGTTTGTTATGCAAAAATTGGGTATTGATAATGTGTGCATGTCTACTAATTCTTTAAAAGAAGGTGTATTGGCAGAGATGCTGGGATAAGCCCAACCCTTCCCGGGTGACATTATTGATCCTTTATCAACAAACGTCAACAGTTATTACATTAAAAAAGGTGAATGTGGTGTTTCACAAAAATAATGAAACACATGAAACACTCTTTTAGGTTAACCTATTGATATATAACATTTTGACAAAATGAGTGAAACACTTTGAAACAGTACAAAAGCTTTAGGTAAAATAGTATAAATAGCTTATAATAAGAATTTTATGCTGTTTTATCGATTTTTGAAAAAATAGGATGAAACACCTGATGTGAAACACTTTTTTTTATGTATCGTCCTGACCCGTCCTAAAAAAAGTTTACAAGTGGGGTCAGGTAGGGTCAGGTAGGTCAGGTTAGGTATGCTCGCTTTTCATGGGCTATTACCAGGGCAATCGCTTTTAAAATTGACTGTACCAAACAGATCATTTACCCATAATGGCGATTTTTGGGCTAAAGCCGGTGCTAATTCTTTTACCGGCCCGTCACATAAATGTAACGGCAATGATAGCAAAATAGTCTTTCATTGCCGTTGGCTTCAGCCAACGGGCTAAGATTATAATTATAGACGGGCTTTAGCCAAAACCGGTACTTATATTTTGGAGCTATGCCTGCCTGCAATTTTAAAAGCGATTGCCCTGGGCTATTACTATTTAGAGAACGCCAATTATACTTTTTTTGTATATTGCTATCCTTAACTGATACACATGAAATTAAAATTTACCCTCCTGGGCCTTGCCCTGTTTTTAGCTATTGCCTCACGGGCGCAAAGAAAACCTCGCAATACCGGTAACGATACCATAAGTTCAAATTACGTTCCTTCTAACTTATTTTCGCCATCATTTTATACAGAAAAAGGGAATGAGTTCCATTCTGTTAATGGCGAGCCGGGTTCAAAATACTGGCAAAACCGGGTTGATTATAAGCTACAAGCCAGCATTGATACCATTACCAAAGTTTTAAGCGCTGATGAAAACATCACGTATACCAACAACAGCCCCGATGCTTTGCAATATCTATGGCTGCAAATGGATCAAAACACCTATAAAAAAGATGCCCGTTCTAATTTTGTAACCGGCTTTCAGCCACGGGCTAATCAACATACCAACGGCTACCAGATCGAATCGGTTTACCTGGTGCAAAATGGCAAAACCGAGAAAGCCAATTATATAATTAACGATACCCGCATGCAAATACGGCTGCCAAAAGCATTAACAGCTCATGGCGGAAAGATAAATGTGTTGATTAAATATCATTATACCATACCGGGCGACTTTGGTGGCCGAACAGATTATGCCACAACCAAAAACGGAAAGATCTATGAAATTGCACAATGGTTCCCCCGGATGTGTGTTTATGATGATTCGCAGGGCTGGGATACGCTGCCATTTTTGGGTGCGGGCGAGTTTTACTTCGAATACGGCGATATTGATTATAGTGTAACTGTGCCCTGGGACGTGATAGTAGCCGGATCGGGCGAGTTGGTTAACCCGACCGAAGTATTAACAGCTAAACAGATCAGCCGGTTGGCACAGGCACGTAATAGTGATAAAACTATTATGATAAGAACACAGGCAGAAGTAAACGATCCATCTTCCCGTCCGGTTCATAAAGGAACGCTTACCTGGCATTTTAAAATGTTTAACACGCGCGATGTTGCTTTTGGCGCATCTAAGGCCTATATCTGGGACGCTGCAAGGGTTAACCTGCCGGGCGGTAAAAAATCAATGGCTATGTCTGTTTATCCTGTTGAAAGTGCCGGTAAAGACAAATGGGACAGGGCCACAGAGCATTTAAAACATTCAATAGAATATTTCTCAGAAAAATGGTTTACCTACCCTTACCCTGTTGCTATTAATGAAGCCGGTATTGCCGGTGGTATGGAATATCCGGGAATTATTTTTGATGGTATTGACGATAGCGGAAAAGAGCTATTCTGGATAACCGCGCATGAGATAGGCCATAATTGGTTCCCGATGATAGTTGGGTCGGATGAGCGCCGGTATGGCTGGATGGATGAAGGTTTTAATACATTTATTGATGTATATGCTTCTGACATAGTAAATCATGGGGAGTTTGCTCCCAAACGCGATGGCGAATATGCGCCCAAAGGCGGTAACCCGGCCGATGAGATCATCCCTACCATACTTGACCCTGATGCGGTTACCATAATGACAGCAGCTGATGCCACGCCTGAAAAATACCGCCATACTATCGTTTACTTTAAAGCCGCGTTTGGACTGATATTATTACGTGAGCAAATTTTAGGTAAAGACAGGTTTGATTATGCGTTTAAAAACTATATCCATAAATGGGCCTATAAACATCCGCAGCCAAATGATTTCTTCAGATCGATGGAGAATGGCGCTGGTGAGGACCTGTCATGGTTCTGGAAGGGCTGGTACTATAACAATTACAAGCTCGACCTTGCCCTGATAAGCGCAAAATATGTGAATGGCGACGCTAAAAACGGCATCCAGGTAATTGTAGCCAACAAGGAACCAATGGCCATGCCTTTTACTGTTGAAGTAAAACTAAAAAACGGCAGCAAACAGCGCATGTATTTACCGGTTGAAACCTGGATACAAAATAAAGCTACCACATTTACTATAGCAACTACTACCGAAGCAGAATCTGTAACCATTGATCCGGATAATGCTTTGCCTGATATTAACAGAGGGAATAATAGTTTGAAGGTGAAGTAATGCATTCCTCGCGCGCGTCATTGCGAGAAACGAAGCAATCTCTGCATTTGCAAGTCAATAGAAAGATGTTGTTTTGAGACTATGATCGATAATGTTGTCTTTAAGAAAGGCCCTTGTCTGATTGATTAGCGTGCTTAGAGATTGCTTCGTTTCTCGCAATGACGCGAAGTTTTTTGTTTTATAATCTTACCAACGCCTGGTGCAACTTCTCTGTAGGTAAACCAACCACATTGGTATAAGAACCATTTATCTTAACAATACCGGTTACCCCTACCCACTCCTGTATGCCATACGAGCCTGCTTTATCCATAGGCTTATATTTGGTTACATAGTTGGTGATCTCATCGGCTGTAAGCGTACGGAAGGTAACATCAGACACATCATAAAAACTATGGTACTGATGTTTATAAAACAAACAAACCCCGGTAATAACCTGGTGTACTTTGCCCGATAGCAGTTGAAGCATTTCGATAGCGTGCTCTTCCGTTTCGGGCTTACCTAAAATATGGCCGTCAATACTTACAATGGTATCTGCAGTAAGTACCACTTCATTGCCAACAATTTCATCAAATGCAGCAGCCTTTTTTTGGGCGATGTAAACGGCGATCTCCTCGGGCATTAAATTATCGGGGTATGATTCATCCACCTCTTTCAGCACAATGCGGAAATCAAGATCCATTAGTTTTAACAGTTCTTGCCTGCGTGGCGATTTAGAGGCTAATATTATGGGCGGAAATTTATTCATTTTTACTTTTAGTAGTTGCGCAATAAAGATAATGGTTTCATTAAGATGGTGAAACAGGGCGAAAACTCAAATTTTAAAAAAAATCAAGAAAAAAATTGCGAAACCGAAAAGTTGCACATATATTTGCAACCGATTGGTTTCTTAAATTAACCGTCAGAACAAATGAGAAGAGATATTTTCCAGGCAATTGCAGACCCGACAAGGAGGGCAATCATAACCTTAATTGCATTGCAGGCTATGACTCCTAATGCCCTTGCCGAACATTTCGATACAACCCGGCAAGCGGTTTCTAAACATCTACGCATTTTGACAGAGTGCGAACTGATTAAACAAGAACACAAAGGCAGAGAAATTTATTACCTACTTGAAATAGACAAAATGAAAGAAATTGACAAATGGATTGAGCAGTTCCGCAAAATTTGGGAGACCCGTTTCAACCAACTCGACGATTTATTATCAACAATTAAAAAACAGAAAAAATGAAAAACAATTTGCTATTTGATTTTACCGTTGACAAAACAACCAAAACGGTATTCGTAAACAGAGAATTTGCTGCCGGCCTGCCGCTGGTATGGGACGCTTTTACCAAACAAGAAATTCTTGACCAATGGTGGGCACCTAAACCCTGGCTGGCAAAAACAAAGATTATGAATTTTGAAGTTGGCGGCCGAAGATTTTATGCAATGGTAAGCCCGGAAGGACAAGAGCATTGGTCAATTCAGAAATATACTTCAATTAGTCCAATTACCAATTTCAAAATGTGGAATGCTTTTGCTGACAAAGATGAAAACCCTGAATTGCCAGGCTCTGATTGGGATTTTACCTTCAGCGAACAAAACGGAACGACAAAAGTCAGTATTACTATTTACAATGAATCCCTTGCCCGTATGGAAAAGATGATTGAAATGGGCTTCCAGGGAGGATTTACTATGGGCTTACAACAGTTGGACGAACTACTATTAACATTAAAGAATAAGTAAGTATAACGACCAAAAAATACAAGCAGCGTAAACAATAATTGTTAATAAATGGTTGAAGTATTTAAAACAAATGTTCAGAAAAAGGCACAAAGCAAAATGCTGCTTTGTGTTTTGTCTGAAGCATTCCCATTGTTTAAAATCAATTTCGACCTTGAAGATTGTGATAAGGTGCTTAGAGTGGACGGAGACAATATAGAGGCGTTAAACGTGATGATACTTGTAAAGCAGCATGGCTTTAAGTGTGAGGTGTTAGATTAACAGCAGTGCGGCGTCAGCACTATAATCACTGACGACATACACATGAGAAAAATAATTGTGTTAGAATTTATTTCATTAGATGGAGTAATGCAAGCACCCGGCGGACCTGAGGAAGACACATCAGGCGGTTTCAAATATGGCGGTTGGAGCGCACCGTATGATGACGAAGTTTCTGGTAAGGCCATGCAAAAACAGATGGAACCTGCAGATATTCTCCTGGGCAGAAAAACATTTGAGATTTTTGCCGACTTCTGGCCGAAACATGCGGACCATTGGCCAGGCATCAATGATGTCACAAAATATGTCCTATCCAACACCATGAAAAAGTCAGATTGGAAAAACACAGTGTTCCTCGAAAGTGTGGCAGATATCGAAAAGCTCAAAAATTCGGAAGGATCCGACATCAAAGTTTGGGGCAGCGGCGAGCTTGTTCAGCTACTACTGAAGCATGATCTGGTGGATGAACTCTGGCTCAAAATTTACCCGGTAACTCTTGGTCAGGGGAAGAAAATATTTGACAATGGCACCATTCCGGCAGCATTTACAGTAACAGAAAGTGCTGTTACACCAAGCGGAGTTATCTTTATTAATTACAAACGAGCCGGAGAAGTTAAGACAGGCACTATTGGAGCTTAAGAGAATAGCTAAAACAATTTTCAGGAGACTTTGGCCATTCACGATTTCCCAAATATGAGTTCTTAATACGAGGCATCATTTGAAAAAAAATTAAAAAAGCAGTTAAAAGCAAGCGAAAAAGTTAGTTTTTTGTTCCTTTCAAAATGAGCGAAGGCATCAGCTGGTTAACTTTAAGATTGCGGCGATTATATAATTTTAGTCCCTAACATAATGGTAAGCTGGTTGTTATTGCGTAACTATAGCTTTATAGCTTGTTAAATAACCATGAGCAAAGTTTTCACCATTACAGAAGGTTTAGAGAATATGGGTGCCTTGCGCACCGGTGGGCAGGGCTCGGTTTATAAAGGCCGCCGCATGGGCCCCATTATAAGTGCCGTAAAAATATTGCCAACCCCCATTTTTACCGAAGATAAAAGCGATAAGAACCTCAAAGCTTTTGAAAATGAGGTTACCAAACTAAAAAAGGTGAATGAGGTGCCCAACCCCAACGTGGTCAAGATATTAAATTCTGGCCTTACTGAAAGCGGTTCTTTCCCTTTTATCGAGATGGAATATATTGACGGCCCCGATCTGGAAGAATTGTTGAAACCGCCGCATGAAAAAATATTCACCATCAATGAGACCCTCAAGGTTGCCGACCAATTGGCTAATGCACTGTCGCATTGCCATAAGCTTGGGGTTAAACATGGCGATGTTAAAAGCAATAATGTAAAATATAATATCCATTCGGGCAACTATGTGCTGCTTGACTTTGGGATGGCCATCATGTCTGACGAGCAACGGCGCACCAGCATGCGCCATGCAGGTGCCATTGAATTTATGGCTCCCGAACAGAACACCGGGGCCATGCTTTTTCAAACAGATATTTATAGCTACGGCGTAATTTTATATGAATTGCTGGCGGGGCAAGTACCCTTTCCGCTGGCAGATAACGGCGAAACATCGCGCAATGCGGTGATGATTGCTCACATGGAGTCTGCAGTACCTGATCTGAAGGCACTTAGGCGCAAAAATTTGCCGAATTCTTGGTCGGTTACTAAAAAAGAACAGGAGATGCAGGTGCCCGCGCAAGTGCTGCAGGTAATTTATAAATGCCTGGAAAAAGACCCGAAAAAAAGGTTTGCTCATGGTGAGCAATTGCAAGCGGCATTGCTACAGCACCAGCCGAAGTCAGATTCAACAACAATTCAAGCTGCCGCCTCTGGCAACAACATAAGTCTTCCCCGTCGGGTATTTTTTGGCGGACTTACAATTTTTTTGCTCGCGGTTACGTTTGCGCTGGTGGGCCTATTCCATAAAAAGGTAGAATACCTAACCGTTACTCCATATCAACCTTTTTGGGTAACCTTTCCAAAATACAGGCCTAAGATAGTACAGTACTCCAAATTAAATACCGATACGATACTATACGAAAGCCTAACAGCCCGCGACAGTGCAAAACTGGCTAACTACAAGCGGACACTTATCCGTTCGCATAAAAAATATGCGAAGCCGAAAAGAAAGAAGTTCTTAGGATTATTCTAAAGGGATGAAAATAGCTTTGTAACAGATTTTCGGATTAAAGTCCTGGTGACTTAACTCTCTGCGTTACTTTGTGACTTCTTTGTGGACTTCGTGGTAAAAATTTAACCGCTAAGACCTCAAAGGAGACACAGAGATCACAAAGACCAAATATTATTTCGTTAACCGCACCTTTGTTGGTGTTATGATTAGATAGTAGATTTACCAGCTATAAGATTCTTCACTCATCCACTTATCCTGTACTTTTAGTACTTTCTCTATCACATCGCGGGCGCAGCCTTTACCTCCGCCGTAAGGCGAAACATATAAACTAAGCGCTTTCACTTCTTCGGCAGCGTCGGCGGGGCAAACCGGTAATCCGGCTAATTTCATTACGCCCAGATCAGGTATATCATCGCCCATGTACAGCACATTATTAGGCAAGATATGCTTTGCCTCCAGGTAATCTTTAAACTTATTGACTTTTATATGAGCGCCTATAAACACATCAGTAATACCCAGGCTGTTTAAACGATATATAGCAGTTTTTGAGCGACTGCCTGAAATTGCACAAACATTATAACCGCATTTTACAGCCAGCTGCAAAGCATAACCATCCTTAATATTAAAAGCACGTGTTTGTTCGCCGGTCTCCGTAACAAATACAGAACCATCTGTTAATACTCCATCAACATCAAAAATAAAGGTGGTAATATCTTTTAGCTTGGTTAAAAATGATTCCATTATTTGATTACACTGATTTTATAAATGATTACACCGATTACTGATTATCCCGCCATTCATAAACCCAGGCAGATTGAATTTGTTCCAGGTGGCCCTCAGTTGATTGTTCGCGTGTGCCTTCAAAATTTGGCAGTGAAAGTACCCATTCTAAAAGATCGGTAAATCGGATGCGGTATATTTTTGATTCATTAAAATCATCGCCAAACTTTTCATAAAGCGACATGGCAATATCTTCATGGTCGTTCCAATGTATCGGCAAGGCAAATTTATCGTCTGTCATTTTATTATGTTAATACTTATAACTTATTAATGCCCCAAAAACTGCGACTGATTTGGCAAAGTAACTTCAATATCGCCTTCAATTATAACACATTGGCAGCCTAATCTTGAATTAATACGCGGATTGACTGCCCTATCTATAAAATCTTCTTCTTTATCAGAAATTTCCTGGACATTATCCATTCCTTTATTTACATATATATGGCAGGTACTGCAACCGCACACGCCGCCACAATTATGTTGAAGCTCAATGCCATTTTCCAGGCATACATCCAACACAGACTCTCCTTCGGCAATAGGCAGTTCAACGGTATCATGCCCCGCTTCTTCAAAGTTTATCTTTACTTTAAAAATATTCATTTCGGCAAAAGTAACAAAATTACTTATCCCCGTGCGGGCCTTTATCCAATTTGATAATATCCTGACTTAATAAAGTGTAAAGTTCCTGTAAATGAGGTGTATCTTTTAGCAATTGCAGGTGATTATTCATGGTAACTTCGTCATTACGAATAGCAGGGCCGGTTTGCATGGCTGCGGGCAGGCCAACTTGTACTTTTTCGGCAGTTTCCAATATTAACGGTCTCAGTAATTCAAAATCCAGTTGGTGTTGCGCTAAAATTTGCTGCGCGATGGTATACAGGTAATTAGGGAAATTGCAGGCGAATACTGCTGCCAGGTGCAAAATTTTGCGCTTAGCGGAATCAATCAGGTAAACTTTATTACTTATGGTTTGTGCCAGCGCCGTTAGTTCTGCGGCGATATTTTCATCGGCAGCTTCAATACATAAAGGGACGTTCCTAAAATCAACCTCTTTGGTTTTACTAAAAGTTTGCAGTGGGTAAAAAACGCCAACGTTATCAGAAAAAGCCAGCAAAGTATATAGATCTGTAGCGCCTGATGTATGCACCATTAATTTTCGATAAGGTGCCAATTGTTCTGCTATCAAGCCAATGGTATCATCTTTAATGGCAATAACAAACAGATCGGTTTCCGGATCTACATTGGTGATATCATCAATCGGTTCAGCCTTTATATGATAAGCAAGCAATGCTGCGTTTTGCATATTACGGCTATAAACCTGCACAATGCGATGCCCGGCATTTTTAAACGCGGCTGCCAAATGAGTGGCTATATTGCCCGAACCGATGATTGTGATGCGCATAGTTCATTCAAATACGCGCGTCATTGCGAGGAACGAAGCAATCTCTTCACTTGCAAATCAAACACTAAAATGTCTGTCTGGAACGAAAATCAAAGACTTTCTTTATTGAATGTCCTATGTAGAGATTGCTTCGTTCCTCGCAATGACGCGAGGTTAGTTAATATTACTCCGACTTCAGCTCCTTGTTCCTTCTAAATATAGACAGCAATATACCTATCACCATAATAATGGTACCAGACCACAGGAAGTTAATATCCGGGAATTTAATGGCGCGCATTACTATCCATTTTTTAGCACTTTCGGGCTGCTGGTAAACGGTAACTTCTATTTTATTTTTTTGAGGAATAACTTTGGTGAAACGAAGCTTTAAACCGGCATCCTCAACCTTACGGGCAAAATCAAAGGCATTATTGCTTCTTATCATATAAACAGGTTCGGCCTCGTATGCTTTATCGTGCGATACCACATGCAGTTTAGCACCTATAGCAATATCTTTATCTGTTAAAGTAATATCTGATATATGATCCTTTTTAGCAATACTTTCCAGTATCATATACCCTTCCCTAAAGCGTATGGTGTCACCGGGAGATACTTCATAAACTAAAGGAGCTTCGTACTTCTTATCATCATCAGCTTCATCATGCCCTGCTTCCCCGGTGCCTTCGCCAATAGTAATCGCGTTAGACATATTAACATGCGTATACAGATCACTAAATAAATAATGCTTTGTATCCGGCGATGAGATCAATCCCATCTTCATATTAGCCTGGGCATTGGGTTTTAGCATAAACTCCTCTGTAACCTTACCATTAGCGTCTACAGCCTTGTAATTTACCTTAAAGTAATGGTTTGGCGGGGCTATGGAGTCGCCAACATAACTTACCATGTATTTACCCATTTGCACGGGCGTGTTTTTATATAGGATGATATTTTCTTTAGGATTGTTTTTGGTTTTGACAAAATCTTCAGAAAATTGTTCGCCGGTTGTATTTTCTGATATTACTATACTGGTTCCTGCTGATATTAGCGCGCCTACCATTATCAATCCAAAACCAATATGCGCCACTGCCGAACCGGCCAGTTTTACTTTGCCTTTTAATGCCTCTATAAATACTTTCGCGTTAGCCAATATAGAGTAAATGGCGCCTACCATTATCAGTATAAAAACAAACTGCAGTTTATAAACTCCGGTTACATATATTATAACCCCGGTAATTACCCCCGCGAGTATCAAATAAACTGCAGAGGTAATAAAGAATTTGGTAATATCTGTTTTCTTATATTTCATGAACTGGGTTACACCTGTTAATAAGGTAACTACTACAGCAAATGAGGCTTGTACAATATTGTAATGCTTTACCGGGTCAGACGGCGGTGCTACTTTGGTGCCAAACATCAGGTTCCAAACAGGTATAGATGATACTACCACCAGGTGAAAACATGATAAGCATAAAAATATAGCACCCACAAACATCCAAAACTCGCGCGAATAAGTTTCTTCGTCTTTTTTAGTGCGCGGCAGTTCTTTCCAGCGGATAGCTAACATAACAATAGCTAATACTAAAAATATAACCACATCGGCAACCAGGTGCCAAAACATACCGGCATCTGTAAATGCGTGTACAGACGTGTCGCCTAAAACACCGCTCCGGGTAAGGAAGGATGCATACAGTACCAGCACAAAGCTGGTTAACACTAAAATTGTAGCGGTAAAATAGGAATGACCCGTATTTTTGTATACAATCATTACGTGTACAGCACCAACCAATATTAACCATGGAATTATAGAGGCATTTTCTACCGGGTCCCATGCCCAGAAACCACCGAACGATAAAGATTCATAGGCCCAAAACGCGCCCATGATAATACCTGTTCCCAAAACCATCATCGCGAAGAGCGAATAAGATATAGCAGGTTTTACCCATTCGGTATAGCGTTTTTGCCAAAGGCCGGCAATTGCATAAGCAAACGGAACAACCATTGATGCAAAACCCAAAAACAAAGTTGGGGGGTGTATAACCATCCAATAGTTCTGCAATAACGGATTCATGCCGTTACCGTCTTTAATATAGCTTAAATAGTTATGATAAAGCGCCGGGTTACTAGCAAATATTGGTGCCGATTCTTTAAGATTAATAGCCTCGCGCAGCAAAATAAATGGAGAACTACCTATACGTTGGCCCAATATATCCACTCCTATTAACATGGTAGCTAATATGGCTTGCGATAATGCCACTACTGCCATCACCGGCTTTTCCCATGATTTGGCTTTCCATATTAATATATTGCCAATAACAGCCTGCCAAAAGTTCCAAAGCAAGAAACTACCCTCTTGTCCATCCCAAAAACTTGAGATGATAAAATGTACAGGTAATGCCCTTGATGAATGCTCCCAGGCATAATAATATTCAAAAAGGTGGCTAAAAATTATGTAAAATAATGAAACTACAATCCCAATGACAGAAGCCGTATTAATGAAAAAACCTATACGCCCCAACCGTTTCCAGGAAGTGTCTAATGGGTTAGTTGTTGCGAAATAATAGCTTATTGCTGCAAATAAGGCCGAGCCAAATGATAGAATAGTGAAGAACTGACCCAGGTGACCCGGTAAAAGGTGTTCGCCTTTAAATGTATCCATTAAAATAATTTATATTATATGCTGGCCTGTTTTGCTTTGGCCTCTGTAATTTCTACCTTATCTTGAGTGTATTTAGACGGACACTTCATTAATATTTTTGATGCATGAAATTCATCACCGCGCATTTGCCCGGTTAAAACTATTTGCTCTGAGCGTTCAAAATCTTGTGGTTTACTGCCGGTAAATACAACTTTGCATTCTTCGCCTTTATTATCTTTCATATAGAAAGAAAAATAATTGGCATCCTTTGTCGCATCGTAAAATAGTTGTTTTTGCTTATTTAAATGACCCACAATGTGCAATTCGGTATCTGCACTTTTAGCATCTTTAAATGAACCGTAGGTGCTCGAAGTAGAATATACACTTATAATAACTGCAATAGCTATAGCTATAACAATAAGACCAAATATGGAAGATTTTTTCATTGTGGTTTATTTCCTGTAATTCAAGGTTACAAAAGTACAAAACGTACAGGTAATAATGTTTATTACAACAGATATATATTATTTAGAATCCTTCTTAACAATTATCGCGCAATAGCAATTGAAGCTGCTTTGGTAACTTTAATATGATAGTATTGGTCTGTACCTTCAAATACCCAGTAGTATGCTCCGGGTGGCAGAGCCTGTCCCTTATAATTTCCATCCCATAAGTCATAAGTTGAATTGGCTGTAAATACCACCTGCCCGTAACGGTTAAATATTTTAACATTTCCAAATGATACAAAGCCATCTATCTGAACAGAAAAATAATCATTTACTCCGTCGTTATTGGGTGTAAAAATATTTGGCGCCGATATTTTATAAGCTGCCGGTGGATTTATTAATACAGCGGTAGAAGTAATAGTTGTACAACCTAAATTATTTGCTGCTTTAATATAATACTTGCCGCTTGCCGCTATATTTTTATAATTAGTTACAGGAATAGTTGCTGCAGCATCAGCATAATAGCTATACGTTTGGCCGCTTATAGGTTTATAAACCCTTGATAGATCAACCGTTTGCGGGTATTGAACAGGTAACGGATCTGAAATCCTGACGACGGGAGCATCTTTAAGCACAACATGCACGGGGAGGATATTTTCACAACCTTCGGCATTTATTCCATGTATATAATAAGTGCCTGTCTCAACAGATTTAGGGTTATATACATAATCTAAGGTAACCGGGTTAGTATAGTATTTAAAAGTGGTATTACTGCTTGTCCCGGCGGTTACATATGCCGCGGTAAGATCAGCCCCCGGGCCCAGGCAGCCATATACGGTATCCACTAATTTTAAAGTAAAGTTTTCTTCTATTTTATTAACTACAGTATACAAAGTATCGGGGCAACCCAAACCGGGATAAGGAGCAATAGCAACCGCGTATTTAGTTAGATTTGGCGGTGCCGGATTAAGTGTCAGCGTTTCACCATCACCAACAGATTGTGTAAAGTCGTTGTCTTTAAACCATTTATAACCATAAAACCCGTTAGGTGCATGCAAAGTAATAGCAGGCTGCCCGGCGCAATAGGTGCTGCCGGTTATGGCCGGTGCCCCTTCTTCATTTATATCAATATAAGCGTAGCCAAAATGTCCCCCTCTTGTACAATCATTAGTTGTAAATTCAAGAACTACTGTTTTTCCTCCATAACCGGCTAAATTAATTGTTGTTGCAGACCATTCTTTATAAGAAATAGTGGATGGTCCGGAATTCCTTGTTGAATCTACATCCGGTACTACATTAGATATTTTAAATCCGGGCAATTCGTTTGATGCCACAAAGTCAAAATATGGGCATACAATGTATTTTGAATCTGTATAATCATAAATCCTGGCGGCAAACTTAGGTTGCTGATAGCTTTCATGGCCCGGGTTTTGCAAAACAACTGCATAGTTAAGAACAAGGCTATATGTTGGCCCTGGTGGTACAACAAATTGGTAACTTATACGCTCGGCCTCTGCTCCGGTTCTATCATTACCTAACCTAACAGAAAATTTGCTGCCGTTTGGGCAAAGTGTAGGAAAATTACCGTATTTATCATACGTTCCGCCACTAACTATGGTATGTCTGTTATAAACTTGCTGGTTTCCTCCAACTAAAACTTCCCCATTAATATTAATTGTCCCTGTAGAACATACCCACCCTTCAAACGTGCCCTTTTCAAAGCCAATATTGGGCGGGGCCTGCGCAAAGGCTCCTACGCTTTCCAGCAAAAATAAAACCAATAATATTTTATACAATCCGCTCACATTTAGTGATTAAAGGTAAAAAAATGGCTATTTAAATAAATTATATCGTATGTGTTTTTTATTAATGACCGCGCTCATTATTATACTTATCCTAAAATTAATATCCTTGTATAAAACAGATATTATCTTAGTACAATGGCTAATAATTGGTTTTAATCAGCATTAAAAAATAATTTAGGTAATGTTAAAAATACGCTATTTAAATGCATTTGCTTGCTTTAAATTAATAAATCACATAATGCTAAAAAGCATATAAACAATTAAGGCCGACTAACGCCGGCCTTAAACAATAAAACTAATAAGTTTAACCTGTGATTCAGCCTGATTAAGGCCAGATTCCTAAATTTTGATAAGAGACAGCAATCTTATTAATAACGCCTACTAATGCGGCTGTACGCATGCCATCTATTTTATTAATGCTTTTATATATCTCTCTTATCTCATGATAAGAACGGATCATGGTATCCTCTAATCCTGAATTTACCAATTCAAGTTCAGATGCTCCTTTAACTATAGTGGCGCGTTGTAACGGTGTTAAGGCTAAACCTGTAATACCTTCAACCATATTTACCAGGTTAAGATTTGAATTTTCTTCAAAGCGCCTGTTAATGCGGCCAAAAGCTACGTGTGATAAATTTTTAAGCCACTCAAAGTATGATACGGTTACACCACCTGCATTTGCATACATATCCGGAACAACAATACCACCCATTTGATGAAATATGGCTTCTGCCTCGGGACTGGTTGGACCATTTGCACCCTCTACTATAATTTTAGCTTTTATATTTTTTATGTTGGCAACAGTTATCTGGTTCTCTAACGCTGCCGGAACTAAAATATCGCAAGGTTGTTCTAAACCTTCCAGCGTGTTTTTAAATTCTTGTTTTGCACCTGCGTAACCTAAAATTGATCCGGTTGCTTTACGGTGTTGAAATACTGCTTCAATATCCAAACCATCGGCATTATAAATTGCGCCTTCAAATTCGCATAAGCCAACTATTAAAGCGCCAAATTCTGAAAGGAACTTAGCCGAATAATAACCAACGTTACCTAAACCCTGCACAATAACTTTTTTGCCTGATATGCCGGGTGTTAATCCAATTTTCTGCATATCCTCGCCAATGCTCACACATTCGCGGGTGGCAATAGCTACTCCCCTGCCTGTGGCTTCCCGCCGACCGGCAATACCGTGTAAAGCAATAGGTTTACCGGTTACCGCCCCCATTGCATCCAATTGGCCCGGGTTCATGGTAGCATAAGTATCGGCTATCCAACTCATTTCGCGTTCGCCCGATCCATAATCAGGAGCAGGAACGTCAATGCTGGGGCCTATAAAGTTTTTCTTTATCAGCTCTACGGTATAACGGCGTGTAATATTTTCAAGTTCCTGAACTGTATAGTTTTTAGGGTTAATTTTAATGCCACCCTTAGCACCTCCAAAAGGAACGTTAACAATAGCACATTTATAGGTCATGAGGGCGGCCAATGCCATTACTTCATCTTCATTAACCATTTCACTGTAACGTATACCGCCTTTTGTTGGCGATTGGTGCTGTGAGTGTTCAACCCGCCATGCATCTATCACTTCAAAACCATTGCCCCTGCGTATTGGGAAACGGAAACGGTAAACACTGTTACATGATTTTATCTGATCTAAAAGACCGGCATCATGCTTGGTAAATTGTGCTGCAAAATCAAAGTTTGAGCATACGTCGGCAAAAAAGTGGGTATCCTGATTGGTAGCGGAATTATTTGTAGCCATAATCTTGTGTTAATAAGGTTATTTTTCTTTTTCAATTTTTTTCAATCTCCTGTCTATAGAAAACAAGTAAATAGCTAAGCCAATAAAAATTATAACAATTACTGCAATAACTACATAAATTTTTCCAGAGCCGCGAAAAGTATCGGCCATTTCTACAGATTGGCTTTGCTGTGCAAAAGCGGTTACAAAACTTACCAGCAGTACTGCTAAAATTATAAACTTCTTCATTAATTTAGGTTGTTTCTTTTATTTTCTATCAAACGTATACGGTAACGCAAAGTGGCAATCCAAATGGCTATAAAGCTCCAGCCTAACATTGCGGGGTAAAAAGCTATTTTCATGCCATTATCGAGGTCGTATTTTCCAAAAGCAGGATTCCCGCCGCTGCCCGGGTGTAAAGAATCTGTCATTCTTGGTAAAATAAATATCAGGACAAGCATAATAGGGAAAGCGAAAATATTATAAATGGCAGATATTTTCGCGCGCTTTTGTTCTTCATCAATGGAGTTTCTGAGCACTACATAGGCACAGTATAATAAATAGGCAATAGCAGCACTATTTTGTTTTGGGTCACCACTCCAAAATTCGCCCCAGGTGAATTTGGCCCAGATCATCCCGGTTATCAAACCCAAAGTAAAAAAAACAAGGCCGGTATTTACGCATTCTATTGATGCAAGATCATATTCTTCTTTACCGGTTCTTAGGTACATAATGCTAAAAAAAACGGATATTACAAATACCGAAAGCATTCCCATCCACATTGGAACATGGAAGTATAGATTACGTATAGTTTCATGAAGAACAGGTAAGGAAGGAACCGGAAATAATAAGCCTGTTATTAACGTAGAAAGTACCAGTACAACAGCTATCACTTTCCACCATGTTTGATATATAAATTTCATATTGATTACAGGCAAATGTACTAATTATTTGTATTGCGCTTTACTAAATGTACTATGCCTATTTTGGCTTATCAGATGGTTCATAATCAACAGGCAACAGTTCAGATAATCGTAGTTTAGACCAGGTACCTTCATATAAGGGGCTTTCGCCAACAACTACACCATTTTTATCAAATAAAGAATAAGGAGGACTATTAAATAGTGTACATACGCTTATTTCATAATTAGGCATGTCTAACGGGCGATATATGTCCTTGAAGTTGGTCTCATCCCTCTTTTTAGTATAAATCACATACAGATAGTTGGGGTAAGTAATAGCGTATATGCCTGTTTCCTGTGTTGATCTTAATAACTCGAACGAAGCCCATGGAACTGTGGCGATCCGCTCATGGGCATATTTTGAAAGATTAGAAAGTTCGATGTAGTGATTAACCGAATCACCCCTTCTTAAAGAAGTAAACATTTCTATTTTACGATGAATAACTTCATCCGATGGGCGATCTGTGTTAGGGTAACGGGTCAATTTTCGCACATCAAAGCCTTCTTCTTTTAATTTATCTGTATAAAGCGCGCGATAAAAGTGCATTGGCGATCCATAATAAGCCAGATCCCGGTTAATGCGCCATCTTTTTTTCTGTGCCTCATTTCCGGGTAATTCTTCAAAAAGCCGTTGCCCTTCGTATGATATATTGCCGGCGATTTTATCGCTTTTAAAATTTTTCAGCAAAAATTTAACCCGGTAACCAAGTCCGCGATTTTCTACAACTAAAAATTGATCAGCATCTACTTCTAATACCTGCTGCGTTTTATGATAAGTAATATTAAGAATGGAAGGGTTTATAACTTCGCAATTTTTTGCATTCTCATCTGTACCTATAAACTCTCTTTTAAATTGTTCATAGTTGCGTTTCCAATCGCTTTTATTACCAGAAATAACCACTTCACGCAGTTGGATTACCTTTGGTTCCATCTCTATATTTAGCTTTATTGGCTCGTCGGCTACCAATACAGTTTTGGTATAATCAGTAAAACCTATTGCTGTTACTACAAGTGTGTATTGCCCGGGTCTTATTTTACTCAAACTAAAAGAACCATCGGCTGATGTTATTGTACCAAATGATGAATTACTTAAAAAAACACTTGCTCTTGATACCGGAGATTTAGTTTCCTTACCTATTACCTTGCCGGTTATATTTTCGTTTTGTGCCCTTGTAAGAACAGGCCATAAAAAAAGCAGTAAAACTAACCAGGATAGCCGCATTTATAATTTTATATTAAGCTTTTTTTAAAATGCTAATTAAAACATTTACAAATGAATTATTGATGAAAAACGAGTATCAAAATTGTTATAATGTAATACTTTTATTATCCCGGTATATTTAGAAACTGTCTAAAAATGGTTCGCATATAAATCCGAGGAACAAACCACGCGTCATTGCGAGGAACGAAGCAATCTCTGCACATGCAAATCAACCAGATACACTTTTAAAACAATCACAAAAATCATTTTTCATATTGACTATCCTATGTAGAGATTGCTTCGTTCCTCGCAATGACGCATCTTTATTATATTTATACAGTTTTTTAAATTTATGGTTGATTATTTGCCGGTGTATAATCAACAGGTAACATGGTTGAAAGGCGTGCCCTTGACCAGGTACCTTCGTATAACGGGCTATCGCCAACTGTGGTACCGTTTCTGTCAAAAAACATAATGCGGTCTTTGTTCAACAGGCTTACAATAGTTGTTTCGTAGTTAAGCATGTAAGGTTCCCGATACAGATCTCTGAAATAATTAGTCTCCCATTTTTTGGTATAAATTACATACAAATAATCTGCAAATGTAACAGCAAATAATCCCTGCTGATCTGTCTTTCTAAGTACATCTTTTATAGCTAATTGCTCTTTACCTAATGTTTGTACGGAGTATTTGGGTGAAAGTTTTATGTTGGTCCATTTAAGAAATGCGTTATCGTCAGTTCCCTTAGCTTTAGTTAAATTTTGTTGAATTATCCCTTCCGATGGTCGGTTGGGATTGATTGTACGGGTAAGCCGGTAAATTTTAAAACCCGCACTTGCCAGGCTGTCTTTATATAACGACCTGTAAAAATGCATTGCCGAACCATAATAAGCCTCATCGCGCTTTTTGCGCCATTTTTTTATTTGTGATTCCTTTCCGGGTAATTGCTCAAACATCCGCTGGCCCTGGTAAATAACGCTTCCGGTTAAAAAATCACTATTAAATTTCTTCATCAGGAATTTAATACGGTAACCCAATGCACGGTTCTCAACTATAAAAAACTCATCAGAAAACGCTTCTAATACGTTTTTATTTTGATGAAAAGAAAAATTCAATACTTCGGGGTTAATCAGCTTACAATCTTTGGCATTGTCATCTTCACCAATAAATTCTGCTTTAAACCGCTCGAGCGCGAGTTTCCTATCGGCTTTTGAAAGTGTAGAAATATTTACTTCTTTAAGCTGAATATTTCTGGGCGATAGTTCGATAGTAAAATTAACAGGATCAGTATTGATTAATATAACTTGCGAATTATCTTCAAAACCAACAGTTGTTACAATAAAATTATATCGCCCCGGCCTGATCCCGTTTATTGTAAATGTGCCGTCATCCGCAGTGGATGTACCAAAAGAAGAATTACCTAAAAAAACACTTGCATGTGATAAGGGTGCCTTTGTATCGGCACGTAGTACCTTGCCTGTAATAGCAACACTTTGCGCTAAAGTAATTACCGGGCACAACAGGAGTATTACTAACTTTATTAATCGCGCCATATATAAGGAAAAAGCAATAAGGCTGTTGCCATAACAATAACATTTATAAGACATAAAACTCCAATATTACCATAGCTTAAACTACGTTCAATTCCGTCCATAGCGCTTTTACTAAGACGTATCAATATTAAAATAACAGGGATAATTACCGGGAAGCTTAGTATAGCCATCAGGGTGCCGTTATTACCGGCTTTTGAAGCAATGGCAGATATCATGGTAAACACTGTAGAAAAACTAATACTGCCCAGCAATACGGTTATAAAATAAAATAGAGGATCGCCAATGGTATTGTTAAAAAAGACGAGATATACTATCAAAGCTAATATACTAAGTAACGACATCAGCAAAATATTGTATATAGTTTTAGATAGTATGATAGCATGCGGGCTGGCAATTGAATAATAATATAGCAACCGGCTTTTACTTTCCTGTACAAAACTTTTGGCTATAGCGTTTACCGATGCAAACAGAATGATGATCCAAAAAAGGACGTTCCATACAACTTTATAACCTGTGCTTTTATCAAAACCCGGGGTAAGGCTAAAAGAGATATAACAAACAAACACGGTTGAAACCACGTACAGCAGCACGCCGTTAAACGCGTATTTTGAGCGCCACTCTAACACCACTTCTTTTTTAAAAAGCTCCCAGGTTTGATCTATGAGTTTCATTGGGGTAAAAGTAATGATTAGAGATTAGTTAAACAGGTGTAGTGATTAAAAATTAAGCGGCAAAGACCTGTTTATAGAAAAAACAATGTGTTTTTAACATTTATTAACATCAAGTGTACCAGGGTGTACCCATGTGTATCAACGTGTACGTGGTACAGTACACTCACTTCTTCGTGATTGCCCGGCTATTGTAGCATTACGGCTATTAACGGGATAGCTAAATAGCTAAACACGTTAGTTAATTACAGATTAATGAAAAAGAGGTGTAATTTTACGCTATGCCCGTTACTCATTATAAAACGCCTGTAGGTATTGCCCAAATAACAGAAGAGGATGGCTTTATCAGTTCCATACATGTATTGGACGACGAACAGGAGATAATGCCGGCGCAATCGCCTTTGCTTAATGCAGCCATACAACAGTTGGATGAATATTTTGCCGGTACCAGAAAAGTTTTTGATTTTCCGATAAAACAACAAGGCACAGATTTTCAACAACAGGTTTGGCAACAATTGCTGCAAATAAGTTATGGCTGTACTATAAGCTACGCTCAGCAAGCCAATCAAATGAACAACATTTTAGCTATACGCGCCATAGCTGCCGCAAATGGCAAAAATAATTTATGGATAGTGGTACCATGCCACCGTGTTATCGGCTCAAACGGTAGTTTAACGGGTTATGCAGGCGGTTTATGGCGTAAGCAATGGCTATTACAACATGAAGCAAAAGTTTTGGGTATAGGGCAAACCAAGCTTGAGTTTTAAGCCGTTCGTTTAAAATTTCTTCTTTTAATTCTATTAGTTCCTCCGCCTGTTAATAAACTACCTGGAGTATTTTGATGGTTTTGCCACAGTACCGGCCAAAGCTATAACCGGGCCCGCGAATAATAAATACCACCCCCATTTAAATTTTACCTGGTTTGCTAAAAACCCCGCGAATGATTTAAATGGTATAAAGCTAAAGCTGGTATGTACCTTCATAAACGCGGCTATAAATAAAAGCAATACTAATACTAACGAGAGCCATGCAGTAAACCGCACTAATTTTATCCTGTTTAATACCACACCCAATATACCCACAACAGATATTAACAGTATTACCATACCGTAAGGGCGGTTAAGATCATATACATCCCAATTAAACAAATGGAACGGGCGCAATAACGGGCACCAAGTGCCGGCCATTAATAACACAAAACCAATAAATGATATCAGGGACGGGAATCTCATAAAGTTACTATTTGGTTATTTCCATTTTATCGGCAAAGTGGGCACAGTAATCACGTAAATCTTCAACTATATTTTTTTCGCCGGTGGCACGTAAAAAGCTATCGCCCATGGTTTGCAGGGTTTCGTAAAAAAAACGTTTCATTTCGTCAACAGGCATATCTTTTGTCCAAAGGTCAATACGCAAGGTATTTTTGTAGCTTGGATCCCATAGGGATAACATGAAAGATGATACAGGCAATGCTTCTTTATTAGCAGCATCGGTTGATTCCCATAAAATTTTTTCAGGAACATTATTATCGTCAAGCGCTACGGTGATTTTTATTTCGGCGGTCTTCATTAATAGTTATTTAACAAGTAAAAATATAATAGTTGCCAAAGCTATAAAGCTTAATTCAATTAGCCATATTTTTTTGAGGTCAGGGAAAAAATTACGGAACATTATATCCATAAATGACACTACAAAGGCAAACAGCAAAAATATCAGGCTGATGGCACCGCCCAGGTGCGTAAATTTCATACCTGTGATAGCAGCACCGTTTATCCAGATGTATACGGCTAAAAATAAAAAAAACGCGGTTGCAAAGTTTAAAGGGGTAATTCTTAATTTCATTATCTCATGATATCTGTCATCTCTCCTCGTACCTCGTTAGAAATGACATGGTTTTTTTATTAAAATATAGTTAATGCTTTTTTCTGAAAGATTTAGGCTTGCCCTTAATTGGGTGCGGCGTACCCTTTCGTTTGGCTTTTTCGGCATCAAATTTCTTTCGTTGGTTCAATGTTTTCTTCTCATGGAACGCACCTTTAAAATCAGGGTCGTCCTTACGTTTTTGCATATCTATCTCCCTGTCCTGATCCTGTTTTTCTTCGTAAGGGGTTGCTTCTACAAATACTCCCGCAGGAATAGCAAACACAGGTATAGTTTGCCTGATTAGCTTTTGTATTTTATTTAAATAATATTCTTCGGCAGGATTGCAAAAAGTAATAGCCTCGCCCGATTGCAGCGCGCGGCCTGTACGCCCAATTCGATGCACATAATCTTCAATCACTACAGGCACATCAAAATTTATTACATGGCTTACATCGCTCACATCTATACCACGCGAGGCAACATCAGTAGCTACCAATATTTTAACCTCATCATTCTTAAACGCGTTCATGGAATTAATACGGGTATTTTGCCCTTTGTTGGCATGCAATACCTTAACCTCTTTTTCGCCAAACTTGCGGAGTAAAAACTTGTAAACATCCTCGGCAGCCATACGGGTTTTGCAAAACACCATTAGCTTGGTAATATCGCCCTCGTCTTTTAGCAACTCACGCAACAGGTTTATTTTGGTCTTTACATTTGGCACATGGTAAAGTTTCTGGATTACTGTTTGTGCCGGTGTAGCTTGTGGTGTAACCTCAATAACCGTTGGAAACTCCAGAAAGTTTGCCGACAGCTCATGTATTTTATCAGACATGGTAGCAGAAAAAAGCAGGTTTTGCCGTTTAAGCGGCACAACTTCCAATATCCGGTTTATTTGTGGCATAAAGCCCATATCCATCATTTTATCGGCCTCGTCCAATACTAAAACCTGCAGAGTTTTGGTAACAATGTGTCCGGCTAAATAAATATCCATGAAACGGCCAGGGGTAGCAACTATAATATCTACCCCCTTATTTATTAATTCTATTTGCGTTTTAGGGCCAAGGCCGCCGTATACAGAAACGGTACGCAGATCGGTGTATTTGGAGTAAATTTTTACATTTTCTTCAATTTGCATGGCCAGCTCACGCGTAGGAGCAATAATTAAGGCTCGCGCGTGGTCGCCCTGTGCATATTTAAGGCGCATTACTATGGGCAAAACATATGCTGCTGTTTTACCGGTACCGGTTTGCGCTATGCCCATTACATCCTGCCCGTTCAATATTGGCGGGATAGCTTTTTGCTGTACCGGCGTAGGCTCGGTATAACCGGCATCGGCAATGGCATTTAAAATTTGCCGGTTAAATTTAAGATCCTCGAACGTTATTGCCATGGGGCAAAGATAGGGGTTTTTGTTGAGGTGAAGGGGAAAGGTAAAAAGGAGATATAATATTTGTCCGCGGACAGTCTATAGCTCAAACTCAATAATGTTGTTGGTAATTAATAATTAGGGTTCAAACTAAAAACTTTCGTGCGCAGTTGTTTTTTGCCTTTCGGACTATAAAACTATATTTGCTTTATGAGCACTATTCTAATCAAATCAGCCACTATAGTTAATGAAAACAAGCAATACGTTGCTGATATTTTGGTTAAAGATGGCCTGATTGAGCGCATAGACAAACAAATTGATGTTGCTGCCGATAAAGTGATCAATGCAGAAGGATTACATCTTTTCCCGGGTGCTATTGACGACCAGGTACATTTTCGTGAACCGGGCTTAACTTATAAAGGTGATATCTATTCAGAATCGCGCGCGGCAGTTGCGGGTGGTATTACGTCTTTTATGGAAATGCCTAATACCGTACCCAATACATTAACCCGGCAATTACTGGAAGATAAGTATGCGATTGCAGCTGACAAGTCATTAGCTAACTACTCATTTTTTATGGGTGCATCCAATGATAATTTGGATGAGGTATTGCGCACCGATATTAAAAACGTTTGCGGCATTAAAGTTTTCATGGGTTCATCTACCGGTAATATGCTGGTTGATAATCCTGCTACACTGGAGAATCTTTTCGCACAATCGCCAATGCTTATTGCTACGCATTGTGAGGATGAAGCCACAATACAAAGTAACTTAAACCACTTTAAACAATTATTGGGTGATAATATCAATGTAAGATTGCATCCTAAAATACGAAGCGAAGAAGCATGTTACCTATCCTCATCAATGGCGGTTGATCTCGCTAAAAAGCATAATACACGTTTGCACATTTTGCATATATCTACAGAAAAAGAAACGTATTTATTTGACAATACCATTCCACTAAAAGATAAAAGGATAACCGCCGAAGCCTGTGTGCATCACCTATGGTTTAGTGACAAGGACTATGAAACTAAGGGCAACCTGATAAAATGGAACCCGGCCATAAAAACCGAACATGACCGCGATGGTATTTTAAAAGGTGTTTTGGATGGCCGTATAGATGTAATAGCTACAGACCATGCGCCGCATACTGCTGAAGAAAAGGCGCACCCTTATCTAAAGGCTCCCTCGGGCGGCCCATTGGTGCAGCATGCCTTACCCGCTATGCTTGAATTTTATCACCAGGGCAAAATAAGCCTGGAACAAATAGCCGAGAAAATGGCCCACAATGTGGCTATTTGTTTCGAAATAGAGAAACGTGGCTTTATACGCGAAGGCTATTATGCCGACTTGGTTTTAGTTGATTTAAATAAGCCCTGGCAGGTAAATAAAAGCAATATTTTATACAAATGTAAATGGAGCCCGTTTGAGGGAACTACGTTCAAATCTAAAATAATACACACCATTGTATCGGGCAATTTGGCCTGGAGTGATGGTGTGTTTGCAACAGATGTTGCAGGTAAAAGATTGAGTTTTGTGAGACAATAAAAATCATATCAATGCTGGCGTAACAAGGTAATCTCACCTCAAAATAATCAATCATTATTCCCGGATATTTATGATATTTGCCGCTTATGCGGGCAGGCGAAAAGTTAATTTATGTTAAAATTAATCTACTTAAAGCTGTTTATTTATAATAAGGTATAAAAAACCTGATATTTACTAATCGATAAAACTATACTTATATCCATTATCCATGCAATACAAAAAAATCAATAACCTGTTAGGCTGGCTTTGCTTTGTAATAGCTTCTGTTACCTATATTTTAACCTTAGAGCCATCCGTGAGCTATTGGGATTGCGGCGAATTTATTTCGTGCGCTTTCCGTTTACAGGTTGCCCACCAACCCGGATACCCTGTATTTGCCATGTTAGGCAAAGTATTTTCTTTATTGTCTTTAGGCGATAATACCAAGGTGCCTTATTTTACCAATATGGGTTCGGCAATTGCCAGCGGGGCTGCTATCATGTTCCTGTTTTGGACTATTACCGCATTAGCTAAAAAGCTTTTACCGGTTACTGATGGCGAAAATGATAAGTCGCGTACAATACTTATTATGGGTGCAGGTTTGGTTGGTGCATTGGCCTTTACTTATACTGATACTTTTTGGTTCTCGGCTGTAGAAACTATTGTGTTCGCGCTTTCATCATTATGTACCGCTATAGTATTTTGGGCCATATTAAAATGGGATGCCCATGCTGATGAACCGGGTGCCGATAAATGGCTGATATTTATAGCTTACGTTATAGGCCTTTCAATTGGTATACACTTACTTAATTTATTAACCATACCTGCTTTAACACTAGTATATTATTTCCGCAGAACCAAAAAAGTAACCGTTAAAAGCGGGTTGATTGCATTTTTAGTAAGTATAGTTATACTGGGTTTGGTACAATTTGGCATCAGGCAATGGACCATAAAACTTTCGGCATTTTTCGACTTATTCTTTGTAAACACTTTAGGTTTAGGTTTTGGCAGCGGATCAATCTTCTTCTTTTTATTGCTGATAGCTATATTGGTAGCCGGTATTATATATAGTATACGTAAACAAAAAGCGTTCTTAAACCTGGCATTTTTATGTGTGGCATTTATTTATTTTGGTTATAGCTCATTTGTTTATATACCGATACGTGCAACTGCTAATACTAATTTAGATAATACACATCCTGATAATGCTTTTACGCTAAACAGCTACCTAAATCGTGAGCAGTATGGCGAAACGCCATTAATATCGGGCCCTTATTTTGATGCTAAAATAGTTGACCAAACCGAAGGTGCCACTCAATACCGAAAGGGCAAAACTAAATACGAGGTATCTGGCCATAAACAAAGTTATATTTATGACCATACAACCATTTTCCCGCGTACTTATAGTACCGAGGGACAGGACCCGCAATTTTACAGGCAATGGCTGCAAATGGGTGATACTGATGTGCCGGGAATGGTTGAAAACCTAAAATTCTTTTTTAGCTGGCAAACTTATCAAATGTACGTGAGGTACTTTCTGTGGAACTTTGCAGGCCGCGTAAATGATATGGATGGCCAGCAGCAAATGGGTGGCTTTAAGGGTTATGTTGATGGCGATTGGACCACCGGCATTTTTGATGGAGCTAAGCATTTGCCAAAATCAATAATGCATAGCAATACTTATACGCCATTATTTGCCCTGCCGTTAATATTGGGCCTATTGGGTGCCTGGTATCATTTTAAACGCAAAAAGCGCGACGCGCTAATTGTGGCCCTGTTATGGTTTTTTACCGGTATGGCCATTATACTATATGTTAACCAGCCATCTGTACAGCCACGCGAAAGAGATTACTCGTATGTAGGCTCGTTTTATGCCTTTGCTATATGGATAGGTTTAGGTGTATTAGCACTTGCCGAACTATTAAAAAAAGCGTTAAAGGCACAAACAGCTGCATTGGCTGCTACAGCTATTTGTTTATTAGCCGTGCCGGCAGTACTGGCAGGCGAAGAATGGAAGGCCCATGACCGCTCTACAAAACGTACAGCGCACGATACGGCTTATGATTATTTGATATCATGCCCGCCAAATGCCATTTTATTTACTTATGGTGATAACGATACCTACTCTTTATGGTATGACCAGGAGGTTGAAAACATAAGGCCCGATGTGCGTTTGGTAAACCTTAGCTTATTTACCGGCGATTGGTATATACACCAAATGCAACGTAAAATGAACGATGCTGATGCATTGCCTATAACTATGCCTTTTGATAAGTATAAAGATGGCGTACGTGATGTGATCTATTTCAGGGATGCCAAAATACCCGGTTATGTTGAAGTTAAAGATGTATTTGATTTTATATCATCTGATGATCAACGTACCATGACCCAATATCAAAACGGCGAAATAGCTAACTACCTGCCTACTAAAAACTTTAAAATAACTATTAATCCTGATGAGATCATTAAAAACGGCATAGTACCCGCTTCGCAAAGAAACATGATAGCCGATACCATGAAGTGGAAATACACTTCTAACTATGTGATGAAGGATAACCTGGCCATGTTGGATATATTGGCACATAATAACTGGAAGAGGCCCATATGCTTTGCCATTACTGTTGGCAATGAAAACCTGATAGGATTACAGCCTTACCTGTATAAAGAAGGGTTTGTTTATCACTTAATGCCGCTTAAGGTTGATACTGCTGTTAGGGACCAGGCAAGCAAAACCAATACCATGGTGATGTATAATAACATGATGAACAAATTTAAATTCGGTAATTATAAAACCGCCCGTTATTTGGATCATGAATCAACCACCATGTTCTATCCCGTTATGGTAAGCACTTTCCTTGATCTGATGCAAGGCCTTATACGCGACAATCATTCGGATCTTGCTTTAAAAGCGTTACACAAATATGATTCGGTAATGCCTGACCTGAATATTGATATGCGTACATCCGGCACTAAATTTTTTATTGCACAAACTGCCTATCAATTACATGACCTTGCTTTAGGCTCAAAATATATTACCAACATAGACAATTATATAACAGATCAGTTAGATTATTACTACACGCAGTTAACAACTAATTCAAATACATTTAGTCCGCGCGACGCGCAGGTAGGTATCCAATTGATAAATGCAATGGCCGACGAGGCAAAAACTAATCATCAAACTGCCTTATACAATAAATTGCAAGCGCAGGCCAAAGATTACGAAACTAAGTTTGCCGCTATTTTTAAACAATAACAAGTTTATTAGTATAAACAAAGAAAAGGCGACTCTAAACAGGATCGCCTTTTCTTTTTTATCTGCCTTGATAAAATAAATGTCAATTTAGGCGAAGGCTTCGTTCAGATTTGTTTATACCTATTTTTATTTAGTAACTTCAAATAAAAATCATAACCTATGCAACGCCGTAATTTTTTAGCAACCACCGCCGTAGCCGCGGGCGCTTTAACCCTTTTAAGTAAAAGAAGTTTAGCATCATTAATAGCAGATCCAACTTATCAATTTAAACCCCTGCGCAGTAACATGGGTATATTTACCGAACGTGGCGGTACTATTGCCTGGTTAAGTAATAAAGATGGTATAGTTGTGGTAGATGCCGAGTTTGCCGACACAGCCCCACATGTTATTGCCGAATTACAAAAGCAATCTACCCTGCCATTTCAGTGGTTAATAAATACCCATCACCATGGCGACCATACCGGTGGTAATATAGCATTTAAGGGATTGGCTAAAAATGTCGCGGCCCATCAAAACTCGCTTATAAATCAAAAGGCTGTTGCTGTTAAAGCAAATACAGAGGATAAGCAATTATACCCTAATATTACCTTTGCCGACCAATGGAAAACAAAAGTGGGCGATGAAACCATACGCACTCATTACTGGGGGCCGGGGCATACCAATGGTGATGCTATGATACATTTTGAAAACGCCAATATTGTACATACAGGCGACCTGGTATTTAACCGTATGTACCCGTATATTGACCGTACCGCCGGGGCCTCTGTAAAAAACTGGGCCGTAGTATTAGAGAAAGCTCAAAAACAATTTGATAAAAACACGCTGTTTGTATTTGGCCACGCCTATGATCCGGTAAAGGTTACCGGCAGTTTGGATGATTTGAAAGCAATGCAAAATTATATGGAGAAGCTGGCGGCATTTGTTAGCAGCGAAATTAAAGCAGGCAAATCAAAAGATGATATACTAAAAGCAACTTCTATACCCGGTGTAACTGAATGGCAGGGAGATGGTATACAACGTAGCCTTTCGGCAGCTTATGATGAGTTCAACGTTTAACTATGTCAAAAAAACAGCAATTTAACCGGCGCAATTTTATCAGAAATACAACAACCGCGGCAGCAGGTTTAATGCTGCTGCCTACCCTACCCGTTGAAGCGTCAACCGAAAAAGTTATTTATGAGCCTGCGGCAGATATTCCTGCTAAACAAATAGCAACCAGGCTCCGGTTTTCTGTTATCGGTATCAATCACAGCCATATTAATGGTATGGTAGATGCTGTTACCCGTGGTGGCGGGCAATTAATTTCGTTTTATGCTAAAGAACCTGATCTGACAGCAGCGTTTGCCAAAAAATTCCCGCAGGCAAAACTGGCCGGTAGCGAGAATGAAATATTAGAAGATCCTTCTATTCAATTGATCCTAAGCTCAGGCATACCGGTTGATCGGGCACCTTTGGGTATCCGTGTTATGAAGCATGGTAAAGATTACCTGTCTGACAAACCAGGAGCCATCACATTAGCACAATTAGCCGAGGTACGAAAAGTACAGAAAGAAACTAAACGCATTTACTCCATTATGTATAGCGAACGGTTTGAAAGCAAGGCAACTGTTAAGGCAGGCGAATTGGCTAAAGCCGGTGCAATAGGCAAAGTTATACAAACTATTAATATTGCCCCGCATAAAATGACCCCAAAATCACGCCCCGAATGGTTCTTTGATCCGCAATATTGCGGGGGGATATTAACCGACATTGGCTCGCATCAGTTTGACCAGTATTTATATTTTACAGGCACAACCAAAGCACAGATTGTTGCATCACAAATTGGCAATGTAAATCATCCGCAATATCCAAAAATACAGGATTTTGGCGATGTAATGCTGCGCGGAAATGGAGGCATGGGCTACATAAGGCTTGATTGGTTCACTCCTGACGCTATACCTACATTTGGTGATGGCCGCCTAACTATATTAGGAACAGAGGGTTATATAGAAGTTAGAAAAACTTTAGATATAGCCGGGCGTCCGGGTGGCGACCATCTTTTCATCGCTAACCAAAAAGAGATACGCTATATTGATTGCAGTAAAGACTACCTGCCATTTGGTGAGCAACTAATTAACGATATACTTAACCGTACAGAAACAGCTATGCCGCAAGAACATTGCTTTTTAGCAACTGAACTGGCGCTATTGGCGCAGAAAAATGCACAGCGTATTGATTTGATGTTATAATTAACAATTACGTCATTGTGGGTACCCACCAGGGCCAACCCTGAAAAAAATCGTTATGACGTATGCAAAAAAAATTACATAAACACGTTGTCATTTCGACGAGGAACGAGGAGAAATCTTAAACGCCAGGCATGGTTGCTTAGCAGGGTGTATAAGATCTCTCACTATGTTCGAGATGACAATTTTAATTGTATTGATAATCAATAACTTACAATCACGTCATTGTAAACGTAGCGTGGCAATCTCTACACAACAATTTGGTAATACTTAGCATGTAGAGATTGCCACACTCGTACCTCGCTCGCTGTACTGGGAAAAGCGAGACCAGCCAATCCTTAGCCAAAGCCGGAGTCGAGCGTGTAGGAATTGGTTCTTTTACCCATGCAACGTTAATGCTGCTTTGTAATTTTAAGGTTAGATAAGTAAAAACAGACTAATTGGTATGATTCATGTAAAAACGGGGATTTCTGTTAAAATACCTAACACATTTTTTAAACTTAATGGTTATAGCATTAAGTAAACCCAACAAACCATGAAATACGCATTTATTATAGGTACAAGTGTTTTTATAGTTCCCAATGGCGTTATTAGTTATGCTGATGCTGAACACTCAAAAGAAATAATAAAAATAAGGTCTATTTATCACAATAATGAGCCCGGGTCTGCTTTATCTATTGATGTTGATATTAAAGACGTAAATGGAAACTCAATTATAATTATTGACAATATTGTTGAAATAAATTCTGTTTTCACAGTGGAAACCCAACGGGATTATGTTAAAGTTTTAAATCCGGATGGTTTGGTAATTTTAAATATACATCAATTGGATGACCAGTCTGCCATGAGATTAGAGCATTATATTGTAGCCGAATTGGAAGTACATGCCCCTGTAGTGGTTATACGTATCAGCGGCGATTTTGAAACCGAAGGGCTTCATATAACTGCCGAAAATGAAAAGTTGTTTATAAATAATAATGGGTATGCAACCTCTGCACTGGCCGGTAAGGATCAATTGTTATTTACAGAAGCCGGAGTTGTATTATAATTAAAAACATTATGGCAAATTTCCAGGAAATTATCGCAGCAGAAAAACCTGTACTGGTGGATTTTTCGGCCGAGTGGTGCGGCCCATGTAAAATGATGCCGCCTATTTTACAACAACTTAAAAGTAACCTGGGCGATAAAGTGACTGTAATAAAGATTGATATTGACAAAAATCCGGCAGCAGCAAGCGCTTATAAAGTTCAAAGCGTACCAACGTTAATAATATTTCAAAAAGGGGAAATAAAATGGCGGCAAAGCGGCGTAGTACAAGCTAACCAGTTGCAGCAAATTATATCGCAATATCTGTAAGCAAATTTAATATTTACTTATAGCAGGGTTCATATTCAATAATCATATTCGGATAATAATTTTTTAGGGGAGAAATTAAATTAATTTATACTATTACATCCAATAGTTTGTTATATTTATACACTCTTTTCGAATATTAGTAAACATCTTAAAACCGGGATTACTATGTTGTTACAGCCATCAGGATTTATACCGCAGCGCCAGTTTCATATATTGATAAACCTGGCTAATGAAGAACATAACTTAACCGTTTTACCCAGCCTGGCCGGTAATTTTAAGGTTATAAAGCAAGGCAAAGTATTAGGTGAAGTTAGCTATACGCCTAAAAGTAAATTGGTATGCTATAAGGGCAGGTTAAAAAAAGCGCTGATGGACCAGCTCGAAAAGCATTTAAGCAATTATTATTCGTACGCTTTTTGATAATTATTTGCTGTACCAGGCCATTAACAGTAACACCATTTGATTATAAGTATCTAGGCCATGAGGCTGATTATTGGCCTTTAGGTAATCGTCATAAAAAATACTGCTTAGTATGCCTACACGTCCTCTAAAAGAAAGCCAATAGGCCCGTTGGGCCTTAAAATCGTTACGTACTGCTGCTGATATATGGGTTTTTAGTTCATTATTAACTACCGTATCTCTGCGTCGCAGGGCATGCATGCATTCATCCAAAGCTGCCTGGTAGGCAGAATAACGCAACAATCTGTCATGTGATCTTATACCCGCTAAAAACCCGGCAAAGTTAGCCTCATCTTCTGGCCCATAACCTGTTTGGTGTGACATTTCATGGCAAGCAACAAACGGGCGCTCAAAAACAGGCATTTGGTAATTCATCTGCGCTTCGCCGGTAAATGGGTTATAATAACCGGAAGTGCCCATGTAATTCATAAATGGTGTAAGCAATGATGACTTTATGCCCGGGTGCCAGGTACGAAAGTTAGCCGAATCGGCAGAAAGCTTACTTATCGCATTTATTGCTGTTTGATATATGGCTGCATTATCCTGTAAGGTATCTGCTTTGTTAATGCGTGCGCGGCAAGCGTTTGCACTATCAATAATAATACAGGTAACAGCCTGTAAATTAGTTAAAGTATAGTTAGTATCCCGTAGCCCAAGCCGTTGCGCTGCCGATGGCCTGAAATAATTTACTCCCCAAAACAGGTAAAAAATCAGCAGCCCTGCCTGTACTCCTATAATCAAACCTAATAAATAGTTGCCTATGCGTTTAAACTGTCTTTTAAAAGCCAGCACAATAAGTTTAACTAAAAAATATATTAAATAAGCTATAACAATAATATAAACCACATCGCCAACACTGAAAGGAAACAGGTTAAGAACAGGATGTAATAACCGGCAAATAAACACATATAATCCCTCAGAATAATAATGCTCAACAGCCGCCGGATGATCTTCAAATACAGATAGCAAAAAGATTACAATTGCCAATACTGCAATAGCTAACAGTTTTTTTTGTACTTTATTGAGTTGATACGGCATTTACAATACAAATATAAGGTTATGCTATATAACCAGCTATAAACAAAAAAGCCCCCGGTGGCCGGAGGCTTTTAAATATAATTTTCAATTATTTTATAGAAACAGGTACTGATACGTTTTCCCATACCAATTCAAAACCCTTACTGGTTATTACATATTTTAAACGCTCAGTAAGTTCAACTGTTTTAGGCGTAACGGTTGCAACCAAAACTTCTGTTGACGGGTCGTCATTTGCTACATGCCCACCGCCCGGTGCACCTTTTATACCCCAACTGGCATGTTTAGAGTTAAAAATAACCTTCCACTCCTTTTCTCCGGGTGTAGCAAACAAATCATATTTACCAGCGGGTAATTTTTTGCCCTCAACTATAATATCTTTATCAGTTGTAAATGTGGTAGCTTCATTGGCACCAGCTCTCCATACTTTACCATAAGGCTCTAATCCGCCAAATATTTTACGCCCTTTTACTGATGGGCTGCCATAATTAATAGTGATGGTTGCACCATGCACCTTTCCTGATACACTATCGCGTGGGCTTGCTACAACCTTAGCCTTGTTTTGTGCAAAGCTTGCGGTTGAAACTAAAAGTGCAAATGCCAGGAAAACTATTGCCTTTAATTGAAATACTTTTTTCATGATTTTATACTATTTGGTTTACAATATAAAGATAGGTTGAAATTTGATTGTTGCAAGCGTTATAAAATGAATTTCTATTCAAAAATTTAAAACCAACTTAAGTATATACTGTTATAACACTGATTCACCTTGCAGTTAGGAATTGACTGAAGGTTTCATAGACCTGAGGTTAAACAATTGTTGTGAGTTGGCCCTTGCCCAAAAGGCAAGGGTTTTTTTTATTGTTGTTCTATATAGATTAAAATACCTACCAATAAGTATTTTTGTCAGCGTCTGGTAAAGTTGAATGGCTTTTATCTATATATTTATGTGAGGATTAAACCGATGGCTATTTTTTAGTCTATATAAATAACAGCGCTTGAAAACGCTGTTTAAATTATAAAATCATTATGAAAAGGATATCTCAATATTTGATATTAACAGGCTTAAGCGGATTATTATGTTTGTTTTTGTCTGTTCCCGCTAATGCGCAACGAGGTGGTAGCCATAGCGGTGGCGGAGGTGGCGGTAATAGCGGCGGTGGAGGCGGCGGCTCCCACAATAGTGGCGGTGGTGGTTTCTCAGGCGGTCGTTCAAACGGAGGTTTTTCGGGTGGAGGTCGTACTACTAATAGTTTTGGTACCTCGCGTCAAAGTTTTCAAAGCGGTGGTATGCGTGGTAACATTGGTGCAAATACTAACAGGGTTGGCATAACCGGAAATACTCGTGGATTTAACTCTTACAATAACAGGGTTGGAGTAACCAATGGCTACCGCGGAGGAGCTGCAGTAGCGCGTGGGGGCTTCGTAACAAGAGGGGGCCATACTTTTGGCGGTGGATATGGACGTGGTTACGGCTATCGTTACAGCCCTTGGTACAATCATGGCGGTTTTTATTATAACCGCGGCTTTTATCGCAGCGCATATTATCCACGTTTAGGTTTTAGTTTAGGCATATTGCCTTTTGGCTACTACCCTTTTTATTGGGGCGATGCCCAGTTTTACTTTAGTGATGGCTATTATTATCAATATAATAACGACCAATACACTGTAGTAGAGCCGCCTATAGGTGCTGCAATTAATACGTTACCATCTAACGCGCAATCAATTACCATAAACGGCCAGCAATATTATGAGCTAAACGGTGTTTACTATACGCCAATTACTAAAGATGACGGCACTGTTGTATACCAGGTTGCCGGTAAAGATGGCCAATTAGACACAAACGATAATAGCAACTATAATAATAACAGTGCTCCCAATAATGGCAGCAATCAGGCCGTTGCATCACCGGAAATTGGCGACATATTTTATAGTTTGCCCCCGGATACCCGTAAAATAAAACTTAATGGCGAACAATACTACGTATCGCCTGACGATTTTTACTACCAGGAATCCCGTGATCAGAATGGTAAAAAAGTATATAAAATTGTAGGCACCCCCGATCAGACGCCTGGCAATTAAAATTTAATTTCTTAATAAAAAGGGTGAACGCTTTACGGTGTTCACCCTTTTTATTAAGCTATTTATAGGTATGAATTTATACTGACAAACAAACCCCTATATTGTTATTTGAGTACAAAGAAGTCACAAAGTAACGCAGAGAGCTAAGTCTGCATAATTCTGTTCTGATTTTTGTAATATCAATTTTGATATAGTCTCAAGTCTTAATACTCTGCAAAAATTTCATCCTTGTAGCACCAAAGCCATTGTTCGCCTGGCTGTGCAGATATTATAACCGGATGATCTGTTGCATGATAATGCTTTGTTATATGTGTATTTGGAGAATCATCACAGCATAGGGTAACGCCACAGGTTTGGCAGGTACGTAAATGCACCCAGTCATCACCGGTTTTAATACATTCTTCGCATACAAGCTCTTTGGGTTGTATAATGGTTTTTATTTGTCTCAGATGCTCACATAGCTGTTCATTTTCCATAATCTATAGCATATAAAATGTTCTGATATAGGTATTTGCATGTGTTTATGAATGGGCCTTATTATCGATTTTTATCGGTGTCATGTGTATTGTAAAGGTAGTGCCCTGCTTTTCTGTACTACACACTTCAATGTCTCCGCCATGTTTTTTTACTATCTGTTTAACAATGCTTAATCCAAGCCCTACAGACTCTTCTCCACGAATACCCCTGCGGCTCGCTCTTGAAAAACGATCAAAAATATACGGCAATAACTTTTCTGGTATACCCATACCAAAATCTTTTACATCAATAAATATCTGCCCGTCTGTATCTCTTAATGAAACTTCAACATGGTCACCCTCGCGCGAAAATTTAATGGCATTACTTATCAGGTTATCCATAACCCGCTGCATCTTTTCCATATTAATATGGGTATAAATTGGCTGGTCTGTACCGTAGTATAATAATTTAACCTGCCCCATCTTATTTTTAACCCATTCATCAACAACTTTTAAAAGATATTGGTTAAGCTCTACTTCTTCAATATCAAAAGCAATGTCATTTTCATTATTAGCTGTTTCTATTAAATCATTAATTATTGAAGTTGCTTTATCGCATGATGTTTTTATCATTTGGATATTCTCCTGGTTATCCGCATCTATTGTTTCATCTTCTTCCATTATCATAGCCAATGCTTTAATAGCGGTAAGCGGGTTGCGCAGGTCATGCGCTACAATGCCCAGTATCTCATTTTTTAACTTACTGGCTGTTTCTATTTCTATATTTTTTTCTTCAATTGCTTTAAGCTTTAAATAATTATCAGCACGATAAGAGAATACGAATCTTGATATGCAAAAAAATAAAGTTACCAGTACAGCCGAAACCACGTCATTTAACAGTTGCTCCTCAAAACTATGCTGATAATAGGGCACTGTAAGCATAAAAATGACACTTATTACCACCACAACAAAAAGAGTCTCATAATATTCCAAAGTAAAGAATACACCAACAAGCGTTAATGCTGCCAGATACATTACTAATGTATTACGAGGATTATGCATAACAAAAAAAGTAACCCTCATCCCGTTAGTTATGACAAATAAGGCAAATATCAGTATCAATGCCCTGCCAATAAATTCAACCAGGCGGTCATGCTCAAAATACTTTATAAGCAATGTACTACCAACATAAAATAATGGAGTAATTATGGTCGAGATCATATTAGCAATACCCAATTCATCAATATGGTTTACATTATTAAAAGGCAGGTTGGTAAACCTGCAGATCAACCGTATTGACAAACTCATCAGGAAATAAACTAAACTGATATTCTTTACCGTTTTTAAATTCTGGAGGGTGGAGTAACTACGGAAAGCGGAGCGATTAGGTAAGCTAATCCTTGTAAAAAAATAAACCCTCATGATATATATTTGAGATAGGCAAATATACTGAATACATTAACGTTGTTCTTAAATACCATATTTAATTTTGTATGAATTTAAACAAAATAAACCATTGCTTAAAATGCTTCGTCAAACAATATAAATATTTCATTTGTCCGCTGGGTTGCAGGTTTAGTGATGTTAATTATATCTTGCTTTAATGCCACGAAAAGGTTAATGTTTACATTTTTCGATATTTATTAGGTGTTAATATTCTTTATTTATTTACTTTGTCCACCACAAAATTCAATACACATTCTGAATTAAATAATTATGACTTACTGCCTCGGAATAAAGGTTAAAGAGGGCCTGCTTGCAATTGCTGATACCCGCATTACATCCGGAACTGACACTACTGTAAAAAAGAAAATTTCGATAGAACAAAAAGACGGATTTTCTCTTTTCATTATGACAAGCGGTTTACGCTCTACAAGGGATAAAGCTATTGTATATTTTACCGAATTACTGGAAACCACCGAGTACAATAAATTATATAAAGCAGTAAATGCTTTCGGCGAACAGGTTAAAAGAGTAGTTAAGGAAGATAAGGAATCATTAGAAAGGGCCGGTTTTAACTTTGACCTGCACAGTATAATTGGCGGGCAGTTAAAAGATGATGATGAGCATAAACTTTTTTTATTATATCCCGAAGGAAACTGGGTAGAATTAGGACAAGGTGCGCCTTTTGTAATTATTGGTAATTCGGGACATGGAAAACCTATACTTAACCGTACATTAGATGAAAATTCCAGCTTAAAACTGGCACTGAAGGTAGGTTTTTTATCATTTGACTCTACCCGTGTAAGCTCAAATAATGTGGATTTCCCAATAGATGTGGCGATCTACAAAAAAGACAGCTTTCACATTATTGAACAACGTTACGAGAAAAAAGACCTGGAGAATATTTCGACCCAATGGGCCGAAGAACTAAAGGCAGCCTTGCAACATGTATCCGAGGACTGGATTAATGTTGCCTTTAATAAACTACCATAAATTACTACTATGAAATTCGATGTATTCACCGAAATGGAATATAATGTGAGGTCGGCGAGTACTTTGATTTTAAATATCAACGCTTTAAGAACACAACATCAAACCGTAATAAGCGAAACTTTTACTATTGATCCATATCTAAAAACCGAAGAGTTAGTATCGGCCAACGGCGAGAACCGCCTGGTAAGATTTGAGATCAATGACCCCGGCACTTTTAAAGTCACCTACAAGGCAACTGTTGATAATTTTACCAAGATTATAGACTATGAGCATCACGACGAAGTACCGGTGGCTCAGTTTGATCCGGCTATAATGCCTTATTTGTACCCAAGCCGTTATTGCCAGTCAGACAAGCTATACCGGTTAGCTAATAATATGTTTGGGCATATTGTAAATCCATTCACGAAGGTTATAGCACTTACCGACTGGATTCATCGTAATGTACAATACTTAAGCGGTTCAACAAACGCGCAAACATCAGCATTTGATACTGTAACAGAGCAGGCCGGCGTATGCCGTGATTTTGCGCATTTAGGCATTGCCCTTTGCCGTGCATTAACTATACCTGCAAGATATTTTACCGGCTATGCCTATCACTTAAAACCTGCCGATTTCCATGCCTGCTTTGAGGCATATTTAGGCGGCGAATGGATATTATTTGATGCTACAAAGCTTGTACCGTTAAATGGCATGGTTAAAATAGCCACAGGCCGTGATGCTGCCGATACTGCTATAGCCAACATTTTTGGCGATGCAACTTTTAGATCCATGATAGTGAGCTGCGAACTTGCCGATGAAGGCTTTGAACCCATATTTTACGGACATATAGATTATATGGGGATATCGTATTTGTAAGCCTGACCAACCCTCCCCGGGACAGTAACTACTTTAAAAAGGCTTATGTAGTGTTTCACAAAATAATGAAACACATGAAACACTCTTTTAGGTTAACTTATTGATATATAGCAATTTGAAAAAATGAGTGAAACACTTTGAAACAGTACAAAAGCTTTAGGTAAAACAGCATAAATACTTTATAATAAGTATTTTATGTCATTTTATCGATTTTTGCAAATTTAGAGTGAAACACCTGATGTGAAACACTTTTATCAGGGGCTGAAACAGTCTGTGAGCGCTCCCACCGGGGCAATACTATTGATGTAATTTTGAATGCTGTCTTTTCATAATCTATTACGCTTAGAGGGCTTACGCCCAATGTCATTAAGTTAAGAGAAACCCCATCGGGGTTCAAGGTCGGTAGCAAAATAAATACCAAAGAAATGCCGTGCCGTCAGGTACGGAACCTCGCCGATGTTGCGTACCTGACGGCACGCTAAATAATTTATATGATATTTTCTACCGACATTTTGCACCTACGGCGCATTTTTAAATAATATTTTCCCTTAACTTAATGACATTGGCCTACGCCGGTTTCACCGGGCTGCCTATCCAATCCGTTCCCGGCGACAGGCGCTCGCCTTTCATCACTAATGATAACGCTTCAATACGGGTATCGTCGCCTAATTCGCTATCATACAAAATAATGGTGCCCGCGCCTATGCTGCTTCTGGCACCTATTTTTACGGTACCAACTTTCATTACCCTATCCTCGAACAAATGTGTTTGCGGGCCGCAATCCTGGTTCAGGGCAGCATCATCACCAATAGTTACCATATCAAACTCGGTAATGTCGGTAGTGTTCATCCACACGCGTTTGCCAATTTTTACGCCTAAAAGGCGCATCAATGGCGGCAGCCAGGGCGTTCCCTGCAAATAGTCTAATAAAAACGGTATAGCTAATGCTTCATAAGTAGATGTAATGGCCTCGCTTTTCCAAACGGCCCAGCTCCACATAGGCTTTTGCTGTGTTTTATATTTACCAATAAACAACCATTTTAATACCAACGGAACCAAAAACGAAGGTATGCCCATAAAAAACAAGTAATAAAACGGGAAATAAACAATGATCTTCCACAGCGGGTCATCTACCAACAGATCATGAGCGTACGCGATAAAAAATATCGAAAAGCAAATAATAGCGCTTTCGGGCAAAATAATGCGGATAAACTCCACAAAGCCGCGGGCGAACTTGCGGTAATTATTAGGGTGCATGGTCAATTCCTCACCAAAAAGTGTACTTTCCTGCCTTCGTGGCAACGGTATAGCGGGCGAACCAAACCAATCTTTAGCAGCGGTATTAGCCATTTGTTGTTCATCAGGCGGCGTAGATAATACTCCTATCAGCATATTGCTGTTTAAATGATACCCTTGCGGGATAAGTGCACTATTGCCAACAAAGCTCCTGTTACCAATAGTTGTTTTATCCAATATTAGTTGTTGTCCGCGTACGTCTGCTTCACCTAAAGTAACCGCATCGGCAACAAAAGCACCATCGCCTATTTCCAGCAGTGGATGCGTTACACTACTGGCGGTTGATATTTCTGTACCCTTCCCTATTTTAGCACCAAGCGCCCTGAAAAACGATGCCACATATACGGTAGCGTATATAGGATGCATTACAATAAGGCTTAACGACATTAACTGATCGGCAAACCATTTACGTACATAAAACATACTGTACACCGAATATTTGCCCGGTTTAATCCCTCGTTGCAAAATGCGGGTAAATAGTATAGTTTCTGCTGCAAACAGTATAATATACATTATAGCCAGCATTGGCACATGCACCATATAATTAAAATTATAATCGGGCGCCGCGTTATCCATACGGTTTATGGTAATTATTGTTGGCAGCAATGGCAATAAAATTATAAATGGAAATATCATCATGCACATAATAAACACCAGCTTATACTTTCTGCGGGTAAAAGCTGATACCACTAATGGTTGCGGCAGGTCCTCAATATTCCTGGTTTCTTTTAATTGCGCGGGGCTACCCTGCCATACCTCGCAATATCCTATAGTTTTGCCGGGAGGCAAAAAGCCCAGATCCTGCAGCTCGCCCCATGCAGCCACATGGCTATCGCCTGATATTATGGCACTGCTGCCAATATAAGCATGGTCACCAAGTTTTATGCGGCGCAACTTAAGCATACCGTCTTCCACAAACGCGTTATTCAGGTTGGTTTGTGAGCTTATACTAACATCGTTACCAATAGTTATCAAATCCTCGGCACCAAAATTAAAATTACTTATCTGGGCATTGGGCGCTATCTTCATACCTAATAAACTTAAATAAAGCGGGTACAGCGGCGTGCCGTTTAAAAATTGCGCAGGCAATAAACGCTGTATAGTTTTAACAAACCACCATCTAAAATAATAGCTCCCCCATAAAGGATAATCTCCCTCTCTAATCTTCCCTATTACCAGCCATTTAGCACCAATAGATATAATAGTAAATATGGGCGGGATAAATGAAAACAGCACCAGCGATGTAATGATAGAATAAGCTACATTACCGGTTTCCTGATCAACATAATAATAATAGCCCAGGTAGGGTATAAATATCTGGAAGGCAAATAAGCCATAAATTAACAATAACGATATTGTTTGTGCCAGCCAGCAAAGTAAATAAGTGGGCAATGATACCCTTTTATAATGGCGTTTTGATTTAGCCTTAACCTTAGGCTGGCTTTCCCAAACGCCTGTTAAATTACTTAGCGGCCGGTTAATATATATATCCTTTAAGGATGCGCCGGGCAAATTAGCATCACGGCGCAGCTGCGATACAAAACCGGCTGCCAATAATGAATGCCCGCCCAGGTCATCAAAGAAATCCATAGATGGATTAATTTCCTTGTTAGGGAATATCCCACGTAAAACAGCCAATATTCTATCTGCAGCCGGGGCATTTAGGTCGATAGTATTTTGCGAATTATTGCTTATGGTGGCAAATGATTCGGGTATAGGTAATGCCTTGCGGTTTATTTTACCGCTTGGCATGCGGGGCATTTCATTAATAGTTACAATGGTGCCCGGCACCATATAGGATGGCAGTGTTTTAGCTAATTCTATACGGAACAGATTCTCTTCAATACAATTCAGGCCTTCCATAACAACATATGCTACCAATTGCTCCTGCGCGTTACCATCCTTTTTTACCGCGACAACAGCAGATGCGACACCGGCTATAGCATTTAGCTTAACTTCTATTTCACCTAACTCTATCCGGTATCCACGTAATTTTATCTGATCGTCAAAGCGGCCAAGCAGGTCTACACTGCCATCGGGGTTTATAATAGCAGCATCGCCGGTTCTATATACCATATTACCCGGCAACAGGTTAAGTGATTTTGGCTTGGATACAAATTTTTGCTGGGTAAGCTGCGGCAATTTAACATAGCCGGATGCAACACCCGGGCCGGTAATAACCAGTTCACCTTCTTCGCCATAAGGTAAAATATTTAAGGTTTCATCAACCACTGCCAAATTATAATTAGGTAATGGTTGCCCTATAACTATCTTATCACCAATATTTAAGGGCGCAATGGTAGCGGTTACTGTAGTTTCGGTAGGCCCGTAACTATTGTAAAACTGCATACCCGGTTTTGCCCATTTGGTCAATACCTGTGGTGTACAAGCTTCGCCACCCGCATTTACTAATCGTAAAGATGGTATGCTGTCTTCCATAACTGCCAGTAAACTGGGTACCGCGTGCAGAATGGTTATATTTTCTTTTTTCAGGATATCGCCCAACTCATCTATTGCCTTTGAGGTGGTGTTATCGGCCACCCAAAGGGTAGCTCCGGCAAAATAACTTATCCAGGTTTCTTCGCACCACATATCAAATGATACAGAGAAACCCTGGTACACCCTATCGGTTTCCCTGATATCAAAAACAGTTTGTTCTGAACGCACCAAATGGCATATTTGCTTCTGGCTTATAGGAATTCCTTTAGGTTTGCCTGTACTGCCCGAAGTATATAATACATAAGCACAATCATCAGGCTTGGGCCCTTTAGGTCTTTTAACTTTATCGTGCGGCGCAGGCATTGGTTTTACGCTTAACCGCGCACAAGGCGAATTTAATTTTTGCAAGCTAAAAACACCATCTGCGCCAACCTCTTCTAATATTACCTCTACACGTTCTGCGGGAATTTCCCTATCAATAGGCACATAGGTTGCGCCCGATTTTACAATACCTAAAATAGCCACGTGCAGCTCCAGGCCGCGCTGCCACCATACCCCTACTTTGCTATTACGTGCAATCCCTTTTTTGTTTAAATAATCGGCTACCGCGTCACTCCATCGGTCAAGCTCGGCATAGGTTAAAGATCGGTCATTAAAAACAAGAGCAGTTTTATTCGCATGCAGCCCGGCCGAAGTATAAAATAAAGTAGCCAATGTTTCCTCCCGTATCAGGTCCGGGCGATCGGCTCCGAGTATAACACTCAGTGAATTCATAATAAATATAGTTACTTTAGAGGTATATTAATTGGTTTATAGTTCAGGCTAACTAACTCAATAGTAAGCATGTTTTGTATGTTTAGATTAAATAAAAACATATAGTTTAACGCATAAAGTAATTGAGATAATATTATTACAAATGATTATTTGTTACCATACTACAATTGATAAACCCTGGAGCAGTAGTGAACTGGAACAAAAAATAGCGCCTATACCATCCGCATTAAAACAAAAAATATTAAAAAAACGCAATCATTCAGACGTGCAGCTCTCGGTAGGCGGCAACCTGTTAGTTTTAGAATTATTAAAGCATTTTAATCTTGATTTAACGCTGAATGATTTGCTTTATAATCCATACCATCGCCCTTATTTTAATGCCGGATTTGATTTTAACATATCGCATGCCGGCAACAGGGTAATTTGCTGTGCAACCACCCAGGGGAAAGTTGGTATTGATATAGAACTGACCGCACCGGTTAATTTTGATTATGATGATTATTTTACAACCATTGAACAGCAAAACATCCGCAGTAATAAAGACCCTAACACTGAATTTTTTAAGTATTGGACACGCAAGGAAGCCTTGCTAAAAGCCATAGGAACCGGCGTTTATACCCCGTTATTAGCTATGGATGTTTCGGGGGATATTTTTACTTATAAAGGCGAAACCTATTATTTATCACCTATTGATATTGATCCGGCCTATCAAAGCTGTATGGCGCATACGGTTAAGCAGGAAATAGCGATACAATATTTAACTTTATAGCCTTATGATAACCGACCCGCAAATATTTATTCCTGAAGGCAAACCTGCAAGTATTGGTAAATCATATTCCATTTCATAAAGCAGATACCGGTAAAACAAACTGCACTCCTATTTTTGCGAGTAGTGCCAGGAATTGTCTGATTAGTAAAAATGCTCCGTAGGAGCTACCTATTTGTAGTAGTAGAAAGTATATCCAAGTTCTTTTGCCTCGTTAGAGGCTACCCATCTTTAGCAGGTTCGGCCTATCAATTCAGGGTTGCACCTACGGAGCAATTTATTGGTTATTAATTTTTCTACAAATAGGTAGCTCCTATGGAGCATATATATTACATATTCGTCGCCATAAAATATTACTCAATCACCCTGACCTTTAAGAAGCTCGGATGCTCTTTTGATGTATATATCTTATGTGTTGCCTTTTGAAAATCGGTTTCTTTGGCTTTCATAATATCTACAAAAGTTTGCGGGTTACGGTCAATAAGCGGGAACCAGGTACTTTGTACCTGCACCATAATTTTATGCCCCTTTTTAAAAGTATGCAGTATATCCTGCAGCTCAAAATTAACCGGGGTTACCTTACCGGGTATAAATGGTTCAGGCTTTTCAAAGCTGTTACGGTATTTACCGCGGATAGGCTCACTGCGTACCATTTGCTCATAACCGCCCATTTTTATACCTGCACCGGTAAATTTATTGTTTGATGCCGTGTCCGGATAAACATCCAATACCTTCACAACAAAGTCGGCATCAGTGCCGGTGGTTGATACATTCAGATCGGCCCAGATGTTACCGGCTATGGTTATATCTGTATCCAGTACATCACTTTGATAGCTTAGCACATCTTTACGGTCTGCCAAAAAGCGTTGGTCGGCGGTCATATACTCACGTTGCATATCCATGGTTTGCTTCCTGTCGGCCACAAACGGAACCGGGTTAGCAGGATCAGATACATACTCATCATAACTATCTTTTCCGGTGGCCGGGGCTTTGAATGACAATTTACCACCCGGCAATAAGTACAGTTGCTTGTCCTCTGTATTTCCCGGTGGCCAAACATCATAACCTTTCCATTTATTAACGCCTGTTTCAAAGGCTGATATATTGGGTATAGCCATAGCGGTACCCTTTAAATAATGGCTAAAAAATTTATACTCAATATCGTCACGGTAATGCGGGCCCTGAGGGCCGCCAAAATCTACATCGCCTAAATGATCGCCGGGGCCGCGTGCCCAGCCACCATGTACCCACGGGCCCATTGTAAAGTAAACAGGCGTTTTTGGATTATTCTTAACCAGTGTTTTATAGGTATTTATAGCACCATACAGGTCCTCGGCATCATACCAGCCGCCGGTAACTAAAACGGCGGTTTTTATATCATGCAGATGAGGCAACACGTTACGGTCCTTCCAATGTTGGTCATAATTTGGGTGATCCATCATTTCGTTCCACAAGCGTATGGTATCTTTATAATACTTATCGTTAGTGTTTTTCATAGATCCCATCTTCATAAAAAAATCATAACCATCATCTGTACCGGGGTTAAAGCGCCCGCCCCTGCGTTGGGTTGGCTTATCATCCTGCCTGTTGGTAAAACCGGGATAGAAACCAAAATTAGCTACCAAAAAGAAAGCGCCGTTGTGCCATCCGTCATCGCGCCATAAATCGGCAATAGGCGCTTGTGGTGATGCTGCCACTAACGCAGGATGGCGGCTCAACAATGCGGTGGTAGTATAAAATCCGGGATATGATATTCCCCATACGCCTACTTTGCCATTATTGTTAGGTACGTTTTTTAATAGCCAATCTATAGTATCGTAAGTATCGGTGCCCTCATCCACGGCTGTATTGGTTTTATGCACTTCCAGCTCGGGGGTCATTTCTTCATAAACACCTTCGCTCATCCAACGGCCGCGCACATCCTGGTAAACAAAAATATAACCGTTATGTACAAATTGAGAAGATGGCCCCATCGAAGATTTATACGTATCCGGTCCGTATGGCGCTACGCTGTATGGGGTACGATCCATCATAAATGGATATTTATTCGACTGATCTTTAGGTACATATACGGATGTAAAAAGCTTTTTACCATCGCGCATAGGTATCTGGTATTCGTATTTGGTATAATTTGCTTTTATATAAGCTGCATCACCAACAGTGGCTATTTGTGCAAAAGCACTTACAGAAGTAAACAGAAGAATAAAAAGGATCAGTTTTTTCATGGTATAATTTAATGCATGAAAATACAGAAATTTAATTAAGAAACGTTACCCAAAGGCAGCAAATACCAGTTAAAAGACATTATAAATGCTTCAGTTAATTGGGTAAAAAAAATTACCCAATTGTAACATTTTTGTTATAATTATTTTATAGCTTTATGTTAACCAATTATAAGGAGTTTGAATTATGAGAAAAGTATTAATTGTATGCTTACTGGCGTGCGGTATAAATACAGCAAGTAAAGCCCAATGTCCAATCAATGAAATTATAACAACCAAAGAGCCGCAAGTTATAGCAAGCCTTATTGATAACAATACTGATTGTATAAAGCAATCATTACTGCAAAACCCCGAGTATCAAAGTTTCAGGGTTTATATAGATTATTTGTACAATACTTCGAGCCCGTGGGTATATCATACCAACCCCGAAAAAGAAAAATTATTTGTTGATTTTTACACTAAATGGGGTGAGGCTTATCCAACCATGCGGTCGCCTGCGCCAACTGATGAAAATTTTTATACGGACCTAAAGGCAATGATAGCAACCGATCCAGGCTTTTTTGCGCAACAAAAAGTCACAAAGATCCCTGTAAAATACCAGCAATGGCTATATGTTAAAAAGCTTAACAAAAAATATGGCGAACGTAATATAGAACTTTTAACCAATGCCGCGGCTAAAATAGCCAACCTGTCAACTACCAACTATTCGGCATTCGTCTCATCTTATTAACCCCTAATTCCATTAGCCCCTACACTTGCCCGGGTAAAACCGGGTAAGTGTTCCTAAGTCCCCCGGCATTTTAAACAATTAAAATGTAACATTGGCGCCAACTGTGAACCAAAAATAAATGCCATTCATGGAGCTATTATCCAGATAGTTAACCTGGTTAATTGGCTTTACAAAATACGGGGTTCCAACAAACTGAATTTTCTTAATGGTATATGTTAAAGGCATAGCTGCAGATACGGCTAACAACTGGTATTTTCTAACCTCACGCTGTTTTTCCTCAGTTACTGTTTGGTTAACAATGGTTTTGCTAATGGTTTGCGAGGGTGTACCCGGTGGAAACAAAAAACCCAATACACTGCCCTGAGATGATCCGGGCGTAGTTGTAGCCCGGTCAACTTCTTGTGGAACTTGCGAGTTTGTATAATAAATTTGGTTAAAAGTTTGTGTACCGCTATATATAGTTAAGGTTGGCGCTGCTTTAAATCCGTTTTTATGGTTATCAGTAATTTTAATCAGCTGTATCTCTTTAGTTAGTTCGGCATCGTTAATAATATCATGCGCATTATTTTTATCTAAACGATAGCTCGCTGCAAGCGTTAATTTAACCACATCATTTGGGTTAACGTATAACTGCCCGTCAAAACTGGCATTAAATGATGACAGGATTATCGGACTGCTATTGGTTATAAAATATTTGGTAGCCGAAACCGCCCCTCCGGCGTGTTTACTTTTATCAAACGTAAAAACATAGCCAGGTGTAACACTCAGGCCTTCGGTTTGCGAATTATTGCCGGATATATCGAAATATCCCGAACTGTTTAAAAAAAAACCCACTTTAGAGATCAGGGTAACCGAAGGTAATAAAACAGGGACGCTTGATACATCTTTTCGGCCCGCATAGGTTAAGTTAGATATATATTGCGCGCCCGCGTTAACAAAAATAGCTTTGCTATTTTTTCGGGCAGTATCAGTTTGTGCATAGGTATAAATGCTTATACATAGTAACCATATAAGCAATTGAAGTTTTTTCATGAGGATGCCTGGTAAAATCTCTACACTCAAAAAGGCCCATGCAGGCCTTTTTGAGTATAGAGATCTGTATAAATAATTACTATTTACTGTTTTTTAGCACTCACACCCGCGCTGCCTGATGTGGTTGTGCTGCTGTTAACTGAACCTTTTTTCGCGCTTAATTTCGATGATCCGCTAACAGATCCGCTTGCATTTGAAGAAGCTTGTATCTTATTGGCTTTAGCAGTTCCGTTTATGTTTGATGAACCGCCAACAGATTCGCTTCCGGTTGAAGATGCATTGATCTTACTTGCTTTTGCAGCACCGCTTACAGTTGATGAAGAAGCAGTTGATCCGTTTCCGGATACAGAACCTTTTACCTGGTTCGTATTAACAGCACTATTTATGCCTGTTGAAGAAGCAGTTGCCCCGCTTTCGGATACGGAACCATTAGTTTTATTTGCGCTAATTGCACCGCTCATATCTGATGAAGCAGCAGTTGAGCCGTTCCCTGTTAAATTTTTACCGGCCAATGTTGCTGAGGTTTGCGCATCAGCAGCTCCGTTAGTTGCGGCCCTGTTTGCCATTGCCGCCCCGCTTGCATTAACACTGGTATTTATAGCAGTGTTACGGGCGTTATTTTGTGCAGCATTTTGGGTTTGTGCCATAACGTGGCTGGTAACATTTGCAGTTTGATTAACTGCTCTTTGCGCGGTAGTTTGTGCGGCTACTTTAGTTGCTGTATTAGCAGCAATATTTACTTGTGCAACACCGGCCTTGGCTACAAATAATGCAGAGGCTAACAACATCGATTTAATTACATTTTTCATAATCTTTATTTGTTTAACATTGATAAAGGAATATCCTTTGATTTGGTTATTATTTACAACCGGCAGCAAACATTTCAAAAACTATACCAACAGCAGCCAAGCGCGTTTTATAGCTAAAAATCATGTTTATTGTGAATAATATTTAATACAATTGCCGTTTAATTGTTTTAATAATTATACAGAAAGGTATTGCACGGAAAGGATAGTCTTAGATAGATCTTACTATCAAATCAATATCTCGGCTATCTCATCAAAGCCTTTTTCGCGGGCAAGGTCAGCAGGTAGTTTACCACCTTCCATACGTGTGTTTACTTCAGCTCCGTTTTCAAGTAACAGGATAAGTAATTCAAGATTTCCGGTTTGTGCCGCAGTATGCAACGGTGTAGAGCCTGCTTGCTGTTTTACATTTACTAATGCTCCATTATCAATAAGCATACGTGCAATATTGTTATAACTGCTTGCGGCGGCAGAGTGTATAGGATATACATTAAAACCATTATTTGATGGCATATTTACATCTGCCCCTTTTAGTACCAGGTAGCGTGCAACTTCAAACTGGCCAAAATAACACGCCAGGCCGAGGGCGGTAAAGCCGTCATCTGCATATAAATTCACGGCATCGGGATGGGTAAAAATTACATGAGCAACAACATCAAATTTACCCACTGCAGCTGCTTCAAAAAGACTTATCTCATCCACATATTTTAAAAGCATCGTGCTAACCTCTGGCTTTTTATAATAGCAGGATAGCATTAATGGCGAAACGTTATGGCTCGTTACAGTGGTAGCCAACGCCGGGTTTTGTGTAAGCAAAGCATTAAGGCCGGGCAAATCAGCATCTATAATATATTGCTCCAGTTGTTCTATACTCATTATCTTCAATATTACTAAAAAATTAAAAATTCCGACAAATAAGTTGTTTAATCTATTAACTTTATATTTGCACATACTTCTGTTAATTAGGGATGCCGGTAAAAGGAAATCAGTTTAAATCAAATAGTTTTAAAGAGGAAAATCTGCCTCGTCAATCTTCAGAAAAAGGTTCAAGGGAACGCTCTGTTAAGCCAAAAATTGATAGAATGCCGGTTTTCAACCTGCAGGATGGTCGCTTTATAAAAATACTCGGCCTGTTTTTCCTGGTGCTGTCCGTATTTTTTATGATAGCCTTTACCTCCTACCTGTTTACCTGGCAGCAAGATCAAAGCTATGTATCGGCAGCTAATGGCGGCTGGGGCAACCTGTTTAAAACACAGCAGGAACTATTGGCAAATGGTGTTAAAAACCCGGTGGTAGAAAACTGGCTGGGCAAATTTGGCGCCTTGCTTGCCAACCAGTTCATCTTCGAGTGGTTTGGCGTGGCTTCTTTTATTTTTGTATTTGTTTTCTTCGTAATAGGCTACCGCCTGCTGTTTAAAGTAAAGCTATATTCGGTAGCTAAAACCCTGGGGTATGCATTTTTTGGTCTGGTATTTATTTCGGTAGCCGTAGGCTTTGTACATGCTTTTATAATTGATTATCCGCATTTTTTAGAAGGTGAATTTGGCTTTTGGAGCAACCGTTTATTAGATGCGCAGATAGGCCAGTCGGGTACGGGTGGCTTGCTTATATTCGCTGCACTTACCATATTAATCATCGCTTATAATATTGATTTTAAACTACCGCAGCGTAAGGCTAAAGTAGCCATGGAAGGCCGGGCAGATGAATTTATGCCCGAACCAATAGACCTTGTTGATGAAGAGATATCGCATCCGGTTGAATGGCCAAAAGGGAACAATACCATGAAACCCGAGGCTTTTACACATCAACCTTTAACACAAGAACCCATATTTCATGAAACTGTAGTATTAACTCCCGATGATGAAAGTGCAGATCCGGATATGGATAGGGATATTCCGCTAACACTGGAAACCGAACGCCCAAACCCGATTTTAAATGTCGAAAAATCAGACGACGATAAAGCAAAATCACTGGTTGACCAGTTTGGCACCTACGATCATAAGCTCGACCTCGCATCCTACAAATATCCAACGCTTGATCTGCTGGAGAATTATGGGTCGGCTAAAATAGCGGTCAACTCCGAAGAGCTGGAGGCCAACAAAAACAAAATTGTTGAAACGCTTAACCATTATAATATCGAGATAGATAAGATAAAAGCTACCATTGGGCCCACTGTAACATTGTATGAAATTATCCCTGCCCCGGGTGTACGCATATCCAAGATCAAAAATTTAGAGGATGATATAGCGCTTAGTTTGGCTGCGTTAGGTATCCGTATTATTGCTCCTATGCCGGGTAAGGGTACTATCGGGATTGAGGTGCCTAACCAAAATCCTGAGATGGTTTCTATGCGCTCTATATTGGCTACAGAAAAGTTCCAAAATACAACTATGGACCTGCCTATCGCCTTAGGTAAAACCATATCAAACGAAGTTTTTATTGCCGATCTGGCCAAAATGCCTCACTTACTGGTTGCAGGTGCTACAGGCCAGGGTAAATCAGTAGGTATTAATGCCATATTGGTTTCGCTGCTGTATAAAAAACACCCTGCCGAGTTGAAGTTTGTTTTGGTCGATCCTAAAAAGGTAGAGCTAACGTTGTTCCGCAAAATAGAGCGCCACTTCCTGGCCAAACTGCCTGATGAGGCTGACGCTATTATTACCGATACCAAAAAAGTGGTTAACACGCTTAACTCTTTATGTATTGAAATGGATCAGCGTTATGACCTGTTAAAAGATGCAGGTGTACGGAACCTAAAAGAATATAATGCAAAATTCATTAACCGCAAAATAAGCGACCCGGAAAAACACCGTTACCTGCCATTTATTGTATTGGTGATTGATGAGTTTGCCGATTTGATGATGACCGCAGGCAAAGAGGTGGAGCAACCCATAGCACGTATAGCACAGCTTGCCCGCGCGGTAGGCATCCACCTGGTTATTGCAACACAAAGGCCATCGGTTAATATTATTACTGGTACTATTAAAGCTAACTTCCCGTCAAGACTGGCATTTAGGGTATTGTCAAAAATAGATTCGCGCACTATATTAGATGCCGGTGGCGCAGACCAGTTAATTGGCCGTGGTGACATGCTATTCTCGACCGGCAGCGACCTGATACGCCTGCAATGCGCTTTTGTAGACACGCCCGAGGTTGAAAGAATATCAGACTTTATTGGTAACCAGCGCGGTTATCCTACTGCCATGCTCCTGCCTGAATATGTAGGCGAAGGCGAAAGCAGCAGCTCTAAAGAATTTGACCCGGACGACCGCGACCCTATGTTTGAAGAAGCCGCGCGTTTAATAGTAATGCACCAGCAAGGCTCAACCTCATTAATACAGCGTAAGCTAAAACTGGGTTATAACCGTGCCGGCCGTATTATTGATCAGTTAGAGTCGGCGGGTATTGTTGGCCCGTTTGAAGGCAGCAAAGCCCGCGAGGTGTTGTACCCCGACGAATATTCGTTGATGCAATATTTGGAAACATTAAATAAGGCTTAATATCAAGGGCCTACCCGCGATGTTTCGACAGGCTGCCAATGACAAAAATGTTTTGTTTCATGCGAGTGTGAAACAAGTGAAACAAGATTTTTGGTTAATTAATTGTTTATGAGGTAATTGCTAAAAAGTGGTGAAACAAAATGTAACAACTTATTCGTCAGTATTTATAAGTATAATTTTAAGTTTTTTTGTTGATAATCAAATAATTACAAATTGCTAATTTAGGAGTGGTGAAACAAAGTATTTGAAACAAGATAAAACAAAATCACTGACAATATAATTTAGTGTCATTTTCAATCCGGTTATTTGCAACCTATTCCGCATGACAGCCACTTTAATAATATATAAACTAAAACACCACCTAAACGTTGGTTACGAAAACAAGTCTGACCTGCTATGAAAAAACTAATTATATACACTCTTATTTTTATATCTGCCACCAAAGCGTTCGCTCAAAAAGACACGCAGGCTAAAATTATATTGAACCAGGTAAGCCAGAAATATAAGCAATATGCTGTTATAAAGAGCGATTTTACTTTTACTATAGATGCCCCACAAGCCAGCGTAAAACAAACCAAAAACGGCACACTGATAACACAATCAAAAACCAATAAGTTTAAAGTAACACTTTTTAGTACTACAGGTTCAAAAGCAGATATTGAACAAGAGATCATCAGTGACGGCAAAACACAATGGACCTATCTTAAAAAAGATAAAGAGGTACAGGTAAGCGATGCCGACCATAGCAGCGAAAGCTTTAGCCCTGCACAGTTATTTACCATGTATGAGCATGGGTACAAATACATTTATACGGGTGAGCAAAGAATAAGCGGTAAAATTTACCAAACAATTGACTTAACTCCCGAAGAAGATGATAAAAAACAATTCTTCAAAATAAGATTACAGATAGATAAGGTTAGTAAACAAATTTACAGCGCCCTTATATTTGATAAAAACGGCAATAAATACACCTACACCTTACGCGGTTTTATTGCAAGCCCGCAAGTACCCGATAATACCTTTACTTTTGATACTAAAGCACATCCGGGCGTTGAAGTAGTTGATTTGCGATAACAGAAAAGATTCAGGGCATTGCAGGCAGGCGGCATAGCTCCAAAATATAAGTACCGGTTTTGGCTAAAGCCCATCTATAATTATAATCTTAGCCCGTTGGCTGAAGCCAGCGGCAATGAAAAAATTATTTTGCTATCATTGCCGTCACATTTATGTGACGGACCCGTAAAAGAATTAGTATCGGCTTTAGCCAAAAAATCGCCATTATGTGTAAATGACCGGTTTGGTACAGTCAATTTTTAAAAGCGATTGCCCTGGAGGTAAGACTGCCTTTAATTTGGATATGCGGATGCATACCTATAAATTCGTCGACCAATTTCAATTTATAACCCCGAATGAAAAAAAAATTACTAATTCTATTTTCTGTTGTAATCATAGGGCTATTAAGCAGCTGCAATTATTTTACTAAAGGTTATGAATACGGCAATACCGTTAAAGAGTTTATGAGCGGCCTTATGCAAAAAGACTATGCTAAATGTATAAACACCATGCAATTAAGCACCAAGCCGCAAACCAAAACTTATATGGATACCATAAAGCAGGGCCTGGATTATTTTCACGATAAAATTGAAAGGAAATATGGAGCAAAACTTGACTATTCATTTTTGCGTACCCAAAAGCAAAGCTCATTATCCTTTCAGCCTATACCTAATACAACAACTGTTTTGGTGCAACTATCAAATGCAACCCATATTGGGGTTGTTGAGGCGCTTATTGATAATAAATCGGGCAAAATAGTGAGCATAAAACCATTAGATATTAATGAGCCAATTCCTGATACGACCAAATTGTGGCTCTTTGGCATTTTTTCAATTTGTATTGCTGCATTTAATATATACATGCTTGTACGTGTATACCGTAGTGATATGACCTATAAATGGGTAAAATACCTGGCTATTATATTGCTTAATATTTTTGCCATTGGTTATTCGCCGGCACAAGGCTTAATTTTCAGGTTCGCCAGTATACAGTACATGCTGGGCATTCATTTTATAAAAATGGGCTACCTGGGTACTACATGGGTATTTGGCATACCGGTTGGCAGTATTTATATATTATGGCAATTACTATCCGGCAAATACACTAAGGATGAAAATGCAAAACTAAAGGCCAAAAGTGCACAGATTAAAGGCAAGAGATTTAAGGGGAAAAGCTAAAAGCGTAAAGCAGAAAGCCAAAAGCTTTTATCTTTCTGCTTTAAGCTTTTAGCTTATATATGCTTAACTTTGATTAATGCTAACGCTAACCACCCACACACTCGAAAAATTAGAAGTGCTGTTAAAAACAGCGGGCTACAAGGTGCGTTATGAAAAAGGTAACTTTAAAACCGGGGCATGCCTTTTGCTAAACAGCAAAATGATAGTAGTAAACCGGTTCTCGAATTTAGAAAGCAAAATTTTGTCGTTGGCCGAATTAATACGCGATCTGGAAATTGATAACAATTTGCTGGACGATAAACAAATTACCTTTTTACAACAACTTAAACAAACCAAACTACAGCTGTGACCATTACTTTTTTAGGTTCCGGAACATCACAGGGTGTACCTGTAATTGCTTGCGGTTGCGAGGTATGTACCTCTGTGGATATATCTGATAAAAGGCTGCGTTCATCAATATTAATTGAGAGTGAAGATAAAACTGTTGTAATTGATTCAGGGCCCGATTTCAGGTATCAGATGTTAAGAGCAAATGTGCAGCACCTGGATGCTATTGTTTATACCCATGAACATAAAGATCATATTGCAGGCATGGATGATATACGCGCCTTTAATTTTAAACAGCAGGAACCAATGAACATTTATGCCGATACACGTGTACAGGCAGCGTTAATACGCGAGTTTCCTTATGTTTTTGATGAGTATAAATATCCGGGCACACCACAGGTAAAAATACATACTATTGGCGCCGAGGCTTTTGATATTGGAAGTATACATTTTATACCTATAGAGGTAATGCATTATAAGCTGCCTGTACTGGGGTTCCGCATTAATGATTTTACTTATATAACCGATGCCAAGACAATATCAGAGGCCGAAAAGCAGAAAATAAAAGGCTCAAAAATATTAGTGATCAACGCCTTGCAAAAACAAACTCACATATCGCATTTTACGTTGGATGAAGCCATAGCTTTCGCCAGGGAAATGGGTACCGAAAAAACTTACTTTACACATATTAGTCACCGTTTAGGAAAACACCAGGATATAGCTGCCGAATTACCAGACGGTATTGAGCTGGCCTATGATGGTTTACAATTGGCTATTTAAAGTTCAATAAAGCTTACCCTATCAATACAACCCTTATATTGTTTTAGGCGCCCCTTATTATGTATATCAAGTTTACCTCTAATTTTAACAACTTTATTGTTTATACGGGTAAAGCCGCCGTTATTATATTCGAAAAAACCAATTCTTGTTCCCGATAAATAAAGCGGGCAATCCTGACTAAAATTAACCCACAAACCCGTATTAGGCTTAGGCAAATATAAGCTATCGTTAAACAAGGCAGATTGCTCTTTCCCTTCTTGATATTTGCCGGTTATTTCAATATATTTTTGGTCGTAAAACTTCAGGCTATCTATAAGGTGGGCATAAGTAACATGTTTAAAAGCGATGTCATTATCACAATCACTCATATATATTTTTTTATGACTGGTGCATGATTGCAATATTATTGGCAGCAATAATAATAGAAATAAGAATTTAATATATGCAGATGTCATAGCAGGTGATGCTTGCCTTATATCCCCATTTTCATTTACTGAATTAGTAAGGATATTTATTAGACGTAAAAAACAGAAAAAAGTTCTATATATTATTTGACGCTTAGCCGTTATAGCAATGTTTTTACAATCATCTTTATTATAAGTGGCCTATTTCTTAACCGCATTATCATAAACGGTCTTTGCAACTTTCGCTATAACTTCTTCACGGGTTGACAGACCAGCTGTTGTATTACAAACAAATACAGCTATGCCGGTTTAGCTATTTGAGCAATTTGTTGCCTTAATTGATCTTGTGCCTTTGCGGTAAATATTACAAATAGTAAAAGAATGGAGGCTATATAGTTTTTTAACATGATTTTTAGCTATAATATTATTTGTAACAAACGCCACTAAAATGGATAAATTATGCTTGAAATAGCTTTAATTTTTGTTATTTGTAATTACTTTAAATCGTCATGATATGCTTAGAAGAAACTTCCTTAAAACCAGCTCATTAGCTGGTATAACCTTATCTGCTGTGGCAACTGGTTCCTGCAACCTTTTACAATCATCAAAAAATAAAAATGAAGGCACTGCCGATGACCATTTTGTTTTAAACGAGATAACTATTGACGTGCTTCAGCAAAAAATGCACAGTGGCGAGTACACATCAAGCTCCATAACGCAACTCTACCTCGATCGGATAGCCGCCATTGATAAAGACGGTCCAAAATTAAACGCAGTAATTGAAGTAAATAAAGACGCCATGAATATGGCTTTTGCCATGGATAAAGAACGTAAGCAACATAAAGTTCGTGGGCCATTACATGGCATACCTGTTTTAATAAAAGATAACATTAATACAGGCGACAATATGCATACCACAGCAGGCGCATTGGCTTTAGCTGATAACTTTGCACCCCAGGACGCTTTTATAGTTCACCAGTTACGGGCAGCCGGAGCGGTGATATTAGGTAAAACAAATTTAAGCGAATGGGCAAACTTTCGGTCAACCCGCTCAACAAGTGGCTGGAGCAGTCGCGGAGGGCAAACCAAACATCCATATATACTTGACCGTAATCCAAGCGGATCAAGCGCGGGCTCGGGTACGGCGGTCGCGGCTAATTTATGCGTGGTTGCTATTGGTACCGAAACAGATGGGTCTGTAGTATCGCCATCATCAGTAAATGGTATTGTGGGTATAAAGCCTACAGTGGGTTTATTAAGCAGAGCGGGAATAATCCCTATATCCATAACGCAAGATACCGCCGGACCAATGGCGCGCACGGTTAAGGATGCCACCATTTTATTATCCGCTTTAGCGGGAATTGATACCCAAGACCTGTACACCTTAAACAGCAAAGGCAAAGCCGAAAAAGACTACACCAAATTTTTGGATGCGAGTGGGCTGCAGGGCAAACGCCTGGGTATTGAAAAAGATGCGTTTAAAGGCAATGAAGAAATGGAAGCTTTGCTAAAAACCGCTACCGAAACCTTGAAAAGCAAAGGTGCAGAGATTGTGGAGATTGAGCTTTTAAAAGAATTGAAAGATGCCGGTAAAGCAGAATCTACCGTGTTGCATTATGAGTTTAAGGATGGTGTGAACAAGTATTTAAGTAATAGCGCCAACTCTAAAACAAAAACCTTGCAGGATGTAATAAATTTTAACAAAAAGAACGTAGCTAAAGCGATGCCTTTTTTTAAGCAGGAAATACTGGAAAAATCGCAGGGAATGGGCGATCTGCATACCAAAGAATATACCGACGCGCTGCAACTATCAAATGCTGGCACCCGCACCATAATAGATAACCTGCTGCAAAAAAATAAGCTGGATGCTATAATCGGCCCAACCAACGGCTTCGCGGTTTGTATTGATTTGGTTAACGGCGATTATGATAATGGCTTCTCCTTCTCCTCTCCTGCCGCTATGGCGGGTTATCCGCATATTACAGTGCCTATGGGTGCCTGGAAGGACTTGCCAATGGGTTTATCATTTTTTGGCACTGCTTACAGCGAACCTGCGTTGATCAAACTGGCCTACGCTTATGAGCAGGCATCGAAAAAAAGGGTTGCGCCTAAGTTTAAGGTGGATCTTTTATCTTAGATTTGTTATAACAAAATGGCACAAGCAATTCCCAAAAAGATACTGGCACGTCAGCATGAAATTACGGCTGATTTTTTAACGCATATTGACAAGCACCTTGACGATCTGCTAAAAAACGATTTGCCCGATATGTTTGAAATAAGAGACTTTGCCGAACTATTACACATCCACCCTACCCATTTAAGCAATACCATTAAATTAACTACAGGTAGGTCCCCTTGCTTTTTCTTTGAAGAAAAGATAATGGCCATTGCTAAATATATGTTGAAGGATAACCGCTTGTCTATAGCCCAAATAGCTTTTAAACTGACGTTTGATCCATCCAACTTTACAAAATTCTTTAAACGGTTTGAGGGCATTACGCCCAAGCAATACCGCGAACATTTATTGATGGAAACCTACTCTCTTAAAAATACTGAAACTATCACCATTTAAACTGAACTGTTAACCATTTTTTATTGGGTTATTGATCGCAACTTTGTATTATCAATCACAAAGAAAAAATGGAAACAAAAAATAAAATAGCATTAATAACCGGCGGCAGCCGCGGGCTAGGCAAAAATGCTGCTTTTAAGCTGGCAGCAAAAGGTATAGATGTAATTATCACCTATCGCAGTAAAAAAGAGGAAGCGGATGCAGTAGTGGCAGAAATTGAGCAAAGCGGGCAAAAAGCAGCCGCCCTGCAACTGGATACCAGCATAAGCAAATCATTTGATGGATTTGTAAAGCAATTATCAGCTACACTGAAAGAAAAATTCGGAAAAGATCAATTTAATTTCCTGGTAAATAACGCGGGTATTGATGCGGCCTCACCATTTGCAGAAACTACTGAGGAAGATTTCGACAATCTGTTTAACATACACTTTAAAGGTGTTTACTTTTTAACCCAAAAAAGCTTGCCGTTAATTGCTGATGGTGGGCGCATTATCAATATATCAACCGGCCTTACACGTTTTGCAACACCGGGTTATGCGGCTTATGCATCCATGAAAGGCGCTATAGAAGTATTCACCAAATATCTGGCTAAGGAGCTAGGTGCAAGGGGTATCGCCGCTAATATGGTTGCTCCCGGCATCATCGAAACAGATTTTACCAAGCGTGCGTTTGAAACTCATCCGCAATTACACGATTACATGAACAGCATAACCTCGCTGGGCCGTGTAGGCGTGCCTGATGATATTGGCGGCATTATAGCATTTTTATGTACTGATGAGGCACGCTGGATAAACGCGCAACGGATAGAAGCATCAGGCGGTATGTTTTTGTAATAACTTGTAGAGATGCAATATTTTGCGTCTCCGTGCAGAAAGATTGCCGATTTAGATTTGACAACTTTTTAAAAGTTGTCAAATCTGTCTGCGAAGGCGACAAAATTCCGCCAGTGTTCCGGGGCGTTTCACCTGTTCCTCTCACTAAAATGGAACACCCTGCATTTATCAGCGAAATCTCTTAATCAAATTAATCAACGGTTCATACAAAATATTTAACTTGCCGCAAATAAAACGCTATGGAATTTGGCCGGGTAGCACCCCAGGAATTAGCAGAAGTTGATTTTAAGCTTCCGCCTGATCCTGACTTAACTATAACCACACTTACAGCAGCAAAAAACGATCAGCCGTTACAGGTACATATTGGCTGCGCTAAATGGGGCCGTAAAGAATGGGTGGGTAAAATATATCCGCCTAAAACTAAAGACGCGAATTTTTTAGACGAATACGTAAAGCATTTTGACTGTATTGAGTTGAATGCCACGTTTTACAACCTCTACCCTGCCTCTACCATCAGCAAGTGGAAGGACAAAGCAGCTAACAGTCCCGATTTTAAATTTTGCCCAAAGTTTTCGCAGAGCATAAGCCATATCCGTCGCCTAAAAAACGCTGAAGAAATAACCACTACATTTTATGAAGGTATTTTAGCCTTCGGCGATAAATTAGGTCCGCTATTTTTACAGTTGAGCGATAATTTTACACCGAAGAGTTTGCCGGAACTAAAAGCTTACCTGGAGCAATTACCAAAAGATATACCTGTATTTGTGGAACTACGCCATAAAGAATGGTTTGCAAATGATGAAGTACGCCAAATCGTATTTAACCTGTTTCACGAATTAAATATCGGTGCCGTTATTACCGATGCATCCGGCAGGCGCGATTGTGTGCACATGACCTTACCCACGCCACACGCGTTTATTCGCTTTGTTGGCAACAGTTTGGATAAAACGGATTATACCCGTGTTGATGAATGGGTGGACCGCATTAAACTATGGCGCGATATGGGCCTGCAAACCGTATGGTTCTTTATGCACCAGCACGATGAGCGCTACTCGCCTGAATTAGCCGACTATGTATCAGAGCAACTGAACCTAAAATTGGGACTTAACCTGCATCGCCCCCAATTTATTGACAGGGATAAGGGATTGTTTGATTAGGCATTAAACGTTATAAAGGTGATACAGTCCAACGTGCGCAAAAAACATTATTTTTGCCTTACAAAATGACCGATACAAATACATTATACCAACAGGCAGTACAACTGTTACAGCAATTAATTTCTATACCATCTTTTAGCAAAGAAGAAGATAGAACAGCAGATCTGATTGAAAACTTTTTAAAAACAAATGGCATTACGCCCCATCGTAAAATAAATAACCTATGGGCATGGAACAAGCATTTTGATGCTGATAAGCCCACCATTCTGCTCAACTCGCACCATGATACGGTAAAGCCAAACTCGGGCTATACCCGCGACCCATACGACGCGGTTACAGAAGATGGCAAGCTTTACGGCTTAGGCAGTAATGATGCAGGCGGTTGCCTGGTATCGCTAATAGCTGTGTTTCTGTATTTTTATGACAGAACTGATCTTAAATATAATTTCTGTTTAGCCACCACTGCCGAAGAAGAAATATCCGGCGTTAACGGTTTAGAACTAATTATTCCCGAATTAGGCAAATTAGATTTTGGCATAGTGGGCGAACCAACCCAAATGCAATTAGCCGTTGCCGAGCGGGGTTTAATGGTGCTGGATTGTGTTGCCCATGGCAAAGCCGGCCATGCCGCCCGCGAGGAAGGCGACAATGCCATCTATAAAGCGATGAAGGATATTGAGTGGTTCCGCACCTTTATTTTTCCAAAAGAGAGCGATTTATTTGGACCAATAAAAATGTCGGTTACGGTTATTAACGCCGGTTCGCAGCATAATGTGGTACCTGCAAGCTGCAATTTTGTGGTTGATGTAAGAGTGACCGACGCATACCGTAATGAAGAAGTGCTGGAGATCATTCGCCAAAATGTAGGTTGTGAGGTAACACCCAGATCTATCCGTTTAAAGCCATCATCAATAGATCTCAAACACCCTATAGTACAGGCAGGCATTGCCTTAGGCAGAACTACCTATGGCTCCCCTACTACATCAGATCAGTCATTATTGGATATACAATCCATCAAAGTAGGTCCGGGCGATTCTGCACGGTCGCACATGGCCGATGAATTTGTTTATGTTGATGAGATCAAGGAAGGTATTGAGTTGTATGTGGCGATGCTGGAGAGAATAGTCTAATTTACGATTTTAGATTTACGAATTACGATTTGTATCTTCAGACAATATTTATATTACATGAAAAAAGAGGAGTTACTTTTAAGAACGAAAAATTATGCTATTGCTAATGCAAGGTTAGTTTTAAGTATTCCTGTTAATATCGTTAATCGAAATTACATTGACCAACTTAATCGTAGTGCGAGTTCAACCGGTGCCAATTATCGCGCTGCTTGCAGAGCAAAATCAAAAGCCGATTTTATAAACAAATTAAAAATTGTAGAAGAAGAGCTTGATGAAACACTTTATTTTAGCGAACTATTGGTTGAATTAAATCCTGAACTAAAAGAAAAAATCACACCCATTTATAAGGAAGGTAATGAACTTCTTTCTATAATTGTCGCTGCAATAAATACATTGCGTGGCAATTGATTTATACATGCGCTTATTCAAACAATAATCGTAAATCGTAAATCGTAAATCGTAAATTAAAATGAGTAAGCTTTGGCAAAAAACCACTAATGTTAATGAGCTGGTAGAAAACTTTACCGTTGGCCGCGATACGGAGTTTGATGCCCAAATGGCCGCGTTTGATGTGCTGGGTTCGTTGGCGCATACACAAATGCTGCAAAGCATTGGTTTAATGAGCGCCGATGATCTGGGACTTGTGCAACGCGAGCTAAAAAATATTTATGTCGATATTGAAAAAGGCAATTTTACCATAGAGCCGGGTGTGGAAGATGTACACTCGCAGGTTGAAATGCTGCTTACCCAGCGCATTGGCGATGCCGGCAAAAAAATACATAGCGGCCGCTCACGTAACGACCAGGTTTTGGTTGACCTGAAACTATTTTTCAGACATGAATTACAACAGATTGTAGAAGAAACCAAAACTTTATTTGATCAGCTAATAGAGTTGAGCGAAAAACATAAAAATACATTATTACCCGGCTATACGCATTTACAGGTAGCCATGCCGTCCTCTTTTGGGCTATGGTTTGGCGCTTATGCCGAGAGTTTGGCAGATGATATGGAACTGGTATTAGCTGCTTATAAGATCACCAATAAAAACCCATTAGGTTCGGCAGCGGGGTATGGTTCATCGTTCCCCCTAAACCGTACTATGACTACCGAGCTGTTAGGTTTTGACAGTCTGAATTACAATGTAGTTTACGCGCAAATGGGTCGTGGTAAAACAGAAAGGATAATTGCGCAGGCTTTATCATCTGTAGCCGCAACGCTGGCTAAAATGGCTATGGACCAGGCTTTGTATTTAAGTCAGAATTTTGCATTTGTGAGCTATCCTGATACTTTAACCACCGGCAGCAGCATTATGCCGCATAAAAAGAACCCCGACGTTTGGGAAATTATGCGCGGTAAATGTAATCGTTTGCAAGCCCTGCCAAATGATGTAGCCATGATGACCACCAACCTGCCGTCCGGCTATCACCGTGAATTGCAGTTGTTAAAGGAACTATTATTTCCGGCGTTTACAGATTTGAAAAGTTGCTTGCACATGGCAACCTTTATGCTGCAAAACATCACTATAAATACCGAAATATTAAACGACCCCAAATACGCGTACCTGTTTAGTGTGGAAGAAGTTAACCGTTTGGTATTAAGCGGCACACCTTTTCGCGATGCTTATAAACAAGTTGGATTAGCTATTGAAAAAGGTGAATTTAACCCCGACCAGCAACTTAACCATACCCACGAAGGCAGCATAGGCAATTTATACAATGAGCAAATTACCGATGCCATGAATAAAATTGTAGATAGCTTTAATTTTGATACAGTAGCCTGGGCCATTGCGAAATTGGTGAAATAATTACAGATCAAAAAGGGGTGTCATCCTGAGCTCAGTCGAAGGATGTGCGTAAAGACTTGCCCACTATGCTTCGACGGGCTCAGCATTACAGCTCGTTAACACTATAAAACTATGAGCGGACAAAATCGAAAAGACATATATCCGGGATTGGAAGTTGATATCATCCTGAAAAAAGACCAACGCTCCGGCAAACTAACGCGTGGTATAGTTAAAGACCTGCTTACCAGTTCTACATTTCACTCACGTGGGATAAAAGTACGTTTAGAAGACGGGCAGGTTGGTCGCGTAGCAGAAATTGTTGACGAGTTGTAGTATATTGCCTTTCAATAATCAGTACTTAACCAATGGCTAAAAAAATCTTTCCAAAAAAACTAACGCTTCCCAACTATGCATTTTTCAAGCTTGATGCACACTACCGGGTATATTTCTCTTTTGTTTTTGCTGCTATAGTGTTTTTTTATAGCCGTACAAAATATAGTGTACCTGCAGTAGCTTTAATTACATGGGTTGCATTTGCTTTAGCCGTAATTATAATGGATTGGATAATTATTTTAAACGCTCATCCGCGCGAAATAAGAAAGATAGCTAAACTGCAGGATTCCAGCCGGACCTTAATATTCTTGTTTGTTGTAGCCGCTTCAATAATTAGTTTGGGCGCGATATTATTTTTGTTAAAATCAACAAAAGGGCAGGCCGAGGCCGATGTCACCGGTCATATTTTATTGGCAATGGCGTCGGTTATCGTATCATGGTGGCTGGTACACACCCTGTTTACCATGCGTTACGCGCATATGTATTATGACACTGATATGGATGATGGTCAAACAAAGCCACTTGGCGGCCTGCAGTTTCCTGATGAAACAGAACCTGATTATTTGGACTTTATCTATTTCTCTTTCGTTATTGGAATGACCTTCCAGGTATCAGATGTAGAGATATCAGACCGACACATGCGCAGGCTGGCCTGGATGCACGGCTTAATATCCTTCGCTTTTAACACTACTATAGTGGCGTTGAGTATTAATATTGTGTCGAGTATGATATAGGTTACCGCGCTCTGTTAGAACGCGCGCCGTTGACTCACCCACCTATGCTTCACTGGGCAACCCTCTTCGCTGCGCGTAAAGAGGGTTGGGATAGTTCAAAAATAAAAACCACCCTCTTTCCGACAAAGGCGCAATGTCATTAAGTTAAGGGAACCCCATCGGGGTTCAAGGTCGGTAGCAAAATAAATACAAGGAAATACCGTGCCGTCAGGTACCGAACTTCGCCGATTGCTGCGTATCTGACGGCACGCCAAATGATTTATATCACGTTTTCCTACCGACGTTTTGCACCTACGGCGCATTTTTTCGATGGCCATCGCCGCCCTACTCTCCTTCTATCTTCGAATATTTTCTTGTATCCTTCATTGTAGCATATATAATGAGCGACACCAAAATACAACCCGTTACATACCAATAGAACCATTCCTGATGACCGGCGCTTTTAAATGACAATGCCAACGGTTCGGCAGTGCCACCGAATATGGATACGGCTACCCCATACGGAAACCCAACGCCCAAGGCGCGTACATTAGCGGGAAAAAGCTCTGCCTTTACAACCGCGTTTATGGATGTATAGCCACTTACGATGATCAGTGCACACATAATAAGGGCGAAAGCTACCCATACATCTTTGGTATGCCCCAACATCGTTAAAATAGGCACAGTTGCTAACGATCCGCATATACCAAATCCGATCAATAAAGGTTTGCGCCCAATTTTATCAGACAATAAACCAAATACCGGCTGCAATAGCATAAATACTATCAGCGTAAGCGTTGAGATTAATGTTGCGCCGGCTTTTGAAAAACCTGAGGTTATCACCAAAAACTTTTGCATGTAGGTGGTAAATGTATAGAAGGCTACCGTACCGCCCAGGGTCAAACCAAATACCGTAAGCACAGCTTTGGGATGTTCGGCCAATGCCTTTAATGTTCCGCGGGATGAGCGGGCCTTTTCATCTTTTTCAATAGTTACCGATTCCTGCAAGCTGCGGCGCAAATACATAACCGTTACCGCCAATACAGCCCCTATAGCAAACGGAATGCGCCAACCCCAGGCATGTAATTGTTCTTCGGTTAAAAACGCACGCTGCAGCAATACAAGCACGCCTAATGCTATTAATTGCCCCGCAATTAGTGTTACATATTGAAAGCTTGAATAAAAACCACGGTGCTTTTTGGTAGCCATTTCGCTTAAATAAGTGGCGCTGGTGCCGTATTCGCCGCCAACGCTCAGGCCCTGTATTATTCTTGCCAATAGTAATATAATGGGCGCGGCAATGCCAATTTGTTTATAGCCCGGCGTTACAGCAATAAGCAACGAGCCAACACTCATTAACATTACCGATAAGGTTAACGCGGTTTTACGACCGTTCCTATCCGCATAAGTGCCCATTACCCAGCCCCCTATGGGTCGCATTAAAAAACCAATAGCAAATATGCCCGAGGTATTTAATAACTGCACCAACTCACTGCTCTTAGGAAAAAACGCTGCCGAAAAATACAATGAGAATGCGGTGTATACGTACCAGTCGTACCACTCCACTAAATTACCTAATGAGCCGCCTATGATAGACTTAATGCGATGGGCTGTGGTTGGGGTGAGGATGGCTTCGGATTGCATGATGGTGATTTATAAGTTAAATATAGAAGATTACAACAATACAACACAATTTGTCATTTCGAACGAGGTGAGAGGAGAAATCTCAGGGCAATCGCTTTTAAAATTGCAGGCAGACATAGCTCCCAAATATAAGTACCGGTTTTGGCTAAAGCCCGTCTATAATTATAATCTTAGCCCGTTGGCTGAAGCCAACGGCAATGAAAAAACTAT
>NZ_JAQBOD010000018.1 GCF_028288205.1 Mucilaginibacter sp.
TCTCTACATAAGCTAATCAGTTATGAAGTATGTTTTATTTAAGCAGGGCTCCTATTTCTATTCCAACAATACGTTTTGTTGATTGTCCTACGTAGAGATTGCTTCGTTCCTCGCAATGACGTGGCGGCGAGGGTATCTTATAACACCCTCACCTTAATATTTTTAAACATTACCGGCCCGTGATGATCCTGCAGTTGGATACGGCCCTTATCAACCATGCCAAATACCGGCTCGGCTTTGTTGAATTTGCTGGCAGCTACACCGTCCAAATATTCTTTGCTGCCACGGGTAAACTCTAATACTTTAACGCCGTTTACCCAATGCTCTACATGCTTGCCTTTGGCTACTACGCGTATGGTGTTCCACTGGCCGGGCGGGTTTACTTTTTTCTTTGCCTCTACCGGTGGCAATACATCATACAATGAGCCTAACAGGTGATTAGGCTGCTTATTATCCTCGCCCAAAACATCATCAATTATCTGGAACTCGCAGCCCAGGTTGCCACCTTTATTATACTTATAGCAAAAGTATTTAATACCGGTGTTGGTGGCAGGTTCAATGTTAAAATCGGCAGTAAACTCAAAATCTCCGTATTCGTCAGCGGTGTAAATATCGCCGCCGTTAGCTCCTTTTTTAAGCGTCAGGGCGCCGTCTACAACTTCCCATGCGCCGGGTGCGGCGGTTACAGGTTTGCCGTCTATGGTTGTCCAGCCGGTGGCGGTGCTGCCATCAAACAATAGTTTCCAGTGCTCACCCGCTTCTTTTTTAGTTAAGGTATTATCCTTTGCTTTCTGGCTAAAGGCGGTAGTTACAACCGCGCCCATTATCAATGTTAAAAACAGCTTTCTCATGTTGTATAATCTTTAATGTATAAATGTATTCAATATCAACACCCCCACCAGCCCGATAGTAGACACCAGCGTTTCCATTAACGACCAGGAAAGGAACGTATTTTTCATGCTCAAACCAAAGTATTCTTTAGTAACCCAAAAGGAGGTATCATTAACATGCGAGCAAAACAAACTACCCGCGCCTACCGAAAGTACCATCAGGTTAGGATCGACAGGGATATGCTGCATTAGCGGGTAAATAATGCCCGCGGCCGTTAAGCCTGCAACGGTAGCTGATCCTAAACAAAGCCTTAATACGGCGGCTATTATCCATCCCAACAATAAAGGCGGCAGGTTAAGCCCTTGCAGGGTGGTAGCTATCTGGTTGCTTGCCCCGCTATCAAGGAAGATCTGTTTTAATATACCGGCACTACCAATGATAAGCAGGATCATGGATATTTCTTTAACGGCATCGGCATAAACGTTCATTACCTCGGTAAGTTTCATACCCATGCGGATGCCTAAGGTGTAGGTGGCTATCAGTATGGTTTCCATCATGGCAATATTTGGATCGCCTAAAAAGGTAATTATATTTTTTAACCGGGGATGAGTGCCGATATAAGGGGTAATGATAATACTTAAACCAATAACAATAACCGGCAACAGCGATGATAATATACTATTTGCCAGGCTTGGAAGTTTTTCGGCAGGTATCTCCTGTACCGACATGGCAATAATTGAGTTTGAGGGCATATTGCGTAAAAACCTTGCAAACAATGGTCCCGAAATAACAATTGCCGGAACGGCTACAATTATACCGTAAACAAAAACTTTAGCTATATCGGCATGGAACTGTGTAAGCAGCGCCATAGGCGACGGATGCGGCGGTAAAAAGCCATGCATTACAGACAGTGATGCCAACATGGGAATACCCACATATACCAGCGGTAATTTATACTGGTTGGCTACCGAGAATATGATAGGGATAAGCAAAAAGAAGCCCACATTATAAAACAATGATATGCCTACAATAAACCCTGTTACGCACATGGCCCAGGTTATGTATTTTTCGCCAAAAGCATTGCGCATGGAACTTGCTATTTTTTGCGCGGCACCGCTTACGCCCACCAGCTTACCCAGCATGGCACCCAGTACAATGATGATAACCAGCGAGCCCAGCATATCGCCAATACCCTTATTTACCGATTGGGTAATATGGGTAAGAGGCATACCTAACAGCAATGCAGCCATTAGCGAAATAATTAAAAAAGTAAGGAACACGTTTAGCTTTGCCCAGGTTACGAGCAGTATAAGCGTTACAATACAAAAAACAAGAACAAATATTACCATGGTTTAGTTATAGGTTGATGGTTAATTAATGGGAATCTCTTAGTACCTCTGAGCCCGAACCACCTACAAGGAAGTCAAGGTCGGCACCTTTATCGGCCTGTTGTACATGCTTAACATATAGGTTTACATAGCCACGGTTTGATGCAGGTGCGGCCGCTACCCATTTGCTTCTGCGGATGGCCAGTTCTTCGTCTGATACTTCAAGGTGGATAGACTTATTAGCCACATTAAGTTCTATCATATCGCCATTTTCAACCAATCCCAAATTACCGCCAATAGCAGATTCGGGCGATACATGCAGTATCACCGTACCAAAAGCGGTACCGCTCATGCGGCCATCGGATATACGCACCATATCAGTAACGCCTTTATCCAATAGTTTTTTAGGCAGGGTCATGTTACCAACTTCGGGCATGCCCGGATAGCCTACCGGACCAACACTTTTAAGTACCATTACGCAGGTTTCGTCAATATCCAGGTTAGGGTCATCAACACGGGCGTGATAATCTTCAATATTCTCAAATACAACGGCACGGCCACGGTGCTGCATCAGGCCCGGTGTTGCTGCCGATGGTTTAATAACCGCGCCATTTAGGGCCAAATTGCCTTTTACCACAACAATACCAGCTTCGGGGATTATAGGTTTTTCGAATTGATGTATTACCTCTTCGTTATAAATAACGCCCGCGGTTTCTATATTTTCTTTATGCGATTTGCCGGTAACGGTCATCACATCCATATCTAAAACAGAACTCATCTGTTTCAATATAGCCGGCAGGCCGCCTGCATAATAAAAATCTTCCATCAAAAACTTACCCGACGGCATCAGATCTAATAACAACGGCATTTTACTGCCTATCTGGTCAAAATCTCCCAGGTTTAATTCAACGCCAATGCGTCCCGCGATAGCGGTTAAGTGGATAACAAAGTTAGATGAGCCGCCAATGGCCGCGTTAACTTTAATAGCATTCTCGAAAGCAGAACGGGTTAATATTTTAGATATTTTAAGGTCCTCTTTAACCATTTCTACAATACGCCTGCCGGATAGCTGCGCCAGTCGTTTCCTCCTGGAATCAACCGCCGGAATAGCCGCGCCACCGCTTAATGACATGCCCAACGATTCTACCATGCAAGCCATGGTTGAGGCCGTACCCATAGTCATACAATGACCGGGACTGCGCGACATACAGCTTTCGGCCTCGGTAAATTCGGCGTAGCTCATTTTGCCGGTTTTAAGGTCGTCGGTAAACGTCCAAACGTTAGTGCCAGAGCCTATATCATGGCCCTTGTATTTGCCGTTTAGCATTGGGCCGCCCTGCACTACAATGGTTGGCAGGTCTACACTGGCAGCACCCATCAGCGTAGATGGTGTAGTTTTATCGCAACCGGTAAGTAACACTACGCCATCAATAGGATTACCTCTTATAGATTCCTCGGCATCCATACTGGCCAGGTTGCGGAACAACATAGCGGTAGGTTTTAACAACGTTTCGCCTAATGACATGATAGGGAACTCCAGCGGGAAACCACCTGCTTCAAATACACCACGTTTCACACTTTCGGCAATATCGCGCAGGTGGGCGTTGCAGGGCGTGAGCTCTGACCAGGTGTTGCAGATTCCAATTACCGGACGGCCATCAAACATATCCTCGGGCATGCCCTGGTTCTTCATCCAGCTGCGGTAGATGAAGCCCATTTTATCCTTTTTACCAAACCAGTCTGAACTTCGAAATGTAGACATAACAATGTTATTGTGTGTAAATATTGTTTAAGCATAATTATCCAATTCCAATGTGGACAATAGAGCTATTAGCTATAAAATATCAGTTTATTTTAAATTGGTGTTAACGGGATGCAAAGTAATAAATCTTTAAAACAAAATGAGCAATAAAATTGAGTGTGTATTCTCGGTTTTGAAGTGAGAACGTCCGGGAATACTGACACGGTCTTTCTATTACCCATTAATTATTAAGTATCAATCATTTAACTGTTGAATAATGTTGATATGTTTAAAAAAATCGTGTTAAATTAAGTTAAAATATTATGCTGCTAAATCCATAGCTATATCTTTGTTTAATTGTTATTATCGAAGTTAAACCATTTGTTCTTTATGTTAATAATGAGTCAGTTAATAACAAAGAGAGAGAGCCGTTTCAAGCCCTCTCTTTTTGTTTTAAGGCTTTCTTCTAACCATCTTTCTTTTTGCTGCATATAAAGAAGGTTGTATAAAACTTCCAATTAAAGTAAACATCCCATCAATTACGGTGTTATAAAAAATAAAATACTAAGCCATGATTGATCCTCACGATACAACGCCAGCCGAAAAAGACGGAAAATATCAATTTCAGTTAAATTACTCGGGCCGCGAAGTGCCTTGCCTGGTAGAAAAAGAACAACAAATGCTGCACGTTAAAATTGACGATAATATAGAAGCCGAGTTGGAAATACATAATGACGGTACTATAACCCAAATCAGCGGGGCTACGCTACCAAATTCAAGCATAGATTTTATTAAGAAACAGGTTTTAGGCCTGCATGTATAGTTAACTTAACACCTCTTCCAGTATTTCGTGCGAATGAATATTGCCAAATCCTTCTATATGCAGGGTGTAATACTCCAATAGCTTTGCTATAAGGTAGCGGCGCTCATCATTAGTAAACTTTAATTGGGCAAGGCCCTCAAAATTACTTTGCAGCAATTTATTAAAGTTTTGCGTGTGGGGTGGCGACAGGTATAGCACACTATCAGGTTTGTATTTATTAAAAACTCCGTTTTTCAGATCGAAGTAATCGGCATCATTAGCCTGGTACCTGTCGGGATAAAAGCCCAGATAACGGGTTAGTTGTAACAAAAACAACAAATGAAAGTTAGCCAGGCCGCTGGTTTGATTATCCAGCCATTCAATAGCGCTAAACACAAAACCAAACAGGTTTTCATCAGCCGATTGCTGCCTGATAGATTTATACAATACTTCATTTAAAAACATAGCCATGCTGCTTTTTACCATATCATAAGGGATGCTTTGCAATACAGGCGAGTTCTTCAGTTCGGCTATACGCTGAACGTTCCCGGTATTTTTATGATAAACCACCATATCCAGCAAATGAAGGGGTTGCAGCATGTTACGGCTTATTTTGGCCTTCGGCTTTTTAACTCCGTTTATGATGTATGATTGTAAGCCCAGCTTCTCTGTAAATACCTGTACAACAACACTGCTTTCGCCATAGTCGGTAGTTTTAAGTACTATGCCCCGGGTTTTATGCAGCATGGGTGAGCAGTAACAATTTTGGTAAAAAAATAATTATGCCGGTTATCAAAGCAAACAATGCGGCAATAACCACTGCACTGGCGCCAATATCTTTTACATGGCCGGCTATTTTATTGTATTCGGGCGATACCAAATCGGTTAAAAATTCTAACGCGGTATTAAATAGCTCGGCCATTAATACTAATGCTATGCAGAGGATAACCCATTGCCATTCGTTAACAGCAATGCGGAGGGCATAACCCATAAATACAGCTAAAATAGATGCCACTAAATGTACCCTGAAATTAAGCTGGGTTTTAGCAGCATAACCTAAACCATTAAAAGCATAGCCAAAGCCGCGGATGAGTTTTTTCATATTCCATCAAAAATAATGAAAAAGTGGGGATATACACACCTTGCCAACAGGTGAGCTAACCTGGATCACCTGACCCCACCTGACCTGGGGTGAACCCATCTGACCTACCCTGAACCCATCCACACCTTTTACCTTTCCACCTTTCACCTTTTACCTCCCCAAAAACTCTGTATATTAGCATATGGATTTAAAACTTGGTAACAAAGTAGCCATAGTATTAGCGGCCAGTAAAGGCCTGGGCAAAGCAATTGCCACAACCCTATCTGCCGAAGGCGCGAAAGTTATAATTGGCTCGCGCGATGAAAACGAACTGAATAAAACTGCCGGTGAAATAAAAAAGCTGACCGGCAACGAAGTGATAGCTATCCCGGTTGATGTATCAGACAGTAAACAAATTGAAGATTTTGTTAAAAAAGCCGCCATTGCATTTGGGCGGATAGATATTTTGCTGAACAATGCCGGCGGACCACCATTTGACAAGTTTGAGAATTTTGATACAGCTGCCTGGCAAAAAGCATTCGAATTAAACCTGTTAAGTGTTGCCCACATGAGCAGGCTGGTATTACCTTATCTTAAAAAATCAGGCAGCGGGCGCATTATCAATATTATAAGCGGAAGCACAAAATCTGTACTGGCAAATTCGGTATTGTCTACCAGTATGCGTTTGGGCGTGGTGGGGTTGGCTAAAATGATGGCTGACGAGTTTGGCCCTTATAACATCACGGTTAATAATGTTGGCCCGGGTATGATATTAACTGACAGAATTAAACATACTTTGCCAAAAGGCGTTGACCTGGAAGAAGCGTTAAAGGACCGTGCTAAAAGTATCCCCCTGGGCCGTATTGGCAAGCCCGAAGAACTGGCCGCGTTGGTGGCATTCCTGGCATCAGAGCAGGCATCCTACATTACCGGCACAACTATACAGGTTGATGGCGGCGCAAGCCGGGCCATATTTTAATTGGCTTGACCTTGTTGGTTAGGTTCTTTTTAATGTTTAATGACCGATATTATTGCGCCCGCTACAGCAAGCGTCCCGCTTGTGTGTAAATTAAACAGGCAACTCTAACATTCAAATTACCACAAAGCGGGACGCTTGCGGGCTGCACAGGAGAATATACTACCGTAAAAACAAATTTATTTTCACAAAATCTCATTACTCTTACTCACAAAAAAAGCTATACTCATTAATTGTGATGCGGTATCAGCTAACTGCTACGGTGACGATGTTGCGGAGTGGTAATGTTCCCGGAGTTAGGAAATGGGAGACATAAGTGTGTTGGTATTGAAGACTAAATTTTTTTTACCTTTAAATCGCCTTAAACAAAACTAAACGCATGAAACGCTGGCATAAAATAGCACTTACAATATCGATATTTTATATTTGCCTTTTTATAGTTTTTTATTTTCTTGGGCTAAGTGGAAATAGTGGTTTCGAACAGCAATACAAGTTTGATGTTAAAAAAGATTATTTAATAAAATCTGTAAAAGATTTTAAAACTAAAAATAAAGAATTTATTCCTGATTCTAAGTATGGCGCAACCGATTATCTTGATACGATGACCAATCAATTTGTTGCGTATATTTATTACCCTACGGAGGATGCCATAGTTTGCTTTTATATAGATAGCAAGCCAAGTGAGCCTAATCAGTCGTATCTGAATCTACTTTCAGTAAATAAAGGTTTTCATGAGCCACAATATAAGTTAGTAAATAAAGATTTTGGACGAACTGAAAACTTGGAAATTAAGAAGAACTTTCAAGAAAGATTTTTGAACAAACTTAACCTTAAATATTTTGACGATGGAAATGGCAACTTTGTTTTTTGGAAGTAAATCGGGGTTAAATAACTATTACATCTTATTGTTTAAAGAGGTTGTACTTTTACAGCCATGGGTAGTAAATACCCCGCTGTCCGAAGTTTGTAACTTCGACTAATATGCTTACCGCAATTAAATGCCCCGTAGGGGCTACCTCTTTGTAGAAAAAGCCAATCCACCCATTTTTGCCCCATAGGGGCTACCCATCGCCACCATATTACAAACTTGTCAATTTAAGGGTTGCACCTACGGCGCAATTTATTTTCTGTTTTTTTAGCTACAAAGAGGTAGCCCCTATGGGGCAAGTCTTTCATCTCCGCGAACGCTTATTTGGAGGCGGCTTTTTTTAACTCATCCCTTAAACCCATAAAAGAATTATAGGGGCCTATGGCTAAGGTGGTGTTTACCAGCCATGGGGGAAGGTTTCCGCCCGGGTTTACGCTGAAAGTATAGTCAACTTTTAAGGTATGGTCGTCAACTACAATAACTTTCCATAGGGCAAGAGAGTACGGAACACGTATAAGATCAGGATTTTTAGGCAAATAATCAGGCAGGCTTTTAGCCTGTATCTCAAACCTGTTAGTTGTACTGTCGGGGATCAGGCTAAGCTGCACTATCAGGTCACGGTCTTTTATGGGCCACGGTAAATGCGATACCGAATAAAAAATGATCTGTTGCGAATTTACTGTTTTTAGCATCGTGGTTTTTCGTGTGCAGTAAACCCAATCATTATAGTGTTTAATATCCTGCAGCGTTTTTATCAATTGTGTTTTCGTGGTGGTTAATTCGCAAATAACCCTTAACTCTTTAAGGTTCCCGGTTAAAGGGGTGCGCGTAAACACCTCTATGCCATTTTCGTTTCGTTTCAGCTCCCATTTCCCCTGGCTAAAAGCCGCCGAAAGCAAGACAATTAAAATAATAATGGTGAATAATGCTTTTTTAAACATATTTATATCAGGCTCGTAACGGAATACATCATTTACAAAACGCATTACCGCTTAAAACTACGGGTTATAGCAGTATATTAACGCATGGCGGCATAATATATTTGATAGATAGGATTTTAAGTTATAAAATCGCATATACAAGTTATTGAAGGGGGTGTAAACAAATTAAATAATACGCCCCGCTACCGCAAGCGTCCCGCTTGTGTGTAAATTAAACAGGCAGCTCTAACAATTCAAATTACCACAAGCGGGACGCTTGCGGTAGCACAGGACCACTATGCTGCCGTACTGGCGCGAGTGGGTTAGGGTTGTGAAAGGGGCTACTCGTACCTTACTGAAAATAGCATTAAGTCCAAACGGGGTCTTGCCTGTTATCAAAAATATATAAAAGGATGATCTTTGTTTCTGTTACCTCATAAACTAATGAAGATTGGCGGGAAATAACAGCCCTCCGGTACCGCGCGTCTACCGGGATAGCCTGGTAGAGATCTGGGTTTATACTAATTTTTTTAACAATGCGGTCAATTCTGTCTAACAGTTTCCCAGCAGATGAAGCGCCATAATTGTTTTCTACGTAATTGATAACAGCAATTAAAGTTATTTTATAGGTATCGGTATAAACAACTTCAGCAGTCATTACCTGCCTAAAATATCGCGGTGGCTGGTGTAGGTGGTTAGTCTGCCGTTTTCTTTATCGTTTTCGGCGCGTTGCAATAATTCCAATTCTTGTTCACTTATCTTTTCCGTCGCGTCTTTGGCCGTGTAGTCTATATTCATAACTTCTAAAATGGTTTTCAGGGCGTTCCATTTTTTCTTGTTATTTATATTTAATACTACTTGTGTCATCACCTTATATGCAATTTAAGATATTCCCTTTCGGTTGCTTTAAAACAAAGTTAAATTAAATTGCCTTTATATGCAAGCCTCTCCCCGCTGCCGCAAAGAAAATGCCCCAAACATTACCAACCCTCGTTCCACACAGCAAAGAGAGGGAGTTAAACCATTTTATGTAATATAAATGACCAAGCTACTGCAAAAATTCAGGTAAACTTTTTGTACTTTTGCAACCTCTAAAATTTGAGGTGTAATAGATTAATGTACAAGGAATATAAGCAGTTAAACTTATCGCAAACAGGCAAAGATATACTGGAGTTTTGGAAGGAGAATAACATCTTCGAAAAAAGTATCAGCAGTCGCCCGGCCGGTAACCCGTATACATTTTATGAGGGGCCGCCGAGTGCCAACGGCATGCCCGGCATTCACCACGTAATGGCGCGCGCCATTAAAGATATTTTTTGCCGTTACAAAACGCTGAAGGGTTACCAGGTAAAACGTAAAGGCGGCTGGGATACCCACGGCCTGCCTATTGAACTGGCTGTAGAAAAAGCTTTAGGGATTACCAAAGACGATATCGGTAAAAAAATAACCGTTAAAGAATACAATGATGCCTGTCGGAAGGAGGTAATGCGCTACACCGATGTTTGGAACGACCTGACCGAAAAGATGGGTTACTGGGTTGATCTGGAAGATCCGTACATTACCTATAAAAACGAATACATAGAATCGCTTTGGTGGATATTAAAAGAGCTTCACTCAAAAAATCTGCTATATAAGGGTTATACCGTACAGCCTTACTCGCCAAAATCGGGCACCGGCCTAAGCTCGCACGAGCTGAACCAACCGGGCACCTATAAAATGGTGAAGGATACTACCATAACTGCGCAATTTAAAGTTAAAAGAGATAAAGACTCGGAGTTTTTATTCGAAAATATAAACTCTGACCTATACATATTAGCATGGACAACTACTCCGTGGACCCTGCCATCAAATTGCGCTTTAGCTGTTGGCGAAAAGATAAGCTATGTAAAAATAGCCTCGTTCAACCCTTATACCTATGAGCCGGTAACGGTAATATTAGCAAAGGACCTGATAGGCAAATTCTTTAAAGCCGAAGGTGAAAACGCTTCTTTTGAAGATTATAAAGGCGGCGATAAAATTATCCCCTGGGAAATAAAAGGAACTTACAAGGGTTCGGAATTATTGGGCCTGCACTATTGGCAGCTAATGCCTTATGTAACCAATGATGACCTGGAGAAAAACGCCTTCCGTGTAATCCCGGCTGATTTTGTTACTACCGAGGATGGTACCGGCATAGTACATACCGCTTCTGTTTTTGGCGCGGATGACTTTAGGGCATGTAAAGAAAATAACGTGCCATCGGTAATGGTGAAGGACGAATTTGGCAAGGATGTTCCGCTGGTTGATAAACAGGGACGCTTTGTTGACGAAGTGACCGACTATGCCGGCCGTTATGTTAAAGAAGAATATTATACAGCGGAAGAACGCGCGGAAGAAGGTTTTAAACCAACCGATGTACTCATTTCCATAAAACTAAAAACAGAGAACAAAGCGTTCGACGTTAAAAAATACGAGCACAGCTACCCGCACTCCTGGCGCAGCGACGAGCCTATTTTATATTACCCATTGGATAGCTGGTTTATCCGCACCACCGCGGTAAAGGATAAAATGGTTGAGCTAAACAAAACCATCAATTGGAAACCCGAATCGACCGGAACGGGCCGTTTTGGTAACTGGCTGGAAAATTTGGTAGACTGGAACCTGTCGCGGTCACGTTTTTGGGGTACCCCGTTGCCTATATGGCGCGAGGAAAATGGCAGCGAAGAAATTTGTATTGGTTCGATTGCTGATCTGCATACCGAGATAGAAAAATCAATAACTGTCGGGTTAATGCCTGCGGGTTTTACTATTGATGACTTGCACCGGCCCTATGTTGATGATGTGATATTAACCTCATCAACCGGTAAACCTATGTATCGCGAGGCCGACCTTATCGATGTTTGGTTTGATAGCGGCGCCATGCCTTACGCGCAATGGCATTTCCCGTTCGAAAATAAAGACGAGTTTAAAAACTCTTATCCGGCAGATTTTATTGCCGAAGGTGTTGACCAAACCAGGGGCTGGTTCTTTACGCTGCATGCCATAGCGGTTATGCTGAGCGAAACCAGCGACGAGATAAAGAAAGTTAATGCCGAAGTTGGTAATAAAGGCGTAGCGTTTAAAAATGTAATATCAAACGGTTTGGTGCTTGATAAGAACGGCAACAAAATGTCTAAGCGTTTAGGCAATGGTGTTGATCCGTTTGCTACTATTGAGCAGTTTGGCGCCGATGCCCCGCGCTGGTACATGATAAGCAATGCCGCGCCGTGGGATAACCTTAAATTTAACGCCGATGGTATAGACGAGGTTCGGCGTAAGTTTTTTGGCACTCTGTATAATACTTATACCTTCTTTGTAATGTATGCCAACATTGATAAGTTTACTTACAGCGAAGCAGAGATAGCGATAACAGATCGCCCGGAAATTGATCAGTGGATCATATCGCTGTTAAATACATTAAGTAAAGAGGTTGATGCTTTTTATGCTGATTTTGAACCAACCAAAGCTGCCCGCGCTATACAGGATTTTGTCGACGCGCATTTAAGCAACTGGTTTGTTCGGTTAAGCCGCCGCCGTTTCTGGAAGTCAGACAACTCTGCCGATAAACTATCTGCCTACCAAACTTTATATACCTGTTTAATTACGGTAGCTAAGCTGATGTCGCCCATAGCGCCATTTTTTGCAGAGCGTTTATATACCGATCTGAACAGCGTTACCAAAAAGGAAGAATTTGAATCGGTTCATCTGGCTTATTTCCCTGAATATAATGCTAAGTTGGTAAGCACCAAACTGGAGGAGCGCATGCAATTAGCGCAGGACATATCATCATTGGTATTATCGTTGCGTAAAAAGGTGGGTATTAATGTAAGGCAGCCATTAAGCAAAATTCTTTTACCTATCTTGGATAAGAATTTCAAGCACCAGGTTGATCAGGTAAAAGAACTGATACTCTCTGAAACCAATATCAAGGATATTGAATACATTACAGATACAGCCGGTTTCATTAAAAAGAAGATCAAACCAAACTTTAAAGCATTAGGTGCAAAAGTGGGTAAGGATATGAAAGCGGTTGCTGATGAAATAAATAATTTAGGTCAGGAAGATATAGCGAAACTGGAAAGTGAAGGAAGCATTCAACTACTCATCACTCACTACTCATTACTCACTACTGATGTAGAAATAATCGCCGAAGATGTTCCCGGATGGCAAGTTGCAAATTTAGGAAAACTAACTGTAGCTTTAGATGTTACCATTACCAACGAATTGAAAGAGGAAGGTATATCACGCGAATTGATAAACCGCATACAGAATCTGCGCAAAACCACAGGATTTGAAGTAACTGACAGGATAACTGTTCAATTAAGCGACCATCCATTTATTAGCCGTGCCCTGAATAATAATTTATTATATATTTGCGCCGAAATTTTGGCTGACAGCGTAGTGATTGACAGCCAGTTAACAACAGGTGACATTGTCACCATTGATGAACATGAAATAATTATTGCTATTAATAAAGTATAAATGAAAGTAGAAAACGAAAAGACTCGCTATAGCGATACAGAGCTAAAAGAATTTAAAGATCTGTTGTTGGATAAACTACGTAGCGCGAAAGAAGAATTAAACGCGTTGGCAACTTCTTTAAGTTCGCCAAATGCTAACGGTACTGATGATACTGCCGGTACCTATAAAACATTGGAAGACGGATCTGCCACTTTAGAGAAAGAACAGATTAACCAGTTAGCTGCCCGTCAGAAAAAATTCATTGAGCAATTAGAAGCTGCTTTAGTGCGTATTGAAAATAAAACTTACGGTATTTGCCGCGAAACCGGTAAGCTGATACCCAAAGAACGCTTACGCGCGGTACCGCACACAACCTTAACAATGGAAGCTAAATTGAAGCAATAAATGAAGGCTTACACCAAACCTTTTTTAACTGCTATATTAATTATCGTTGCCGACCAGGTTATCAAGACCTGGGTTAGGGGACATATGTACCAGGGAGAAGAAATTAAGTTTTTAGGCGACCGCGGCATGCTGCACTATACCGAAAATAATGGTATGGCATTTGGTATGGAACTGGGCGGCGACTGGGGCAAACTGGTTTTAACCCTGTTCCGCATTTTGGCTGTTTTTGCCATTGCTTATGGTATGGTTTTTTTAATTAAACGCAAGTATCATCGTGGCCTTATCATGAATGTCGCGCTGATATTTGCCGGCGCCATGGGTAATATTATTGATTCTACCTTTTACGGTGTAGCCTATAATTACGCGCCGTTATTTCATGGCCGCGTGGTTGATATGTTTTATTTCCCATTGGTATCAGGCATATTCCCAACCTGGGTGCCGCTTTGGGGCGGGCAGGACTATATCTTCTTCCGCCCGGTATTTAACCTGGCAGACGCGGCAATATCTGTAGGTGTAATATTGATACTTATTTTCCAGAAACACTATTTTAAAAGTGAAGTTGTTGAAGAAAGCAGCCCGAATAGTGAAATGGTAGAAGAATAAAATTTTTATCTTAAATATTTGAGCCGCTTTTTAGCGGCTTTTTTGTTTAGTCTCAACCCGCTCTTCACAGTTCATTGCGAACGATAGCGTGGCAATCTCTGCACATGCTCAGACAATTGGATAGGCTTATTACAACATTTTAATTAATTCTTGCCAATCATTAAAATATTTGCCTATTTAAGCATCTAAAAATTGTTTATTTTCACTTTTATTAGCTTTTTTATAAAAAATCAGTATTTTTAGGGATGCAAACCCGCGATTACAGGCGTTTTTATATTTTTTTATTGGTATTTGCTGTGCAATTTCTTTGCACGGGCAATTCGTTTGCAAAAAACTTACCCTCTCATAAACAATCAGCCGCTGTTTCTCAATTAAAAGCCAGTCATCACAGTAATCATGAAATGGTTCTTAATGGAAACAACCAATTTCAATTGCTAAACTACCGGACGGTAAAGAGCGGTCATTTCATTAAGATTTTTCTTATTGACTTGCTAAGCATCTTTGTTTGTCTTAAATATTTAAAAAATAAGCTTAAAAGCATCTACAGCGAGTATGCCCGCTTCCTCAAGCTGCTGCTCTATCCCAACCACGTTTTTTGGTAAGACCTCACTTTGTGCTTAAAATCGCATTGGTGCTTACATCGGTTAGATCGAATTAGATACACTTGTAAAGACTTTGCGAAGTTTATAAAACTTCGTAAGTCTGATGGGGCTTATCGTATTGATCTCTTCCTATTGTTTGAAAAACAATTCATTTTTTCAAGACTATCAAAAGAAGCATCGGCTTTATTCTGTACATCCCTTAAAGGCATGGCCATATTGCTCCATACCTGAACGTATTGTATTTGGTTTTATTTAAAATTTTTGAAATGAAAAAATTTATACCCTTCGGCATACTTATCGTTGTAATAATACTTGCCTTTATATATCCCGGTAACATCGTAACACCTTCTAAAACACCAATAGATAAAGCCGATACGGCGTGGTTATTAATATCAACCGCTTTGGTATTATTAATGACCCCCGGCCTGGCCTTCTTTTACGGTGGTATGGTTAGAAAGAAAAATGTGATATCAACCATGCTGCAAAGTTTTGTTTGTATGGGCTTGATCACCATTATATGGGTGGTATTTGGATTTAGCCTTGCCTTTGGAACAGACGTCGGCGGCTTGGGATTTATTGGTAACCCTTCATCATTTTTTATGATGCAAAACACCTTAGGCGTAACCTGGGGAACCATCCCAGTTATATTATTTGCTATGTTCCAGTTAAAATTCGCGGTTATTACACCGGCGCTTATTACCGGGGCCTTTGCAGAACGTATCCGCTTTAATTCATACCTGATTTTTATCACCCTGTTTATCATCATTATTTACGCGCCGCTTGCACATGCAACCTGGCATGCGGATGGTTTCTTCTATAAAATGGGTGTGCTTGATTTTGCAGGCGGTACCGTTGTACATATGTCTGCAGGTTGGGCGGCTTTGGCATCAGCCTTATATCTTAAAAAACGCAATAGCACAGAAGAAACACATGCACCGGCACGTATAACCTATGTTATTTTAGGTACGGGTCTGCTTTGGTTTGGCTGGTTTGGTTTTAACGCGGGCTCTGCATTAGGTGCTAATGAATTAGCAGCAACTGCATTAGCTACAACAACTACCGCATCGGCAGCTGCCGCGATTGCGTGGATATTCTTTGATATACTAAGAGGAAAAAAACCTTCGGCGGTTGGCGCTTGTATTGGCGCGGTTGTGGGTTTGGTAGCGGTTACTCCTGCTGCGGGTTATATAACCGTTTCCAGCTCATTAATTGTAGGTATTGTTGCTGCTGTAATAAGTAACCTGGTAGTTATTTGGCGCTCAAGAACCAATATTGATGATACACTCGATGTATTTCCTTGTCATGGAGTAGGCGGTATGGTAGGTATGCTGCTTACAGGCGTATTTGCCACTACAAGTGTAAACAGCGCTGGTGCCAACGGTTTGTTTTATGGTGAAACAGCTTTGTTTTTTAAGCATCTGATAGCGTTGGTTGCTGTATCTGCTTTCGCGTTTATAGGCTCGTTTATATTGCTAAAAGTAACAGATCTGATTAGTCCGTTACGTGTATCGCCCGAAGATGAATTAGTTGGGCTTGACGTAAGTCAACACCACGAAGAGCTTTAATTTTTGTTGTTGATCGCAATTATGGAGTTAACTGCATTTAGGATGCTTTTATTACTTTTTATTTTGATAATCCCTTTAAGAGGACCATCAAAAAGAAGAAGAATAGGATATAAGCATCCGGACCAAACCATTACCTGGTCAAATATGGAATTAATGAGCATGGCGAACTGGAAGAGAAAAACTCAATCAATAAAAACCTATAATAATAAGGTAGTGTGAAAACTACAAGGAAATTTAGTCGTTTGTTGTTGAGCGGTTAAATGTGAAGGCCTGCACACTGTTTACAGGTGCAGGCTTTTTTCTTTTCACATTAAATTATTAATTAGGCTGCTTTGGCGGCTCTTCTTTTGGAGGAGGAGGTTGCCTTTGCTTTTGTTGCTCCTGCTGTTGTTGACGCTGCTGCTGTTGTTGTTGCCTTTGCTGCTGCTGAGCCTGTTGCTGTTGTGCTTGCTGCCTTTGTTGATCCCTTTGGGCTTGCTGCTGTTGGGCCTGCTGTTGCTGAGCCTGTCCCTGCTGAGCTTGTTGCCTTTGGGCACGTTGTTGATCGCGTTGTTGTTGCATCTGCTGTTGCTGAGGAGGTTGCTGACCTTGTTGTTGTTGCTGCTGTGCCTGCTGCCTTTGCTGATCTCGTTGGGCACGTTGCTGATCACGCTGTTGTTGCTGTATCTGCTGTTGAGCAGCGTTTTGCTGACCTTGTTGTTGCTGCTGTACCTGCTGCCTTTGCTGATCTCGCTGGGCAGCACGTTGCTGGTCACGCTGTTGTTGCTGAATCTGTTGTTGAGCAGCATTTTGCTGACCTTGTTGCTGCTGTTGTACCTGCTGCCTTTGCTGATCTCGTTGGGCACGTTGCTGGTCGCGTTGTTGTTGCTGAATCTGCATATCATTATTAGCTGGTTGCTGGCCGGGAGGCGTTACGTTAGGACGGTTTTCAGGACGCCCGCGGCGATTGGCCGGTTGACCAGCATTCGGCTGATTACCTGGTTGTACTGTATTAGGATTATTACCCGGTTGCCCCTGGTTGGCCCGGTTATCAAATTGACCCGGGCGGTTACCCTGCTGACCGGGATTAGGCCTGTTATCAGGACGCCGATTTATACGCACTACATTATTATCTACATTAGTACTGCGGGCAACAGTAGCCAGTTTTGAAGCATTGGTATGGTCAAATCCGGCTGCACCACCCGGCCCTCTGCGGGCTATGCCCTGGTTAGGATTTTGTTGTTTGTAGGCGTTTGCATCAACCACCCGCGCAGGGCGGGCATCAGGGGTGCGCCTAACTGCCGGTCTGAATATATTAACCGCGTTATTTTGCACATGTATGGCACCCGGCCTGTCGGCATTATTTATGGCATAAACTTGCGGGCGCTGGTGCGTATAGCGCTGAATATCGGCTGCCCCGGGGCCGGCAATATAACGGCGGCCACCATTTACATAAGTATTATTAACTATAGTTGTACGATTAATAATATTTACTACCCTATTATGCGGCACATAATAATTATAAATATTTGGCCGGTTTATATATCCCTCGGGTGCGAATGACCAATAGGTATCAGGCGCACGGTAACTGCTGCCAAATGATAAACTAATACTAATACCCGGCATTAAAGGCGCCCAGCCATAATAGCCACCGCCATGGCGCCAGCTAACCCATGCAGGTGCCCATTCATAACCGGGAATCCATTCCCACCCGTAATAATCATCATAACGCCAGCGGCCATAGTGAAAAGTTGCCCATCCCCATGGATAGTCTGATACCCAGGTATTACCATATTCGGTTAATACCCAGTGTCCTTGTGTGGCATAGGGCCTAAAATCTTCATCTACATCAGGCACCCAAACATCGCCATATTGGGGGTCGCTTATCCAGGTACCATAAGGTTGTAAGTTATCATAAAAGTCCTGCTCAGAGATGTCTCCACCCTGTGCAAGGCTTTTACGCGGGGCGGCTACTATCAGCAACAATGCCAACAGGCCAATACCCCATATTTTAGTTAATATTTTCATGATTTTAATATTTGTACTTAGATTTATTAATGGTTTATTTTTTTGACATGGTAAAATATAAAACGTTTAGTGGGGTAATTGTTTTTTTATTTAATTACATAAACTTATAATAGGGAGTTTTATATATTAAATTGATAGTTTTATCCTTTATTTATTTCATAACACTATGAGTACAGTAAACATTCCTCGCCTTGATCTGAATACCTACGTCAACGGTAATGCTGCAGACCGTAAGCAATTTTCGGACGATATTGGAAAAGCTTTTAATGAAACCGGTTTTGTTACCATTACCAATCATGGCCTAAGCAAAGAGTTAATTGATGAGCTATATGCACAGGTTAAAGCGCTTTTTGCCTTGCCTGATAGTGTTAAATCAAGCTACGAGATACCAGAACTGGCAGGCCAGCGGGGTTATACCGGTAAAGGAAAAGAAACAGCCAAGGGCTTTAAAACCCCGGATCTGAAGGAGTTTTGGCAAATAGGCCAAACCGTTACTGATGATGCCGCGCTTAAAGCAGATTACCCTGATAACCTGGTGGTGAAAGAGCTACCTGCTTTTAATACTACAACACTTGATGTTTACAAAAAGCTGGAAGGCGCGGGCGTATATTTATTGCGCGCTATTGCAGTGTATCTGGGCCTTGACGAAAATTATTTTGATGATAAGGTGCATAATGGCAATTCCATATTGCGCACGTTACATTACTTCCCTATTGAGGACCCGGACTCTGTACCTGCTGATGCAGTGCGTGCCGGCGCGCATGAGGATATTAACCTGATAACCTTACTTATTGGTGCAAGTGCCGATGGTTTGGAGCTGCTAACCCGCGAAGGAAAATGGTTCCCGGTTAAAGCGCATGGCGAGGATTTGGTGGTTAACGTAGGCGATATGCTACAACGTTTAACTAATAACAAACTTAAATCAACCACACACAGGGTAGTTAACCCGCCGCGCGAGCTGATGAAGAATTCGCGTTATTCGGTACCGTTCTTTTTGCACCCGGTATCAAACATGGATCTAACTTCGTTATCATCTACCGTTGATGCAGAGCATCCTAAAAAATATACCGATATAACTGCCGGCGAATATTTGGATGAGCGGTTAAGAGAAATTGGATTGAAAAAGTAAGCTCTTCAGTTTTCAGTGGCAGTTTGCATTATGCAGATTGCCCATTTTTACTTTGTGCCAACTTAATCCTTCATCTCTTCCTGTATGGCTCTTAACAATTCGTTAGGGTGTTGCGAGCCAATAATGTACACCAGCCCATCCCTGTCTGTAAGATGGATAGCTTCTTTACCCGCGGCAAAAAAACGTATAGTACCCTTATTATGCAGGTTATATACCGGGTTATTAAACAGGTAGCGGCTATACGGTGCTTTTTCAACTTTTACTATACTGTTAAGGTCTATCTTAACCAGGCGGGTTGTCCATAAACCATTTAGCAAAATACTTTTGTTTTCTACCTGGGTACGAAAATGCAGCAGAAATCCCATTATAATAGAAATTATAAGGATAGCAAAACCCACAACAGCCAGCAGATCGCCATTTTTATCGTCCGGAGCGGTTAAAGCATAAACGGCAAAGCAAAATATTGCTAATACCAAACGTATGGTAATTGGTATAAATTCCCTGCCCAGGTATTGGTTTTCTGTAAAAACTACTTTTTCGCTCATTTTACTTTATACAATTCGAATATAGTTACTTTTTTGGTGTTATTAGTTACTTTATAACGATCATTAAGCCGGTAGCCGCCTACCCAGATGATATCGCCATTGCCATTTATCAGCAACGGAATCTCACTCTTTTCGTGCAATGGTATTTTAAGGCCGATGAAAAAATCACTCAGTTTTTTATGGGTTTTCATGCCAAGAGGATAAAAGCTATCGCCGCGCTGCCAACTACGCAGGCTTAATGGATAGATCAATTTTTCTGCATCAACTGATGTCGCTAACGAGTTGTCTTTAATAATAAGCGGCGTTTCATCATGTAATAAAGTTAACTTATAGTAGCCGTAATTTATTGTATGATCTATAGCGGCAATACTTATTGATTCCGGCCTTGCTCTATTTTTTTTTGTTTTAATGATGGTAACCCTATCAATTACTAAAGTATGATCCGCAGCTTCAAACGTTCGTCCGGAATGCTTGTTTAACGCAGATATTAAGTTATCAACCGTAGTCTCATTATATCCATAGTCCTGTAATAGTTTAAATAATAATAGTCGCTGCGGCACTAATTCTTTTATAGCCTTAATGCTGATGTGTAACTCGTCACCTTTATAAACGAACAGGTCTTTTTTTAATTCGGCAACACGCAGTTCCAATAAGGTCTCCATATCCCTGAAGTGTTTCATGTTATTCTCGAACGTGTGTTCCAAAGCCGGGTTAAGCTCTTTTAATTTGGGTATAACCTCGTGCCTTAATTTATTACGGGCATATTTTACCGAGGAATTAGAACTATCTTCAACATATTTTATTCCTTCTGCCTTTATAATATTATATATCTCGTCGCGCCCTAAAAATAGTAGTGGCCGTACCAGCGATCCATTTTTAGGCAAAATTCCATGCAGGCCCGCTATGCCGGTACCACGCACAAGGTTTAACAATATAGTTTCAATTGCATCGTTTTGGTGGTGCGCAAGCGCGATAGCAGTATAATTGTTTTGTTGTTTAATTTGCTCAAACCACTGATATCTAAGCTCTCGCGCGGCCATTTGGATGGATATTTTGTTATCGTTGGCATATTGCCGGGTATCGAAATTTATAGTGTGGAACGGTACATCATTTTGAATAGCCAGTTGTTTGCAAAACTCCTGGTCGGCGTTAGCCTCGTCGCCGCGGAGTTGAAAATTACAATGAGCTATACTAAAATTATAACCGGATGATTTTAATAAGTGAACCATTAACACAGAATCCATGCCTCCGCTTACAGCAGCCAACAGGGTGCAGTCGCGCTCAAACAAATTATTTTGTTCAATAAAATCAGTAAATTTTTTAACCGGGAGCATCATCAAAATTATTAATTTAATAACCCCAACAAAAAACTAATTTTGCAGTAGTGAATAAATATGTTTTAAGCTTCTTGTTTTTATTAGCGACGGCAGCTGTTTTTGGCCAGAAGAAATCATCAAAGGTTAATCTGGTCAGCTCAACTTCCCTTGAATCTGTTTCCGGAATTAACGGTAAAAAAACGGTGAAGGTACATAATGGGGTATTTAAACAGGATTTTTCAACCCTGCGTTCTGACAGCGCCTATTTTTATCCCGACCTAAACATGGTTGATGCTTTTGGCCATGTAAATATAAATCAGGGCGATACCTTAAATATATATTCGGATAAACTCAATTATAATGGCAATACCAAAGTTGCTATTTTAACAGACCATGTTAAAATGATAGACAAGGATGCCATTTTAACTACTAACTATTTTACCTATAACACAGCCACCCGTATTGGTACTTATACAGGTGGTGGCAAGCTGGTAAACAAGGATAATACGCTTACCAGTAAAAACGGTTATTATTTTGCCTTTACACGTGATGAATACTTTAGGTACAATGTAGTATGTACCACGCCCGACGCGGTTATAAAAACAGATACCCTGCGCTATAACTCAGGCAGCAGGATAGCTTATTTTTATGGGCCAACCAATATACTTGGTAAGGATAAAGATAATTTATATACCGAAAATGGCACCTATAACACCATTACAGAACAGGCCCTTTTTGGAAAAAATAATTTATATACACAGGGAACTAAATCCTTAAAAGGTGATAGCTTATTTTACGACAGGCTAAAAGGCTATGGCCGCGCTACCAGGCATGTTACGTTTGATGATAAAGAGCAAAAAATGACCATTAAAGGCGACCTGGGCGAATATTATAAGGCCGATGAACGGCTGGTTATGACCCAAAACCCATATATGATATTTGTTACTGAGGATACTACAGCGGTTAAAACCAACGATAAAAAATTAACTGCCGATTCTTTATTTAAAAATCAGAAAACGGTAATTGCGGATAAAGCGCATATACCCGACAAAAAATTAACTTTAAAAGGCATAACTGATTCTATAACAAAAAAACTTCCGGCAAACGTTAATAAGAATGCTGTTGTTAACAAAAAACTTACCTTACAGGGAATAACAGATTCTGTTACAAAGAAAATTACCGCACAGGCAAACGCTAAAGTACCCTCTGCCAAACAAAGCATAAACAAACTTACAGACAGCATAAAATCGTTAACTAAAAAACCGGGCAATGTTAAGTATGACTCGCTGTTTTTTGTGGCCGATACTTTAGAGACCCAGGTTATAACTTTTAAGGCATTTAAAGCATTAAAAGAAAGCCAATACCAGGCAAGTCATCGCGATACTTCTATTAAAGTGATTAAAAAGGCACCGTCTATCGTTTATAAAAAATCGCCTAAATTTTTAGCCCTTGATGCGCCAAAGCATTGGACAAGGGATACAACCAGTTTCTTGCATCCTGATTATTTTAATAGGCCGGGGTCGCCGTTTAATAAACCAGTTGCCCCGGCAGCTAAAGCGCCGCCAAAAACTGTTGTAAAGGTTGTGCCCAAAAAGACAGCGCAGGACTCACTTAAAGATAAGCGGAAGACAGATTCGCTTGCTTTGCTTGCGCCAAAAGCTTTAAGTGATACGGCGAGGATCAGGATAGTGAATGGTCATCATCATGCTAAGTTATTTAAAACAGACCTGCAGGCTAAAGCCGATTCTATGTTTTATAGCAGCAGCGACTCTACCATACGCTGTTACGTAAACCCGATGATATGGACGCAGGGCTCGCAACTATCAGGGGATACCATCAATCTGCAAATGAAAAATAAAAAGCTGGATAACATGGACATGTACCCTTCGGCTTTTATTGTAAATATTGAAAAAAATGATTCTCTGCATTTTAACCAGGCGGGTGGCCGCACAATGCACGGTATTTTTAAAGACAATAAATTAAACAATATACGTATTAGCGGCAACGCCGAAACTATATTTTTTAAGCGCGATTCGGTTACTAATAAGGTTACCGATATGAATAGAACGGTAAGTGGCGGAATATATGCGACCTTTAAAAATGGGAACATAAAGAATCTTGATTTTTATGCAAATTATGAGGCTAAAGCGAATGCTATTGCCAAAATAAAAGATGATGATAAAGTATTAAAAGGCTTTATATGGAAGCCTAAAGAAAGGCCTGTATCTAAAGAAGCTATATTATCTGCCTATAAAAAGCCGGTTAAGGCAACAGTACCGACAGCCAAACCCACCGGTAAACCGGAAGTTAAAAAACCCGTCGACGGTAAATTGAAGAGCGATTCAACAATTACTAAACCGCCTGTTTTAAAAATGGGCAGGGATAGTATTGTTAAGGATACAGCGGCAAAAAAAATTGTTAGGGATACAGCGATAAAGAAAATCGTCCCTATAAAGCCATAATATTCTTCATGTCAATTTCGACGAGGTACGAGGAGAAATCTTGTACAAGCAACAGGTGATAATTAAATCGTATAAGATTTCTATCCGCTATCCGGCGAATCGAAGATGACAACCAGTATTAAACTTTCTTCAAAAACTCAATCAATTTTTCTACAGCAATTGCCCGGTGGCTGATCTGGTTCTTTTCGGCCAGGGTCATTTCGGCAAAGGTAATGTTATATCCATCCGGCTGAAATATGGGGTCGTAGCCAAAGCCTGCTGTTCCGCTTAATTCATGGCGAATAGTACCTTCAACCGTGCCTTCAAAAAAATGCTCCTCACCGTCCCATACCAGGGATATCACCGTGCGAAAACGGGCCGTACGATTAATTTCAGAACTTAGTTTTTCCAGTACCTTAGCCATGTTGGCAGCATGATTGCCATGCTCGCCCGCGTAATGTGCCGAATAAACACCGGGTTCGCCATTTAAGGCGTCTATCTCTAACCCGCTATCATCGCCAAAGCAATTAATCCGGTATTTATTATAAATGTAATGGCTTTTAATAGATGCGTTCTCCCTGAACGTTGTGCCGGTTTCGGCAATATCATCATGGCAATTAATGTCATTAAGGCTTAGTAATTGTATGCGCCCTTCAATTTTAGCGGCAACTTCTTCCAGTTTATGAGCATTATTTGTTGCAAATACTAATTGGTACATACCTCACAGAGTTTTCATTTGGTCCCAAAAAGTCTTTTTATTTTCGGTGCTGCTCATCATATCATCAAAACTAAAGCTATACAGCGCTGTAACATTACTTATTTGTTTTGGCTGATTGAGGGTAAGCGCCTCTATTCTTCCTGGTAACGCGCTTTTGCCCAACACTAAAAGTTTTTGGGGATTAAAATAAGTTAACAGGCTATCTATATCTGTAATGGCCGCTTTGGCCATGTTCAATATGGCTACATCATCAATAGCATACTCTTTGCGTTTAAGTATACTTTCTAACGCGGTTAAATGGGCATCGGCAATAAACTCATGCTCCGTATAATGAACAAGTACAAGGAAACCTTTTTTATGCTCGCCTAAATAATTAAGTTTAACCGGAGGCGTTTCTACAATAGGTTCTGGAGTTTTCTCTGCAACGGGTTCTGTATGTATTTCTGCAGCAGGTTCAGCGAGTGTTTTTGCAATAGGCTCAGCGGGTAGTTTATCGGCAGCAGTTTTATCATGTGCTAACAGATAAATATCATCCTGTAAAATAAATCGTAATGCCGTTGGGTTCTCTGTTCTCACTTTAACAAATTTTAACCAAAAATAGTTAAAGTGTTTGAAGCTTTATTGGCATATTCGCATAATTATAAATCTGCTGTATTAAAAGACCAGAATTATGCAGTTATAATTAATAAATTTTACCGAAATTCGGACGTTTTTATGGGTACCGACCCGTAGCATATTTAAGTAACATACATGAGAAAGTTTGGGATAGTAGTTTTAAGCATAATTTTATTCGCATCTGTAGCCAGTGCGCAGAAGATCACTTTAGACAAAATTGTAGCGGTTGTAGGCGCTAACGTAATATTACAATCAGATATTGAGCTGTTAAACGCGCAATATACCATGCAGGGCGCACATACGGACAAATGCTTTCTGGCACAAAATCTTATCACACAAAAACTGTTGGTTCAGCAAGCTATTATAGATAGTATTGATGTAAAAGAGGACGAGATTGACGGCGAAGTTGACCGCAGGATGCGCAGAATGATGCAACAAGCCGGCGGGCAGGATAAGTTGGAGACATTTTTAGGACGATCTGTCATACAATATAAAGACGAAATACGACCTGATGTAAAAGAAATGTTGGTTGCAGAAAGAATGCGCCAGCATATTACAGAGAAATTGAATACTACTCCGCAGGATGTTAAGGATTATTTTAATAAAATGTCTAAAGACAGCCTGCCAACATTTAATAAAGAGGTTGAGGTTGCCGAGATTGTTGTTGAACCCAAGCTTACTAAAGAGGAAAAGGAATATTATCGGCAAAAATCGCAGGATCTGTTAAACAGGATAAAAAAGGGCGAAGACTTTGCTACGCTGGCAACCGCCTATTCGCAAGATCCGGGTTCGGCACCACAGGGTGGTGATGTAGGTTTTGCAGATCGCAATACCTTTGTTAAGGAATTTACTGCCTGGGCATTCAAACTAAAAGCGGGTGAATATTCGCCGGTATTTGAATCGCCCGATTATGGCTTCTTCTTTTTACAGGTAATTGAGCGCCGCGGCGAGCAGGTACATGTGCGCCATATTTTAATTACACCGCCAATTACCCCAGAAAGCCTTACAAGGGCTAAAGGGAAAGCTGATACTGTTTATAATTTATTAAATAAAAATCGCAAAGCTGATTTCTTTTCGGCTGCGGCCTCTGTTTATTCGGATAATAAGGAAACCAAATTTAATGGCGGGATGATATTAAATCCTGAAAACGTTGAAGTACGGACCAGTTATATCCCTACTGACAAGCTTGACCCGCAAATTGCATTAGTGGTTGATACCATGAAAGTTGGCGGAATATCAAAACCAGTATTGTATACAGATGAAAGAGGCAAAAAAAGCTACCGCATATTTTATTTAAAATCTGTAACAGATGCACATAAAGCTAATTTGGCACAGGATCTTCCCAAAATAAAACTGATGGCAAACGATGCTAAAATTAGCCGTACCGTTAGCCAGTGGTTTGCTAAGAAAAGAAAAGAAACCTATATTAAGCTTGATCCGCAATACCAGGCATGCCCGGTATTAAAAGATTGGTCAACACCAACAACAACAGCCGCCCAGGTTAATCCTTAAAACTATGCAACACACGTCCGATGTAGAAGCAGCAGATGCTTTAAAACACGCTTATGAGCAGATACGCTCAGAAATAAGTAATGTAATTGTCGGGCAGGATGAAGTTGTAAAGTTTGTGCTGATATCCATTTTTAGCAATGGGCATTGCCTGTTAGTGGGTGTGCCCGGCCTGGCAAAAACGTTATTGGTACAAACCGTATCAGAGGTGCTCCATCTTAATTTTAACCGTATACAATTTACGCCCGACCTGATGCCGTCAGACATTATAGGGTCTGAAATTTTGGGCGAAGACAGGAACTTTAAATTTATTCCGGGTCCGGTTTTTTCAAATATAATTTTAGCCGACGAGATAAACCGCACCCCACCTAAAACACAGGCAGCGCTTTTAGAGGCTATGCAGGAAAAAGCGGTTACCGCAGCGGGTGTTACGCATAAGCTTTCGCAACCATTTTTTGTTTTAGCTACCCAGAACCCTATTGAGCAGGAAGGCACCTACCCGTTGCCCGAGGCCCAGCTTGATCGTTTTATGTTTAAGATATCTTTAAACTATCCATCCTTTAAAGAAGAGCTGCAGATAGTTAAAAACACCACCAGTACCCTGCAATCTTCTGTTAAGAAAATATTAAATGCCGAGCAGATCATTTACTTTCAACAATTGGTACGCAATATACCGGTTACTGATAATGTATTGGAGTATGCTGTTAAGCTGGTAGCAAAAACACGTCCCGATGGCGAATTTGCCGCACCACAAGTTAAACGTTTATTAAACTGGGGCGCGGGGCCGCGCGCATCGCAGTTTTTAATATTGGGTGCTAAATGCCACGCTGTTATTAACGGCAAATACTCACCGGATATTGAAGATGTAAAAGCTGTAGCAAAACCTATATTGAGTCATCGTATTGTGCGTAGCTATCATGCAGAAGCCGAGGGCCTGTCAACAGATGATATAATTGAGCAGTTGTTTTAGTGTTAAAGATTGGTTATTAGAGATTAAAGATTAGTTGACTGTCTGTCGAAAAATACAAAAGGCTAACCGAACAGTTAGCCTTTTGTATTATGCAAATCCTAATAATAACTGATCTCTAATCTTTTAAGCCTACTTTTCTATCGCCGAAAACACTTCCAGCAAAATATTCCATTTGTGGCTGGCATTATCCACTTCCCAAATTCGCGCGTAATTGTAATCGCTTACAATATTGCCTTTTTTAATGCGTGCCCGGCCATAACTATAAGCCAGATCATTACTTGTTGAACGGCCGGCGCTAATTGTTTCGGCAGTTATAGTGATAGCCTCATTGCTCAAAAACTTCAGTATTTTATCTGTACCGGTCATTGGTTCAAATCCGGGGAAATAATAGCGCCCTTCAGGACTTAAGTATTCTTTATATGCAGCTAATGTAGATATGGGTAAAGAATTATTAAAATACTTATCGGTAAGCAATATGATATTTTTACCGCCAAATGGGTCTTTATTTAGTGTTACTTTTTTTGTAGCATCGGGCTCTTTAAAATCTACAGGTGTTTCTTGTTCAGCTTCGGGATGCTGTATGCCCAGATCAATTAATAATTTAAGTTTGTTTTCAGCATCTGCACGCCATATAGAAACATAATCACCATACACCTTATCATCATCGGTTTTACCATTTTGATAAATATAAGGGCCGGCTGTAAAAGCCAGATCGCCATTAAAAGATATACGGGCAAATTTAGGCTGCCATTGTAAGGTACCGGGTTGTTTTTCAATATTGCCATAAAAATCGGTGATCTTGATGGGCCTTGGTTTAAATACAATGCCTTCCGGATCGGCTACAGCTAAAAACCCATCTTTTATGCCTTTACGGGCAACTAATTTATTAAAACTATCTTCGGCCTCAACAACTTTACTAACCTGGGCAGGGCCCTGCGCTACAGCTATTGCTGCATAACTAATAAAGCTAATAACAACCAGTAATTTTTTTTTCATTTGTAATGGATTTTTAGGTCGATTGATTTTTAATTAAACCGGGCATGAACCCGGTTGTATCTGCTTATAATTTGATTAACGTTATTTAATGAATTAAATTTTACTCCAGTTAGTGCCTTCTTTACTATCTTTTAATTGAAAGCCTATTTTTTGTAAACCATCCCTTATTTTATCTGATGTAGCATAATCATGGTTGCCTTTAGCTTCGTTACGTAAGGTAACAATCAGGTTCAATATTTTAGGCAGATCGTCATTCGCGGCTTGTTCATTCTTTAATCCTAAAATATCAAACGCAAAAATGTTCATCGTGTTTTTTATAAGTTGCAGGTTGGCCGCATCTATTTTCATTTTACCATCATGCACAGAATTAATAATTCGCGAAGCTTCAAATAATTCGGCAATTAAAACCGGGCTGTTAAAATCATCATTCATGGCATCATAGCAGCGTTGTTGTAAAGGCGCTATCTCTACATCTGTACTGGCGGATACCTTTAAGGTATCCAGCAATGTAACCGCATTCATTAAGCGCTTAAATCCTTTTTCTGATGCTTCCATGGCCTCATTGCCAAAGTCTAACGTACTACGATAGTGCGCCTGCAGCATGAAAAACTTTACGGTCATGGGGCTGTACCCTCTGTCTAATATAGAATGCTGACCGGTAAAAAGTTCATGCGGTAAAAAACTATTACCTAATGATTTTGACATTTTTTGCCCGTTTACCGTAAGCATATTGGTATGTATCCAGTAGGTAGCCGGGTTTTTACCGCAGCAAGCCACGTTTTGCGCTATCTCATTAGTATGATGGGTAGGCATTAAGTCTATACCACCACCATGAATATCAAATTGCTCGCCCAAATATTTATGGCTCATAGCCGAACATTCCAAATGCCACCCCGGGAACCCAACGCTCCATGGCGATGGCCACTTCATTAAATGTTCGGGCTTGGCTTTTATCCACAACGCAAAATCAAGCGGCCCGTGTTTATCACCCTGGCCACCTAAGGTGCGGGTGTTAATTAATAGGTCTTCCAGTTTACGGCCATTTAGAATCCCATAATCCTGGGTCCTGTTATATTTTTCAACATCAAAATAAACCGAGCCATCCACCTCATAAGCATACCCGTTTTCGAGTATTATTTTTATCAGTTCTATCTGCTCAACAATATGCCCGGTAGCTGTTGGCTCAATGCTTGGCGGCAGCGTGTTAAATATTTGCAGCACACCATGAAAACCAACGGTATATTGCTGTACAATTTCCATTGGCTCCAGCTGGGCTATTTTGGCTTTTTTTGATATTTTATCTTCGCCCATATCGCCGCCATCACCTTCTAAGTGCCCCGCATCGGTAATATTGCGTACATAACGCACCTTGTAACCAATATGGTTAAGGTAACGAAACATTAAATCGAACGAAATATAGGTGCGGCAATTGCCCAGGTGAACATCACTATAAACGGTAGGGCCGCATACATACATGCCTACATGAGGCGCGTTAAGCGGTTTAAATTCTTCCTTTTTTCGTGCTAAAGTATTGTAAACAAATAAATTTTGTTTCATGGTGGCAAACTTACGATTTTTCATTTTTAGTTGAGCGGTTGGATCGAGTTGATTATATGAATGAATGATTTTTACAATCATTCAACTTAATCCAACCGGTAACACAATCAACTACTCACTTACTTTAATATTAAATCTGCGCAAACCGGGTAATGGTCTGATAGTTTTTTTTCGGTGATGGTATAGCTTGCCACATCAAATTGCGGGGCCACCATAATATAATCTATCTGGTAATTAGGGAAATCGCCATTATAGGTACGACCCAGGCCAAAACCCTTTTCGCGAAAGGCATTTTTTAACCCTTTAGCCATCTGGTTAACCGCGTATGATGATGGTGTATCATTAAAATCGCCGGATATGATATAAGGATAAGGGCATTGTTGTGCATGCTCCCTTATTTTTGCTACCTGCTCGCTGCGCTTTAAAAAAGCGCGTTTTAATTTGCCGCCTAAACGCATTGTTGATGTTATATCGGGTTTGCCGCTTTTTGATATGGTATCCAGATACCGGTAATCTTTAGGACCAAATTGTATAGATTGCAGATGAACGCTATATATCCTGAAAGGGTGGCCATTCTTTTTTATATCAATAAAAACACACTGGTTATCATTGTTTTTTTCGTCAGATAATTGAATAAATCCCTTCCCTACAATAGCAAGCCTTGAAAATATGGCCATACCCATATGCTCATCCGCGTTGCCATGCAACTCTGCAAAATAATAGTTACTGGCACCCATTATCTTTTTTACAGAATCGGCCATGTCATACTCTCCGCGGTTGCGTGTATAAAACTCTTGTATCCCAATAATATCCGGGTTGTTTGCAGAAATGATCTCCAGTATTTCGTGTTTGGTAGATATATCTTTTGTGGAACTGTATTTTTTAAAATTATGCACGTTATAGGTCATCAAACGGATATTGTTACCATCGGGAGAAATATTATTATTATTGCCGATATGGAAACCTATATTATTCTTTAATACATTAATGCCGCAAAGTATTACCAACACAGACAGCAGACCGAACAAGGGCCTGCGAAATAACCAATACACTATCATGAGCACATTGGTTAGTAATAATGGCGGATAGGCCAATCCAAAAAAAGCGATGAGCCAGAATTGTTTAGGATCAGTTACCGGGGCAAGGTAGCTAATAAGCAATGCTAAACATAAACCACAATTTATCCATAAAAACAGCTTATCAATAAATGGTAGTTTTTTTATTGCCTTCATTTTTTGCTGGCGCGAAATAATATGTCTTTTTCCTGCTTGCTCAGGTTATCGTATCCCGTCTTTGAAATTTTATCCAATATTTGATCAACCTCATCTTGTCGCGGCTCGTTTGTAGCGCTTCTGTCCCTGTTGGTTGATGCTACTTTCAGCTTCGATCTTGATTTAAACAACCTGGCTATAAACCCTACCATATCGCGGCCTTTTTGTAACTGCTTAACGTATATAAAACCAAATAACGCACCGCCAATATGGGCTATTTCGCCACCGGCATTTGGGCCCGTTATTCCTAAAAAATCAATTACTATATAAAATATAACCAGCCATTTTAACCTTATGGGGCCAATAAACATTAATGATATGGTATAATTGGGCGCTATAGTAGCGGCGCCAACAATTATAGCCGTAACGCTGGCTGATGCCCCAATTGCAGAGCTTGTAAGCACTGCGCCGCTTTGTGTAAACGCCGGGAAAATATTGTAGCTGGCAATATATAATGCAGCCCCTGCTAATCCACCTAATAAATATAAACCTAATGTACGCTTTTTACCTAAAAACTCCTCAAATATTCCACCCATCCAATAAAGCCAAAGCATATTAAAAAGGATATGAAATATACCCGCATGCATGAACATATAAGTAAGCGGTGTCCAGAAACGGGTAAGCAGTTTGGGCAAATAGGATGGCAGCGCCAGGTACTCATAGCTATAAGATGCTATAATAGTAGTGCGCAGCATTAATTGTTCAAGCACAGAGGTAATGCCGATAGCCAAAAAAACTATAACATTAATGCCAATAAGCAAGTTTAACTTACTGCCGGATTGAAATGTTTTATAATGTATATTTTGCCAGAACGTCATAAAATTAATTTATAAAACCGCTTAGAATTGAAAATCTTTCGGCCCTTGCAAACGCCAGGCCTTTACTAATATAAAACCTAATATGGCACCGCCTAAATGCGCAAAATGAGCCACGTTATCGCCACCAAACTGGCCAATACCCAATCCCAATTCAATTAAAATATATACAGGGATAATGTATTTTGCTTTAACAGGTACCGGTATAAACATGATCATTAATTCGGCATTAGGGTATATCATACCAAACGCAATCAGCAAGCCAAATATAGCACCGGATGCACCTACCATGTTACCATGATAAATATCATATAGCTTCTGGGCATGTTCGCCATAAATTAAATAGGATGATTCCAGTTCGGGCGATTGAATGCTTAAATGGCCGGTTATAGCATGTACCTCAAATGCCTGTACCATCATTTGTAATATAATAGCGCCTAAACCGCAAATAAAATAAAATGCCAGAAAACGCTTAGAGCCCATTATATATTCTACAACCGTTCCGAAAGAATATAACGCGAACATATTAAAAATGATATGCGCCCACCCGCCATGTAAAAACATGTAAGTAATTAATTGAAATGGCTTAAAGGACGGCGAATTAAAATAATACACTCCAAAATATTCGGCCACCGGGTCGCTATTACCGGCAAAACCATGACTGTAATATAGCGATGGTATAAAACATAGAATATTAATAATAAGCAGGTTTTTTGCAACCGGCGGGATATTAGCTAAAGGAGACTGCATGGGTGTTTAATATAGTTCAATTTACCCGGTTATTTTTCAAACCGTTCTAATAATTCATTTAATGTAAAGGTAGTAATTACAGGCTTGCCATTTAACGCCAAATTTGGCATTTGGCATGCAAAAAGCTGGTCGGTTAATAAGTTCATTTCTTCTGATGATAATTTAGTACCTGCTTTAATAGCCGCGTTACGTGCTAACGACCGTGCCAGGTTATCGCGTTTGTCTAATTTCAATATGGCCAGGTTATTTTTAAAGCCTTCCAGCAAATGCTCTAACAACTCGTGTTCGCCTACATTGTTTAGGTCGGCAGGTATGCCCTCAACAACCACGGTATTTTTACCAAACTCACGTATATCAAAACCCAGCGCGCGTATATCAGGTAGTAATTCTTTTAATAACTCAAAATCACTGCTGTTTAGTGTAAGCGATTGCGGAAACAAACTTTGCTGACTAACGCCCGAATGATTTTGCAATTGTTGTAAAAATCGCTCATACAAAATACGCTCGTGTGCCGCTTGCTGGCTTATCAGCATAAAACCCGATTTAATTTGCGACATGATAAACCGGTTATGTACCTGGAAAAATTGCCTATCGCTTGATTTGGCAATCTCCTGCTCATTAACCGCTAAAGTTTCTTCCGCATGTATCTCCTGTTGTGTAATAGTATCTTTTTTGCTGATCTCGTACAACGTATCCCAATTTTTTGGGATAGGATTACTACGGCTGCCGCCGCTATCCCGCAAAAAAGGAATTTCACGGTCTGTTTTCTTATCTGCAAACGGATTAAAATCCGGGTTGAATGCAATAACCGGCGCAACTATCTGGTCAAAAGGTGTTGGCGTTATTAAATGCTCAATGCTATTCTCCTGGTCAAAGTCTAAACTTGGGGTAATGTTATACCTGCCCAATGAACGTTTAACCGCCGAACGGATAATGGCATAAATGGCCTTTTCGTCCTGATATTTTATTTCGGTTTTGGTGGGGTGTACGTTGATATCAATTTTTGATGGATCAATATCGATAAACAATACATACAAAGGGAAGGTATCATCAGGCAGCAGCTCCTCAAAAGCAGTTAATACCGCATGATTTAAATAAGCGTCCCTAATAAAACGATTGTTTACAAAAAAGAATTGCTCGCCGCGTGTTCTGCGTGCAAACTCTGGCTTGCCAACAAAGCCACGCAGGTTAATAATGGTGGTATCCTCTTCAACCGGCACCAGGCGCTGGTTATAATTATTACCAAATAAATGTATAATGCGCTGTTTTAATGTTGTTGCCGGTAAATGATAAACCTCCTGCCCATCATGATGCAACGTAAAAAACACTTCGGGGTGCGCTAATGATACCCGCTGAAACTCGTCAATAATATGGCGCATTTCTACCGGGTTGCTTTTTAAAAAGTTACGGCGCGCGGGTATATTGTAAAATAAGTTTTTAACTGATATGGATGTTCCGGCATTGGCAGAGCAAGCCTCCTGTTTTAATACTTCTGATGCTTCAATGAAAATTTGTGTTCCCAACTCATCCTCATGACGGCGGGTTTTCAGCTCCACCTGCGCAATTGCAGCTATAGAGGCCATGGCCTCGCCTCTGAACCCCATGGTACGGATGGCAAAAAGATCCTCGGCCCGTTTAATTTTTGATGTGGCATGGCGCTCAAAGCTCATACGCGCATCAGTGCCGCTCATGCCGCAGCCATTATCAATAACCTGTATTAATGATTTACCCGCATCTTTTACAATCAGCTGAATTTTATCGGCCCCGGCATCAATAGCATTCTCTATCAGTTCTTTTACTGCCGATGCTGGTCGTTGTACCACCTCGCCGGCAGCGATCTGGTTAGCAACGGAGTCCGGTAAAAGCTGAATTATATCTGACATGTAAAAAATTTCCCTTCAATTTCGTTTTCGGTGCTAAATTAATTATTTGCGGGCATAACTTTTTCTGTTTTTTTGCCCCGTCCAACCTCTCCAAAGCAGAGAGTTTCGATGCAGAACAGGTGGCACAGGATTTTTAAAGAAGCCATATCAAAAGTCATTAACAGTTAATATTAACAAAATAATAATTGGCCTTTGTGATCTTTGTGTCTCCTTTGCGGCCATTACGGTTAAGTTTTACCACTAAGTGCGCAAAGAAGTCACAAAGTAACGTGGAGAGCTGAGTCCACAAAATATAATTCTGTTCTGATTTTTGTAATATCAATTTTGATACAATCGCTTTTTTAAGGATGAGGCTATTAAATTAATTATTCATCCACATAACTTTATGATTTGATAGTTGTATATAGTTTTAAGTGTAATATATTTACAACAACACACTACCTGTATGAAAAAATTATGGCCCATCCTGCTGCTTTTTTTAGCAGCCTGTAAACAAAAAGAGTTTAATGCCGACCTTTTAATTAAAAATGCAATGGTGTATACCGTCGACAGCACTTTTAGTATAGCCGATGCATTTGTTGTACAAGGCGGAAAAATTATAGCCGTTGGCAATGGTGATAAACTGGAAGAGAAATACATGGCCCGTGAAGTTATTGACGCGCATGGCAAAGCTATATACCCCGGCTTTATTGATGCCCATGCCCATTTTTATGCGTATGGCATGGGCCTGCAGCAGATTAATTTAAAAGGTATTAAAAATTGGGACGAAGTTGTTGATACCGTAAAAGCATATGCCGAACGTAACCCCGATGGCTGGATAATAGGCAATGGGTGGGATCAAAACTTATGGCCCGGCAAGAAATTTCCAGATAAGGCCAAGCTGGATGTATTGTTTCCGGTGCGGCCGGTGATATTAAACCGGGTTGATGGCCATGCGGTTATTGCCAACCAGGCCGCTTTAAATGTTGCAGGCATCAAACCCGGGCAAACTATTGCGGGAGGCGAAATTGAAACCACAAATGGAAAACTCACAGGTGTATTGGTTGATAACGCGGTAGGCATTGTTACCAGTAAAATCCCCGATCCAACCGACCAATTGATACAAAACGCATTTTTAAGCGCACAACGTAATTGCTTTGCCGTTGGTTTAACTACAATTGATGATTGTGGCTTACCTTATACCATGGTAAATACTATTGCCGAACTACAACACAAAGGTTCTTTAAAAATGAGGATGTATGTAATGCTGGCAGACAGAGAGGAAAATTATGACTTCCTGTTTAAACGCGGTGTTTTTAAAACACCCGGTTTAGATGTGCGCGCGTTTAAGATTTATGCCGATGGGGCATTGGGCTCAAGAGGGGCTTGCCTGTTACGGCCCTATGCGGACCAAAAAAACTGGAAGGGCTTTTTGTTAAGCAGTCAAAAACATTTTGAAGAAGTGGCAAAAAAACTGGCCGACAAAGGTTTCCAAATGTGCACCCACGCCATTGGCGACTCGGCTAACCGGGTGATGCTTAAAATATACGCGGGGGTATTAAAAGGAAAGAATGATCGCCGCTGGCGCATTGAGCATTCGCAGGTGGTATCGCCACAGGATATGAGCATGTTTGGCAAGTACAGCATTATACCATCAGTACAACCCACCCATGCCACATCTGACATGTATTGGGCCGGGCAGCGGTTAGGTGCAAAACGTTTAAAATCGGCCTATGCCTATAAACAATTATTACAGCAAAATGGGTGGATACCTTTGGGTACCGATTTCCCGGTAGAAAACATTAGTCCCGTTTATACTTTTTATGCGGCCGTAGTACGCAAGGACCTGAAAGGATTCCCCGCAGCCGGCTTCCAAATGGAAAATGCACTTAACAGGGTAGAAGCGTTAAAAGGCATGACCATATGGGCAGCCAAAGCCAATTTTGAGGAAAAAGAAAAGGGCAGTATTGAGGCGGGTAAATATGCTGATTTTGTAATAATGGACCAGGACCTCATGAAAACAGGTGCAAGAGGTTTGCCAAAAGTTAATGTTTTAAAAACCTATATAAACGGAGAGAAGGTATATGAGAGAAAATAAGTATAACTGCTTTCTGCTGATACTGTTAGTATTTACTTTATTAAATTCTGCATGCGCACAATATGCCGGTCTGGCTTATGTTAAAGAAGAAAAATTGGTTGAGAGATCGACAGTGTTATTAAATAATGGCAATTATCTTATCCCATTAAGAAACATTGGTAATTTAAAAATTGCCAGTATCCATTTCTCCAATGCATTCGCTACCGGATTTGATAGTTTATTGAATAAATATACCAAAGTGCAATCATTTAAAATAGCTGATTATACAGGAGGAGAAAATATTGATAAGCTATCGGCCGATCTGAAACTGTATAACACCCTTATTGTCCAGCTAAACGAAGCAGACCTGAACAGCCCGCAGATCGTCAAATTTATTACCGATAATCAGCAAATAAAAAATGTGGTGATAGCCTATTTTGGCAAAGGATCTTCGTTAGCCAAATTAAATGATGTTACCGCACCTATATTATATGCAGAACGCACATCGCCGGTTGCCGCTTATTTTTGTGCGCAGGCCATATTTGGCGGGGTGGCCATCACCCAAAAACTAACCGGTACCATTACCCAGAAATATAGATTTGGGATGGGCTTTTTAACAGAAAAAACCCGCCTGGAATATTCTGTGCCCGAAGCTGTTGGCATCAATTCAAATAACCTGCAGGATATTGATAAGATAGCCCGCGAAGCTATGCTGGCCCATGCAACGCCCGGCTGCGTGGTTTTGGTAGCTAAAGACGGCACGGTGATATTTAATAAAGCTTATGGCTTTCATACCTATGAACCCGATATGCCGGATAAAATAACCGACATTTTCGACATAGCGTCTATGACCAAAATAACAGCTACCACCATAACGGCCATGCAGCTTAAAGATGAAGGCAAACTTAACATTGATTCTACCATGGGTTTTTACCTGCCACTTGCGCATAATACCAATAAAAGCGATATACAGGTGCGCGAGCTATTAACCCACCAGGCAGGATTGATACCCGATATACCAACTTTCGAAAAAATAAGACCTATAGATCATAGTCCTGATTCATCGGCAGCCTATCCGGTTAAAGTTAACAATGGCTATTATTTAAGGAAAGATTATTACAAAGATATAATGCTGCCCGCCATGCTAAACTCGCCGCTTAAAACGAGGGGCCAATATGTATATAGTGATATTAGCATGTGCTTTATGCAGCAAATTTTAGAAACCATTACCGCAACACCGCTTAATGTTTATGTACAGCAGCAATTTTATAACCGGTTAAGTATGCAAACCGCGGGTTTTTTACCTCTTTACCACTTTAAGCCTGATCAAATAGTGCCATCAGAGAATGACCAGGTTTACCGGCATTCTGTACTGGATGGTTATGTAAATGACCCTACCGCGGCGTTAATGGGCGGGGTTGCTGGGCATGCCGGTTTATTTGCCAGCGCTAATGATGTGGCTATACTATACCAAATGCTATTAAACAAAGGCATCTATGGCGGCGATCAATATTTTAAACCCGAAACAGTTAACCTGTTTACCGCCAGGCAATCGCCTGTAAGCCGCAGGGGTTTAGGATTTGACAGATGGGACCCGCTAACCGACCGCCATTACCCATCAGAGCTGGCATCGCCTGATAGTTACGGGCACACCGGCTATACCGGTACATGCGTTTGGGTTGATCCTAAATATAATTTGGTGTATGTGTTTTTATCAAACCGCACCTATCCTAAAGCAAGCAGCAAATTATCCAGCCTGAGTATCAGGCCACGCATACAGGATGTAGTTTATAAGGCGATAGAGAAGGGTTTGTAATGACAAAGAGGGATGTACTAAATTAAAAAAGTGGTGCGGATAGCCCGCACCACTTTTCAATCTATATTAACTGAAATTATTAGTTTATGATTTCAGTAACCGGCAAATACTTTTCAACTATTTTACCTTTTTCAACCGAAATAAAATAAGTCTTAAAGCTTTTATCAATAGCTACAGACTTTACATACTTCTCGTTTTCGAACAACAGTGCGGCCGCATCGTCGCAGGCATAACCTCCATTTAGTTTTCCTGTTAATAAGGCGTTAGTATAAAGCGGCCTGCGTGCCTGTTCTTTTAACCAGTGCGGGCAGTTGCTATAAGGTAAAAATCCTAAGCCCATACAAATAGAAAGCGCTTGTGGCCTTGAATCGGTAGTACCACCCTGGAACCAGCATAGTGAGCCGGCGCTGCCGCCACCTAAAACAATACCTTTATTATAGGCTTTCCTTAATATGGTATCAATGCCTTGTGCTTTCCACTCGGCTATGGCGTTAAGTGTGCTGCCACCGCCAACAATAATGGCATCCATGCTTAACAGCACCTCTTCAAAACTTTTTAACTGACGGTATGAGCTTACGTACAGTGGCTGTATAAATGGCTGCATGTCCAGGTCCTCGCAGTTTTGGTACCAGGTAGCAATAGCGGCCTCGCTATCGCCGCTTGGTGTTGGCATAAAACATATTCTTGGGTTCTTCTTTTTTGTAAGCGCCATTACATATTTAATAAACGGCTTACCATAATTGCCGCCCGATGCAAATATGGTGCGTACAGGCGCGGTCTGTGCTTTACCGGCAATCGCGACAGCAAGCAATAATAATATAGCTAATATCTTTTTCATGATGATTTTAATTTAAGTCGACTAATGAGTGCGTAAACTACTTTATTATTTCGGTTACCGGTAATAGCTTTTCGCTAAGTTTACCATTAACTACCGAAAGAAAATAGGTGTGGTTCATGGTATCCAGCGATACTGATTTTACATACTTTCCGTTCTCGAACAAAATAGCTGCAAAATCTTCTACCGCGTAACCTGCATTTAGCTTCCCCGTTAAAATAGCATCACGATACAGTGGCCTGCGTAATTGTTCACGTCTCCAGTGCGGACTATGGCTATAAGGTAAAATACCCAAACCCGAAGTAAGCGACAGTTTTATCGGCCTTGAATCGGTAGTGCCACCCTGGAACCAGCATAATGAGCCGGCGCTGCCGCCTGCCAGTACAATGCCTTTTTTGTAGGCTTTCATTAAAACGGTATCAATACCTTGAGCCTTCCAGATGGCTATCATATTCATGGTATTGCCGCCGCCCATAATAATGGCATCCATGCCTAATAACTTTTGGTCAAATGTTTCCTGATCCGGGCTGGAGTTTAAAAATACTTTCTGCACATAGGGCCTGCAAGGTAATGTGCGGCATGAATCATACCAGGCAATAATTTTGGCGATGTTATCCCCCCCGGCCGATCCCATAAAGCAGATCTTGGGGTTCTTTTTTTTGGTTAACTTAATTACGTATTTAATGTAGGGGATGGAAAAATTTCCACCTGTAGCAAGAATAGTGGGCACATGCGTTGTTGATTCTTGCGCTTTGGCTGTAAAGAATACAGCGAGGCATAAACTAATAGTTAGGATTCGTTTCATTATTTATGTTTTAATTAATTTGAAGTTTATTGGTAGTAAATCTACAATGTCATTAAACATTTTTGCAGGCTGTCAGGCGTGCTCATGTCAGGATTGTTATTTTGCGAATAGATACTTTTTACATAGTTTTTAAAGGATTAAGGAGTTTTTAATTAATTATTGATTACTTATCAATAAACATAGGGTTAAAATGGCAATTTTTAATAAAAAGTCGCCGAAAAAATTCTTTATAACAAAAAAGTTATAAATTTTTAATGCTATTCTGCCAAAAAATGAGTAAAACTATATTAATATAAACGCGTTTAGTGATTAAATTCCATATAAAAAATTAGTCCCCCCGTGAAGTAAGCAAATGCAGCAATAAACCTATACCCGTTAAGTGTTGTTACTGTACTGTACCATGTACACGTTGATACACCTTGGTACACCTTGGTACACCCAAAAATTGCAATGAATTGAAAATAAGGAAATTAAATATTTCAAATAAACTTTAATTTAGTTTAAATCCGAAATTTAAAACCCGGTCACCAAAAATTAATATTACACCCGCTTAACACTATTTTAAATAATTGCTGTTAAACTTGTAATGAAATTTCATAAGCAAAAATCAGTATATCTTCCTTATCCTAACAGATCAATATAATTAATGAAAATCGGAATAGTTTGTTACCCAACCTTTGGCGGTAGCGGGGTTGTAGCCACTGAGCTTGGCAAAGCCCTTGCCGATAATGGCCACCAGGTTCATTTTATAACTTATAACCAGCCGGCCCGCCTGGATTTCTTTTCAGAGAACCTTTTTTATCACGAAGTTACCGTATCTAAATACCCATTGTTTGACTACCCACCGTATGAACTGGCACTGGCAAGCCGTTTGGTTGATGTGGTACGTTTTGAAAACCTGGATATTTTGCATGTGCATTACGCCATCCCGCATGCGTCGGCGGCGTTTATGGCTAAGCAGATATTAATGACCTATGGCATCTATATCCCGGTGGTAACTACCCTGCACGGCACAGATATTACGCTGGTAGGTAAAGACCGCACCTATAAACCAGTGGTAACTTTCTCCATCAATAAATCAGACGGTGTTACGGCTGTATCTGAAAATTTGAGGAAGGATACCTTCGAGTTTTTTGATATTGAAAACGATATCAGGGTAATACCCAACTTTATAGATCTTAAACGCTTTAACCTGCAGGCTAAGGACCACTTTAAAAAAGCTATAGCCCCAAATGGCGAAAAGGTGCTGATACATACCTCCAACTTCCGCAAGGTAAAACGTACCGAGGATGTGGTTAAGATATTTGCCAAAATACGCGAGAAAATACCATCTAAACTGTTAATGGTTGGCGATGGCGGCGAGCGCAGCGACTGTGAGCAGCTTTGTCGCGACCTGGGCGTTGGCGACGATACCCGTTTTTTAGGCAAGCAGGATGCGATTGAAGAAATACTGTCAGTATCTGATTTGTTTTTGATGCCATCGCAATCAGAAAGTTTTGGGTTGGCGGCGCTGGAGGCTATGGCCTGCAAGGTGCCGGTGATAAGCTCGAACGCGGGTGGATTGCCTGAACTGAATATAGACGGCGTGACCGGTTTCCTGAAAGATGTTGGCGATATACAAGGCATGGCCGATGCCTCCATTTATATTTTGGAAGATGAGGCACGCCTGGCAACTTTTAAAGAAAATGCCCTTGCCCGCGCCAAAGAATTCGACCTGGCTAAAATACTGCCCGTGTATGAAAATTATTATGTAGAAGTAATAGCCAAAACAAGGCAGCAGGCGGCAAGTTGTTCAAAGGTATAGTATAGCTACACTCGCGATGACGTGACGGAGTTGATGCCCCGCTTCCCCCCAAGCGTCATCGCCGAACGAGACACGAGTGTGGCGATGACGCGGCGGTTAGTGTTGTCACGCTTCCTGCTTCAAGACAAAACCGCACCTGTTATTGTAATTGCACATCCAGCATTAATGTAGCTGCCTGCATTGAAGTAAAAATACCCAGTCCATTTACAATATTGGTTGATGGGTTGGTTAAACTAAGCGATGTGCCGCCGCCGGCACTTATAGCATCATTATACTCCTGGTTAATATGGAACAGCTGCACTTTATAGGTACCGGTATAAGCAAATAGCGTTGGCTGGGTATTAAAAATGGCTACCTGCCCTATAAGCGTTTCATTATCATGGTAGGGGTTGCTGTTAGCATTTGTTGGATACATAGCAGTGCTTGTGTTTTTATAAACCATTAAATAAAACCAGCTTGCCGGGCTTGTCCAGCTAAACGTTAACGGTACAAATGTACTTCCTGTTATACCCGCCCCCCTGAATGGAACTCTTTGTAAAGTATCAGACGCCTTAAAGCCGGTAGGTTTATCAGGCACGGTTGTTTTTGAAGAAACTGTACTGCCCTGATAAGTGAAATTAAGGGTATAGGTCTTTTTTTCCTGTATAAAGGTAGTGTCGCCCCAGGTATAATTACCCGGTGTGGTTTCTACTAATTGCACGGTGTTTGTCCCGTCTGATATATTTAATTTAAGCCCGGTAATAGGGAAGCCATAAGTTATAGTATCATCCAGGTATTTCTGGTAATAGACCTTAACCAGGGTTTTGGTGCCGGGTACCAGGTAGCCCTCAACAACAGGCTTATTGATACCGGATACGGTGGTAGTGGTATTAGTTTTTTGGCAGGCTGATAACAATGCGCCAATAGCAAAAAACAATACCATTGCTGATAGATAATAATAGGGTAATGATTTTTTTATTTCCATCTTAAACTAAGTGTTATATTAGGTGTAAAGCCCAGGTAATCTACATTAGAAGTAATAACCTGATTATTTACTATAGTGTATTGTTTATACCAAACATTGGCACGGTTGTACATATTGAAAAGCGAAAAACCTATGCTGCCTATTTTTCGGCTATCTGTTTTTATCAAGTCATAGGTAACAGCGGCATCTAAACGGCTATAATTAGGTAAGCGCTCGCCATTCTCTGCGCTTATAGTTAAATAATTATGGCTATTGCCAGCGTAATCATTTATAGTAAAACTGCTTAAAGGGGCAGTATAGGGCCGCCCGGTTGCAAATATCCAGGTGGCTGCAAACGACCAACGGCCGTATTTGTACATATGCACTGTTTTAAACTCATGCTTTGTATCCTGGTTTGCCGGAAACTCGCCGCCATAAATAGCAAAATTATTAATGGCGTCTGCAAGTGTATAGCTTATCCACCCGGTATAGTTGCCGCGTGTTTTTTGCAGCAGTACTTCAACACCCCTGGTGTATCCTGTACCAGTATAAAAATGCTGCTCAAGCGTTATCCCGGTACGGCGGTTGCCTGTTTGACGTTCGGAATACTGAGTTAAACCGCCCAGTTGTTTATAGTATCCTTCCACATCAACCAAAAAATCTTTGGTTTCATAACTAAAGCCGCTAATATAATGATTGGCTGTAGCTACCGGGATAGTACTTCCGTTGGCCAGAACCCAAAAATCACGACTTCCAGACAGTACATCCTCGCGTATAACCTTATCTGTAAACTGGTTAAACCGCCCGGTTGATGCTTTTAAGGTAAGTTGGTCTGTAACTGTATAGGTTGCAGACAGGCGTGGTTCAAAATATAACTTGCTGGTTTGGTTGTAATAAGTTGTACGCACGCCAGGTTTTATTTGTAATTTATCAGTGGGGTTGGCTTCAACTTCGGTATATACCCCCCCTGTTACTGCTTGCCTGTGCTGATCTACCAATATGCTGGTGTCATTCTGGCTATAATTATAGGCTACATCCTGGTGTGATACAAAGGTGCCAAACAATAGCTTATAATTATTTTTAAACTGCCATTCCCAATCAGATTTAAAGCTGAGGTCTTTTACATTATTAGTTTCAAATGTGCCGCTGTTAACGGTGGTTGAAACACCGGAAGCATTCGTTGAAGTTAACGCCGTGCTATTGTTCCTGTCGCTATGGTAAGTAGAATAACTTAGTAAGGTATTTGAGTATAATTTAGGGCTCCACTGTCTTGACCATTTTAAGCTTGACCCTAAATTGCCATAAGTGGTTTTATCTGTACTGTTAAGATTTCCGCCGCCCGCAAAAAACGATGGTAAATTTAAGATACGGCTATTATCCAAATTATCATTTCCCTGGTATAAGCTCCATGAGAAAAGGTTTTTCTGGTCGGGTGTATAGGTGTATTTGGCATTAAGATCATAAAAGTAAGAGGTAGGCACAGTAACCGAGCTAGACCCGCCGCCAAACCTGCCGCCGCCACCTCCTCGTGGAGGGCCGCCCGTGCCACCACCACCGCCACCACTTGTTGTTTGTGTGCTGTTAAACTTTTGGAATATTTTATTATATAAGGGCCCCTGGTAAGAATGGCGGTAGGCTAACAGCAAAGTTGATTGATTGCCTAAGGGCATTTCGGCAAACGCGTTGGCGCTTAACAAACTAAGATCTATGCCATAATTAGCCTCTTTTTTATTGCCTTCTTTACCCACCATATCGGTAACACTTGATAAACGGCCACCATACTTGGCCGAAAAACCACCTTTATATAAAGTAACATCCTTTACGGCGTTACTGTTAAATGCACTGAAAAAACCGTATAAATGATCTACCTGGTATACGGTGAACCCATCAAACAAAACCAAATTCTGATCGGGTGTGCCACCGCGTACATATACTCCGGATGAAGATTCATTGCTGCCGCTTACGCCGGGCATTAATTGAAATGATCGTAAAATATCTTTTTCGCCTAAACTGGGCAGCGTTTCTAACTTTTGCGGTGATATTTGCAATACGCTTACCCTGCGCTTATCCGTACTCATTAACGATTCGGTTCTTTTATCATTAATTACTACCTCATTTAATGCCTTATTCGAGGCAAATAGCCCTATAGTTATATTCTCCTTTATGTTTTCGGGGGTTAACTCAAATGTATCGGCCCGGTAACCCATATAGGTAATATCCAGTTTGCAGGTATCGGCAGGTACATTTACAATGGTAAAATTCCCATCGACATTAGTTGTTGTGCTTATTTTGCTATTACGTATGGTTATAATAGAAGCCGGTAATGATTCGCCCGTACCCTGGTCTATAACCTTGCCGGAAATAGTAAAGTTTACAGATTTTGGCATAATTTTTACTGCCGGCCCATCATTATGCACAATAATAGCAGATGAAACAGTGCTTTTTGGTATCGGGATTGGGCTATCGGGATTTTCAGGCGGCGGGTTAGCCCGCATTTTCTTTAAAGCAGTTACATCCTGCGGTTCTTTAATAACATAAATAACCTGGTCCGCATCAACCCAATAATGTAAATCATTTGCCTTACACACCTGGTTTAATACATTTTTAAGCGGTTCATTATCATAATGTTCTACCACATCAAAGCGGCTTACAAGGCCACGGTTAAAAACAATTTGCAAATGATATTTACTGGCTAAATTATCTAAAAAAAGATCGAGCGTGGTAGTGTAAGAGCCATTTACCAGTACTGTACTTTTTAATTCTCCCTGCGCACTGGCAGTAAGAGCTGTTATTCCTGTAAGAAGTAAAATTAGTGCGAGTTTCTTCATAATGATGCCGCTAAGTTTGAAAACTTTAATGTTAACAAATGTTAAATGCGACGTATACTTAATTTTTTCACACCAGCGGGTAATTTTTTGCGATTAAAAGAGTTAAACATTATTATTGGTCAGATTAAACGCCCATGGTCAAACTATCACATTATAATAATATCACCTTATACTTAACAAACTCCTAAGCCCGTAAAACATGAACTGTTTAATAGTAGATGACGAACCCCTCGCCCTTGATTTAATGGAAGATAATATTAAACAGATACCATTTTTAAAACTGGTTGGTGCTTGCCGCAATGCATTCGAAGCAATGAATGTTCTGAACGAGCAATCTGTTGACCTGATATTTTTAGACATACAAATGCCGGGAATAAGCGGCCTGGATTTTTTACGCTCATTAAAAAATCAGCCGCTTGCTATATTGGTTACCGCTTACGAAGAACATGCTGTTGATAGCTTTGACCTTGATGTGGTAGATTATCTCTTAAAGCCGGTATCATTTCCACGGTTTTTAAAAGCGGTGCAAAGGGCACATAATATGTTTAAGATGATGGAGCAGGTTAATAAAGCATCCCTAAAAACAGACGATCATGTGTTTGTTAACGCAAATTATTCGCTGGTTAAAGTAATGCTGGATGAAGTAGCCTTTATAGAAGGGTTAAAAGATTATGTGCGTATAAACATGATATCAGGTAAAATAATAATTACCCGTATGGGTTTAAAAAATATAGAAGAAAAGCTAAATCCTATAAAATTTATGCGGATACACAAATCCTATATAATTGCATTGGATAAGATCGATTCTATCCAAAAAGCCCAGCTAATAATTAAAGACCGCGAAATACCTATCGGGGATGGCTACCGGCAACTGTTGCAAAGCTATATTAGTAACAGGAATTTATAAAGGCCCTTTTAATTATTCGCCTGAAAGCTAAAAATGTACTACCTGCGAGACAGTTTACAATAACAGAGGCAAGGGATTTAACTATACAATAACTATCGGTATAATGTTTGTTATAGGGGGGTATATATTATTCACTAATTATAAAACAAATGAAAAAGCTAATATTATTTGCTATTGCAATTGCAGGTTTAGGATTTGCATCATGTACAAAAAACAACTCTGATTCATCCGGTACCACACATGTTACAGTTAAACTAACCGATGCCCCGGGTTCTTATGACGCCGTAATTTTAAATATTAAACAAGTTGTTATTATATCTGCAGGTGGGCAAAAGGTAATCGACGTCAATGCAACACCGATAGATATACTTCGCTTTAGGCAGGGGCGTGATACTGTACTTGCCGGTGTGGATGTACCTGCCGGAAGACTGCAGGAAGTACGTTTGGTATTGAATAGCACGGGTAACCGCGTAGTAATTGGTGGTGTTTCTTATGATCTGAATACACCCAGCGGACAAACCTCGGGCGTAAAATTAAAAGTACAGGATGACCTTGTTGCCGGCGTAGCATACACCCTAATGCTTGATTTTGACGCGGCACAATCTATTGTTGCTACCGGTAGCGGTAAATACAATTTAAAGCCGGTTATCAGAACCATACCACAAGCTGTTTCGGGCGTATTAACCGGCATAGTTACCCCGGTGGTATCTTACCCTAAAGTATATGCTATTATGGGCACAGATACAGTAGGTACTGTTGCTGATGCTACAGGGAAATTTTATTTTCCGGGTCTGTCTGCAGGTATTTATAAGGTTAACTTTGTTCCTGTGAGCCCTTATGCATTAAAAACTATAGATAACGTTACAGTAATTAATGGCGCTGTAAAAGATATGGGTACCGTTACTATCACCCAATAAAGTAAAAAATCAAATACAGTATAATGGCTGTATCATCAATTTAAAATTGAAAAAGCCCCGGTCAATATCCGGGGCTTTTTTGTCAGCTAAATGCAGCTGTTAAATTTGGGGTATAAATGGTGTTTTCGCCGCGTCGTTTCGCATTGGATTAAACATTTTTAGTGTGTAGATTTGATGTTACAGATATGAAAATAGCTACCTATAATGTTAACGGTGTTAATGGCCGCCTGCCGGTTTTATTACGCTGGCTGGAAGAAACCACACCCGATGTGGTTTGCCTGCAGGAGTTAAAAGCACCCGACGAGAAGTTTCCGTTACAAGCTATTAATGATGCCGGTTATACAGCCATCTGGCATGGGCAAAAGAGCTGGAACGGTGTGGCTATATTATCGCGCAGCGGAGATATTAAGGAACTAAGGCGCGGCCTTCCAGGTGATCCTGACGATACGCACAGCAGATACATAGAAGCTATGGTAGATGGTATTATACTTGGTTGCCTTTACCTGCCGAACGGTAACCCTGCCCCCGGACCTAAGTTTGATTATAAATTGGCCTGGTTTGAAAGGCTTACGGCACATGCCGCCAGTTTGATCATTCATGATATGCCGGCTGTTTTATGCGGAGATTATAATGTAATGCCTACCGAACTGGATGTTTACAAGCCGGAAAGATGGCTGGATGATGCACTATTCAGACCTGAGGTGCGGGTGGCGTTTAAAAACCTGGCAGACCAAGGCTGGACCGACGCTATACGGAAACTTTATCCCAACGAAAAGATCTACACCTTTTATGATTATTTTAGGAATGCATATGCACGCGATGCAGGCTTACGTATTGATCATTTTTTATTAAGCCGGCATATCAGCCAGCGCCTGCTTACTGCCGGGGTTGACAAGAATGTTCGCGGGTGGGAAAAAACAAGCGATCATTGCCCGGTTTGGATTGAGTTAACAACGTAAGATTATAAGCTGTGAAGAAGCGGCAATAAACCTATACCCGTTAAATGTTATTACTGTACTGCACCACGCACACGTTGGTACACTTGGGTACACCCTGGTACACTTAAAATTGTAATTATCTTAAAATCAAGTATTTGTTAATAATCTAAATAATATAGTTGCTAAACTGGTTATAGAGATGCTGATTTTTTTTAAAATATATTTTATATTCATATTTAAATGCAAAGCGGCTGCCTTTTATTAAGGGCAGCCGCTTTTTTAATTAGCTTATAGCTTAAAAAGCTTATTCAACAGGTACCAGTTTCAAGCATACTGGTGCGCCAATTTCAATAATTGAAGGTGTTAAGGTTAGCTTGCCTGTAGTTTTATCTCTTTTAAAGATGAGGATATTGTTCGAATCTTGATTAGCAACTAACAGAAAATTACCTGCCGGTTCTATAATAAAGTTTCGCGGGGCCTTGCCTACTTTATTGCGGGCAACAAAGGTAAGCTCGCCGTTTGCCTGGTTAATGCTGTAAGTTACAATTTCATTTGCTGCACCGCGGTTGGTTGCATATAAAAACAAACCATCGGGCGAAATATGGATATCAGCCGCGCCAACCGCGCCGGTAAAGCCGTCGGCAAGCATGGTAACGGTTTGGAAAGCAGTTAACTTGCCATCATCATATTTATAAGCCGTAACTGCCGAACCCATTTCCTGTACATTATATAAAAATTTACCATTAGGCGAAAACTCCAAATGGCGCGGGCCATTGCCCGGTATAGCACTAACAAAAGCAGGGGATGCCGGGGTTAACGGCGGGTTTTTTGATGCTTTGTAACGATAGATATTTATTTTATCGGTACCAAGGTCTGTATATAGTAAATATTTGCCATCAGGCGATAGCATGGCGGTATGTACATGCGGGCCCTCTTGTCTTTTTTTGTCTATGCTACTGCCTTCGTCCTGTATTTTTTGCGACATGGGGCCCAATGAGCCATCTTTAGCTACGGGGTAAACCGTTAAGCTGCCTCCGGCATAATTGGCTGTAAATACATTTTTTTGATCCTTATCAATTGCTATATAAGCAGGGCTGCCATGGCCGGGTTGTTGGTTTATACTATCCAGCTTACCGGTTTTAACATCAAATTTAAAAGCGCCAACACTGCCCTGGCCTTTTCCTTCGTTCGCCGAGTAAACAAATTTATAATCTTTAGATACTGCTAAGTACGAAGGATTATCAATCCCGTCAATTTCACTCAGATAAGCCACTTTTCCTGTTTCTGCATAAAACCGGTAAACATATATGCCCTTGCTACCATTGCGGCGGGTGTAGGTCCCTATCAGCAGATCATAAGTTTTAGGGGTGGTTTTCTGCGCAAAACAAAACACAGGCGATACCAGCATTAGTATGATTAGTAATTTCTTCATGATAATTTTAATTGATTTACTGTCGCAAGGTAATAAATTCGGCAAAAAAACGGGAGTATCAAAAGTATAATTAATGATACATGCAGGGGAATGTTGTTAGCCTGAACACAAATCCCATTGTCAATTGCGATGAGATACGAGGAGAGCTATCTACTATAGATTAAAAAATACAAAGTAATAATTTACTTTACCCAACCCAAGTGTACAATTATTCTTTTAAAAAATGATCCTTCGATTTTCCATAACTCCTCCTGTTTCCAATTATTTGTAAAACCCATAGCCAATGGATCAACGTTGGGATATTTATTTAATAGGCTTATGAATTTGTTTTTAAATTTAGTTTTCGGATTAACTATTTTTGAGAGGTAAACAATCATTGATAGGATATAATATGTTCTATTGTTAATATTCCTAATTGAACCATTATTGGAATTGATTGTGTGATATACAGATAGCAACGTTTTTTGTGGATTATTGGGAATAACAGGTGATATTCTTAATGCTTTATTCCATAATCGTGAATGATGTGCGCATACGTTACGAATGTAAGCGATACTATGAATCCATGATTCAAAAGTTGAATCGTCTAATCCAAAATGATGAGAAATCTCTCTTTTTGCACGTCCGGGTTTTAGATTTTGATATAAATTTGATAATACCCCAAATGATGAGACTTCTAATATTATCCAACTTGGTGGGAGTGGATTATTATATTTCACCTTGAATGAAGCTATAAAATCTTCTTTACTTCTATCATATTCTTCTGTTATTCTATTTAGTGTACTGCGAAATTTAACATTATTTGAAAACAATGCAGCATCACTAAACCAAAATGCACCATATTCATGAGATAATACATAAATCATTTTAGCCCGTATCGCTATTTCTATTTTTTCTATCTCAGCTGTTACCAGTTTTCTTAGTTCGCGGTCAAAACAATAAAGATTAAAAGAGGAATTAAAAGAAGAGTTTGGTTTAAAAACATGAGTCGACTTAGGCATTTGAAGCATTGGATACCAATACCCACTCAATCTATAATAGCTAATAGTTTCTAGTAAAAAAAGACATTTAGAGTCCCTCTCAATTATTAAACCTCTGTTTTTAAGTTGTTGAAGTTGATCGTTAAAAGTTAAAGGGGGCTTTGAATACGGAACTCTCGGCATAAAATTCAGGTCAAAAAAAAGGCTCACCCTGAGCGCGCTGATCTGACGAGAAGCGGGGTGAGCATGTTGATGCAAAGGTAATTACATAATTTGAAATAACAAGTCTTATTTCAAATTATGTAATATATAATTAAATTGACATTGCAAATCTTGGCCAATTAATTAATAGATTTTCATTGAATGTATAAATAAGCCTATTTTATCAAATGCTTTAACTGGATAACTTCCTTTTCGTCCAAAAAGCGCCAGCGGCCGCGTGGCAGGTCCTTCTTGGTAAGATTGGCATATACCACCCTGTCCAGCTTTACTACATCATAGCCTAAGTGCTCAAACATACGGCGCACTACACGGTTCTTTCCGCTGTGTATCTGTATACCTACTTCTCTTTTTGAGCCGCCTGCAACGTAAGCTACCGAGTCTGGTTTTATTAAACCATCTTCCAGTTCTACACCAAACTGCAGTTTGTTCAGGTCGCCTTGTGTTAAAGCTTTATTTAGCTCAACCTGGTAAAGTTTGGTAATGTTGCTGCGCGGATGTGAAAGCTTATCAGCCAGGTCGCCATCATTGGTCATTAACAATAAACCGGTTGTATTGCGGTCCAAACGCCCAATTGGATATATCCGCTCGCGACTGGCTTTTTCAACCAGGTGCATTACTGTGCGGCGTTCCTGCGGGTCATCAGTAGTAGTTATATAATCTTTTGGTTTATTTAATAATACATAAACGTTTTTTTCGCGCTTAAGCGTTTCGCCGTTGTATTTTATCTCGTCTTTAAACGGGTCAACCTTTAAACCCAGCTCATTTACCACCTCGCCGTTTACAGATACTACACCTGCCGCAATCAGCTCATCGGCCTTACGGCGGGAGCATATACCTGCATTTGCTATATAACGGTTAAGGCGGATAAGGCCCTCATCTTCTGCTTTTTTAGTTGGTTTCTTGGCGCGTAATGTTTTTACCGGCGCGTCACGGTCGCGGGTTATTTTATCATAAACCGGCTTATCGCCGGCTTTGCGGAAAGGTTTATCGCCCTCGTGTTTCTTAAAGTCGCCGGTTTTTGATTTTGCACCCGAAACTGCAAATTTCCTGTCGCCGGTTGATTCGCCACCGAAGCTTCTTTTTGGCTTGTCACCAAAATCTGCACCGGCTGGTTTTCTATTCCTTGGTGAAGATTCATTTCCAAAGCTTCTTTTAGGGCGCTCATCATCGCCGCCTGCTTGCGGGCGGCCGGAATATGGTTTGTTACGCGGTAAAAAGTTTTTCTTGTTGCCACCTGATGATTCACCGTCAAAGCTTCTTTTAGGGCGATCATCATTGCTTCCCGTTGGTCTGCCTGAATATGGTTTATTACGCGGGGTAAAGCTTTTCTTTTCGCCGGTTGATTCGCCGCCAAAGCTTCTTTTTGGCTTTTCGTCGTCTCCGCCGGTTGGGCGGCCAGAATATGGCTTGCGTGGTCCAAAGCTTTTCTTTTCGCTTCCTGATGAGAAAGAGCTACGCTCGGCCGCAGGGCCGCTTGAGTATCTTTTTTTAGAACTATCGTTGTTGGGTCTGTCCGTGCTTTTTGAAGAGTTTCCACGGGTGGAAGAAGATCGTTTATTATCGCCGCCTTTTGAGGGTCCGTTTGATCTGCCATTCCGGTCGTCGCGACCGTTTGCTGGTCTTTTAAATACCATAGTTTTTATGTTTGCGCTTTCGCAGCGTGAGGGTCAAAGGTAAGATTTTTTGCCGGTTTTCGGGTGGTTTTTTCAACTTTTTTCATCGGTTCAAAAACCGTGTTTAAACCACTTTAAAGTGCGATTTTTAAACTATTTTCAAATTATTAAAACAACAAGAACAGGTTAAGTGTTTGACAATCTGCTTTATATATCATACCTTTGTTTCACATTTATCTAAATGTATCGTTCTATGAATAGAAAAAAAATGATTAAAAAACACTTATTTACGTGCTCCGTAATGCTTGTGCTGGCTGTCATTTTCAAGCTTAACATTTGCAGTACAACGGTTATAAAACCAACAGCAAAAACAAGCCACCGCATCTCTGGTTTTATATCATATAAAACCGATGCCACAAATGATTATAGCTTCGCTAATGAAGCTTTACCCTCAAATACTACTGTATATCGCAAACTGCAAAACTCTTTAAAAAGGCATAATTACAAGAACGTTCAATCACACATTCTGCATATTAAAGCCGAAAAATTGTTCCCTATTATTGAGCCAATTTTAAGAGCCTATGGTATTCCCGAAGATTTTAAATACCTGCCCTTAGTGGAGTCGGGGTTAAATGAAGGAACCTCGTCAAAGGGCGCGGCAGGTTTATGGCAATTTATGCCGGGCACCGCGCGTATTTATGGCTTAAAAGTTGGCAAGGGTATTGATGAACGTAAAAACATTCGTAAATCAACTATCGCCGCCTGCAAGTACATTAAAGAGTTATATGTTGAGTTTAACAGCTGGACATTGGCTGCCGCCGCTTACAACAATGGCTCTATTAAATTAGAAAAAGCCATTCGCAGCCAAAGTGAGAAAAATTATTTCCGTATGAAGTTAAATCGCGAAACAGGTAATTACGTTTATAATTTAGTTGCCATGAAGGCTATAATAGGCAATCCGCAGAGATATGGCTATGGTAATTATATTACCTATGTAGCGCCTAAAAACTTTATAGTTTATAACTAAAAACTACAGTAATAATTATTATTACGGAGCACTATTAGCCCATCTGTCCAACTGGCAGATCGGGCTTTTTTGTTTATCTTTGCGGAGATTTTAATGCGTGAGTTTTGAATGAGTGACTGAGTGATTGACAGGATGTTAAAAAATAGCAAACCGCCCAATTTTCATTCATCTAATTCGCTCATCCACTCAATCACTAATTAAATATATGAATAAAAAACCCATTGACCTTGGCGAGCAAAGTGAAGTTGAAGTTTACGGAGCCCGGGTACATAATTTAAAAAACATTGATGTTTCTTTTCCGCGTAACCAGCTGGTAGTTATTACCGGCTTAAGTGGCAGTGGCAAATCATCCCTTGCGTTTGATACCATTTATGCCGAGGGCCAGCGTCGTTATATGGAAACATTTTCGGCCTATTCACGCCAGTTTATGGGCGGCATGGAGCGCCCTGATGTAGATAAGGTATCGGGCCTTAGCCCGGTTATCGCTATCGAGCAAAAAACCACCAGTAAAAATCCACGCTCAACCGTTGGCACCATTACAGAGATATATGACTTTATGCGCCTGCTATTTGCCCGTACCGGCGATGCATATTCGTACGTTAGTGGCGAGAAGATGGAGCGCATGTCTGAAGATCAGATACTGAAAACTATATCAGAAAAGTTTAAAGATGAGCCGATAAATATTTTGGCCCCGGTTGTAAAAGCCCGCAAGGGCCACTACCGCGAATTGTTCGAGCAGATACGTAAGCAGGGCTACCTAAAGGTTTGGATAGATGGTGCCATTGCCGATGTTGAGCCTAAAATGCAGGTAGACCGCTACAAAATACATGATATTGATATTGTGGTAGACCGCCTACAGGTGAGTGAAGAAAATAGCAAACGGTTATATACCTCTATACAAGCGGCTTTAAAAATTGCAAAAGGCATTATCCGCATAGGCGATAAAGATAATAATGTAGCCTATTTTAGCAAGTACCTGATGGACCCGGTTTCGGGTATATCGTACGATGAACCGCAGCCAAATACCTTCTCGTTCAACTCGCCTTATGGCGCCTGCGAAAAATGTAATGGATTGGGATATATTTTTGAGGTGGATGAAGCTTCGGTAATTCCTAATCCTAAGTTGAGCATCTTGAATGGCGGCCTTGCGCCTTTGGGCGAGTACCGCGAAACATGGATATTCCAGGTGCTGAAAGCTTTGGCGAAGAAGTTTGAATTCTCACTGTCGACCCCAATTGATAAACTGGAAAAAGACAAGCTGGATATTATTCTTAATGGCACTACCGAAATGGTAACCGTTTCTGTTGAGTATAACAAATGGAACGTACAAAGTTACCAGATAAGTTTTGATGGTATCATCCGCATGCTGGAAGAGCAGCAGGAGCGCCGCGGCGAAGAAGGTATGGACGATATGGAAAACTATCGCGTACTAAAAGCCTGCCCGGTTTGTGATGGTGCACGTTTGAAAAAGGAATCGCTGCATTTTAAGGTCGACCATAAAAATATATTCGAGCTATCCATAATGGATATCAGTACCTTGCAGCAATGGTTCGGGAATTTAGAAGACAGGTTAACAGAACGCCAGAACGTCATCGCCAAAGAGATTTTAAAAGAGATACGTGCGCGTATTGTGTTTTTGATGGATGTGGGCCTGAGCTATTTAACGCTTGACCGTACTGCCAAAACGCTATCAGGTGGCGAAGCGCAGCGTATAAGATTGGCTACGCAGATAGGCTCGCAATTAATGAATGTAATGTACATTCTGGATGAACCAAGCATTGGCCTGCACCAACGAGATAATGAACGTTTAATAAATGCCTTAAAGAACCTGCGCGACCTGGGCAATACCGTATTAGTGGTTGAGCATGATAAGGATATGATACTACAGGCCGACCACGTAATTGACATGGGCCCCGCTGCCGGTGTACATGGCGGCGAGATTGTTGCACAAGGCACTCCGCAGGAATTAATGACGCATCATACCCTAACCACATCATACATTAACGGTGAGCGCGAAATTGCTGTGCCCAAGAAAAGACGCGAGGGTAATGGTAAAACCCTGTCACTTAAAAAGGCTACGGGTCATAATTTAAAGAAAGTTAGTGTTGAGTTTCCATTAGGGAAGCTGATTGGCATAACCGGTGTATCTGGCAGTGGCAAATCAAGCCTGATAACCGAGACCTTATACCCTATTTTAAATCATCATTTTTTCAGGGCCAAAAAGCATCCGCTGCCTTATGATAAAATTGAAGGATTAGAAAACATCGATAAAGTAATTGAGATAGACCAAACCGCCATAGGCCGCACGCCACGCTCAAACCCGGCTACTTATACGGGCGTTTTCTCTGATATACGTAACCTGTATGTAGCGTTGCCCGAGTCAAGGATTCGTGGTTATAAACCGGGGCGTTTCTCGTTCAACGTAAAAGGCGGCCGTTGCGAAACTTGCCAGGGCGCGGGTATGAAAGTGATAGAAATGAACTTTTTGCCTGATGTGCAGGTACCCTGCGAAGAATGCGGCGGCAGGCGCTATAACCGCGAAACTTTAGAAGTGCGTTATAAAGGTAAATCCATCAGCGATGTGCTGGACATGAGCATTGAGGATGCAGTGCCGTTTTTTGAGCATATTCCGTCTATCCACCGTAAGGTTAAAACCTTGTTGGATGTTGGTTTAGGATATATCCGTTTGGGGCAATCATCAACCACCTTATCAGGCGGTGAGGCACAACGGGTTAAACTGGCAACTGAGCTATCTAAAAAAGATACCGGCAATACTTTCTATATTCTTGATGAGCCAACAACAGGTCTGCATTTTGAAGATATTAACGTTTTATTAGGCGTACTCTATCAGTTGGTAGATAAAGGCAATACGGTATTGGTAATTGAACATAACCTGGATGTAATTAAAGTGGTAGACCATGTTATTGATCTTGGACCGGAAGGTGGATCGGGTGGTGGTAATATCCTGTTCTCGGGCACGCCCGAGGGATTATGTAAAGTGAAGGATAGCTTTACCGGACAGTTTTTGAAGAAGGAGATGGGGTTGTAAGGTGACGATTAAATCCTTTGGTCAAAAATTAAAATTCTTATGGTTTAGAATATTAAGAAAATATAATTTCATTAGTGAGGCTTCTTATTTATTGAAAAGCCCTGCTAATGCTGCAAGATTATTAAAGAGTATTGAAGATTTTGAAAAGGGTTTGGGGCAAGAAAGAAGCCTTATTGAAGAATAAATTAAAATTAAAGTGTTAAATTTGTTATGATTAATTATTGAATCAAGCTATGACAACTTTCACTATTGATATTCCAGATAATCATACTGATGAGATTTTAGCTCAATTAAAGAAACTTGGGGTTAAAGTCAGGCAGTCGAAACTATCTAAGTTAGATAAACTCACCAAAGAGGATTACCAGAAACACTTTTCGCACCGGGCACAGGTAACGCGTAACGAGGTGTTAAAATATCTATGAACATCCGGCAACGGGATATTGTAGAAATAGCCTTTTACACAGGAGGAAAATCCGAAACCCATCCTGCTGTAGTTGTTTCTGTAGATGAAATTTTTGAGATAGAAGGTTTTTTCTATGCAGTATTACTTTCCACTAAAAATATTTACCCTGATTTTACTTTTGAAATAACTCCCGTAATGATTAATAGTCCGCGAAATCAACGTAGCGGTTTTGCTGTGTGTCATATGGTTCAGCTATTTTATCCGGAAGATGTTATTACACGTACTGGGGCATCACTTAAAATTGATACTTTTAAAAGTGTAATTAATAGGATTCAGGAAGTTGTATTTGGTTTATAAAGTCAATACTATTGACACAATACTATGCCTTCTTTTTTTATAGCTTCATGCAACGGAGTAATTGACAATTTAGTGTTCCAATCCTGCATTGAATAAACAAATGTTGAAATAGGCTCTCCGGTTTCTAATTCCAGATCATATAAATTATGCATAAGAACCTGTTCATCCTTTAGCGTTACGGACGGCCTGTCCACCAAAATCAAAACATCGCAATCCGAGTCTTTTCTTGCTTTCCCGGTAGCTCTCGAACCATACAATATAGCCACGGCAGATGGGTCGGTCTGCTGAACTACCTGCTTTATTTTATTGGCAACTGTATGAGTGTATTGATTCATTTATACAAAAATAACTAATAAATATCATAGTAAGTGGCTGTATCTCATCAAACAAATCCATCCATATTTTGTAATTGTACATATTCAAATTACTACTGCTGTCTTTTTTGTAACATTGCATAAATATTTGTAGTTGACCAAAGCCGCTAAAAAATTCCTTTCCATATTGCTAAAAGCCACCATACTGGTTTTAGCTTTCGTATTTATTTATCATCAGTACTTAAAAAAGGGCGATAGTTTAAAGCAGTTTGAGCTTTCTATAAATCACCTTAACCATCGGCACGTTATTATTGTTATGGGCGTGGTGATATTTTTAATGTTTGCCAATTGGCTGGTAGAATGTTTGAAATGGCAGCATTTAACCCGTAACCTGGTGCCTATAACTTTATGGGAATCTATCGAGGGTGTTTTTTGTGGTTTAACCTGGGCCATATTCACACCCAACCGTATTGGCGAATACGGTGGCCGGGTAATGTTTTTACCCCCGCGTAAGCGTATTCATGGTGTTTTTGCTATGGCAGTAGGCTCGTTCGGGCAAAACGTTATTACCAATGTATTGGGCGCGGGCGCCTTTGTTTGGTTCGCTTATACTTTTCTTAACCTTAATACATGGGCACTGGGCGGAATTTTACTGCTTGCTGTTGTTATTATGGGCATGTTTCTGGTATTTTACTTTAATATTAAATGGCTGGTATGGTTGTTAAACAGTATATCGTTCCTTAAAAAATACCACCGTTTTTTTGATATAATGGGTGCCTATAAATTTGAAGAATTGTTAAACATAATGTGTTTTTGCTTAACAAGATTTTTCATTTTTTCATTCCAGTATTACCTGGTAATACATTTATTGATACCTGATATCGCGTTTCATGATGTGGTATTGATGACATTTATTGTATTCTTTATACAATCGGCCCTGCCCTCACTTGATCTGTTGGATGTACCCGTGCGCGCTACTGCAGCTGTTACGCTGTTTGCCTATATAACAAACCAACATATTGCTATAATTGCCGCCTTTACATCCATCTGGCTTATAAATTTGATAATTCCCGCTATTTTAGGCTCAGTATTTATTTTTAATTTAAAATTCTTTGAGCGTAACATATAGTATAATTTGCTTTTTGCTAACAGGTTGTTACCTGTTGTTGGTGCTATACCTTATAAAAGGATGGCTTAATTTAAAGCAGCCTAAAATTAACACCAGCAATTTTACAACTAAAGTGACAGTGTTGATAGCTGCCCGTAATGAGGAAGCGAGGATACATTACACCATAGAGGATATACTGGCCCAGGATTATCCCAAACAGCTAACAGAAATAATTATTGTAGATGATCACTCTACCGATCGCACTTCTGCTATTATAAGCAGCTATGCAAACCGGGGCATAAAATTGCTGCAGCTTAATGAAGCACAGCCATTAAACTCCTATAAAAAAAAGGCAATTGCTACGGCTATAGGCATGTCATCGGGCGAGCTGATGGTAGCTACAGATGCCGATTGCCGAATGGGCGCGCAATGGTTATCATCTGTTGTTGGCTATTATGAAGCTAATCACCCGGTCATGATATCATCGCCGGTTGCTTTTTTTGAAGAGAAATCATTATTTGAACGGATGCAAACGCTGGAATTTTCATTCCTGATAGGCATAGGCGGGGCATTTATTGGAAATAAAAGGGCATCAACTTGCAATGGCGCTAACCTTGCTTACCGTAAAGATGTATTTTATGAGGTAGGTGGATTTGCAGGCATCGATGAGCTGGCATCAGGTGATGACGAGTTATTACTGCAAAAGATAGCCGAGCGGTATCCCGGGCAAATTGGTTTTTTAAACCTTCAAGAAGCTATTGTTTATACCCATGCCAAATACACACTGAAAGAGTTTTTACAACAACGCCGCCGCTGGGCATCAAAATCAACCAAATACAAGGATAAAAAAGTTATAGCTATGGCTCTTTTTATGTGGCTGTTTAATATAACTATGCTGCTAAACGTTGCTTTGGGTTTTTATGATGGCTGGTTCTTTAAGCTTGTATTAATACAATTTGCTTTAAAGTGTTTAATTGAAGCCATATTTCTATATTTAATATGCTCGTTTTTTAAACGCGCCGCCCTTTTACCGCTACTATTAATAGTTGCCCCGTTACATATGCTGTACCTGGCCTATTTGGGTATAATGACCAATGCCCGCAAATATTACTGGAAAGGCAGAATGGTGAAGTAGGCCGTGATTGTTTTTGATTTGAATATTTTTACGATTCGTGCTTTTTCAATCATAACAATCTCATAAATCCTGCAAATCACGTTCAAAAAATTGGCAATGCACCCAAATTAAACGATATTTAACCAAAAGGAACAAAAATATACACTTGGCCGAACTCACACCCACACAGCGCACCTGGAAGATATTTAAACGCAATAAATTTGCTGTTGCCGGTATGTTATTTATCATAGTTACTATCATTATAGCCATATTGGGCTATTTAATAATGCCCGACTCTACCCCATCGGCTAATAACCAGACCATACAACTCAGCATAAAAAAGCCCGGTGCCAAATTCATGATGCTGCGGCTTATAAAACCTGAGCACGTAGATACTGTTGATTTTTTTACAAAAATGCTGTTTGGGCAGCCAGCCTTTTACCGGGATATACCTATTACCGGTTACCGTATCCTGAAAGATTCTGTACAGGTAAATGAATATATTGGCTACGAAGATAAACCTGAAAAAAAAACATACAAATTACCTGCGGCGGTATTAGCTAAAGGGCCACCCGCTTTTATCGCCCATAAAACCTTTTTACTGGGTACTGATGTATATGGACGCGATATGCTCAGCCGGTTAATTTTAGGGGCACGCATATCTTTGTCAGTAGGTTTAATGGCGGTTATTATTAGTTTGCTTATTGGGGTAACCATTGGCGCTATAGCGGGTTATTTTGGCGGCTGGGTAGATGCCGCGCTTAGCTGGCTTATGAATATATTATGGGCATTACCCGCGTTATTGTTAGTTATCGCTATTTCCTTTGCTTTAGGTAAGGGCCTTTGGCAAATATTTATAGCCGTAGGTTTATCTATGTGGGTAGAGGTTGCCCGGTTAGTGCGCGGACAGGTTTTGAGCATAAAGCAAACAGAATATATTGAGGCGGCGCGATCATTAGGTTATACCAATATGCGGATCATCCGCAGGCATATTTTACCCAATATAGCCGGGCCAATATTGGTCATGGCTTCATCAAATTTTGCATCGGCTATATTATTAGAGGCCGGTCTTAGCTTTTTAGGGTTCGGCGCGCAGCCGCCAATGCCCACCTGGGGCAGCATGATCAAGGAACATTATGGCTATATTATTATGGATTCGGCATTTTTATCAATAATTCCCGGATTAGCTATCATGCTGATAGTGTATGCGTTTAACCTGGTAACGGTTGGTCTTAGAGATGTTTTTGATATTAAATCGCAAAGTACACGCATTTAAATTATAATTTTTCTCTAATTTAGGCACACCGAGACCCCGAAATGCAAAACTTAGGACAGTCCTCCGGTGAGGACGAATTAATTAGACTACTTTTAAAAAGACAGTCCGAGTTAAACTCCTTATTGGAGGTAACCCGTGCTATCAATAAGAACGCGTCCACACCTGTGTTAATTCAGATGCTGGAGGTAATTTTGCAAAACTATTTGCAAGTTGGCAAGTTTCGCTTTTTAATAGAGAAGGAAAACAATTATTCCTGTATTTCTAAATATGGCGGCCCCGTCGAACCTGTTGGCGCATTGCACCGTTCATGTGCAACATTAAGTAAGATCAAATCTCCTGAATCATTAGCCGGCAATACCGACCCGATTCTTAAAAATTACGATTTTTTTATCCCAATATACCATAAAAGCAAAGCGCTTGCATTTGCCTTGATCGGCGATTTTAATACCTCCGGCGAAATGCTGAGCAATGATCTGAATTTTATTCAAACCATGATAAACGTGGTAGTTGTCGCGCTCGAAAATAAAAAGCTGTTCCGCGAAAGACTGCAATCAGAACGTTTTCAAAGAGAGATGGAGCTTGCTGCCGAAGTGCAAAATATGTTGATCCCTTTAAGGATGCATAAAGATAACAGTGTTGAAATAGGCGCAAAATACTTACCCCATCAAAATATTGGCGGCGATTATTATGATTTTATCAGGCTTAACGACCATGAATTTATATGGTGCATTGCCGATGTATCAGGTAAAGGAATTTCGGCAGCATTATTAATGGCTAATTTCCAGGCAAGCCTGCATGCCTGGGCCGCGGTGGAGGATGACCTGACCAATATTATTGATCGCTTAAATCAAAAAGTGGTTTCTAATACACAAGGCGAAAGATTTATTACCTTGTTCATTGCTAAATACAATGAGCACACGCGCAGGCTTAATTACATAAATGCCGGCCATAATGCTACCATACTATATTCGGAGGGTGAAGCTATTCCGCTTAAATTAGGGTGCACCATGATAGGGGCATTTGAACAATTGCCTTTTTTAAATGAGGGTGAAATAGATATTGAGCCCGGCAGCCTACTGGTTAATTATACAGATGGATTATTGGATTTTGAATCCTATAGTGACAAAGCCTGGAATGAAGAATTGCTTATAGATTTTGTAATAAAACATGGCGAATTATCGCCCGATAATTTTAACCAGACCTTAATGAATCATCTAAATATAGGCATAAAAGGAAAGCCTATTGATGATATTACCCTATTGACGTTGAGGATTTTTTAGATAATAAATCATTAAAGGTATCGTCTATAAAAATAATAGTTTTACAGCTACGTTTTAAGATCAAATGTTATTAGCAAGATATCAGCATAAATTTATCGAGGCAGGGTGCGACGAAGCCGGCAGGGGTTGCCTTGCAGGTCCGGTTTTTGCTGCCGCGGTAATACTACCTCATGATTTCGATCATGGCCTGCTGAATGATTCCAAACAACTAACAGAAAGCGTACGTTACGAGTTACGTATTGAAATTGAGCAAAGAGCCATTGCCCATGCTGTGGGCATTGTTGATAATATAGAGATAGACGAAATAAATATCCTTAACGCATCTTTCCTGGCTATGCATCGTGCAATAGATAAGCTGCATTTAAAACCCCAGTTTTTAATAATTGATGGTAACCGGTTTAATAAATACCAAAGCACACCACATGAATGTATTGTAGAAGGCGATGGTAAATACTTCAGCATCGCCGCGGCATCTGTTTTAGCCAAGACCTACAGAGATGATTATATGAAACAAATAGCGGCCGAACATCCCGAATATGATTGGCACACTAATAAAGGTTACCCAACTTTAAAACACCGCGAAACTATCCTGAAAATTGGTTATACGCCTTATCATCGCAGAACTTTCAGGGTAACTGCAGCTATTGACGAAATAGAGGTATAATCCTTAATTAAAACAGGTCCGATATAAATATTCTTTGCCGCATCGGGGTTATCCGTTTGTAGCAGTAAGGAACGTGGCGCGAGTTTTTGGCCCGATTGGGGCAAATATTTTATATAAATGAATGACTGCAAACAGGTAGCCCCGATGAGGCAATGCAATCGAATAAACGGTAATCCGACTTATGTATTTAAGATTTTACTTTTTGCTGATTATAAGTTGTTAGGTTATAAGGTTTATACCTTGATTCTATAGCCTAATTAAAGTATTTTTGTTAAAAACCCAAGTAGTTGAAGATTTTAATATTAAGCCATCGTGTACCATTTCCGCAAAATGGCGGCTATGCTATAGTGGTAGCTAATACCATTAAGGGCTTAGTCAATTCAGGGCATGAAGTTTCTTTAGTTGCCCTGAATGCAAAAAAAAACAGTCATGAAAGCCATCTGCCTGATGATGACCTGATGGGTAAAATAAAGTACCGGGCCTATGATATTGATACCACGGTGACCCTGTTTGGTGTAGCGGTTAATTTGTTTAGCAATACATCCTTTAATATAGACCGGTACTACGACCCCGAATTTGAAAAGTTACTGATACGCGAACTGCGAAATACAAATTATGATATTATCCAGTTTGAAGGTTTATTGGTTTCATTATATCTGCCTGCTGTAAGAAAGTACTCTAAAGCCAAATTGGTATATCGCGCGCATAATATAGAGAACCAGATATGGGAGCGGTTGTCTATGCAAAAGGTAGATCCGTTTAAAAAATCATACCTCAGGATGCATGCCAAACGCATAAAAAACTATGAGCTGCAGCAGTTAAATAAATTTGATGCCATAGCCGTATTTACCCAGCAAGATAAAAGCACCTTATTAGCGTATGGCATACAAGTGCCTATAGAAATAGTCCCGGTAGGTTTAAGGCTTGAAAAATACGTTGTTGATATTAGTAAAACCGAGTTTCCCAGCCTTTTCTTTTTAGGATCGCTGGATTGGCTGCCCAACCGCGAGGGTATGGAGTGGTTCCTTGATAATTTCTTCAAAGAGCTAACAGAGGGCGATCTGCCTGTAAAACTGTATGTGGCAGGCAATGATATACCAGACCGTTTTGACGATTACGAGGCCCTGGGCAAAATATTTATACAAGGCGAGGTTGATGATGCGCTTGAATTTGTAAACAGCAAATCTATCATGATCGTTCCGCTATTATCAGGTGGCGGCATGCGGGTAAAGATAGTTGAGGGGATGGCTATGCAAAAATGCATCATATCCACATCGCTTGGTGCCGAAGGCATTAATTACACAAATGGCCATGATCTTATTATAGCTAATAACCGCGAGGAGTTTTTTAATGCCATACAACACTGTATAAAAGATGAAGAGTTTTGTTTACAGTTGGGCCAAAACGCGCGCCGTTTACTGGAAAAAGAGCATGACATAAATGTTGTGACCAATAATTTGGTTAAGTTTTATAAGGTTTGGTGCGCGTAAATAGCTATATCTCAATTCATATTGTTTTTATTGCGTTACCTTAGTTGTCACACCGGCCAACTTATTCTGCCTGCTTTCACCAGACGCTTTCCGCCTCAGGTAGGTTCTAACCTGAATTTTGGTAATTACTGAAAAAAATAAAAAGAAGCGGTGGCCTGTCAGCCCACGCGGCCAGGAGTCTGGCCTAAGTGGTGGCAGCGATTGGGCTGACTTGATTTTTTGGTTCTTTTTCATCTAAGGAAAAAGAACTAGGCCTCCGCGGCTATGAGCGGTGGATGTTAACAGTAAGAATGCAGCCCGGTTTTATGAATAAGTAGTAATGGGCCTTAACGGCCTCGAGCATTACGAAGCGTTTTTAGAAGCTTGTACAAACATTACCGATTGGATTTGTTTGTTTCATCACATCGAGATTGCCAATTTGCAATTATTTGATCATCAGGAATTAAACACATATCACCCATAAAAAGGCAGACGAATAAGTTGTTTCATTTTGTTTCATTACTTTTTTGTAATTAACTCATTGGCAATGCTTTAAGTCAAAATCTTGTTTCACTTGTTTCATTTGTTTCACCCTCGCGTGAAACAAACCTCCGATATAGCGATCCCGGCTTTCGCCTAAAAAGCCTTTTTTTAATCACAGGAAACCTACTTGCATTTTTATTACTTTTGTGCCAAATATAATTTTGCATGAAGAATACAGCGCTAAGTGAAACCCATATAAAGGCAGGCGCCAAAATGGTGCCTTTTGCAGGCTATAATATGCCTGTACAATATGCAGGTATTAATGCCGAACATGAAACTGTACGCAAAGCAGTGGGCGTGTTTGACGTGAGCCATATGGGCGAATTTATATTAAAGGGCGATAAGGCATTAGATTTAATACAACGGGTAAGCAGCAATGATGCCGCTAAATTGTATGATGGCAAAGTGCAATACTCTTGCCTGCCTAATAAAGATGGTGGCATAGTTGATGATCTGCTGGTATATCGTATTGATGATAAAACTTATATGCTGGTAGTTAACGCGTCTAACATAGAGAAAGATTGGAACTGGATAAGCCGGTTTAATACAGATGGTGTGGTGATGAAAGATATATCAGACCGCACTTCGCTATTAGCCGTACAGGGGCCCAAAGCAGCGGAAGCTTTGCAGAGCCTTACTGATATCGACCTGGCATCAATGGAATATTACACCTTTAAAAAAGGCAAGTTTGCCGGTATTGATAACGTAATTGTATCTGCAACCGGTTATACCGGCGCAGGCGGTTTTGAGCTATATTTTGATAATGAGCATGCCGGATTTATTTGGGATGCCATATTTAAAGCCGGCGAACCTTTTGGCATTAAACCTATTGGCTTAGGCGCACGTGATACGCTGCGTTTAGAAATGGGCTTCTGTTTATATGGCAATGATATTGATGACCACACCTCGCCGTTAGAGGCAGGATTGGGCTGGGTAACCAAATTTAATAAAGAGTTTACCAATTCGGCTGTTTTGCAGGAACAGAAGCTGGCAGGTGTTAAACAAAAGCTGGTTGGTTTTGAAATGATAGACCGCGGTATACCCCGCCATGATTATGAGATAGCTGATGCCGATGGTAATATTATAGGCAAGGTAACATCGGGCACCCAATCGCCATCGTTACAAAAAGCCATAGGCATGGGGTATGTAAAAAACGAATTTGCCAAAGAAGGTACCGAGATATACATCAAAATACGCGATAACAGTATTAAGGCTAAAATAGTTAAGCCACCATTTTATAAATAAGATATTGAGCCAGGAATTAAATATACCCAAAGCAAAAAGGTTAGAAGTTTGTCTTACCCCTGCGCTTATACCGCTTTATAAAGTAGAAAATTATATAGTAGTAATTATTGATATTTTCAGGGCCACCACATCCATTTGCTACGGTATTGAAAATGGGGCCGAAGCCATTATTCCGGTATCGCAGGTAGAAGAGTGCAGCGCTTACCGCGAAAAGGGCCTTGACTACCTATTAGCCGCCGAGCGAGATGGCGAAATAGTTACCGGGTTTGATTTTGGCAATTCGCCGTTCTCTTATACCAAAGAGAAAGTTGCAGGCAAAACAATTGTATTAACCACTACCAACGGTACCCATGCCCTGCACTTATCCCGCCAGGCAAAAAAAATAGTAATAGGTTCGTTTATAAACCTAACAGCTATTTGCAACTGGCTAAAGCAGCAAAACGAAAATATTCTATTGGTTTGCTCGGGTTGGAAAAACAACTTTAACCTGGAGGATACCTTGTTTGCAGGAGCCGTTGTTGAGCAATTAAAAGACAGTGGTTTCCGGGTTGATGATCCGGCAACAGCCGCTAATGATCTTTACCATGTAGCTAAAGATGACCTGGATAAATACCTCAAAAAAACATCGCATAGTGAACGCTTAAAAGCGCTGGGTATTGAAAAAGATATAGCTTTTTGTTTAAATGTAGACCTGACTACCGCTATACCTGTTTTGGATGGGGATAAATTGGTTAAGTTGCAGTAATTAAATTCCCCTCTTGAGGGAGCTACTGTGTGTATACCTCTTTCATAAACCAAAATGTCATTTCGATAGAGCCGGGGCGGAAATGGGGGGTGGCGCGAAAGAGAAATCTTATACTACCTGCAAATCCTTATGGTAAGTTGTATAAGATTTTTGCTGCTTACTTCAATTTCTCATTATTCTTATGCCTGTCGGCATCACGGATACTTTTCTTTTCCATGTTTTTTTGCAGGGCCTCTGTAAGGTCTATACCGGTTTGATTGGCCAGGCAAATCAGCACAAATAACACATCGGCCATTTCATCGGCCAGGTTAACTTCCGTATCAGATTTTTTGTAGGATTGCTCGCCATATTGCCGCGCCATAATGCGGGCAACCTCGCCTACCTCTTCCATTAATATGGCAGTATTGGTTAGCTCATTAAAATAACGGATACCGGTTGTTTTTATCCAATTGTCAACCAGTTTTTGTGCTTCAGCTAATGTCATAAGTGTAATATAAATAAAAAACTACGCCATTGCAAACAAGGAACGAGTGTGAACAACCGACCGTAGGGAGCTCATTAATACCTTTAAAAACAAACAACACATTAATAATCTCTATATGTCAAGTAAACGGTATACCTATCGTGTAGAGATTGCCACGCTATCGCTCGCAATGACGCTTTATTAAAAATCCCTGTCTTTCGTGTCCATAATGATAGTTACCGGCCCGTCGTTGGTTAGGCTTACTTTCATATCAGCTCCAAAAATGCCGGCAGCTGTTTTTTTACCGGTTAAGGCATCCAGTGTTTTTGCCATTTGCTCATATAGCGGTATAGCCTTATCAGGCTTTGCAGCCTTAATAAATGATGGCCGGTTACCCTTTTTAGTTTGCGCAAACAGCGTGAATTGCGATATCAGCAATATATTGCCATCTACATCGGCCAACGCTTTATTCATCAGGCCATTTTCATCACTAAAAATGCGCATACCGGTTATTTTTTGAGCCAGCCATTGCAGGTCATCTTCGGTATCGGCATCTTCAATACCCAACAGTACCAAAAAACCCGTACCGATCTGGCCGGTTATATTACCATCAACCTTACAGCTTGCTTGCGAAACGCGTTGTAGTACAGCCCTCATAATAACATCAAGAAGTTAGAATCAGGGGGCAAGATAAATAAAAAACCTTTGTCATTTCTGAACGATCCCGCTGTTTCACATCAGGTGTTTCACCCTATTTTTGCAAAAATCCATAAAACAGCATAAAACACTTATTGTAAGCTATTTATACTATTTTACCTGAAGCTTTGGTACTGTTTCAAAGTGTTTCACTCATTTTGTCAAATTATTAAATATCAATAGGTTAACCTAAAAAAGTGTTTCATGTGTTTCATTGTTTTGTGAAACACTATATCAGGACGAGACAAGCTTTTTCTAACGTAATAACCGTTACTATCCCAAACAGGATTACGCCACGAGAAATTGCCGCGAAGTTGTTGTTGAGCTATTACTCTTTGGAGAGGGACTGGGGAATAGTAATCGCAATGGTTGGCGTTCGGTCACTTTCGTTCTTTAGCCGGTCTATCGCTGTTATTACATATAAATAGGTTTTGCCAGACTGGGTGGTGGTATCAATAAAAATTGGCGTAGCATCATACTGTATATGCAAAATATTTGCCGGGCTGCTCACATCTATCTTTTCTGTTCCTTCATAACGATAGATCACATAGCCGTAAACCGGTTCTTTATCTTCGGCTGGCAATGGGGTATCCCATTTTAGCTGAACATGGTTATTAACAAGTTTTGTAGCAACAAGATTTTGCGGCACATTAGGCGCTATTGAATCTAACCAAAGCATAACAGGCGGTAAAGCAGGGTGCTTGTAATAGGTTAAACGGAGCGAGTCTGTAAAGCCAAGCTTATTGCTGGTTAATGAGTTCGAGCTAAAAAATACGCTGCCCTGCACCCGCGGATTATTTCGCAGCAGTTTTATCTGGTTAGGCAACTCGGCCGGTTGTCTCATAGCTAATGATCCGCGCTCATTTATACGATAGGCCGCCTGGCCCACATATAAATGCCGGTTATAGGTGTTATTGCTCCACCAGCTTAGCAGATTCTCGAACGCGGCAAGGCGGTAATGAATGGGCCAGTACATTTGTGGGTTTATATAATCTACCCATCCTTCTTTTATCCATTTGCGCGAATCGGCGTATAATTCGTAGTTAGAATCGCCGCCATGCGTATCAGACCCTTCGGGATTTTGGGCTTTATTGGCCCATATACCAAACGGACTAACGCCAAATTTCATGTGGGGTTTATGCTTGTGTATACTGTCGCTAAGCATTTTTATTAGTTTGTTCACATTGTCGCGGCGCCAATCTTTAATATCCTGAAAATCACCCCCATATTGTTTAAACGTTGCCGAGTCATTTATTTTTTGCCCGGCAATTTGATACGGATAAAAATAATCATCCATATGTATGCCGTCCACGTCGTAATTATCAACCACGTTTAAAATTACCTGTACAATGTAATCGCGCACTTCGGGCAGGCCCGGATTAAAAAGTTTAATACCCCCGTAAGTAAAGAACCATTCGGGCTTTAAATTGGTGATATGATTAGCAGTCAATAAATTAAACTTGCCATCCATAGTAGCGCGATAGGGATTAAACCAGGCATGCAATTCCATGCCGCGTTTATGAGCCTCGGTAATGGCAAAATCAAGCGGGTCATAAAAAGGTGCAGGTGCCTGCCCTTGTTTGCCGGTAAGCCATTTTGACCACGGCTCCTTACTTTTTGAATAAAAAGCATCGGCAGCGGGCCGCACCTGGAACATAACAGCATTAATGCCGGTATGCTGGTGTGCGTCAAATATATCTGTAAGCTGTTGTTTTTGCTGATCGGTGGTGAGCTTAGTGCTGGTTGGCCAGTCAATATTTACTACAGTGGCTACCCATACACCCCTGAATTCGCGCTTTGGGTCGGTACGGTATTTAAGCTTAGCCAATGAATCTGTTTGGGCCTCTGCCTTAGTTATGATGAGCGCTATATTAGTTATAATGAGCGCTAAAAGAAATATAAAATGGCGAAATTGATACATTAAATGGCTTACTTTAAAAACTGCAAAGATATAAACTCATTAACAAGGCAGTTTATTATAGCAAATAATAATTGTGTTTTAATCAATTTGTAACTACTTTTATCAAAATCACTATTAAAAAAATATCTCCTTAGTAAAACTTTATCATAAATTTTTCATTATTACGTTATTAACAACTAACAATAATAAATGCAGGTAGTAAATTAACTAACTTATTAAGGTTATTTATTAATAATAGGCCAATTACCCGGATTAGTTAACCCGGATTAATTATTATTTATTTAAGAACTAAAATCACTAACTTTTATGGAGAATCAACAAGGACAAGAACCTAAAAAAAATTCGAATGTTATTTACTTTTTGATAGTAGTAATAATTGCATTATTAGGCACCGACGTGTATTTATACATGAAGAAAAATAATTCTGATGTTAAAATAGCCTATCAGGCTGATGAAAAAACCCGGCTGCAAACCGAACTGGATAGCTTAGAGGCGCAGATTGAGCAGGTTAATGCAGGTAAAACAAAAATGACGGCAGAGATGATAGCAAAAAACGACTCATTAAAAGCCAAGATAAAAGTACTGCGGGTTGCCTTAGCTAAAGGCAAACTAACCGCAGCCGAGCTGAGCCAGGCACAGGAAGATGTAAAACAGCTGCGCTACTTTGTTACCAAGTACACTGCCGATATTGATGAACTAAAAAAACAAAATGTTAATTTAACTACCGAAAGGGATACCTTAAAAACCAACCTGACAACCGTTAGCGAAAAAGCCAGTACACTTGAAAAACAAAACCAGGATTTGGATACCAAGGTAAAAGTAGCTTCGGCTTTAAAAGTTGCTACTACAAGCGTAGTTGGGTACAAGGTTAAAAAGAATGGCAAGGAAGTTGACGAGACCAAAGCTAAAAACGTTAATAAGCTAAAGATTAACTTTACTGTGGCAAGCAATGCCGTGGCAGCAAAAGCATCGCACGATGTTTATATACGTATTATTGACCCAACAGGCAACCTGATAACAGGCACCGATAGCGGTACATTTACTGCCGATGGCCAGGATCTGCAATCGACCTATAAAACATCAATTGATTTTAAAGATGATGGCATTAATTATACGGTTGACTGGACCTATGGATCACCTTTTCAAAAAGGCACTTATACTGTATTGTTATATGCCGATGGTTATACTATGGGTAAAACAAGTGTGACGTTTAAATAAAAGAAAATCTTCTTGAATGTCAGGAAGGATTAAAAACAAAAAGCCTGTTATGGAAATAACAGGCTTTTTGTTTTTAATCATATTTTACTTACATATCTTACTTGGTAACATACATTACCTCTTTAACTGCTTTAATAACTCTTTCAGGGTTTGGCAGGTATTCCTGTATAAGGGTTGGGGCATAAGGCAATGGTACATCGCCACCCATAATGCGTAGTATAGGTGCATCTAAATAATCAAACGCGTCTTTTTGTACTTTAAAGGCAATTTCGGTAGCTATAGAGCCTAAGGGCCAGCTTTCTTCAATCAATACCAGGCGGTTGGTTTTTTTAACCGAGTTAATAACCGTTTCATAATCAATAGGGCGAACGGTACGCAGATCTATAACCTCGGCGCTGATGCCTTCTTTTTCCAGTTCGGCAGCAGCGGCGTTAACCACTTTCATGATCTTGCCAAAACCAACAAGCGTTACATCGGTACCCACTTTAGTTACCGCGGCTTTCCCAATCGGGATATAATAGGTTTCTTCAGGTACTTCGCCTTTATCGCCATACATTAATTCCGACTCCATAAAAATAACCGGATCAGGATCAATAATAGCCGATTTTAATAAGCCTTTAGCATCTGCAGGGTTTGATGGTACAACCACCTTTAATCCGGGGCAGTTAGCATACCAATTTTCGAAACATTGGCTGTGTTGTGAGCTTAACATACCCGCGTTACCTGTTGGACCGCGGAAAACGATTGGCACAGAAAACTGACCACCGCTCATCGACATGATTTTGGCAGCGCCGTTTATCACCTGGTCAATCGCCACTAACGAAAAGTTAAAGGTCATGAACTCGATGATAGGTTTTAAGCCATTCATGGCCGACCCTATGCCTATACCGGCAAAGCCTAATTCAGAGATAGGTGTATCTATTACGCGTTTAGCGCCAAACTCGTCCAACATGCCCTGGCTAACTTTATAGGCACCGTTATATTCGGCAACCTCTTCACCCATCAGGTATATTTTATCATCGTTGCGCATTTCTTCAACCATGGCCTCACGAAGTGCTTCTCTGAACTGTATTTCTCTCATCGTATTAATTAAAATGATGTTTTTTTGGAACGCAAATATAAACACTAAAGTGTTAAATGCAATTGATGGCGCTTAACGCATAAGGTTTTTACATTAGTTAGTATTTAAATTTGATTACATTAGATTTATAAACCTTATCTTAATGAAATTTCCTTCCATAAAAAGCCTTGTCGATGGCATTGAAAATACAGTTAAGCGCTTCCCTTTCGAAGTGTTGTTTGCATTAGTCGGCACAGCCGCGGCAGTTACCAATACCGAGTGGATAAACAAAACACCAGTTGTCGAAAGCTGGTGCATACGCACTATGCTGATAGCCAACCTGGGTCTGTTGCTTAGCCTTGCCGTTACTTTGTATACCGGCAGCAAGGATATAAAAGGCACAGCTAAGCTTGTTTTTAAATTTATAGCCGCTTTATTTGCATTAGGTCTGATATTGCTGTTAAACCCGGCCGAGCGAAGTGCCGATTATTTCAGGTTCTTTTTATTTAGCCTGGGCTTTCACTTGCTGGTGTCATTTGCGGCATTTACCAATAAATATCATGTACAGGGCTTTTGGCAGTTTAACAAAACCATTTTTCTGCGTTTTCTGGCGGGTGTATTATATAGCGCGGTTTTATATATGGGGCTTTCTGCCGCATTAGCTGCTGCCAATTTTCTATTCAATTTAAAAATAGAATGGCGCACTTACGTGGTGTTATGGTATTGTATAGCCGGTATTTTTAACACGCTCTTTTTTCTTGCCGGTATTCCTGCCAATACGGCTGCGCTTAATGAAGATACCAGCTACCCTAAAGGATTAAAGATATTTACACAATATGTATTAATACCGCTGGCTACGGTTTATGTGTTGATATTACTGGCTTATGAAGTAAAATTGATAGTCCAATGGAGTCTGCCAAAGGGTATGGTATCAAACCTTATTTTGGGATATGCTGTTTTTGGGATACTATCCATACTGCTTATCTATCCCATACGCGAGCAGGAAAACAATAAATGGATAAAGACTTATGCCCGCAATTTTTATTTCTTGCTGATACCGCTATTGGTATTACTTTTCCTGGCAATGGGCAGGCGGATATTTGCCTATGGTATTACAGAAGAGCGCTATTTTCTACTGATCCTGGCTTTTTGGTTATTGTTTATAACGGCCTATTTCCTATTATCGAAAAAGCAAAATATAAAGGTAATACCAGTTTCGTTATGCTTGTTAACGTTGCTGTCAATATATGGTCCGCAAAGCGCTTTTTCGATATCCACCTATTCGCAGCGCCGTATATTGATCAATATATTTAAAAAGAACAATGCCTACAAAAATGACAAACTGGTATCGGTAAACGGTAAGATCAATAAGATAGAAGGAAATGACGCGGTTGAAAAATTGAGGTATCTTATATTTAATAAAGAACTAAACACTTTGCAGCCATATGTTAATGCCGATCTTGATGCGGTGCGCGACTCGATAGATCATAATAAAGGGAAATGGAAAACCTATATTAGTGATAGCAAGTACGAATTAAAAGGCCGTGAATTTGAGTGGGTGAAAAAGTATTTAGGATTAGATAAATTTGATACAAAATATAGTTACTTGGGAACAGATTCGTTGGGGGTAAATTCGAGAGACTTCTACCGTTTTAGAACCAAAGGCGATGTGATTAGTGTGCTAAATTATGATTATATGGTTGATGCTAATGGACTTGATACGGGTATGATAGAATTTAATGGTTTAAGCTTCCGTCATAAAATTTCATCATATACACTATTAGTGCTTAAGATCGACAATGAGGAGGTTACTTTTAGAGATGATGAGCTGGCAGCTGATTTGTTGAAAAGAAAAGATCTTAATAGTTATTCAGAAGAAAACGGTTCAAATAATGGGAAAAATAACTATACTGTACCGCCAGCTTTACTGACCTTAAAAAAACAAACTAAAAATTATACAATTACTTTATTGATAGATGATTTTGAATTTGGCCAGCCAAAAAAAGGGGTTATTAAACCAATGTATGTAGCAGGTATGTATCTTATTAAAAAAAGGGGTTAGCTTTGACAACTTTTAAAAAGTCGTCAAAGCTTTCATTACTTACCTGCTACTTCTTCCGCTCCCCCTTTAACTGTGATGCCAACTGGATAGCTTTATAAGCATTTACAATACCACCTGTTTTTGATAACGTTGTAAAATCAACCTTTTCGGTTTTGCTACCTGGTTTTAGCACCATAGTACCGGTTAACGGGGTTGCCGATGCAAGGATAACCTGCTTTAATTGTTTAGCGCTCAGCTCGGGGTAGTATTCCAATATCAGTGCAGCCAAACCTGCTGTTATAGGCGATGAAAAGCTGGTGCCATCCGCGGTATTAAATTCGGCATCCATATCTATCGAGGTTACTTTTGCCCCCGGCGCGAAGACATCAACATTCTTTTTACCGTAATTACTAAAGGTAGCCGCCAGATTTTCGTCTAACTTAGCGCCTGACGCGCCTACCGATATTACATTATCCGCATCTGTTGATGAACCATCAGCAAATGTATCATTAGGGAACTCTGGTTTTTCATCCACATCCTGGTTATCATTGCCCGATGCCTGTACCAGCAGCACATCTTTTGAGGCTGCATATTTAAAAGCCGCGTCAACCCAATCTTTATGGGGCGATATTTTTTTACCAAAGCTCATGTTAATGATCTTGGCGCCATTATCAACTGCGTAGCGTATCGCGTTAGCAATATCTTTATCATACTCATCGCCATTAGGTACAGCTTTTATGCTCATTATGCGCACATTATCGGCAACGCCATCAATACCATAGCCATTATTACGCACAGCGCCAATTAAGCCGGCAACGCCTGTTCCGTGCGATGCATCGGGATTTTTTAATATGTTATTACCATAAGGTTTGCCGTCCTGCACGTCCGGGTTATCGCCAACAATACTTTTACGGGTACCCAGGTCAGGGTTAACATCGTTATTAAGCTTGGTCAGATAATCACTTAGTTCTTTAATTATTTTTCCGTTATCGCCGCTTTCCTGCTCAAAAACAGAGGCCCATATACCCTTGCTTTGGGCAATGGTATCGTTAGTGGTATTGGTTATTTTAACCAGGTCGGCCTTATTAAAAGTGGACGAAGAGCTCAATTTCAATTCTCTTTTAATATAGCCGCTGGTTGCCATTAAAGCGCCCATCATTGGCTGAAGCTGTTGGATCTCGCCGTTTGATTTTGTTATGGTTTCATCATGGGTGGTTTTAACCTTTAGCCAGTAGGCATATTCTTTTTCGCCGCCCGCGGGTGCCGTGGTTAAAGTTTCGTACTTAGGTTTTAAGCGGTTGTATTCTCTTACTTCCTCAGTAGTTTCGGTATAATCAACCTTGCCGCCCGGGCCGCCAAGAAAATCCCAGCCGTGTACATCATCTACATAACCATTATGGTCATCGTCAATACCGTTCCCGGGGATCTCTTTGGTATTTACCCAAAGAATACTTTTCAGGTCAGTTTGAGTAGTATCTATACCGCTGTCAATAGTAGCTATTACTACTGTTTTACTTTTTTTACCTTTTAAAAACTGATAAGTATTATTTAAGCTGATGCCGTAAAAGCCGTCAGTCTTCAGGTCCATAAGGTGCCAGTTTTTTGGCAGATCAACCGGCGCGGCCGGAGCAATTTGCGCTGAAATATTTAAACTTAAAAGCAAAGCTCCGCATAGCGCGGAACCGAAGATATAATTCCGGAAATTAGTCATGTATATAAATTTTGTGTAATATATTATAAATCAAATTTAATTGCCTGTGCCAAAGGTAATTTTGTTGAATAATTAATGGTGTTGGTTTGTCGCCTCATATAAACCTTCCACGCATCTGATCCTGATTCGCGGCCACCGCCGGTTTCTTTTTCGCCGCCAAACGCGCCGCCAATTTCCGCTCCCGACGTGCCAATGTTAACATTAGCAATTCCGCAATCTGATCCGGCATTAGATAAGAACGTTTCTGCCTCGCGTAAATTGTTGGTTATGATGGCTGATGATAAACCTTGCGGCACACCGTTTTGTAAAGCAAGGGCTTCATCCAGCGTTTTATACTTTATTAGATAAAGTATGGGCGCAAATGTTTCATGCTGTACAATGCTAAAATAATTTTCCACTTCGGCCACACAAGGCTTAACATAACAGCTGGATGAATAGTTTTCGCCTTCCAGCTTGCCGCCTTCAACTACAAACTTACCGCCTTCGGCTTTGCATTTTTCTATGCTGTCTAAATAAAGCTTCACTGCGTCATGATCTATCAGCGGACCCATATGATTATTTTCATCCAGCGGATTACCAATGCGTATCTGCCCGTATGCCTTTACCAGTTTTTGCTTAAACGCCTCGTAAATATTTTCATGGATAATTAGCCTGCGGGTGCTGGTGCAGCGTTGCCCGGCCGTGCCCACGGCGCCAAATACCGCGCCTATCAGCGCCATATCCAGGTCGGCATTTTCAGTTATAATGATAGCATTGTTACCACCAAGCTCTAACAAGCTACGTCCCAAACGTGCGCCAACTGCCGCGCCGACAGCCTTACCCATACGGGTTGAGCCGGTGGCCGATATTAAAGGCACGCGTTTATCATTCGCCATTAATTCGCCAATGTTCCTGTCGCCAATAATTAAACAGGATACACCTTCGTCAATATGATGCTTTTTAAATACAGCCTGCGCGATATGCTGGCAGGCAATAGCGGTTAACGGGGTTTTTTCTGATGGTTTCCATATACAAACATCCCCGCAAACCCAGGCCAGCATTGCGTTCCAGCTCCATACCGCTACCGGGAAGTTGAATGCGGATATAATACCCACAATGCCTAACGGGTGATATTGCTCATACATGCGGTGCTCGGGTCTTTCAGAGTGCATGGTTAGGCCGTAAAGCTGGCGGCTCAGGCCTACGGCAAAGTCGGCAATGTCTATCATTTCCTGCACCTCGCCCATGCCTTCCTGCAGGCTCTTGCCCATTTCGTATGATACCAGCTTGCCTAAATGAGCTTTGTTATCGCGCAGGGCGTTGCCAATCTCGCGCACTATCTCGCCCCGCTTAGGCACGGGAATGGTGCGCCAATTAATAAATGCTTTGGCGGCCTGCTCCACTACTATATTATATTCTTTTTCGGTAGCGATATTAACAGATGCTATCTTTTGCCCGTCTACAGGCGAGATAACATCTTTAATAACGGTATTTGGCCCGCTGCTCCATATATTACCCGTGCTGTAAGCATGGTTTATGTTATCTATATGTAAATGTTTTAGTGTATCTGTAATATCCACGCCCATAATTCGTTACTTTGTATTATCAAAGGTAAAAAATCTTTAAGGCAATTATTATCAACTCATCCTATTGCCACCAATTGCTTAGTATTAGTAATCAAGGCTTTGCAAATAACGATGTTGAAAATGTTTGTATGTTGAAAACTAAATTGCTTTACAGGCGCTTTTATCTTGTAATTTAAACACAGCTAAAGCTTGGTAAGTGACATAAAAAGTTGCATATTAAGCCCATTGTTCTGAAACACTATTGAATGGAAGAAGAATTTGAATTTGGTTTTACCGAAGATCCAAAGTTTTCGGTAGAACGGTACGAGGAAATGATTCGTAATCATGACCAGTACTTTTTTGATGCCCAGGCGTTTGAGAACATTATCGATTATTATATCGAAAAGAACGACCCCGCCAAGGCGCTGCAGGTAACAGAGTATGCCATTAATCAACATCCTTTTGCCGCTGTATTTTTAATTAAGCAAGCCCAGCTTTTAGCTATCACCAATCATGTCACGCAGGCATTTGCGGCTTTAGATAAAGCAGCAATGCTCGAAGCATCTGACGCGGATATATATATCATCCGCGGTAATATGTATGAGAGTATGGAGCGTTATGCCGAGGCACTTGAGAATTATGAAAAGGCCCTTGACCTTGCCGAAGAAACCGACGAAGTACTACTGCATATAGCCTACGTTTACCAAAACATGGGCGATTACGAAACATCCATTACTTACCTAAAGCTTTGCCTTAAGCAAAACATGGAAAACCAGGATGCTTTATATGAACTGGCCTTCTGTTATGATGTGCTGGATAACCAGGAAGAAAGCGTTCAGTTTTATCAGCAGTATATAGATACAGAACCGTACAGTTATGCCGCATGGTATAACCTGGGTAACGCGTTTACCAAGCTTAGCCTGTTTGAAAAGGCTATTGACGCGTACGATTATGCCATCCTGATAAAAGATAGCTTTGCATCTGCTTACTTTAATAAGGGTAACGCGTTGGTTAATCTGGAAAAATATGCGGAGGCTATTGAAGTTTATCGGCATACATTTGAGTATGAGCAGCCTAACGCTGATACTTATTGCGCCATTGGCGAATGCTATGAAAAGCTGGAGCAGATGGATGATGCACGGGCCTTTTATAAAAAATCGGTTAAAATGGACCCTAAGCTGGCCGATGCCTGGTTTGGTATAGGTGTTACGCTTGATTTTGAAGAACGCTATTTTGAGGCCCTGCACTTTTACAAAAAAGCGCTTGATCTTGATCTGATCAATGCCGATTACTGGTTTGCTATTGCCGATGCAGAATATAAGCTTGGCCATATGGACGAAGCCGAAGAGGCTTACGAAAAAGTGGTAGAGCTAAACCCAATGGATATTGATGCCTGGCTGGATTACTCATCTATATTATATGAGCAAAAAAGATTGGTTGGTGCTATCGAGATCATATCGCAAGCCATAAAAAACAACCCGGAAGCGGCAGAATTGTACTACCGCATGGTAGCCTACCTGTTTGCTAAAGGCGAGTATAACGAAGCATTAAGCCATCTGGAACAGGCTTTGACTACCGACCCGGAAAAACATTATATATTATTTGACTACCTGCCTCAATTGCAGGAAAACAAGGTGATATTGGATATAATTAACCGATACGCTAAGTAATAGTTAATTTGCTGTTAAAAAAGCTAAAACGTTTCCCGTTTTAGCTTTTTTTTATGACTTTTACGGCCAACACAACAACATCGTTTTTATGAACTATAACATCAATAATCTTCCCGAGCGCATTCAAAAACCACGTGATAGTGGTATCACCATGATTATGGATAAGGGCCTTAGTTTAAGGCAGGTTGAAGATTTTTTGGAAGTTAGCGGCACTTATACCGATATTGTTAAGCTGGGTTGGGCAACATCATACGTTACTCCTAACCTGGATAAAAAAATAGCCATGTACCAGGAAGCCGGCATCCCGGTTTATTTTGGCGGTACGCTGTTTGAAGCCATGATAGTACGCGGGCAGTTTGATGACTATTGCCGCATACTGGATAAATACAAGTTGCAGCATGCCGAAGTATCAGACGGCTCGATAACTATTGACCATGATGAGAAATGCGAATACATCCGCAAGCTGGTTAAACAGGTTACGGTGATATCCGAAGTAGGATCAAAAGACGTGCAGAAAATATTTGCGCCTTATAAGTGGATACAGTTAATGAAGGCCGAGTTGGAAGCCGGTTCATGGAAGGTAATTGCCGAAGCACGCGAAAGCGGCAATGTAGGCATCTACCGCGACTCGGGAGAGGTAAGGCAGGGATTGGTTGATGAGATACTTACGCAAATACCAGAGCAAAGTATAATCTGGGAGGCCCCGCAAAAGGCGCAGCAAGTTTGGTTCATTAAGCTGATAGGCGCAAACGTAAGCCTGGGGAATATTGCCCCGGCGGATGCTATTCCGCTTGAAACACTGCGATTGGGTATCAGGAGTGATACTTTTGATCACTTTTTGGGGCTGTAAAACTTAACTCAATGAGCAGGCTGCTTTATTTAACTATATTACTTTTCAGCCTTGGTGGATTCACCACTAAAAATAAGGATGAGGTAAAAAATTTCTATGGAACACATGAAACATTAACTTTCGATAAAGTTGATTTTAAATTAAGTGCGAGTTATCATCCTAATGAACATTATTATAAGCAAGAATATATACCATCCGGAGAATCGGCAGATCATTTTAATTCAATGCTTGTAATTGATTTTTATATTACCGAAGCACCAAATAAAAAATTAGCCGAATTAAAGGAAAAGGAGTTGGATGAACGAAAAAAGACAGATGCTGTAGCTAATTATGAGCAGTTTGAGAATACCGCATTGGGTGAATATATTTTGGATTTTATATTAAGCGATGGCAAAGCGGATAAGCTTAATGTAGTTGAACATAATATATACCATTATATAAACTACACTGACAAATCAGGCCATAAAGGGATATTGCTGTTTGGCATAAGTAAACGCGGTTATGGCGATGGAATTACTAATTTTATAAAGTCAGTGAAAGAAAATAAAATTGACAATATTAACAAGCTGTCCGCCTACCCCGTTCCTAAAATAGAAATCAAATAATTCTCAACACTATTAATAAGCTATCTGTGAGGGCACAGACCAGCGGGGGGAATAATTCTGCCAACCGCCTGGAAACTGCCAACTAATCCTTCTTTATCTTCCTAAAAGAGGTAACCTCAGGCTTTTTGTTTTTGGCTGATTTATCAAAAAGATGACTAACCTTGCCAAATAGTCCTTTGGCTTTATCCCAAACGCTTTCTATAGAATCTTCTGAAATATAATGAGAGGCTTTTTGTGATACCAGGCCAACCAGCGCTTTTACCAGGAAGTTGGACTTGCGGAATATTGTTTTATTTAAAGTAAATGGTAATATAAAACGGGATATCACACCTAAAAAATCCTGGTTAAATATTGCGCCATCTTGATTGCCCCCTTTGCCAAATAAAGAATATATAGTTGAAAACACTGCACCGGGGCTATTAAAGCGTTGCTTTAGAGCAATGCGTTGTTCGCGTTCCAATCCCTGTAAACGCAATATCTCGTTCTTTAAGTCATCATGATTATTAATAGGCAAATTAATCATTGCTTTTATGTTTAAATATCTTATGCACAAAGGCGTTGGCAATTGGCTTTTCAATACTTTTTTTATTAACCTTTATAATAATGGCCATTAATAGGTATATCAATGCAACGCAGCCAAACCCTTCCCATAAAGAATCAAGCAACTGCGACAGGTAAAAAGCTAAGGTAAAACTGGCAAATATAAAAGCCAGTACCATACTTATAACAACAACAACATCGGCAACTAAGCCTGCAAAAATTGTTGAGCCGCCATCAATAGCTTTGTATTTCGCCAGTTTAAAGCGAAGCTCGGCATACTCCTTAAGCTGGTCAATCAGCGGCGGTTGCGGTTCTTTTTTGGCTTCTTCCATGGTTGGTTTAGTCTTAAATCCAAAGCCTTAAGTCCTGTGTCATTTATGACTAAAGACTTAAGACCTTGGGCTTGATTTATGCGTGTTCCAAATCATCCTGGTATTCATCTTCAGCGCCTTTTATTTTGCCTTTAATGTTCTCAACAACTTTGTCTTTAAAACCAACAAGGTTATCAATCTCTGCCGCTGCTGTCTCTTTTATAGAGTCGCCAAGGTTTTTTAATGATTCGCTTAGCTTGTCGCGTGTTTCGTCACCTTTGTCGGGAGCAAACAATATTCCCAACGCCGCTCCTGCTGCAAGCCCTGCAAGTAAGGCTACAACTACTTTTGTGTTATCATTCATATTAAACAGGTTTTTATGTTGAACATTTAGTTATATAACGATTAAATATCTTGCCAAATATAGTTAATCCAATATTTTGTATCTGTTTAGCTATAATTATTTAATTTTTAATTGCATTAGCATGTTGTAAATTGTTCACAAAACTAATCAATACTATGGTCAATTATCGGTTCCGCTCCTTATTCGTTCCAGCCTGTCGGCGGCCATGCGGTTAGTTTCGTATATCTCTATCAGCAATAAAAAGTAAGATAACAATAATGGGCCAAATACCAATCCCAATATCCCAAATAAAGGTAAGCCAATAAATACGCCTATTACTGATATTATAGGGTGTGTATTAGCTACGCGTTTATTAATGATCATTCGTAGTACATTATCAATATTGCCAATAAACAATAAGCCATAGGCTAACAGCAATATGCCTTTTACGGTATGGCCGCTGGTAAAGAGGATAATACTTGCCGGTATACATAAGGTGGGCGCTCCCACAACCGGTAAAAACGCAATAAATGAACCTATTACTCCCCAAAATACAGGATCGGGGATGCCGAATATCCAAAAGCCGTTTGCCAATAATGTTCCCTGAGTAAGCGCTATTATACCTTGCCCTAAAACGTTTGAATAGGTAGAGCTGCGCAAAGCTTCTGCAAATTTTAAAGCGTATTGCTCGCGGAAAGGGGCATATTTAAGTAAGCCATTTTCAAACTCCTTGATCTGTACAAACATAAAATACAGCAGGAAATACAATACCAGCAGCGTTAAAATAATGTTTGCCGCACTGCCTAATATGGATGGAAAAAGATCAGTTGCGTAAACGCCCAGCTTTTGCAATGTGTTTTCGGCAAAGCGCGGCTGCTTAAAAGTATTTCCGGCAAAAGCGTCAATTTTTATCATCCACTCCTGTATGGGGAAGTTGCTGCTGTTGAGGTTTGATATTTTACCTATAACCATAAAGCTTAATGCCAGGAAAGGTAAAACGATAACAATGAGTGAGGTAAAAATAATAATAAGTGCAACAGCCGTTCGGTTCCAGCCCTTTTTATCAACCATATACAAATAAAACGGCCGGAAGATAGTGAACAACACAATTGCACCAAGTATGGCGCTAAACAACCCGCTTAAAGCATATAATATAAAGCAGCCCAGCACAATAATGCTGACCAGTATAATAGTATTACGCTGTTTATAATTAAAAATAGACATTTAAACGTGCTGAGTGTACACCAATATAAACAAAGAAATGCTAAATAGTTTTATTCGGGCTGCTTTAAGAGTTCATTTATTTTTGCAGTACTGCTAAATATGGTTTCAATGCAAAATGTATTGTCTGGGGTAGGGTTGGGTATTTCATACCGCAAGGCTTCCAATGCCAGGTGGATATTTGAAAGCTGATTTTTAATATCATGCCGAAGCGTGCGCATAGTTTCGGCGTCAACAGGTTTATTGCTCATTACGCTATTTTAAATTGATGCCTTTCATTTTATTATAAAGCGTTTTGCGGTCGATATTTAATATCTCGGCAGCCCGGGTCTTATTAAAATTAACTTCGCGCAGCACTTTTAAAATTGTATCGTACTCGGCTTCCTGGGCAGCATTTTTCAAATCGTGCCTTATTTCATTTACCCCATTGCGTTCAGAGGCAGGCTGATTGTAATTATTAGGCTGGTTATAGTCGTTAGATTGATTATAGCTGGTTTGCTGGCTATAATCAGTCACGGGTAATTTATAACTGGATATTTCGAGTGGCAAAGCTTTTGTAGTTATTTCGCTACCCTCGCTTATTAAAGCGGCACGGCGCACTATATTTTTCAATTCGCGCACGTTACCCTGCCACCGGTAATTCATAAAACATTCAACCACCTCGGGCGAAAAGTGGCTTACATTGCGGTCCAGCTCTTTATTTGCAGCTTGTAAAAAATATTCTGCAAACAGCATAATATCATTACCACGCTCGCGCAAAGGCGGCATGTATATGCTAAACTCGTTAAAGCGATGATACAGATCTTCCCTGAAACGGCCTTTTTGCATAGCTTCTACCAGGTTTTCATTTGTAGCCACAATAATGCGTACATCCAGATCGATCTCTTTGGTGCTGCCTATTCTTTTTACTTTACGTTCCTGTACAGTCCGTAATAAAGCTGCTTGTATCTCGTAGGATAGATTGCCAACTTCATCTAAAAACAAAGTGCCGCCGTTTGCCATTTCAAAGTGGCCAATTTTTGTAGTGAACGCGCCTGTAAATGAGCCTTTTTCATGGCCAAAAAACTCGCTGGCCGCCAATTCTTTGGTAAGTGAGCCGCAATCCATAGCAACAAATGCATGGTTGCTGCGGTGGCTATGCAGGTGAATACTTTTAGCTACTTCTTCTTTACCCGAGCCGCTTTCGCCTAAAATAATAACGCTATAATTCGTTGGTGCAACCAATTCTATCTGGCGTAAAAGCTCTTTTGACGCACGGCTTGTACCAGCTACAACGCCATCCGCCAGTATTGTTTTTTTATTGGATTTAGTAACAGCTGCCACATCATCCTCACTTTCAAACAGCGCCTGCCGCGTTTCAAGAGCTTTGGTAATGGTATTTAATATTTCATCAGGATATAAAGGCTTGCTTATATAATCATAAGCCCCCATTTTTATCAACTCTACAGCCATTTTAATGTCTGAGTAGCCGGTAATTATAATAACACCTGTTTTTGGGTATTGGCTTTTTATTTTCCGCAGCATTTCGCGGCCATCTGTATCTTCCAGTCGGTAATCACACAGAACCAGGTCAAATTCCTCGTTTTTGAGGTATTCCATACCACTGCTTCCACTTGATGCTGTACTTACAGCAAAACCGTTACGTGTTAAAAACTTTGATAGTAATAACGCAATGTTTACTTCATCATCTACGATGAGAATTTTTTTCATATTAGCAATTACGGTTAACCGGTAACGTATTAATTTGTTAAGTTACACAAAAATGCTAATTCCAATAAATTTTTATAATGGAATGGAATATTAGTTGATGGTTTGTGGGATAATTAATTTAAGCGAAAAAATCAGCCGGATTAATATAACTATAAATTAAACGCGTAGGCTATATGGATTGCCCAAAAACTATTTTTGGTGCCATCATTATAAAAACTTTGAAAATTTTCATAACGTATCCCTCCGTCAATATAAGTGCGTTTCTTTTTAAGAGGTACTAATACGCCCAGTTGCGGCGACCAGGTAAAAGCATTGCTATATACTGCATATAAGGCTGCTTTGTTGGCCAAAAGGGTTTCGCCGGCCTCACCCTGAAAATAGAATGTTTTACCTATAAACCATTTTATACCTAATTTTAAAGGTATGGTTTCAAAATTTGGCAATGTAGTGCCTGTTATAGCTTGCTGACTGGTGCCAATATTGGATGTTGTAAAAAAGGTATTATACCCTGCGCTTACCGTAAGATTGAAATGCTCAATTAGCGGAACATCGGCATGAAGAAAAACACCCGCGCCATACTTATAGGCCGAAGACCCTGTAGCCGCCACAGCCGTATTTATGCCGGTGCCAAAAGTTCCATTTCCTGACATCCCTTCTACACCCGCACCTATGCGAAGCGTATCAACATACGATTGGGCATTTGCTGTAAGGCAAGTAGCTATAAAAAATAATGAATAGATGAGTGATTTAAGGGCGGTTTTCATGTTTTATTGTTCAGATTAATGTGTTAAAACGAATAATGAATTAACAACGTATAATGTACTTTAATTTTATTGATCAGTTATAAAATTTCTGCAAAGCTAATATCAGTTTTCATTAACCCGTTATAAAGCGGTGTGAAAAAATGTTAAATTTTAAAAGTTATGTTTTTTTGGGTGTGATACAAAAAAAAACGCCCCAATTTTAGGGCGTTTTTTTCATAGATAGTTGTGAGTTGTTTTTTATTAGAAGCCGTAAGCTACACGCAAACCAAAGAGGTTAACCTTACTATCGCTGTTAGTGCTTACAAGTTTGGTACTGGCCTCATAACGTACGCCTGCATCCAAAAAGCTTTTACCACCTAACGGGAACTGGTAGCCAACTTGCGGCGCATAAATAAAGGCAGCAGAGTTATCGGCACCAATCTTAGTTTTGTCTAATACAAAAGCTGCACCGGCTTCTCCCTGGATGTAAAAATTACTTACCGGGAAGTACTTTAAACCTGCTTTTGCCGGTAACAACTGGATATCAGCCGGAGATACTGCTGTGCCTGCAACATTTTTAGCAAAGATATTATTGTACCCTGCATTTATTGTAACAAATAATTTGCTGGCTACCGGGATATCTGCCTGTACAGAACCGCCAAGGTTCCATTTATAATTATCAGATAATTTTCCTGTAGGGATACCGGCATCAACACCGATGCTGTAGCGAACGCCGCCTGAAGTTGTTGTGGTAGATGCAGGGGTGGATTGTGCTTTAGCGCCAAGGGTAAAACCTGCTAAGGCTAAAACAAGTGCTGAAATTTTTAATGTACTTTTCATGATTATATGTTATTAAATTGTTGTGTGTGTTTGTTTAACACGAAGCAAAGTAACAGCATAAATTAAATACGATTTTTCATTGAAATGTCAAGATTATTCAATCGATTGATTAACAATGATTTATTTTTTGACTAAATGGGTATTTAGGTCAGTGTAATGTAAAATCAGTTCAAATTGTCTTTTTGATGAAATAAAAAGCTGGCATTGTGATGAAGAAATAAACTTAAATTAAAAAGTTGAATGTGATTATAACTTATAAAGTTCGCGAAATTCTCAAAGAGGAACGTCGTAAGAGCGCTGCCATCCTGAGTAAGCGATATTTGTTGGGCAACTATAATATAATGGCTGCATTATATTGTCAGTGATTTTGTTTCATCTTGTTTCACCACTCCTAAATCAGGCAATTTGTAATTATTTGATTATCAATGAAAAATATTAAAATCATACTTAAAAATACTGAGGAATAAGTTGTTACATTTTGTTACATCACTTTTTCACAATCATCTAATAAACAATGTTTTAAATCAAAATCTTGTTTCACTTGTTACATTTTGTTTCACTATTACGTGTAACAAAATTTGTTTTTGTACAGCTCTACTTACCCTTAAAATCAGCTTTTCTTTTTTCAAGGAATGCGGCAACACCCTCTTTAAAATCTTCGGTACCGAAACATTTAGAAAATTCGTCTGTCTCAATCTCAAATCCGTTAACGCCATCGCGGGAGGATGCATTAACAGCGGTAATAGCCGCTGCTATGGCTAAGGGCGCACGGCTCAATATTTTTTGAAGGATCTCTTCGGCCTTGGTTAATAGGTCATCCTGACTAACTATATGATTAATCAAACCTAATTGATGTGCCTCGGCAGCGGTTATCATATCGGCAGTCATGATCATTTCCAATGCCTTTCCACGCCCTATTAAACGGGTTAAACGTTGTGTACCACCATAACCGGGGATAAGGCCCAGCGTTACTTCGGGCAAACCCATTTTGACATTGTCAGACGCAATGCGGATATGGCAGGCCATAGCCAGTTCCAGGCCTCCGCCTAAAGCAAAGCCATTAACAGCGGCAATAACAGGCTTGTTGCCATTTTCGATGAGGTCAAAAACTTTGGTATGCGCTTCGTGTGATAATTCGCGGGCGCTGTTTATATCCAAATTAATAAATTCGGCAATATCTGCACCGGCAACAAAAGCTTTTGATCCGGCGCCGGTAATGATTATACCGCCAACCCTTTCATTAGCAAAAGCTTCAACTATCGCTGCATGCAATTCGGCAAGGGTAACTTTGTTTAGCGCATTAAGTTTGCTTTCGCGATTGATGGTGATGTATAATACGCGCGCTTTTAGGTCAATTAACAAGTTTTGGTAAGCCATACCGCAAAGTTAAAAATTACGATGCTGATGCACCCATTCGGTAATATATTTTACAATATCATGCGTAGTGGTGCCCGGGGAGAAAAGCTCGCCAACGCCCAGCTTTTTTAACGCGTTCATGTCATCTTCCGGGATGATGCCGCCACCCGTAACCAATACATCATCCATTTTTTTCTCTTTGATAAGCGCAAGTATCTTAGGAAAAACCGTCATATGCGCGCCAGATAGAATAGAGATGCCAATAGCATCCACATCTTCCTGCAAGGCGGTGTTAACCACCATTTCGGGCGTTTGGCGCAGGCCTGTATAAATAACCTCCATGCCCGCATCGCGTAACGAGGTGGCAATAATGCGCGCGCCTCGGTCATGCCCGTCAAGGCCTACTTTAGCAACTAAAACACGTATAGGGCGGGCGAATGGTTTGGTGGTCATAATTATTTGAATAATGCAAGATAGTAAATTAACAGGAGTTCGATATATGCTGCCCATCGGGGGATGTTAGATTTGAAAACTTTTAAAAAGTTGACAATGGAATACAAATGATACAAACACAAGCCATTCCCTCATTCAATCACTAATTATATCACCTCACCAGCTCCATCATTTTCAAAATAGCATCCACATACTCCCGGTTATTAGCCAGGCGCGGTACCTTATGCTGTCCACCCAGTTTGCCTTTTTCCTTCATCCAGTTAAAGAAAGTTCCTTCGGGTACTTTGCGCACAATGGGGCGGCGCAGGGCCATATCTTTAAAACGTTTAGCATCGTAGTCGGAGTTAATGCGGCGCAGGGTTTCGTCCAGTATGTCAACAAACCGCTCAAATTCGTCGGGGTTTTTTTCAAATTCTATCAGCCATTCGTGCGCACCGCACTCATTCTCATTAAAATAAACAGGGGCGGCGGTATACTCGCTGATGATAGCGCCGGTTTGGCTGCAGGCTTCCTCTAAAGCACGTTCGGCGTTGTCTATTATTACCTCCTCGCCAAAGGCATTTATAAAATGTTTGGTGCGCCCGGTAACCTGTATGCGGTATGGCACTAGCGAGGTAAACCTAATAGTATCGCCAATTAAATAGCGCCATAACCCCGCATTAGTGCTGATGATGGGCGCATAGTTTTTATCCAGCTCCACTTCATCCAATGTAAGGGTTTGCGGGTTTTCGTCGTATAAATTTTCGGTTGGCAAAAACTCGTAGAAGATACCATAGTCAAGCATCAGCAGCATTTCGCCAGGCTCAACCTTATCCTGTATCCCGAAGAACCCCTCGGATGCGTTGTAGTTTTCCAGATAATACATATCCTCGCTTGGTATCAGTTTTTTAAACTGCTCGCGATAGGGCGTAAAGTTAACAGCGCCATGAAAATACAGTTCCAGGTTGGGCCATACTTCCAACAGGTTTTTTTTGCCGGTTATTTCCAGGATGCGTTTACATAATAACAGGTTCCAGGTGGGTACACCGCTAAGGCTGGTTACATTAACATCTTTGGTGGCATAAGCCATTTTCTCTATTTTCTCTTCAAAGTCTTCCAGCAGGGCGATATCCAGATGTGGGGTACGATGAAACTCGGCCCAAAACGGCAGATTCTTCATAATAACTGCAGACAGATCGCCAAAAGAAGTATCCGGGCTCAGTTGGCTCATTTGTTGACTGCCGCCCAGCGTTAATATCTTACCCGTAAACATTTTGGTATTAGGGCGATTGTTGAAATAGATGGTGAGCAGATCCTTGCCGCCTTTAAAATGGCATTCTTCTAATGATTCTTCGCTAACGGGTATGAACTTGCTCCTGTCGCTGGTAGTGCCCGATGATTTGGCGAACCACCTGATCTCTGACGGCCAAAGTACATTTTGCTCACCTTTAAGCATGCGCTCAATGTAGGGTTTCAGCGTATCGTAATTTTGTATAGGAACGCGCTCTTTAAACTCGTTTAGATTGGTAATGCTTTTATAACCGTATTTTTTGCCCCATTCTGTATTCTCTGCCCGTGATATCAATTGTTCAAACCATTCTTCCTGTACCTCGTTGGGGTATTTCATAAAAAGCTCTATCTGGTGGATACGCTTTTTCATGAACCAGGTAAAAACCGAGTTGAAAATTGTCATAAGCGATTAACGTTACTTAGCACCTGCCTGTCCGGCAGGCAGGAATGTTTTTCTTTTTAGTACAAAGTTGGCCCCCAAATATACTTTACGCACCATCTCATTTTCTGCCAACACCTCGGGCACGCCCGATTCCAGTATCTTACCCTCAAACAACAGGTATGCACGGTCGGTTATAGACAGTGTTTCCTGCACGTTGTGGTCGGTTATTAATATACCAATGTTGCGGTGCTTTAATTTGGCTACCATAGCCTGTATCTCTTCTACCGCTATCGGGTCAACCCCGGCAAATGGCTCATCTAATAAAATAAAATTTGGCTCGGCAGCTAAGGCGCGGGCAATTTCAGTACGCCGACGCTCACCACCTGATAACAGATCACCGCGGTTACGACGCACTTTATGCAGGCTAAATTCATCTATCAGGGTTTCCAGTTTTTCTTCCTGCTGTATTTTGGTCATGTTGCCCATTTCCAATACGGCCTTAATGTTATCCTCCACACTTAGCTTGCGAAACACCGATGCTTCCTGCGCCAGATAGCCTATGCCCTTTTGCGCGCGGCGGTACATTGGGTCGCCGGTTATATCTTCATCTTCTAAATATATTTTGCCCTCGTTAGGTTTTATCAACCCTACTATCATGTAAAACGACGTGGTTTTGCCCGCGCCGTTTGGTCCCAGTAACCCCACTATTTCGCCCTGCGAAACATTAAAGGATACATCGTTAACAACAGCACGCTGCTTATATTTTTTTATTAAATTATCTGCTCTTAGATTCATATTTTAATTCAAAATTAAAAAGTCAAAATTAAAAAGCCTGTAGCGCGCCGCGGTTTTTGACTTTTAACTTTTGAATTTTTATTTAAATTTAATTCCCTTTACATTCAATTGTATAGAGCGCTTTTCACGCCAAATATTTTCTTCAATATTATAACAAATATCAAAAGGTACGTCTTTTTTTATTTGCGACAGGTATTCGCCATGGTTAAAGGCTATGCAGTTAAAAAGCGAACCTTCCTGCATCACCGTCATCTTTATATGATTTTGCCCCACCAAACCCGGATTACCGCTAACATACACATTTTTAGTAAGGAATATCGGCGACATGTTTTGCGGACCGAACGGCGCAAACTGGTTCAATATCCTGAAAAACTTAGGCTCCACCTGGCTTAAACGTAATTCGGCGTCAATTTGTATTTGCTGTATCAATTGGTCGGCGGTAATACTGGCGCTAACTACTTCTTCAAAACGGTTAATAAAAGCTTCCACGTTTTCGGGGTGCATGGTAAGGCCCGCCGCGTACTTATGCCCCCCAAATTGTATCAGCAGGTCACTGCATTCGCATAAAGCTTCATAAAGGTCATATCCTAAAACAGAGCGCGCCGAGCCGGCTACATGCCCGTTTGATCGGGTAAGCACTATGGTTGGCCGGTAATACTTTTCGGTTAATCGCGAAGCTACAATACCAATAACACCTTTGTGCCAGTTCTCATTAAATACCACGGTTGATTTTCGGCCCATCAGTACTTCACTATCACCTATCATTCCTAAAGCCTCATCTGTAATTTGCAGATCATGGCCCTTGCGTTCGGTGTTTTTTATATTAATGAGGTCGCCCTTTATCTGGGCTTCATCTTCATTGCAGGCTATCAATAATTCAACCGCGTGTTTGGCATCATCAATGCGCCCGGCAGCGTTTATGCGTGGACCTAACAGAAAAACAATATCAGATATGGTATAATTTATGCTTTTACCAGCCACGCCCATCAACGTTTTCAGGCCGATGCAAGGATCAGTATTTAATTTTTGCACACCCAAATAGGCCAGTACCCGGTTCTCATCAACAATAGGCACAATATCGCAGGCAATGCTTACGGCCACCAGGTCATAATACCGGCTCACATCCTCAAACGGTAATCCATTCTTTTCGGCATAAGCCTGTACCAGTTTAAAGCCAATGCCGCAGCCGGATAGTTCTTTAAACGGATAGGGGCAATCGGCTCGTTTTGGGTCAAGCACCGCAACTGCCGCGGGCAATTCTGTACCCGGCGTATGGTGGTCGCAGATAATAAAATCAATGTCTAAAGTATTAGCATAAGCAATTTTATCAACCGATTTAATTCCGCAATCTAAAGCAATAATAAGCGTAAAGCCATTTGCTTTCGCATAGTCAATTCCCTGGGTGGATATACCGTAGCCTTCTACATAACGGTCGGGTATATAATATTCAATATTGCTGTGATGGTTTTTAAAAAAACTGTATACAACGGCAACGGCTGTGGTGCCGTCAACATCATAATCGCCATAAACCATTATTTTTTCGCCTGCGGCGATGGCGGCTTCAATACGATCAATGGCTTTCTCCATATCCGCCATCAGGAAGGGGTCATGCAGATGGCGCTCGTCCGGCCTGAAAAAATATTTGGCCTCTTCGTAGTTTTTTATACCTCTGTGTAACAATAAAGTACTTAAAACGGGGTCAATATTAAGTTCGGTTGCCAAACTATTCATTTCATCAAAAGCCGGCACTTCCCTTGTCGCCCATCGTTTATTCATATCTTTGTCGCTTTAAACAGTAAATATAGAAAATGTGTAATATGCAGACGTGCAAATGTGCAGATTAAATTTGCACATCGGCATATTTGCATGTCAATAAATAACATGAAAATTTTCCCTTTAGGTGAAGGCTCTTACTCGGTAGATGCTTCTAAAAAATTTGTTCCTTTTGATCCACAGGTTGATAACTTCCGCGACCGCCCCGGTTCATTATTTATACATGTAAATCCGTTTTTGGTACAAACCACTACCGACCTTATTTTATTTGATAGCGGCTTAGGGTATAAAGATACCCGCGATGAGCTTTTTTTGCATCAGCACATACGCAACGCCGGTTTTGAGCCTGATGATGTAACGCTGGTACTGATGTCGCATCTGCATTATGATCATTCGGGCGGACTGGTAGTTGAGCGTAGCGGTAAACTCGAGCCAAGCTTCCCGGGGGCCGAACACGTAATACAGCGCGGCGAGTGGGAAACAGCTTTTAGCGGCAGATCATCGTCATACCATAAAGAGATATTTGATACGCTGCAACGATCGGCCCATATTACTTACGTAGAAGGATCGGGCGAGTTTAAGCCGGGCATACGGTATGAACTATCCGGCGGGCATTGCCAGTTTCACCAGGTTTTTTGGATAGAAGATGGAGGCGATAAATGTTTTTTTGGAGGCGATGAATTGCCGGAACCGGAACAGTTGATAAGAAGATTTAAAGCCAAGTATGATTTCGATCCGCAAAAAGCAATGGAGTTACGCGATCTATATGGCAAGAAGGCTGCCGCCGAAGGTTGGACCTGTTTATTTTATCATGCAAAATCAACCGCGGTAGGTAATGTAATTTACACCGGCGAACATTTTTCAATTATGCCGGTATAAATTGTTGCCGGGAAAAGCATAAAAAGTAGAAGGCTCTGTAACAGCCTGGTGTTTATAGTTAAAAATAGGCGAAGAATTAATAACTCTATCGTCATTAATTCCATCTATTTTTGCATAAGCCTTATTAAAACAATAATTTGGCTGCTTATATTGCTATCTAATTATGTCATCACCTATAGTAACCGGCTTAATGGCTTACGGAATGTCCGGAAGGATATTTCATGCACCATTTTTAAGTACCAACCCGCAGTTTAAATTAAAAGCGGTAGTAGAGCGCAGTCAGAAAAAAATGGCCGCCCATTACCCGGATATTGTTAGCTATGGTTCGGTTGATGAATTATTGAATGATAGCGAGCTGGAACTTATCATTGTTAACACACCCAACTTTACCCATTTTGATTTTGCCAAACAGGCGTTAAGGGCAGGTAAACATGTGCTGATAGAAAAGCCTGCCGCCGGTAATACGGTCGAAATAAAGGAACTGTTTGATGTTGCACGTGCTAATGACCGCAAGGTATTTGCTTACCAAAACCGACGCTGGGATAGTGATTTTTTGTCGGTAAAAGAAGTTATTGAGAGTGGCAGATTAGGTAAATTAACCGAGGTGAATTTTAGATACGACCGTTATAAACCGGCGCTTAACCCCAAGCCATTTAAAGAAACAAAGGATACACCTATAAATGGGATAGTGTATGAGTTAGGTCCGCATTTAATAGATCAGGCCATACATTTATTTGGCAAGCCTTTATCATTCGATAAGCTTATCACCATACAACGCGAAGCATCAGAAGTGCCTGATTATATGAATTACCGTTTAACTTATCCGGGCGGATTAGTAGTATATTTAACATCGGGATTATTAATTGCAGACCCTACACCAGCGTTTGTTGTACATGGCGCATTAGGCAGTTACAGCAAATACCGCTTAGATGTACAAGAGGCACAACTGGATAAAGGGATGCTGCCTACTGATGAAGCCTATGGTATTGAACCTGTGGGCATGGAAGGCAAACTGGTTACCGTTGGCGCCGATGGTGAAAAAAGCATAGCGTTTATACCATCGCTAAAAGGCGATTACAGCAATTTATTTTACGCGGTATACCATGCTGTACGCAATAACGCGTTATATCCTATAACAGAAGAACACATGACCTGGCAAATGGAACTGCTGGAAGCTTAATTATTAAAAAATGAAAAAACTGATTTTACTTTTTAGCCTGATAATAGTCGCCGGATGTATCCAGGCGCAAACTACCCCGGTAGGTATGCCACCTTATCGTATACTTACTACTGACAGTGTATATGTAACGCCTGCCAATTTAAAGCACCATAAAACCATGCTGGTATACTTTGCGCCAGATTGCCCGCATTGCCAGCATTTAACCGTGGAGCTAAAGGAAAAAATGAAACAGCTGGGAGATACACAAATTATAATGATAACCTGGTCTGCAAACTATGACATACGTGCCATAAAGAATTTCGTGCGTGACTATGATCTGAAAAAATATCCTAACATTATAGTGGGCACAGAAGGCTATACCAGCTTAGTGATGAAATATTTTAATGTACAAACCACCCCGTATGTAGCTGTTTATAACAGCGATAAAAAATTGATTAAAGGCTACTCAAAATCTCCGGATATTGATTCGCTTATTGCTGTTGTTAAATCTGCTGATAAGAAGAAAACATAGCTCTGCACTTTTTAGTTTTATTGCTGTTGCTGCTGCTGTTGTTGAATCATTTCCATATAGCGTTGATAGCTGTTTTTTACGATATGATTTGCAGCGGGGATAGTTGCCGGGGCAGCCGGATATTCGGCATTTTCATCATTTAAAAGCCCGTCATCATCAACAGTTACAGAAACTTCCAAACTATGGCCCGATGAGCCTTTGTATATGCCTTTTACAGGCGAGCAATCCATAAAATTACGGCCCACTGCTAAGCGCACATGGTTTTCGTTAGCTATAATGTTATTGGTAGGATCAAGACCCAGCCAGCCATAATCAGGTATATAAGCTTCGGCCCAGGCATGGGTGGCGCCTTCGCCGCGCATGCCATTTTTATCCGTACAAATATAACCGCTTACATACCTGGCCGGTATTTTTACCATGCGCAGCATCTCTGCCAAAATATGGGCAAAATCCTGGCATACACCGGCTTTTAATTTCCATATCTCATCTAATGTTGTTTCAACTGTGGTTACACCCTTTATATAGTTAAAATTATCATATACATACTGGCAAAACCGCAAAGCAACCTGATAAGGGATATCGTCTTTATTTCTTTCTGCTTCAACCACCTGCTTCAATTCTTCGAATCCATCAAAATACTCCTGCCTTAAAAAATCAATATAGGGAACCATGTATTGCAGTGGTTTCAGATCTTCCCATTGTTGGGCCGGAAAAATATCGTTTACCGGGTAAGGGCGGTGTTTTGTGCTCACCAATACCCTTGAATTAATAATTAAAACCGAGTGCGACTCGCTATATGTAAAACTCCCCACCTCATTACCGTAATAATCAATATGCTTATCAACAATTGGATTGCCGGTAATAATGATCTCCTGTTTTAAAACATCCTGGTACCCGTCTTTAATGGGAAACAAAATGATCTGGTTGGCGCTATCGCGCGCAGGGCTATCATAAATGTATTTGGTTATATGTTGTATTTCAAATTCAGGCATTTTTTTTAATTATTTAATTTGATGATTTGAGAATTTGAAAATGCGTTCATTTTCAAATATCCAAATTCACATTTTCAAATTTACGAATTTGCAAAATAATGTTCATTAAGTGAGTCTGCAATACCATAGAGTTCGCTTCTTATCTGGGTAAGGAAAGCATGTAAGCCCTCCTGCCTGATAGTTCTTACAGAGCTGTATTTAATACGACTTTGCAACCGGCCTATCTTGAAAGACATATCCCTGAAATCGTCCATATTACTATCGTTTTGCAAACGCTCAAAATACCGTTGGATATTATTAACCGAATAAATAACCGAACGAGGGAAATCGTTATTTAAAACTACCTGTTCCAATACATTTTCGGCTTCGAAACCCTCGCGATAGGTTTTTAGATACAGTTCATACCCGCCCAGCGAAAGCAATAAATGTTTCCAGTAAGTGGTATCCGTTAACAGATCGGGATTATCACTTATCGAACCAAATTTAGTATCCAAAATATCAACAGACTGTATGGCGCGTTCCAGGTATTTACCAATATTCATAAAACTGCGGCCCTCGCCGCGTTCCATAGTAATTTCAACAGTACCATAATAAAGCATTACCTGTTTTATTAAAACATCCAATACGCTTATAGGGTCTTCACGCTGTAGAGCGCGCTCCAGCTTAGTATCTTTTACCGTATGGTAATATTCATTAAGGCATTGCCAAAGATCTTTGGTTATGTGCTCCTGTACGCTACGGGCATTTTCGCGGGCAAGGGTAATAATGTTTAATACCGAGTTTGAATTGTTTTTACCCATTATCATATATTTCAATACAGCACGGCTATCATTACCCAGGTCCTCGCCTTCATCATCATCATCATCAAGGCCGGCAAATATGCGTATTACCGGCTCCCAGGTAAATTCCTGTATAGCATCTTGCGACGAAGCATAATTTATTTTAAGCATGCGCAGCATACCATCGCTACGCTCTATGTACCTGCTTTGCCAATATAAACTTGCTGCTACCCTACTTAACATATACTCTGCCCCCTAACCCCCTAAAGGGGGAACAATTATTAATTATTTTATTTGTTAATTTCTTCATGCAAATTATATATAATTACTCCCCTTTAGTGAGCCGGGGGCTATGCCAGTACCCAGGTATCTTTACTACCGCCTCCCTGCGAACTGTTCACTACCAACGAGCCTTCGGTTAACGCTACGCGGGTTAGCCCGCCCGGTACTATTTCAATGCCATCAGGCCCGCATAAAGCGTATGGCCTGAGGTCAATACGGCGTGGCTTTAATTCGCCCTGCATATAACAAGGCGCTGCCGAAAGACTTATGGTTGGCTGTGCTATAAAATTGCGCGGATCTTTTAATATCTCTTTTTTATAATCATCTATTTCCTGTTCAGTCGCTGCATGGCCCATTAGCATGCCGTATCCGCCGCTGCCATTGGTTCTTTTAACTACCATATTGTTCAGGTTTTTAAACACGTACGCGCGTTCATCATCGTTACCTAATTGATGGGTAGGTACATTTTTCAGAATGGGTTCTTCATTTAAATAATAGCGTATCATATCGGGTACATAAGTGTACACCGCTTTATCATCGGCTACGCCATTGCCAATAGCGTTTACTATGGCAACATTGCCTTTGCGGTACGCGCCCATAATACCGGCTACACCCAGCATACTGCCCGGGTTAAATACCAGCGGGTCAAGATACTCATCATCAACACGGCGGTAAATTACATCTACCTGTTGCAGGCCTATGGTAGTTTTCATGTATACTTTATGATTGTTCACCACCAGGTCTCGCCCCTCAACCAGCTCAACACCCATTAAACGGGCAAGCGTAGTGTGCTCAAAATAAGCCGAGTTATAAATACCCGGACTAAGCAATACAATATTAGGATTGGCTATTTGCCTTGGCGAAAGCGCCAATAAGTTTTTATACAGTATAGTGGGATATTCTGTTACACTACGCACGCCACACTGTGGCAGCAGATCCGGGAAGAGGCGTTTAGTAATTTCGCGGTTCTCCAGCATATAGCTTACGCCCGATGGGGTGCGTAGGTTATCTTCTAATACATAAAATGTTCCGTCATGGTCACGTATCAGGTCAATGCCCGATATATGGATGTAAATATCATAAGGCACCTGCAACTGGTACATTTCGCGCAGGAAATGCGGGCAGGAGTAAATAATATCAATAGGTACTATGCCGTCTTTTATGATGAACTGGTTGTGATATATATCCTTTAAAAAGTGATTAAGCGCGGTTAAACGTTGCTTAATGCCTTTCTCAACAAATGCCCATTCGGCAGCGGTAATAATGCGGGGGATAATATCGAACGGAAATATCTTTTCAATACCCTCGCCGCTGTTATAAACGGTAAAGGTTATGCCCTGGCTCATAAAAAGCCGTTTGGCCAGCTCTTCCTTTTTATTCAGATCGTCAGCCGATTCTTTTGATATATACTCTATTACCTTGCGGTAATGTTCACGCACGCTGGCATCTGCCCCATACATTTCGTCCCAAACACCACTAATGGGGCTGTATTTATCAAAATAAGCTGATTCCTGCATGAAAAAATTAAGTTAATGGTAACCGGTTATTTATAAAACCGTAATATATGAACTGTTTTTAGATAACTGCAAGTTTTTTTGAAAAATTTACAATTTTTTATAATCTATTTTGTCAAATTCACTATAAAATAGCTAAAATTTAATCAATATTTTATATTATTTATTAATAAAGGCAAAGTTTTACTGATTGACAGATCAATTTTTAAGAAAATATTTGATGCTTTTAAAAATCAGTCTGAATTTTCTTTGCTTAACCCGACCGGCGAAAATAAATACGATGATAAGATAACACAAATTTAGCTAAGAAACTATCTAAAAACAATAAAACGACATCATTATAAAGAACGACAACCCGTGAAGTAAGCAAATGCAGCAATAAACCTATACCCGTTAAATGTTATTACTGTACTGTACCACGAACACGTTGGTGCACCTGGGTACACCCTGGTACACTAAAAATTGTAATTAGCTGAAAATCAACCACGGTAAATTATTGCCAAACAAACTAACTATTAAATTTAACGTGTTTAGCAATTGAAAATTAAGCAGCACACGCAGGTTTGTGTATCATTATTTTAATGCGTTTGCCCTGGGCACCCTGACAGGAATTTGTAAGTACCGGTTCAAAATTATTAACTTGCCTGCTATGTATGATATTTGCTGCGTAGGGCACATAACATCTGATAAAATAGTTAATACCCAAACGGTGATGCACATGCCGGGTGGTACGGCGCTTTATTTTTCGTGCGCGATGAATAAGCTGGATGTTAGCTATGTGTTAGTAACCGCGCTTGGCGAAGCGGAAATGCAATATGTAACCAACCTGCGTGCCAAAGGCATTGAGGTAAAAGTACAGCCCAGTAAACATACCGTTATTTTTGAAAACATATATGCCAAAAACCAGGATGAGCGCACCCAAAATGTACTGCAAATAGCTGATCCTTTCACCATGGAGCAATTGCAGCAGGTAGATGCGAAAGTGTTCCATTTGGGTCCGTTATTAGCTGATGATTTTAGTACCGGTCTTATAAAAACCTTATCCGCTAAGGGCCGCATAGCATTAGATGTGCAGGGCTATTTACGCAAGGTAATAAACCAAAAAGTATATCTAACTAACTGGCCCGATAAAAGCATAGCGCTGCAATACATTGATATTTTGAAAGCAGATGTTGCAGAGCTGGCTGCCTTATCGGGTTATAAAACATTGAATGATGGTGTTAAGTTCCTGGCAGATCTGGGCGTAAAAGAAGCGGTGATCACCAACGGCAGCATGGGATCTGTAATTTTTAGTGACGGTGTTTTTTATGAGATACCTGCCTATCGCCCAAAAACCGTGGTAGATGCTACCGGCTGCGGCGACACTTATATGGCCGGGTATTTATACCGGCGCATTAAAGGCGCGGGCTTACAACAATCGGGCGAATTTGCTGCTGCTATGGCCGGGCTTAAAACCACATCGCCGGGGCCGTTTAACGGGACAGAAGACGATGTACTGAACTTTTTAGCCGGCAATCAACGGTAGATTATCCGCCCCCTATTTTTTTCCAATAGAATTTGGTTCCTGTTAAACCGCCGTGTGGTTTATAGGCATAGTTTGGTATTTCTCCGGCAAAGTTAAACCCCAACCCCTCATAAAACTTAGAAGCGCCGCCATCAGTAGCGGTATCAAGTACCAACAGGGTGCGTTGTTTCTTTATCGCCAATTGCTCGGCAGTTTGCATGAGTGCTTTGGCTATGCCTCTGTCCCGATGACTTATTCTGGTCATCATTTTGGCTATCTCGGCACGATGCGGTTGATTTTGCGGACAGTTAAGTAGCAATGTTACCGTTCCCACTAAAGCTTCGCCATCATAGGCACCTAAAACAATACGTTCGCCCTTATCAGCAGCCATTAGTGATTCCGTCCAAAAATCATTTGCCATAGTTAATGACAGCGGATGCATGAAGGTAACCGAACTGCCATCAGCTACGGTTTCAATTAATAATTCGCTTAGCGCCGATCGAATTTGCGGCGTGTAAGTTAACTGAAGTATCTCGATCTGACTCATGGTCATTAAAAATACGATTATAATTAATACGGCCAATAATTGCCCGACAGGATGAGCATATTTAATAGCTTAATGCTGTTATCGTAATAGTCATAATCATTTAGCTTAAATCCGGTCAAATAATCCCAAAGGTTATTTAGCCATACCTGGTTTTTATTATCAACCATAGCCGACACCGCGAACGGTGCCACAAAGCTCAAAGCTTCAAAATAACGGTCCTGAATATCATCACCTGCCAAAGTATAACCGGCGGATAAATTGTAAGTGTTGTTATTGGTGGTCGCACGTATCCAGCGATTAATTTTTGCTACGATCGTTTTTGATCGCATATTGCCCGTCATTAAATAATCAGTAGCAATACGCCAGGGCACACGGCAGGCATTGTAGTTATATTGCCCGTCGTACCTGTCCTCTAAAAAATGCGAGGCCGCAGGTTTGGGCTTTTTATTTAGGTTGATGATAAAATCGGGCAGCAAGCCCGCATCCGGGCTGTAGTTGCTTTGCATGGTAGCAAACAGCCGATAACCGGCGTCAATAACTTTACTCCATCTACCGTCTTTTGTTATTTGTTGAAATGCCTTAAAATAAGCCGGCATAAAATCAGATGAGCGCATAGCGAAGTAATCTTTGCTTTCGTCTTCCACGCCATCACTCAATAAAACAGACCAGACTTGATGGTTGATCTCATATTGCATAATTGCATTAATACTGGCCTTAGCCTCCTGCAAATAGTTTATAGCGCCACTATTGCCCCATTGCCGGGCGGCCAGCAGAAGTGAGTACGCTACATCCATATCCCCATCTGTCGCGGATGTTTTGTCGAGGTCATTGCCATTGATTTTTTGTGCCCATGCCATCAGATATTTACTTTTATTACTGGGGTGTGCCCGGTAATAGCGAAATAAATTATCGAAGGTGATCTTCGCGTTTTTATCATAACCGGCCATTAACGCCACAACGATCATCCCATATCCCTGCCCTTCTGATACGCACTGCTTACCACCCTTGCCCTCGAACCAAATATAGCTTTGGGGCTTGCCGGCTACGGTTTTTATAAAACGCGATTTCCATTCGCTATAAAAGCCGCTTGTGATATTATCCATTTGTACCTGGGTAATATGGCTGGGTTTTATAGTTCCGGCAAAATAGCTATTATGTTGCGGGAAAGGCCTTAAAGGCAATTGGGCAAATGCGGATGAACGGCAGCAGAGCATCAACATAAATAACCCTGCAAATTGGTACTTGAGGCGCATTTATAAAAATACAAACTTTACTTAAGTAAAAAACATGCCATACTCTGGGGCAAAAATTCCCATAAGCACCCCACGAAACATGCTATAAATATCTGTTTTGAACTTAAACTGCCGTTGGTTCTTTTTTTGTTTTGGCTTAAACAGCTAAATAAAATAATATGAGACAAAAATTTTATTTCGACACAACTGCGGCTACAATGGTTATTGTTGCGGTAACGTTAATTATAATATGCTTTATGGATAATGACAGCTCACGAAATGTTTTTGCAGGCATAACACTATTTGTCTGCATCGTGCTGTTTACCGGGGCCATATTACTGCGCGGCGTTACAGATAGAATTGGCTAATATCTATCGTTGTACTACAATTTCTGCAAGCAAGGCTTAGTGTATTTGTTTACCTGCGGAATTAACTACTTTTTGCGGGAGCCTGCCTGAATATTTGGCTTAGCTGTAAATAAAGTTCCGGGTGGTTCTGTTGAAATTGCTCGGGCTTTTCAAAAAAGTATTCTGATGCCACGGCTAAAAATTCTGCTTCGTTTGTTAACGCGTAAGGATTAATATCTGATCTTCCATTTTTTATCCTGCGCATTTCCTGGTGCATTAAGCTAAGCCAGGGGGCAGCATATTCATGCGCCATTAATTGTTCGGGTATGCCATCTGTCGCACCGTCTGACTTATCTACCAGGTGCACAAACTCATGTATGGCCGTATTTTCCCTGCCGGATTCTGCCGAAAAACCTTTTAACAACGCCGGCCTTGAAAGTATCATCTGCCCGTTCATGTAACCCGAACCTACCATGCCCATTATATTGCGGCTGCCGCCTTCAAACTGATATTCGTTATCAAAAGTATCCGGGTACAGTATTACGTTGGTTAAATTGCGGTACTCCCAATTACCCAGGCCAAACACCGGGATAACGGCGCTTGACGCTATCAGCATACGGTCTGTATCAGTAATATCTGTGCCAACACCCTCAATGTTTACATATTGCAAAAAGGCGGCTACCTGGCTTTCAAATCGTTTCCTTTCAGCCTGGCTTAGCTTATGGTAATAGTTAACGTGCGCGTTTAATAATAACTGCAAAGGTTTATCCAGCTTTTGCATCCCGGCAGGCATAGCGCCGCCTTGTTTACGAAAAATAACCCAGGCCAGAAGTGCGATTATGAGAATGACAATAACAAAATATGTAGTGAACATTTGGTGTTGTTTTATTTGCTAAGGTATAAGCCCGAAATATGGAGAATTGTTTATAAATAACAAAATACCCATCTACATCTCGATCATCACTTAGGGCAGTTTGGGGTGTAGCGTAGCGCTACACTTGCTACATCTGGCAAAATAGTGCCCCCTTAATTGTGCTTTTATGTAGCAGTCCTGCTATTTAATTAGTAAAACAAAACATTCCCGCAATAATATTTATTTATCGTTTAAGGCAACCCTGCCGCAACCTACAGGCGTATTAATAATAAACCATCTACTAAATTTTAGATTATGAACATTAAAAGATCAGGCTATTACTTAATAGCGTTATTCATGGCTGCTTTTTTTTTAAGTACATCATGTAAAAAAAACAAGTCCCAGGCTAACATGCCGACTGTTGTAACCGGTTTACAGTTAACTAATACTGCCAAACTTGGTGCTGTTATCACCGATAATCTTGGTAAATCTGTTTACTTTTTTTCTAAAGATGCCGCCGCGACATCAGTATGTACCGGTACTTGCGCGGTTACCTGGCCGCCATTCTATAAAGAGAACCCTACTATAGGCACTGGTTTAGCCGCTACAGATTTTGGTGTAATAACCCGCACCGATGGCGCCAAGCAAACCACCTACAAAGGCTGGCCGCTATATTATTATTCGTTGGATGTTAATGCGGGCGATACCAATGGCGACGCGTTTGTCAATCTTTGGGCCGTTGGGAAAGCAGATTATACGGTAATGTTTGCCAATGCCCAACTTGTTGGCCTTGATGGCGTGCAATATAACGACCAGGGCGTTGCGGCCACAGTTTCGTCGCAGTACATTACCGACCCGGCCGGCCATACGCTTTACATGTTTAGCAAAGATACCCATAACACCAATACCTTTACCAAAGCAGATCTGAGTAACGATACAGTTTGGCCAATGGATCAGGTTATGGCTGTAGGCAGCATACCTACCGTTTTAGACAAAACACAGTTTACTACTATTAACGTTTTTGGTAAAACACAACTGGTATACAAGGGCCATCCGCTATATTTATTGGGGCAGGACGCACTAACACGTGGCAGCACCAAGGGCGTGAGTTTCCCAATACCGGGTGCCGCTATCTGGAAGGTAACTAATAGCACTACGGTTGTTTTATAAATAGGTTATATAAATAATGTTGGCGGATAGTTGGCAATGCCGGCTATCCGTTTTTTTTGAAGTAACCTAATCATAGCGGATCGTTATTCAAAGGTGCTTAGCTATCACTCTGCCGGGGCAAGAAATCGAGCCGTACGGATTAAACCACAAAGCAGGGCGCCTGCAATAGGGGGACCGAATAGTGTCGCTTAAAATCATTCGCTGGTCGCTTAATTAGTCTGGGTGGTCTACTTTAATTTTTTAGTGCGTTCTTTTTCAACATCTTGCAGCGTTAATAAAAACACGCGCTCACATGAGTAATCCGGTTTTTCGTGCCTTTTTTTCTTTATTGTTGTTCCTGCTGGTGTACCAGGTTCATGCACAGCAAGGTATTATCAGCATTAGCGGTAAAATAACCGCTTCGGAAGACGCGCAGCCCGTACATCAGGCCGGTGTAAGTATTAACAGGAAAGGCATTGGTACAGCTACTAATTCTGCCGGAATGTTCGCTTTAATTATACCTGCCGCCAACCTGACCGATACTTTAAAAATTTCATGTATCGGCTTTAAAACCAAACTATTGCCAATAACCGACTTAAAGAACGGTGAGCAACTGAACATCGTTTTAGAAAAAAGCACCACCGAACTAAAAGAGGTTACTATTACCTACTATAACGCGTTAAAGATTATACAAAAAGCTATTGACCGCATACCCGAAAATTACATTAATCATCCGCATATTCTGCGTGGCTTTTACCGCATGTATACTTATAATAACAATACTCCACTGCAATTATCAGAGGCGGTTTTTGATGTTTATAATTTTGGCTATGCTGACGCGCACGCGGATGTTTTCCGATTGATAAAGGCAAGAAACGAAAAAAACGACCGTGATTTTAATTCGCTGGAGTTTGCACAAAAACCCAACAACATTTTTGAAGAGGATGTTGTAAATCACCTGCATGCTTGTGGATTTCTGAATGAAGAAGGATTAACCAAACACCAATTTGAAGTTAACGGCATTGTAGACATTAAAGGCTACCAGGCCTATGAAATTGTTTTTAAAGAAAAACCGGGATCGGGCGAGAAAACCTATCGCGGCCGGATGTATATTGATTCCAAAACATACGCGTTCATCTATTTTGATTTTGGTTTGAGCCCTTCGGGATTGAACGACCCGGGGTCAGGAAATTCTGTCGAACGGTCGCTGATGAGAACAGGCAATGTCGGGATCGGTTTAATGCTTGACAATTCTAAGGTGAGCTACCAGGAGGTGGGAAACAAGTGGGTGCTTTCGGGTGTAGAGGGCGACAATTCTTTAGCTATCAAAGACCCGGTGCTAAAGTACGACTACACAGCTCACGTAAAATTCAATTACCAGATAACCGCCGTAGATACTACCCAAAAAGAATCCTTCAATTCAAAAATAGGCCGTAACGACAACATCAACGCCTATAAAAGCAATGGCGACGAAAAGTTTTGGAAGGATTATAATATTCTTTTGTCCGATTACGATACTGAAGATATTTTTAAGCAGATAAAAGCCATTAATAAAGCAATCAAGGAAAAAGGTAAGTGAAGAAACCGTTGCTGAAAGCACGAGGAGTGTTCCATTTTTAGTGAGCGGGAATGAATCGGAAATCTGCCATTTGTTTCTCCTCGCAAAGTATCAATGCTGTTTAAAGATAAGGCTAAGAAATTGCTTTTCCTAATTGTATTGCAGAACATATTATAGTTAAGGGCAACGACCGATATCAGCGAATTATCAAGATTCTGGTTTATAAGAACCTTTTTTATAAATATCCCATATGGGAATATTTTAGCAGCACGCGGTTTTACTATATCGTATGAATAAAAAAGCCTTCAGAAGTTACCTAAAGGCTTTTACGATAGGCGTTTTCTATCCGATAGAAAAAATTCCTGATAAAAATCCCATATGGGATAAATGTGGGAATTACCGGGTTCGAACCAGTGACACTTCCGATGTAAAATCGGGGACGCTCTGAACCAGCGTAGACGTAAAACAAAAAAGCCTAACATTTCTGTTAGGCTTGATGTGGGAGTTACTGGGTTCGAACCAGTGACCCTCTGCTTGTAAGGCAGATGCTCTGAACCAGCTGAGCTAAACTCCCGTTGTTTTGGGATTGCAAATATAGGATGATTGAGCAACTCTTCAAAATAAAAATGAAATAAGGCTGGTATGTTTTGATTATCAACACCTAATCATGGTTTTAAAGCTTAATTTTTTTACTGTTTATGGGTCAAAGCAATTAAATGTAGCCTATAGGTGTTAAGACTTTTGTTATAGGTTATAACCCCTTATATTTGTTTAATTACGGTATGGCGCAAATTTTTTTAGTTGAAGATGAAGAACGTGTAGCTGCTTTTTTAAAAAAAGCGCTCGAAGAAAACGGTCATTTAGTAGATATTATCACTGATGGTGCCGAAGCGATAAAGAAATTCCCGCATAAACTCTATGATCTGATTATACTGGATGTAATGTTACCTTATTTAACCGGTATTGAAGTTTGCCGCCATATTCGCCAAAAGGATAAAAAAATACCTATACTTATACTAACTGCATTAAACAGTGTAGATGATAAGGTAAATGGATTAAATATCGGGGCCGATGATTATTTAGTGAAACCATTCCATCTAAAAGAACTGCAGGCAAGGATAGATGCATTGCTTAGGCGTAATTCATCAAATTTGGCACAAGTTATTGCACTGGGTGATATTACACTCAATACTTCCAATAATACCGCCGAACGGGCTGGCCGGAAAATAATTTTAACAAATAAAGAATATGCCCTGCTGGAATTATTGATGAATAACAACGACAAAATTTTATCCAGGCAAACTATTGCCGAAAAAGTATGGGGAATTGCCTTTGATACAGGTACTAACGTGGTAGATGTTTACATTAACTACCTGCGTAATAAAATAGAAAAAGGATTTACCGAAAAATACATCCACACAGTAATAGGCAAAGGGTATATATTTAAAACAGAACAGATTTAAGGTGAAAATAAAGAACAGGCTTTCGCTTTATTTTACCCTAATTGGCTCGGGCGTATTGCTGGTGGTCATGATTACTCTTTATCTTTCGGTTTATGCTATTGTACATAGTCACTTTTATACCCAGTTAAAAGATCGCGCCAATATAGCAGCCCAGCTTTACCTGGAAGCAGATGAAATTGCCCCCGACTCTTTAAGCAGGCTTCGAAACAGGTTTCTTAAAAATTTACCGGGCGAAATAATAAGGTTATATGACAGTCGTAATAGTGCGGCATTTATAAGTGACAAACACCAATATTGGGATAACAAAACAATAGATGCTGTAAGAAAGCACAAGTATTTGCAATATAGTAATCAAAATTACCAGGTAGTTGGAATTTATTATAAAGACAACCAGGGTAATTTTGTTATTCTCGTGTCTGCAGAAGATACGGAAGGAAAACATGAATTGAGCTCGATACTCCAAACAATGGTCATCCTTTTTTTAATAGTAGCTGTAATTTTATTTTTAATAAGCCAATGGTTGGCAAAAAACACACTTTCGCCAATAAAAAATGTGGTGAACCAAATGCAGCTGATAAAATCCACCAATCTTCATCTGCGGGTAAATGAAGGTAAGGGCAATGATGAAATAAGCGAGCTGGCACATAATTTTAACCGGTTACTTGAACATCTTGAAAATGCTTTTGAGATGCAAAAAACCTATGTGACTAATGCATCACATGAATTGCGTACCCCGATAACCAGTATTATTGGCGAAGTAGAACTGGCTTTGAGTAAAGAACGAAGTACGACAGAAAATAAAAAGACCCTGCAACTGGTGCTGGAAGAATCTGAAAGATTAAGAGATACGATATCGGGCTTAATGGAACTGGCACAGGTAGATATGGATTACACCATTGCTCAACAAAGCCCTGTAAGAATAGATGAGTTATTATGGGAGATACAGGAGTACTGGGCCAATAAAGCCGGGGCAGGGATATTGAAAATAAATATTGAGCACATGCCTAAGGATGAATCAACGCTAACCATTCCGGCTAATTATCAATTGCTTTTTATCGCTCTAAATAACCTTATTGGAAATGCCTTTAAGTTTTCAGGCAAAAAACCGGTTACCTGTAATTTTTATGCGGATGAATTGCTAATACGTATACAAATTATTGATTCGGGCATTGGCATACCTCATGATGATATAGAGTTGGTTTTTAAATCATTCTACAGGGGTAATAACTCCCGCAGTTTTGCCGGCAATGGTATAGGGTTGTATGTTACCCAAAAAATTATTCAATTATTCAACGGTACGCTTAATATTGAATCTGTAGAAAACCAGGGCACCAGCATAACCGTAAACTTTAACAGATCAAATTAAAATTCTAATACCATTCTAATTTAGCGCTTTAAGCATAGTTTAATTTTGTCCCTTTAAAATTAACTATGCGTTTTAAACTTGGTCTTTTTATTTTACCCCTATTTTTTCATATAACAGCTTTTAAAGCACAGGCCCAGACTGATACCCTTTCTTTAAATTTTCAGGATGCCGAAAAACAATTTTTAGCTAACAACCTAAGTTTACTTGCTCAAAAATATAATATAGAAGCATCAAAAGCTTTAATAGCCCAGGCAAAGCTATGGGATAACCCGGTACTAAGCACCGACCAGAATATTCACGATGGCAGCAGCAAAAAGTTTTTTTACCATAACAGCAATCTGGGCCAGGGGCAGGTGTTTGTGCAGCTTAGCCAGGTATTTACAACTGCCGGCAAACGGGGCAAACAGGTACAGGTAGCAAAGGATAATGCACAGGTGCAGCAAGCTGCTTTTAATGACCTGATGCGTAACCTGCACTATAACCTGCAGTTAGATTTTAGCCAGCTGGCTAATCTGATGGATCAGGCTAAGGTATACCAGATGGAAATAAGCTCGGCTGCTAACCTTGTTAACGGCATCCAAAAATCGTTTGATGCAGGCAATACTTCTATGAAGGACCTGATAAGGCTAAAAGCGCTGTTATTTGGCCTGCAAAATGATAGGATAGACAATAGCCGGCAAATTAACGACCTGCAAACCGAACTTAAGACGCTGTTAGGCGCTAAGGAAACAACGTATATTACCCCTGTTATAAATAATCAAGCAAGCCAATCGATCGGGCTGGATATTCCGGCCCTGATCGAGCAGGCTAAAGCTAACCGTGCCGATTATTTATCTAATCAATACCAGCTTAACGCGGCAACACACGATTTGGCTTATCAAAAAGCGCTGGCTGTTCCGGATATAACCTTAGGCGTATCTTATGATAAAAACAGCAGTTACGCTCCTAATTATTACGGTTTGCAAATAGGGTTGCCTCTTCCTTTTTTTAACCGAAACCAGGGGAATATCAAATCTGCAACATATAACATAAAGAGCCAGGAAAGTACATTAAAAGATAATGAGCTGAGGCTTAAAAATGAAGTTGTATCAGCCGCAAAACAATACCAGCTAACACAGGAGTTGTTTTCAACCCAGCAAGCCGAGTTTAATGAGCAGTATGATAAATTGTTTAACAATATGCTTAAAAGCTTTAAGGAAAGGCAGATAGGCTTAATTGAATTTATTGATTTTTTTGACACTTATAAAGACACCAAGCTTAAAATATTACAACAGCAATACAACCTGCAAAAAGCAATTGCTGATTTAAACTTCGCCACCGGGACAACCATAATAAAGCCTTAACTAACTATTGATAATGTACATGATAATGAAAAGAGAAACGTTTTTGATTGGTCTCTCCGGGTTGATGCTTTTAGCCGCATGCAGCCAAAAAAAAACAGATGCGCCCGAGAGTAAGCAGGTATGCGTAAGTGATTCTTTGCAAAAAATGATTACCATAGATACCGCGAAAACCAGCACCATGAAGGATGAGCTTAGCCTTTCGGGCGAAGTTTCAAACGATGATAACAACGTGGTAAAAGTCTTTCCTTTTTCAAGCGGGCAGGTTATAGCTGTAAAAGTATCCCTGGGCGATAAAGTAACAAAAGGGCAAACCCTTGCCATAATGCGCAGTGCCGATGTAGCCGGTAATTATACCGACCTGTCTTCTACCCAGTCTGATGTAGCGGTAGCAAAACGGCAATTAAGCCAGGCCGAATCATTATATAAAAATGGTATCTCGAGCGAACGTGAATATACGGAAGCTCAAGAAAATTATAATAAGGCAATAGCGGCAAACCGTAAAATAAAGCAGCAGCTTACTATAAACGGCGGGGGCAATACCAGCGAGAATGGAACGCTGGTTATAAAAGCACCGCAAAGTGGATACATTGTTGAGAAAAATATAACATCCGGCAGTTTTATCCGCCAGGATAATAGCGGCAGTATGTTCACCATATCCAATATGAAAGATGTATGGATATGGGCCAATGTTTTTGAATCAGACATCAGCAAGATTAAAACAGGCTATACTGCTAAAATAACTACCGTAGCCTATCCCGGCAAAGTATTTACGGGCAAGGTTAACGAAATAAGTTCGGTATTAGACCCTGATAATAAAGTAATGAAGATAAAGATAGCATTACCCAATCCGGACATGTTGCTGAAACCGGCAATGTTTACCAACGTAGTTGTCACTAATAATGAAAATGAGCAGGCGGTTTCTGTTCCGGCAAAGGCTATTGTTTTTGATAGCAGTAAGAATTATATAGTGATATACAATGGCAAGTGCAACCTACAGGTACGCGAAGTTGGTGTTATTAAAATTGTTAATGATATAGCCTACATAGCATCGGGCTTAAAACCCGGCGAAAGGGTTATATCAAAAAACCAATTGCTACTGTATGAGGCCCTAAGCGGCAATTAAGCTACTATCACTGCACTTAACTATTTACATTCAAGCCATTACAATGAATAAATTCATTAAAAACATAATTTATTTTTCACTAAAACACCGCTATTTTGTGTTTTTTATGACTGCCATATTGGTAGTAATAGGCATATGGAGCTATAGTAATACCCCTATTGAAACTTTCCCGGACGTAACCAATACGCAGATCATTATTATAGCCCAGTGGCCGGGGCGAAGTGCGGAGGAAGTAGAAAAATTAATAACCATCCCCATTGAAACGGTGATGAATTCGGTACAAAAAAAATCAAATCTGCGCACAACATCGGCTTTTGGCTTATCCTATACCCGTATTATTTTTGATGATGACGTTGACGATGCTTTTGCCCGCCAGCAGGTACTAAGCAGGCTGGCTAACGCCGACTTGCCCGACGGTGTAAAACCCGAAATTGAACCACCCTACGGCCCAACAGGCGAAATTTACCGGTATACGCTAAAAAGTAAAACCAAATCACTCCATGAACTTACCGCCATACAGGATTGGGTGCTTGACCGCCAGTTTAAATCAGTTCCGGGTGTTGCAGATGTAAACAGCTTTGGGGGCGAAGAAAAGGCTTATGAGGTAAGTGTTAACCCTGCGTTGCTGCAAAAGTATGGATTAACCTCGTTAGATGTTTTTACGGCAATTAACCGCAGTAATATTAACGTTGGGGGCGATGTGATAGAGAAAAACGACCAGGCTTATGTGGTAAGGGGCATAGGGCTTATTAACAATATTGAAGAGATGCAAAACATCATCATTAAAAATGTTAATAATGTGCCTATACTTACTAAGGATGTTGCTGAAATAAAAGAAGCGGGGCTGCCACGCCTTGGGCAAGTGAGCCGGGATAAACAAAAAGATGTAATAGAAGGCATTATTGTAATGCGAAAAGGCGAGAACCCGGCAGAGGTGCTTAACCGCGTACGTGCCAAAGTGCAGGATCTTAATGATAATGTATTGCCAAAAGATGTAAAGATTGATACCTTTTACGACCGTACCAACCTGATGGATTATTGTACCGAAACAGTGATACATAATTTACTGGAAGGTATTGTATTGGTAACTGTAATTGTGTTTTTGTTTATGGCAGATTGGCGCACTACGCTCATAGTAGCCATCATTATACCTTTATCTTTATTATTCGCCTTTATATGTATGCGTATAAAGGGCATGAGCGCCAACCTGCTATCAATGGGCGCGGTTGATTTTGGTATTATTATAGATGGCGCGGTAGTAATGGTTGAGGGCATTTTTGTAGCGCTTGATCACAAAGCCAAAGAAGTTGGCATGCAAAAGTTTAACGGGCTGGCTAAGCTGGGGCTGTTTAAAAATGTCGGCGCCGAAATGGGAAAGGCCATCTTCTTTTCAAAACTCATTATTATTACCTGCCTTATTCCAATTTTCGCATTTCAAAAGGTAGAGGGTAAAATGTTTTCGCCTTTGGCTTATACTTTAGGTTTTGCTTTGTTGGGCGCATTAATATTTACATTAACGCTGGTGCCCGCTTTATCAAGCATCCTGTTAAATAAAAACGTTCGCGAAAAACATAATGTTGTAGTGTTGTTTTTTGAGAACGGCATACGGCGGATGTTTGGCTACACCTATAAGCACCCTAAAAAAAGTATTCTCGTAGCTGTTATTTTTATGGCTTTAACTTTCTTTTCAGCAAAATTCCTGGGAACGGAGTTTTTACCCGACCTGAACGAGGGTGCATTATGGGTAGAGGCAGAATTGCCAATGAGCGTATCATTGCCCGAGGCCGAAAGCATTAACCAAAAAATGATGCAAATGCTGGCCAGGTTTCCCGAGGTAAAACAAACATTGGCGCAGGTGGGGCGTACCAATGATGGTACAGACCCAAAAGGGTTTTTTGATGTACAGATACAGGTTGACCTAAAAAATAAAAAGGAATGGCCAAAAGGCGTTTCAGAGGATGATCTGATAGACCAGATGGATACGCAACTAAAAAAAATTCCGGGTACTGTATTTAACTATTCGCAGCCTATACGTGATAATGTGGAAGAAGCCGTTGCCGGTGTTAATGCCGCGCTTGCCGTAAATATATTTGGTACCGATTTTAAGGTGCTTGATGAAAAAGCTGATGAAATAATGAAGGTCTTAAAAACTGTAAAAGGTATTGATGATTTGGGTGTATTGCGTAATTTGGGTCAGCCGGAGTTTAGGATAGAACTGGATCAGCGTAAAATGGCGTTATATGGTGTTGCTACTGCTGATGCAAATTCTGTAATTGAAATGGCCATTGGCGGCAAGGCGGCAACAGAGCTTTATGAGGGTGAGCGCAGGTTTGACATCAGGGTGCGCTATCAAAAACAATTTCGTGATACACAGGATAAAATTGAGAACCTGATGGTTCCAACACTAAACGGATCAAAAATAGCAATAAAGGAAATAGCCACCATTAAAGTACTTACCGGCCCGGCTTTTATTTACCGGGATAATAACATGCGGCATATCGCGGTAAAGTTTTCAAACAGGGGCCGTGATCTGGGCAGTACCATTGCCGAGGCACAACAAAAAGTGAACCGCCTGGTAAAGCTCGACCACGGATATTCGACACAATGGGTAGGTGAATTTGAAAACCAAACGCGTGCATCAAACACCCTGGCGCACGTGGTACCTATTTGTTTGCTGGTCATCTTTTTAATACTATTCATCACCTTTGGCAATGTTAAAGACGCCTCATTAGTTATTATGAATGTGCCATTTGCATTAATCGGGGGCATATTGGCATTGCATATTACCGGCATTAACTTTAGCATATCAGCAGGCATTGGCTTTATCGCGCTATTTGGCGTATGTATTCAAAATGGGGTTATCTTAATATCGGTGTTCCGTAAAAACCTGGCAGAACGCATGCCATTAGATACAGCAATACTTGAAGGTGTGATATCCCGTGTGCGCCCCGTGGTAATGACGGCTTTAATGGCTGCAATAGGTTTAATGCCGGCAGCAATATCAACAGGTATAGGCAGCGAAACACAAAAGCCGCTTGCCGTTGTAGTTATAGGCGGGTTAATCACATCCACCATACTTACATTATTGATATTGCCGGTTATTTATGCATTAGTGCATCAATTAATACATAAACGTGAGAACAGAAAGCTCCTGAAAAAAATAGGTGCTGTGTGAACCTGATAAATTATATTGAACTTATAGACACAGCAACATTTAAAAAAACAGCTAAAAGAGGGGGCTTAAATAAGTCCCCTCTTTTTTTGAAACAAAGTTTAACCAGGCAGAAACATTCTTTATCCAGATATTGTTGATCTCAATACAGCAATTATATGCCCCCCAATAGCCATACCTATAACCTATGTAATGTTATTGTGACCATTCTAAAAAATTGGGCCTAATATTCTTAAATCGGGTAAAAAGCATTAATATTGATTTAGTAACCTGTTATAAACCAATTATTATCAATTACGTTAATGCCTAAAAACTTACCCTTTATAAGGCTTTGGCGGAATTAAATTTAACGAATGATATAATATTCAAATCATTAAAAACAACTAAATGAACAAACGCGATTTTTTAAAAAACATGGGGGCACTGGCTGTTGGATCAGTACTGTTACCTTCCTTTAAATTTGCACCAAAAAAAATTAAAGATCCGGGCATACAGTTGTACACCTTCCGCAAGGAAATGATGACCGACCCTAAAGGGACCTTAAAAATAATAGCCGACCTTGGCATTAAGCAAGTTGAATCTGCATCAAGTAATTTAGGGTTGTTTTATGGTTTGAAACCCGAAGAAATGAAACAGACCTGTAAAGATCTGGGTATGACGCTGCGCAGCGGACACTGCAGTATTGACGGCAAATGGCAAAGCACCATTGAGCAGGCGGCATTATCCGGGCAGGAATATCTTATTGCCTCTACACTGCCTTACCAGGGACAAACCACGGCTAACTATCAAAAAATAGCCGAAAGGTTTAATAAAGCCGGCGAAGAATGTAAGGCAGCAGGTATTAAATTTGGCTTCCATAATCATAATGCCGAATTTCAGACGGATAAAGATACCGGTGATGTTTTGTATGATGTAATGCTTAAAAACACAGACCCTAAACTGGTACATATGGAAATGGACCTTGGCTGGGTATTAGCCGCCGGAAAGGACCCGTTTGAATACTTTAAAACATACGGAGCACGTTTCCCGCTATGGCACTTAAAGGATATGAAAGGAAAGCGCAGTACAGAATTTGGTAATGGCACCCTTGATATTGTGGGCATACTAAAACACAGCAAAGATGCCGGCATGAAATACTTCTTTATCGAGCAGGAAGAATATCCTGTATCGGCTTTAGATAGTATGAAGATAAATATGGAGTACCTTAAAAAGATTGATTATTAATAGTAAGATTTTATTAAACCTTCTCCCCAAGCAGGGCTACTATGTGGACATATCCTTTTTAAACAAAATGTTATTTCGAGTGGTAAAATTAGGAAAATTCTGCAGGGGAAATGATATAAGAGCGTTGTCATCCTGAGCCGGGTTTTAATAAACATGTCATGGGTATAGGACAGGAATCGCACGGCCTCAAGTTTTTTATTGCATCGCCAAACTCTGGTTCGGTCGTGGGTCCTCGGGCAAAATTTCCATTTCCGGGAATTCAATATACTCGGCATACCATTGTATGGCACCAACCACATCTAAAGCATCTTCGGCCGAAATGTCTATTGTCTCAAATGCATAAAGTCTGTTATTGGCATAGCCAAAAAGCTGTATTTCGTTACTATTAGCTATAAATTTATCCTCATCAAGACAATACACTCTTATTTTCAATTCGGTATCTCTCGAATGAATTATATCTCTGCAAGGGTTATTAGGATCGGTCGCTAATAGATATACATTGTACTCCATATTTTTTTAACAATGCTAATGGCGGATAGTTTCAGGTTTTATTTATTGATAATCGGTTAAATTCTTGAGTTACTATTAATAACAAGTATTTAGTTAAAATACCTGTGGGATATTTTGTGTAAAATTTACCCTAATTGGAGAAAAGATTTTCCGACCCCAAAATAGCTGAATACTAACGGTCTTGCTTTTGGGGGTTTATGTAACATGCATATTACAACTGGCATTTATTTTGCCTGTATACAAGTAATTAATGCCCTTCTAAAAGGGCTGTTTTTCATAGGTAGATGTAGGGCCGAAACACTGCGAGAGTTTTTCGGCCCTTTTTTGTGGATTAAACTTTTTCTTTCTGTATGGCGGCGATTACTCACCCGATCATCGCTTTGCTAGATCACCTCCTTCGGCAAGCTGAAAAGAGGGTTGTCCTCTGCTAACTCAAAAAGATTTGTCAACTTTTTAAAAGTTGACAAATCTACTTAATTACCCTCTTTCCGCTCAGTGGCGAAGAGAGGCCGTGTAAGAAATGCCGCGGGGTGAGTCTGAGCGGTTGTGTTTTAGTGCGCGCATTAGTTTCTTATAATAGAACCTACTTTTACTACTTTTGCACGCTATGACGATAAGTGCGGGTATTCCGTTTAAATTACTGAACCAGGACCTTCTTTTATTACCGCAGCGGGCCATTTACTGGCAGCAGGAAAAAACATTAATTGCAGCCGATGTGCATTTAGGCAAGGTGGGGCATTTCCGCAAAGCGGGAATAGCTGTGCCGCGCGATATGGAACAGGGCGACCTGGCCGTACTGTCTGACCTGATAGATGAATACCGGCCTCAAAAAATATTGTTCCTGGGCGATCTGTTTCATAGTGATATGAATGCCGATTGGGACTGGTTCGCGCTATGGCGGCAGCAATTTCCTAAACTGGCAATTGATCTGATACGTGGTAACCATGACATTGTACATGACAGTCATTACACTGAACTGAACGTAACGTTACATGATGAACTTTTAACGGGGCCATTCCTGATGCTGCATCATCCGGTACCCGAACCTAAATTGGCGTTGGCGGACAGCTATGTTTTTTGCGGCCACATACACCCGGGTGTAAATTTAACGGGCAGGGGCCGCCAGAGCTTAACCCTGCCTTGTTTTGCCTTTGGCGATAAGCAGGCTATATTACCCTCGTTTGGCAGGTTTACCGGCCGTGTAGCTATCCGCAGCCGCGAAACCGACCGCATATTTGCCGTGCTGTGGGATAAAGTGATCGCTATTGATTAATGAGTTTTAAGGTAATTGGCTACGCTTCCTGCCACGTCATTAAAATCTTTTACATGCTCAATTATATGCCCCTGACCATCCAGCAGGCAATAGGCCGGGATGCTTTTTATACCCCAGCTATCTGCATTTGGCGAATCATCTCCTTTAAGATCTGATATTTGGGGCCAGGTCATCTTATCGGCAGTTATAGCGGTGGTCCACCTGTTTTTTTCTGTATCAAATGATATGCTGACAATTCCAAAACCTTTATCGCCAAATTTGGATAATAAACCGGTTATCATATACTGATGATTATCACGGCTGGTGCCATTTGTTGAGCGCCAAAAATCAAGCAGTATGATCTTTTTGTTCATGGCTTTAATATCAAGCGTTTTTCCATCAGGAGTTGTGCCGGCAATAGTTGGCGCTGATGCCCCTGCGGATACATTAGCCAGCGGCTTTAACTTACTTTCCAGTTCTTTGCCATCACCACTGCTTTTGGCGGCCGAACTTAGTTTCTGAAAAATAGTATAAAACTCAGCCGGGTTGTTTTGATAATCCATTTGCAGCATAATGTGCGGAGCTATCTCATTTTCAGGATATTTATTTATAAAAGCATTTAAAATGGTTAGTTCATCAACCCGGTTTGCCTTTTGCTCATCCGCATGGAGTTTAGCAGTCATGGCGGCATGCTCATCTAAAGTTACCGCCTGGTTTTCAAGCCCTTTAATTTGACTATGTATGGCAATAACCTTTTTCCGCCCCTCATTATTAATTGAATCGGCTAAAGCATTATAGGCCGATAGCTCGGTTTGCTTTTTTGATAACGAGGTAATTAACGGGTAGTTATTTATATTTTTAGGGTCGATGTTAATGCTGTATTCGCCGGGCTGTAAATAGATATCAACCCTGCGTGTTGTGGCCGACCCTAATGAATAAACCAGCTTATAATAGCCTGAATATTGCAAAAAGCTCTTGCTGATATTAAATTTTCCTGCCGAAATATCTGTACTGTAAACATTATTGTTGGCTTGGTCCCTTATCATAACATGACCAAAATTGGCTCCGGTCGCGGTGCCGGTAATTGTAATATCGCCTTGCGAACGGTCACATCCTGCAAATAATAAAACCAGTAAAATTAAGCTGACGTATTTCATTTGGTATAGATAATTAGTTGCTACTAATGTAATACTACTGCGGCTATCCGCAAAAAATAAATCAGTTTAAACAGGCTAAAAAATTTACTTGTTTGTTAAGTTATTTGCCCTTTCCAATAAACCCTTTGCCGCCTTTCCTTCGGGGCTCTCTTTAGCAGCCGAACTTAATTTTTGAAAAATCCTATAGTAACTATCCGGATTGCTCATATAGGCGTTATTTAATACAATAATACGGGGTGTAATACTATTATCAGGATACTTATCTACAAATGCCGAAAGCACAATTGTTGCTAATTTTAGCTGCTGCTGCTCTGCTTCCTTGTATTTGTTAACCAAGTTGTTATAAGCATCGGCGGGTAACATTTGGCTTTTAGGGTCTTTTAACTGCGCATTTAAATCGGCTGCTTTTTTACTTAGCTCATCTTTTGTCTTATCAAATAAATGATAATAAGCCGTTAACTCGTTTTGTTTTTTTACGGTGGATTGAATATCAGGGTACTTATAGGGTTTATCACGGTCAAACGTAACAGTATACTTTCCAGGCTGCAGGTAAACATCAAACGCCAGCATGCCCAGTTTATCATTATTTACCGACATATAACCATACGTGCCGTTGTTATATTCACTGCTTACGGTAAATGTTCCGGATTTAATAGCTGTTTTACAAATTGTCGAATCGCTTATATTCTTAATTATAAACTCGCCATCATTAATGCCCGGTGTTATTCCGGTAAATTCAATAGTTGGTTTTTGGGTACAGCCTGCAGCCAGTATAGCCAGGCTTAATGCAAAGAAACACTTCATAAAATAAGGTGTAATTAATGGGTTCGAAGATAATATAGCGGTTGGCATTCGGTAAAATATTAACAAATATTAACAATATTTTTGACTAAAAATGACCCTGTTTTTAGATTGTTTCTAAATAACTGTTTGCCCGCTAATTCATAAAAAGCATTTATATCTTTTGGTATTTAATAAATACTTTTGCGTAAATATTCATTTACAATAAAATAATGAGCGAAATTAAACAAACCTTTAACTCATCGCTGGGCAAAAAGCTAATTATGGCTTTAACAGGCTTGTTTTTGTGCACTTTTATTATAGTGCACCTGGGCGGCAACCTGTTCCTGTTTAAAAATGACCAGGGTTATGGGTTTAATGTGTATGCTAACTTTTTAACACACTTCCCTCCTATCGAGGTAGTTGCCTACCTGCTGTACCTGGCTATATTGGTACACGCGCTTTATGCGTTGATATTGACAATCAATAATCGCAAATCGCGCCCGGTAGCTTACGCGGCACAAACCAAATCGCCGGCATCATGGTCGTCAAAAAACATGGGGCTGTTAGGTTCTATCCTGTTCCTGTTCCTGGTGATACATATGGGCGATTTCTGGTACAAATACAAATTTACCGATACTGTAGGTTTTAAAGAGTACCGCACCAACGTGCTAACCAATGAGCGTATCGTGAATGACTTTAAACCTGCCGATCCAACTTTCGAGCATTCATCAACAACAGAAAATGATGTAGAGATTGTTCGTGTTAAAGATCTGCATACTAAAGTGGCAAGCAGCTTTAGCCAGTTATGGTATGTTATTGTTTATGTAATTGCAATGGGCGCATTATCGTTCCATTTGCTGCATGGTTTCCAGAGCGCTTTCCAAACCCTGGGGTGGACACATAGGAAATATACCCCTATAGTGAAATTTATTGGCAAATGGTTCTTCGCGATAATTATACCGTTAGGGTTTGCCTTAATGCCGATAGTTTATTATTTTTTTAAATAGTTGATGAGTTGAATATGTTGATTGAGTTAAGTAATTGAATAGGTTGTTTTAAATAATAAAACCACTCACTAAATCACCCAATCAACTAAAAACATAAAATATGAGTTTAGAAGCTAAAATTCCACCCGGCCCGTTAGCCGAAAAATGGAGCAAGCATAAATTTAACTTAAAGCTGGTTAACCCCGCTAATAAGCGTAAATACGATGTAATAGTTGTAGGTACCGGTTTAGCAGGCGCGTCAGCAGCAGCATCGCTGGCCGAGTTGGGTTATAATGTAAAAGCGTTTTGTTTTCAGGATAGTCCGCGCCGCGCGCACTCTATTGCTGCGCAGGGGGGTATAAATGCTGCCAAAAATTACCAGAACGATGGCGACAGCGTATACCGTTTATTTTACGATACCATTAAGGGTGGCGATTACCGTGCCCGCGAAGGAAACGTTTACCGCCTGGCAGAAGTATCTGTAAACATTATAGACCAATGTGTAGCCCAAGGCGTACCATTTGCCCGTGAGTATGGCGGCTTGCTTGATAACCGGTCATTCGGTGGCTCGCAGGTATCGCGTACGTTTTATGCAAGGGGGCAAACAGGACAACAATTATTATTAGGTGCATACTCGGCATTAAACCGCCAGATACATAAGGGTAAGGTAAAAATGTATACCCGTACCGAAATGCTTGACGTAGTAACTGTGGACGGCCATGCAAAAGGTATCATCACCCGTAACTTAACAAACGGCCAGATTGATACCCATACCGGCCATGCTGTACTATTGTGTACAGGTGGTTATGGCAACGTGTTTTATTTATCTACCAACGCGATAGGATCAAACGTTACGGCAGCATGGCGCGCGCATAAACGAGGTGCTTTCTTTGCCAATCCTTGCTATACGCAAATACACCCAACCTGTATCCCAGTTACCGGCGATCATCAGTCTAAGCTTACGCTGATGTCGGAATCGTTACGTAACGATGGGCGTGTTTGGGCGCCAAAAACTGTCGAAGTAGCCGAGAAACTCCGCAAAAAAGAAATCACTGCCGCCCAGGTAAAAGAGGATGACCGCGATTACTTTTTAGAAAGAAAATACCCGTCATTTGGTAACCTGGTGCCGCGCGATGTGGCATCGCGTAACGCTAAAGAAATGGTTGATGATGGACGTGGTGTAGGCGGATCGGGCTTTGCAGTTTTCCTTGACTTTGCCGACGCGATCAATCGCCTGGGCCAGGAAGCGGTTGCTGCCAAATATGGTAACCTGTTTGATATGTACTATCAAATTACCGACGAGGACCCTTACAAACAACCTATGCGTATTTACCCTGCCGTGCATTATACCATGGGCGGCCTTTGGGTTGATTATAATTTAAGTACCAACGTACCGGGCCTATATGCTTTGGGCGAGTGTAACTTTAGCGACCACGGCGCAAACCGCTTAGGCGCCTCGGCCCTGATGCAGGGATTAGCCGATGGTTATTTTGTTATCCCATACACTTTGGGCGATTATTTGGCTACTATCGGTCCAAAACCGGTTGACGCCGGCCACCCTGCCTTTGCTAAAACAAAACAGGATGTGGTTGATCGTATTAACAGCTTGTTAGCGCTAAACGGTACTAAAACGGTTAACGAATATCACCGCGACCTTGGCCATATTATGTGGGAGTATTGCGGCATGGCACGTACCGAAGAGGGCCTGACCAAAGCTAAAGGATTGATACAGGCCCTGCGAGCCGATTTCTGGAAGAACGCCAAAGTAGTTGGCGCTAACGACGAAGTAAACGCGGCCCTTGAAAAAGCCGGCCGCGTAGCCGATTTCCTGGAGCTTGGCGAACTAATGGTTGACGACGCCCAAATGCGTAAAGAATCATGCGGCGGTCACTTCAGGTTAGAATCGCAAACCGAAGAGGGTGAAGCTTTAAGAGATGACGATAATTTTGCTTTCGTTGGTGCATGGGAATACAAAGGCGATAATCAGCCGGAAGTATTGAATAAAGAAACATTGGATTTTGAATTTGTGCATTTAACACAAAGAAGTTATAAATAGTGAATGGTTGAATAAGTTGATTGAGTTAAATGGTTAAAACCACTCACTTAATCAACCTAATCAACTCAAAACTTAAACATATGAGTGGAAACATGAATCTGACGCTTAAAGTATGGCGTCAAAAGGATGCAAAAAGTACCGGCAAAATGGTGACTTACAAGGCCGAGAATATCTCGCCGGATATGTCATTTTTGGAAATGCTGGATGTGGTGAACGAAAGCCTGATCCTGAAGAATGACGAGCCGATACATTTTGACCATGATTGCCGCGAAGGTATTTGCGGTATGTGCTCGCTATATATTAATGGCCGTCCGCACGGACCAAAACGTGCCATAACTACCTGCCAGCTGCACATGCGTAGCTTTCATGATGGCGAAACCATTACCATAGAGCCATGGCGCGCGGCAGCGTTCCCGGTTATAAAGGATCTGGCGGTAGATCGTTCTGCTTTTGATCGTATACAACAGGCAGGCGGTTACGTATCGGTTAATACCGGCGGCGTGCCTGATGCTAACGAACTGCTGATCCCTAAAGTTATTGCTGACGAGGCCTTCAACTCGGCCACCTGTATAGGTTGCGGCGCTTGTGTGGCGGCATGTAAAAATGCTTCGGCTATGCTGTTTGTATCGGCCAAGGTATCGCAAATGGCTTTACTACCACAAGGCCAGCCCGAGCGCTGGAGCCGTGTGCAAAGCATGGTTGCCCAAATGGACGAAGAAGGCTTTGGTAGCTGTACCAATACCGGCGCTTGCGAGGCAGAATGCCCTAAAGAAATTACGCTTACCAATATCAGCCGCATGAATAACGACTACTTCAGTGCCAAACTTTTCCGCGAAGAAAAAGTGCATGACCATAGTGGCGGCGGCGAATAATATTTGAAACTCACAACAATTATAGATTTGACAACTTTTAAAAAGTTGTCAAATCTTACTACACAAAAGGCTCGGAAAGTATTTTCGGGCCTTTTGTGGTTTTAAGTGTAGTTGCAACTACAGTGCGAAAACATTGTTGCAACTACAGCATGCAAAGCCTATTATTTGTTGCCATTTTAAAACCGGCACAAACTAAAGGGCAAGTATTTGCCGGAACTATTCCCGGTGCGTGGATAAACTTCCACACTATCTCCCTGTTTCCTCTAAAATAATTGCTTATCACGCACATGGCTTAACTGGTATCCCTTTTGATAACTAAAGCAAATACAATCATCGATTAGTTCATAATAATTAAGTCTTTATAAATTATTAATTAAAAATGAAAGCGGAGTTTGATACTCCGTTTTCTGCCTAAACCAGTTTTATGTCCGGAAAAAAATTTTACAGCAGTGCCAAATTGTTTTTTAACCAAAGGCATTTAAAACGGCTATTATCAGTCACCTTTTTTCTGATTTTTTCCCTGTCATTATTAACGTTAAATGTAAAAGCTCAAACACCCGGGCTAATTTATAAACCGGCAACGAACGGCGGTAGGGTCATATTGGATCCTAATCTTGATGGTTACACATCAGCTACTGCCAGCGGTTTCCAGGGCGGGATTGATTATGGCGCTCAGAGTGAGTTGAAAATGGTTGCCATTCCCCAGGGAACAACCGAGCCTGTGGCGGATTTGAGTACAGGAGGGGCCGGCGGGCAAACCGATTTAGTTGGCGGCAGTAATTCTGTTTATGTATTGAACGATGGTACCAACCTGATCATTCGTTTCCGGATTGGAAAAAACTCTTCAGCATCCAAAGGCTATTGCCTGATGATTGATTTAAATGGGAAATTTGGTCCCACCGACCCTAATTATACGACTACAAATATGGGGTTTGAAAAAGAGGTAACGCTGGAAACCAACTTTGGCGTAGTAGTTACCGACCTTGTTACTAACACCAGCGTAACTTATAATTATGATGACCACCACCAGCGTTCCATTTCCGCTACAACTATTAGTGGTAATACAAACGTCTTTTACGACTTTTATGTACCTATATCCGCTATTACATCTACCCCTGCTACCACCGCAATGCGATTTGCTGCGACCACAATTACCAGCGCGAAAACCGGAACATCAGGAACTGTATCTGATATCAACGGTATAGCTGACCAAACCTATAGCGGTAATACGGTAGCCGCTTTAAGCACAGCTATTACCACTTTTCCGGCTACAACCCTGACGGGAATGACTTCGGGTTCTACTTTTACAGCATCCCTTACTAGCGCCCCGGTTATTACCAGCGCTATCGCTGCAAATTACTCTTCAATCTCGGGCACCAGCCTTGAAGCGAATAATACAACGATTACCCTGTACCGAAAAGTAGGAGCGGGGGCTTATACATCGTTCGGAACTGCGCTGGTCACAGGGGGGATCTGGACCTATCCTGCAGGAATAACGCTCACGGCGGGCGACCTTATTTATGCCACGGCAACAGCCGGCGTGAATAGTGAATCGTTGGCTTCTAATATAATGACGGTATCGGGTCCGGCACTTTGTTATACGCCTGCGCCGGTAATTACTGGTGGCAGCAATGGTTCACAAACTATATCGGGTACCTGGACTGACGGAGTAACCACTACCGGTACTACTGTAAGAATTCGGTTCTGGCAGCAAATCGCGAATACAAATACATTCGCGGAGGTAGGCCCCGTTGGATCAACGGGACTAACTCCCGCAACACCCTCTCTTGTTACATTTACAGGTACCAGCGGTGTGTTTAGTATTTCAGGTATTCAGACCAGCCAAACTTTATTTAAGCAGGGTGCAATATATGCTACTGCAACTCTTGCTAACTGTTCATTAGGTTCAGGTTATTCGAATTCAGATCTTACATCTATATCTGGAAGTAGTGGAACAGATACACCCGCGCCTACTATTACAACGTCGTCTATAACTGCATCCACAGGATCAACAAACGTTACCGTTCAAAGTAATTTTTCGTCCTCATATTTACTATTATTTGTAAACGGAACACAAGTGGCAGCAAATACCACTACTGCTACAGCCACCGGCTCCAGTATTACCTTAAGCTATACCGGTTTTAATGCCGGGGATATAGTAACAGCCCGCGCTATAGCAAGCACTGGCAGTAACTATTTATCTGCTGCATCTAATGCCATAACGGTAACTGCCGCAGTGGCAGTTCAATCAACCGCGCCTATAATTACCGGAAACTATTATTCCGGTACAGGTAAAACGGTATCAGGAACTTCGGTAGAGCAATCGGGTTCAACCATAACCTTATACAAAGCAGGTTCTACCGTATTGGGAACAACAACCGTAAACGGTTTCGGAAACTGGACGGTAACCGGGCTTACCTTAACTGCGGCCGATGCCCTAACCGCCAAAGTGACCGCGTTAGGGAAAACAATTAGCAATGCTTCCAATACCGTGACCGTTCTTGCCGCGGCATCAGCTCCTGTAGCGCCAATATTAACCGGCCCCATACAGGCAGGTGATCTTTCTATTTCAGGAACGGGTGGAGCTGGTATGGTAACTGTTTATGTAGATGGCCAAATACTCGGTACGGTCACCTCTGCAAGCGCATGGTCACTATCTGTCCTCGCCACTGACATCTATAAAGGAGCAGTTATCTATGCCACCAATACCAATACTACCACATTGCTGGAAAGTGCTAGCTCGAATACTGTGACTGCGACAGGTGTGGATCACTTTCTTATTGAGGCCAATGGCGGGGGCAATATTGCCACCCAAACCGCCGGTGTTGCTTTTCCGATCCAAATTTCGGCCAGAAACATTGCTCCTGGTAATACACTCTTCAATACCTATACCGGTACAAACGTGATTTCTTCGGCTTCAACCGTGATAGGCGGCGGTGGCCCTACCGGCGCTTTTACGGCTGGCGCGCTAACCGGTTGGAATATGACCCTAACCACTGCCGGAACCTATACGTTAACCACTTTAAGTACCGGTGACCCGACTACAATCGGCACATCAAACAGCTTTGTTATAGGCCCCGGCCCTGCAAATAAACTGGCTGTAAAAACCCAGCCATCAGCAACTGTACTCAGCCAGGTTTATCTGGCTCAGCAGCCGGCCATTTATATTCAGGACCAATACGGGAATAACGTCACCACCGATAATACAACCCAGGTTACGGTTTCTCTGGCATCAGGTACCGGAACATTGAACGGCCAGTCAACCGTAACAGCTGTTAATGGCGTAGTTACTTTTACCGGCCTTTCCATAACCGGAACGGGCAGCTTTACGCTTGGTTTTGCTAAAACTGGTTTAACCGGGGCAACTTCCGGCAGTATAACGGTTTCAGCAAATACGCCTGCCTCGCCATCTGCTCTTTCCTATACAACGCCAAATGTTTACACGATAAATAATGCGATAACAGCGATAAATCCAACAGTTACCGGAACAATAACCAGCTATACCGTCAGCCCGTCGCTGCCAACCGGCTTAAGTATCAATGCAGGTACGGGTATTATTTCAGGCACCCCTACCACCAGCGCGGCGTTAGCCGTTTATACAGTTACCGCCCATAACGGTACCGGAACTACATCTTTTGGTATAACCATTACTGTAAATTCACTGGCGGCAACTCAACTTACCATTACCACGCAGCCATCGGCCGCAGCTCAAAGCGGGGCCGCTTTTGCCCAGCAACCGATCATCCAGTTACGGGATGGCTCCAGCAACCCGATAAGCCAGGCAGGTATAAATGTTACTGCTGCCATACTTACCGGCGGAGGAACACTTGGCGGAACAGTTACGGTTCAAACCAATGCAAGCGGCGTTGCAACCTTTACCGATCTTAATATTTCGGGCACTATTGGCGACCGCACACTGCAATTTACTTCTTCAGGACTAACTTCAGTTACTTCAAATACCATTACACTTAGCGCGGGCGCAGCAGCAGTCATCCGCGTAGAAACCGCAGCAGACGGAACAGGCACGACTATTACCGCACAGAACCTTACTTCAGGCAATACTTTAACCGGCTATTCAATTACGCGTGATGCGGCAGGCAACTTTGTAGCCAACGCAGCGGGTACGTGGTCGTTAACCAATAAAACACTTGGCGCAGCTGATGCCAACCTGGTTGCCGCAGGCGATAACAAGAGCGCGGTGAT
>NZ_JAQBOD010000048.1 GCF_028288205.1 Mucilaginibacter sp.
ATAGTTTTTTCATTGCCGTTGGCTTCAGCCAACGGGCTAAGATTATAATTATAGACGGGCTTTAGCCAAAACCGGTACTTATATTTGGGAGCTATGTCTGCCTGCAATTTTAAAAGCGATTGCCCTGTCATCTATGAACTATCAACTAAAATAAACTGCTAACTTTGCCGCATGTATTCTTTAATTAAGCCCATATTATTTCAGTTCGACCCGGAGAATGTACACTATTTTGTGACCCGAAATTTAAAGCGTTTCAACCGTTTTCCGGGTGGCGCGGCCTTAAGTCGGAGTATCTGGGATTTAAAGGATGACCGGCTTGTAAAAGAAGTATTCGGCCTTAAATTTAAAAACCCGGTTGGATTGGCGGCGGGCTTTGATAAAAACGGCGAATTTATAAGCGAAATGGCCAATATGGGTTTCGGCTTTATTGAAGTGGGTACCGTAACCCCCCTGCCCCAACCCGGCAATCCAAAACCACGCATGTTTCGCAGTCCGGCTGATAAAGCTATTATTAACCGAATGGGTTTTAACAATTTAGGTGTTGATGTAGTAGCCGAACGCATAGCCGCTTATCGCAAAAATGCTTCGCCGGCACAAAAAGGACTGGTAATTGGCGGCAACATCGGCAAAAACAAAAACACGCCAAATGAGGATGCCGTAAATGACTATATTAAATGCTTCGACCGTTTATTTGATGTGGTTGATTATTTTGTAGTGAATGTAAGCTCGCCTAATACACCGGGGTTGCGCGAGTTGCAGGAAAAAGAACCGTTAATGCAATTATTAAACACCCTGCAGCAACGCAATACCAAGAACGGGGTAAGCAAACCCATCTTACTTAAGATTGCTCCTGACCTTACCAATGAGCAACTGGACGATATTGTTGAGATTGTGCAACAAACCAAAATAGCCGGGGTAATTGCCACCAATACAACCATTGATAAAAGTTTTTTATCAATAGAAAAACTAAAAGAAGAAGCGGGCGGGTTAAGCGGCGCGCCGTTAACCAAACGATCAACCGAGGTTATACGTTACCTGGCCGAAAGGTCAAACCATTCTTTCCCGATTATTGGCGTTGGCGGGATACATTCTGCTGATGATGCCTTGGAGAAATTAGAAGCCGGGGCATCGCTGGTGCAACTTTATACCGGGTTTATTTATGAGGGGCCGGGGTTGATAAAAAGGATCAATAAAAGGATCTTGTCTGAACACGATTTATAGGATTTTATGATTACCATGATAATATACAAATAATCAAACAAATCCTTAAATTCTATAAATCGTGTTCAGATAAAAAATTATTTCATAAAAAAATCCTGTCGGCGTAAACCAACAAGATTTAAAAAAATCACAAATTTTATTTACCAAAGTCCCCTACCGGGGAGATTTAGAGAAGGTTTATTTACCTGCTGCAATAGCTAAAGCAGCATTGTTTTTTGCAAGCTGACTCGTAGGAGACTCGGCTGAACGGCTTCCCGGCTCCAGGTTTGTAGCATTCTTTAAAAACTGAACTTCCAATCTTGAAAAAGTTTTGTTTCTTCTATCTTTTCTTTTTAAACGTGTTACGCCCATGATACTTTATTTTTTAATGTTTTGTTAACCTCGAGGTCGGGAGCGGATTCGAACCGCTGTAAAAGGTTTTGCAGACCTCTGCCTAGCCACTCGGCCACCCGACCAATTTTAAGGATTGCAAAACTAACAATTAATTTATTGCCTGCCAACATTTATTTGAGCTTATTTCTGTTTATTTCTGAACAGAATATAGCTGTAGCAATAGCAACATTCAATGATTCGGCATTACCGGCGCGTGGTATGGTTATGGCTTTGTTAACCAATTGCTTAACTTCTTCACTTAATCCGTTACCTTCATTACCCATTACAACTAACCCTTCGCTGCCAAAATTTGTGCTGTAAATATTTTCACCATCCAGCAAAGCGCCGTATACCGGCAGGTTTATTTGTGATAAAACAGCAGGCAGATCAACATAATGAACATTTATCCGCGAAAGCGAACCCATGGTAGCCTGCACAACTTTTGGGTTATAAACCTCAACACAATCTTCAGAACAAATTATATGATCAATGCCAAACCAATCCGCGGTACGAATAATAGTACCCATATTGCCCGGATCTTGAATACTATCTAACACTATTGAGAATTTTTTGTTAAGCATATTATAATTTAAACCGGGCCATTGTGGTAATTTAACTACGGCAATTACATCCGGAGCAGTTTTTAAAGAACTTATTTTGCCCATGATAGTTAATGAAATCTCAAGAGAGTTCATTTTTTGCGATAATTTGAGCAATTTTGGAGCAATTGCGGGCGTATAGTAAACTGCTTCAATTTGGTAAGCCGAATTAATGAATTCGCTAACTGATTTGTAGCCTTCAACTAAGAATAAGCCATGTTCCCTGCGAAATTTTTTATGTTGTAAGGACTGTAATAAACTGATCTGAGATTTTGAAAGCATATATATATACAAATAGTTACCGCGTTACAATATTAAGTATTCTTCTGCTCTTTATAGGGTCTGGTTGTAGTTTAACGCGCGGGCTTAAGGGGAATGAGTCGCTGGTGCGTAAAGTGACCATTAAGGGGATGGACAGTGAGTTTGCCGAGCTGGCATTAATAAACTATGTTGATAAACAACAGCAGCCTAACAACGTAATTAACCTGCAGCTTTATTACCTGTTTAATAAAAAAGGTAAAAGAAACATTGGCGAGCCACCGGCGATATTAGACAGTAACCTGGTTGAGTTTTCGCGTGTGCAAATAGAAAAATTTATACAAAGCAAAGGCTACCTAAAGGCAAAAGTGGCTGATACCATTATTATTAAAAAGAAAAAAGCCCGGCTAATATTTACTACTACACAAGGGCCGATGTTTAGGATACGGAAATTTGATGATAGTATTCCTGATCAAAAAGTGCGCGCGCTGTATAGAGCTAACCGTAATAGTTTTTCGCACTTACAGCCTGGGGGGCGCTTTGATAACGATAGTGTAGCTTATGAACGCGATGCGTTTTTCACGCTGATGAAACGTAATGGCTATTATGATTTCTATCGCCAGTATATCAATTTTACTTATGATTCTGCATTTAACAGCAGTGTTGTAGATCTAAGAATGATAATTGATAATCCGCCTGATAAGCCGGCGCATCCCATTTATACTATTAATAACACACTTATTACTATCTCTGCCAGTAACGGGCGAAATACGGGTACTGCGGATACTATACAAGTTGATTCGCAATTTAGGTTCGTAGATTATTCGCATAGGTTTAAACCCCATACAGCTACAGATTACGTTTATCAGCTAAAAGGCGACCTGTTTAATACCGATATGCAAACGGTAACAACCTCGCGCCTTTCAGAATTAAATGTTTTCAGGAATGTGCCCAATCCAACCTATACCAAAACATCCGATAGTACTAACCGGCTAAATACTAAAATTGATATTATACCACTCAAGCAAATGTCTGACCGTGTGGAGGGCGAGTTTTTATTTAGCGGGGGCCGATATGGCTATAATATAGGCAATACATTTACAGATCGTAATATGTTTAAGCAGGCGGTAACTTTACAGGTAAAACTTAATTTTAGTATATTGTATGATAATGGACGCAATTCTGTAAATTCAACTGGAGTTGAGAACCAGGATTTTAAAGTAGGCGCAAGTTTGATCTATCCGCGCCTGCTGCTGCCGTTTAAGGTTACCAGGCCGGGTAAACATGGCGTACCCCACACCACATTTTCAACCAATTATTCCTTGTTTTATCAAAAAGGATTGGTTGAAAGAACAAGTTTTATTAACTCGGTTACCTATGATTTTATGGAGACGGCTAATAAAATCCATAGTGTAACTCCTATAAATATTGAATTTTCTAAAGGGTCTATTGATCCTATTGCCTATCAGGAATTGTTAAGTCAAAACCGCTATTCGTATATTTATTTAATTGGCCGTACCATATTTACCACAGGCAGCCAGTATACTTACCAGGCCAATGGTAACCTGTTAAACACATTTGGCAATTTTACCTATTTCAGGGGGTCGCTTGATATTGGCGGCAACTGGCTTTCAGGGGTAAGTAAAGTATTTAACACGCCAAAAGACACCTTAGGGCAGCGTACAATTTTTGGCTATACTTTTGCCCAATACGCAAAGGCCGAGATAGATTTCCGCTTGTACCATAGCTTAGGTGGTGAAAAGCAATTTGTATTCAGGATAAACCCCGGCATAGGTGTTCCTTATGGTAACAGCAGCCAATTAATATTCGAAAAGAATTTTTATGCCGGCGGTGCAAATGATATGCGGGCATGGCTGCCACGTACGCTGGGCCCCGGCCAGTTTAACCGTGGGACCGCTTATGGGCCTGCAGGAACGCCTAACGCCCCGTCAGCCGGAGATATTTTACGTACAAGGTTAAAATATATTGACCAGTTTGGCGAAATAAAATTTATTACTAATGCAGAGTTCCGGGGCAAACTGGCTAATGACTTTTTTGGCTCTATATTAAGAGGTGCCCTGTTTGTGGATGCAGGTAATGTTTGGCGGTTAAACAAACAGGCTGATAATCCTAATGGCGAATTCAGGTTCAATAATGTACTGCAATCAACAGCTATTGGTATTGGCGGCGGTTTGCGGTTTGATGTAAGCTTCTTTGTATTCCGGCTTGACGCGGCATTTAAATTTAAAGACCCCCAGTTTAACGGCACAGATCAATGGGTGCTTATTAATCATGCTAATGAGTTGTTCCGCAGTGGAACATTTAAAAATAATTATCTGCAAACCAATGGCGAAACTTACAACTTTATGCAGCTTAATTTTGGTATAGGGATGCCGTTTTAGGGTAGTGATTGGTTAATTAGTGATTAGAGATAAGGTTTAATGAACTAACCTCTAATCACTAAAATATCCCCTTCAACCCGTCAAATATACTTTCAAAGAAAGTAGGCATTGTAAGGCCGTTATGGTGGTTAAAGTATAAGAAGATACAGAAGATAATTATGGCTATAATGATAAATCGCTTAAACATATAGCCAAGCAAAACCAACGCTAATGGTATTATTAATAATAATACCCAGCTAATATGAAACGGATGTAGCTTACCATCCTGTTTATAGATATAGTAAAGCATGGAATGGGTGCCACTATCATTAATATGTTTTACATAGAAAAAGCTCGACTTATCTAATTTATGGCGATAAAAGGCGGTCCCCTTATCAAACTTCATTTGCTCCTGGAAACCGTTTATAGTAAAGCTAAACACCCCGTCGACTTTTTCTTGTATGTTGCCAACCGAATCGGTTGCTACAACGGCTATTTCGCTATCGGCAAATGGATTATTTTTAACAACAAAATGTTTAATACTTACAGTATCAGCAAAAACAAAACTATTTGATATAAGCAATAAGAAAACAACAAATAATATTTTTTTCATTTTTTATATTAGGTTTGAACATTCACAAACAACCCGCAATAAAATTAGTTAATATAATCTTATGATATTGGGTATTAAGATAATTTCGGCTAAAACTAAATAGATAATACTGTGCGATTAATAATGTTTAAACTTTTGCTCTTATTTTTTTTAACCGGGTTTGCTCCTAAAACGGTTACTGTTAACGACCCTAACCGTATATGCGGCAAATGGATATCATCCGAAAAAAACCTTATTGTACAGGTGTATAAAGATGGTGAAACCTTTAAAGCCAAATTAGTGTGGTATGACAATATTGATAAAACCAAAGCCATGGATGAATGGGCGGATATCCATAACCCCAATCCTGCCCTTAGAACCCGTAAACTAATAGGCATGAGTATTGTAAGTGGTATGAATTACATACCAAAATCTAACAGTTGGGAAGATGGTAAAATATATGATGCTAAGACCGGCCACGAATGGAGCGCGTCTGTACATATTGATAACGATGGGAAGTTAAAGGTAACTGGGTATTGGCATTTTAAATTTATTGGCCGTACCATGACCTTTACAAGGGTATAACCCATCAATTGCCATTGCGAGCCTTATCAACGAACATCATCGCGGCAGTTTCCCGTAGCGTATGCTGCCGGGATAGTAACGGTTATTACATTAAAAAAAACGTGATGTAGTGTTTCACAAAAATAATGAAACACATGAAACACTCTTTTAGGTTAACTTATTGATAATTAATAATTTGACAAAATGAGTGAAACACTTTGAAACAGTACAAAAGCTTTAAGTTAAACGGTATAAATATCTTATAATTAGCGTTTTATGCTATTTTATGGATTTTTGCAAAAACAGGGTGAAACACCTGATGTGAAACACTTTATTTTTAAGATTTCTCACTCGTTCCTCGTGAGACCTGTCTCTTAGGCGATAGCAAAAAAATCTTAGACATATGCCAGGAACCTGCAATCGTCTAAGATTTCTCACTCGTTCCTCGTATCGAAATGACAATAGCTTTTTAGGTCGTAGTAAGATTACGCTATAACCTAATCACTAACCTCTAATCTCTTTAGTTTAGCTTACTAAACTCTCCATTAGCTTTTATCTGTACTTCGTCGCTAAGCATTGGCGGACCGTATTTTGAACCGAAACCAAAATCAGAACGTTTAAGCTCGCCTGTAAGCTGGAAACCGGCATCATCAGCATTAGTACTTGGGTTAGTAATTGTACCACGGTACCATAGTTCCATAGCAATAGGTTTGGTAACGCCATGCAATGTCATGTTGCCTTTTAACTTATAGCGGTTAGCAGCAGTTTTAGTTATGCTTGTGCTGGCAAAGGTTAAGGTATTGTATTTAGTAACATCAAAAAATTCTTCGCTTTTTAAGTGATTATCGCGTTTTTCAATATCAGTATTAATTGATGCTGTTTTGGCAATCAGGGTAAATTTGGCATCGCTAAAATCGGGCTTGTTGGTTACTATGGTAACATCAAAGTCTTTAAAAACACCTTCAACGTCTGATACTGCTAAGTGTGTAATTGTAAATTTAAGTTGTGAGTGTAATTTGTCTACCTTCCAAGTAGATTGTGCAAATACAGTAACTGATGACAATAAAGCTATTGCTAAAAGGGTAACGATCTTTTTCATTTTTATGTGTTTTTTTTTAATATTTCACCAAAAATAAAAAGATCGTTAACAAATATATGTTTAAACATATATTTTGACGCTTAGATGTTTTTCTTATTTCTTCGCATTTAAATTGGGCAGGTTATTATTGCCTTTAAGATATTTTTCTAAATATTGAAAGTTCACATTTTCTATTAATACGTAACTGGCCAGGTCGTACGCGGCACCGTGCGCACCCTTAGGGTATATGCGCAAATCTGCATCTTTACCTGCCGTGGTTAAAGCAGTAAGCAGCTGCATGGTATTGGCTGGGTGTACATTATCGTCGCTCATAGAATGGATAAGTAACAAATGATCTTGCAGGTCTTTAGCATAAGTTAAGGTAGAGCTTGCATCATAACCTGCCGCGTTCTCTTTTGCAAGGCCCATGTACCGCTCGGTATAAATATCATCATACAAGCGCCAATCGCTTCCTGCCGAGTTTGCCAGCCCCGCCTTAAACACGCCGGGATGGGTTAATAAGGTATAAACTGTGCTGTAGCCGCCATAGCTTGTACCCATTATGGCTATATTTCCCTTATCAACAAAAGGCAAAGTATTCATGTATTGCGCGGTTTCTGCAAAGTCATTACTTTCGTATTTACCCAGTTGCTTATAGCCTATCTTTAAAAAGGCGCTGCCATAATTAGATATGCCGCGATTGTTCAAATCAACAACAATATACCCGTTTTGAGCCAGCCATTGCTGCCAGCCATTTGCCGAAAACTGGTTATACACCGCATGCGATTCGGGACCACCATAAATGGTTAACACTACCGGATATTTTTTTTGCGGATCAAAATTAAATGGCTTTATCATATAAGCATCCAAACTGGCGCCATCACTTGTTTTCACTTTAAACAATTCTGGGGCCGAATAGGCGTGCACCTGTAAATAAGCTGCAACGGCCTGGTTGTCTTCCAGCATTTTAAGCGCTTTGCCACTATCATCACATAAGGCTACATGTGTTGGTGTACTTATATTGCTATACTTATCTATATAATACTTCGTATCCGGCGACATATTGATATCATGAAAACCTGCCCCATCGCTTAATTTTTTCTTATCGCTTCCGTCAAATTTAATGCTATAAAACTCCTGCGCAAGGCCCGAAGATTCTGCCGATAAATAGTATATGCTTTTTGTTTGCGGGTTAATGCCGCTCACTTTTATCATATCCCAATTACCTTGGGTAACCTGGTTAATTAATTTACCATCATAGCCATAGCGATAAATGTGGTAATACCCTGAACGGTCTGATACCCAAAAAAACTCTTTAGATTTTTCGGGGAAATAAACCATATCATTTACGTTAGTATAAAAATCAAAAATAGCCACCCAGGTGGTGTTCTTTTCTTCAAGCACTACATGGTGCTCGCCGGTTTTTACATTAAAAAAGTAAAGCTTCATGTGGTTTTGCTCCCGGTTAAGGGTCATCATCGCCAACACGTCCGGGTTGCTTGTCCAGTAAATACGCGGGATATAAAAATCGCCTGTTTCATCCGGCTTTAGCCATATTTTTTTGCCGGTTGCTACATCGGCAACGCCTATCTGTACTTTAGGGTTCTCATCCCCTACCTGCGGAATTGAGATATGTACAATATTACTATGATGCCCTTCAAAATTGGTCATTTCAAAATCGGGCACCTTGCGTTCATCAAATTGCCAATAGGCTATGTACTTGTTATCAGGCGACCAGTTCCATGCCTGTGCCTGGCCAAATTCTTCTTCGTAAACCCAATCATAATGGCCATTAAAAATCGCGTTCTCGCCGGTTGCATCATTGGTTAGCTGTTTTTCTTTGCCGGTTGCAAAATCATACACATACATATTGCCCTTGCGCTCTATACCCACTTTTTTACCATCGGGCGATAGCTCGGCAGTACGGGCATCTTTTGCCGCTTGTTTTAATTGCTTAGTTCCAAGGTCATAGATGTAATAATCTGCTATGCCCGATTTACGGTATATCGGCCTGAAATCAGACTTAAAAACCAAATGCTTTGAATCATGCGACCATTGGAAAGATTCATAATCAAACGGCTTTTTAGTGCCGGGGAAAGTGAGACCGTTTTTAGAAAAAACAACCTCGTCTTTTAAAGTGGCAGGCTCCATCGATCGGATCTCTTCGCCCGCGATGTAAGAATATTTTTGTCCGCCGTTTATCCAGTTTACGCTTGCGGGCCCTTGTTTGCCCCTAAGCTTGCTTCCTGCAAATATGGCATCGGTTAAATTACTGTATTCTTGTTTGGTTTGTGCCTTTAAGGCATACGGAAATACACTTATTAAAATAAGCATATAGCACATGGGCTGTGCAAATAATTTTTTCATAATATAAAATCAGTTTGCTAAAGCTAAATGATTTGTAGCATTTGAGCAATATTATAGGCCATATTTATACTTAAAATGTATATTTACCCTAAAAATATAGCTAATGACCGGAAAATCGCCCAAAGAATCATTTACCATCATGAACGAGTTGGTATTGCCCAATGATACCAATATGCTAAACAATTTGATGGGCGGGCGCCTGCTGCACTGGATGGATATAGCGGCTGCCATATCAGGTCAAAAACATTGTAACCGTATTGTGGTGACAGCTTCGGTTGATAATGTTTCTTTTAAGCACTCCATAAAATTAGGGGACGTGGTTACTATTGAAGCCAGAGTATCGCGCGCTTTTAATACATCTGTAGAGGTTAGGCTGGATGTTTGGGCACAGAATATACCATCGGGCACCCGCGTTAAAAGCAACGAGGCTTACTATACCTTTGTAGCGCTTGATAAAGATGGCTATAAAATTGAAGTACCAGAGCTTACTCCCGAAACCGATGAGGATATAGAATTGTATAACGGCGCCCTGCGCCGCCGCCAACTTCGTTTAGTATTAGGTGGCAAAATGAAGGCCGATGATGCTACCGAATTGAAGGCTTTATTTATGGGTAAGGGGTAATTTCTGAACCACGATTTTAGGATTTTAATATTAGCATTGATTAATGCATTAAAATCTGAGTTCAGATAGAATGTATTACCTTTTTAGCCACTCCACACGTAATTGCGAGCGGAGCGTGGCGATCTCTACGCATGCAAATCAGTAAGAGAAATGGGTGGTTTGGAACAACTATTAAAATAATTCCCCTCATTGGACTGTCCTATGTAGAGATTGCTTCGTTGGCAATGACATAGTTTTTTTATTTCATGCTATCGGCTTAGCCAGCTCGCGGCTTAAAATAGCCAATACATTAGACGTTACGTTACCAAAAAACGAAACTCCTGATGCGCCATTTTGCAGGGCGAGCCTTATTCCCTGCCCTAACTCATCATCACTTTTAAAATCTGATAAATAAAGGCCTGCATATAACGGGAAGGAACCGTTAAGAAAATGTATGCCTTCGGTAACGGCGTCGCCAATCCAGGTTACTTTTTCTTTATAAAAGCCATGATAGGTCATGGGGCAAATGCCATCCAGTTTCCAGTTTGTCCAGTCCTGCCGCACGTTACGGCGCGCAATTTCGGGCGTTGGAAATACCGACGCGGTAATTATTTTTTTATGCTGATGGGCAACTGCCGATAAATTATTTACTATACGGGTAATGGCATTATACCTGAATAGCCGCCACGAAAGGCTGGCCTCGGGATACTGGATATCGTTGAGATCAGTACCGTACTCTTCTTTAAATTTGGCTTTGCAAACATCGCAATAACAATAATCATATTCGGGCAGCTCTTTGGTTTGCTCAATGTGGTAGTTGTCCCATAAATTAACAGGCAGTATCACGTCACAAAAACGCACATAATCCAGGTGGATACCGTCTACATAATCCTTATCCAAAGTATCACTCACATACTTCTCTAAATACTGCTGTACTTCCTCACGCGATGGGCATAGCCAGCGGTAGTAATTTACATAAGGCGGTTTATCAGCACACGATTCGCCTTTACGGTTTTTGCTATACCAATCGGGGTGGGTACTTACCAGGTCGGGCCAGTTCATTGTCCATACCCAGCGGTGAGCCTCCAGCCCTGCCGCTTTAGCCGCGCGGAAATGGCGCTCACTATCATACTCAAAAAACAAGCCGGTTATACCAGCCGCTTTAAAGGAAGCGTAACGGGTTTTAAGGTCATCGTCTTTATCGCGCTGATTGGGGCGTGCCCATATCCAATTTTTGTGTTTTTTTTGATGCTTCTTAAATTCAATATCCTTTGCGGTGCTGCTTAAAGGCAGCTGAGCAGCTGCACCCATTAATAACCCGGCTTTTAAAAATTCGCGCTTATTCATCTAACTGCCCAATTCAACAATCCTGTCAAACTCTTCACGCTTTAGCCCCATTACAGACAGGCGTCCCTGTTTTACCAGGTGAATGTTTTTCAACTGCTCATCAGCCTTTATTTGCTCAAGCGTTACCGGGTTCTTTAAGCTTTCAACAGGTACAAGGTCTACCACTACCCAGTTTTTATCATCGGTAGTTGGGTCCTGGTAAAACTCTTTAGCAACTTTGGCAATACCAACTACGTCCTTTCCTTCATTACTATGATAAAACAGTACCAAATCGCCGGTTTTCATTTCCCTTAGGTTATTGCGTGCCTGGTAATTGCGCACGCCATCCCAAAAGGTGCGGCCATCTTCATTAAATTTTTCCCAGCTATATTTATGAGGTTCAGATTTTACTAACCAATGGTTCATTTATTTCTTTGTTTTTGATACTGTAAGAGGTGTTTTCTTGTCGCTAGAACGACTAGCGACAAAAGTGGCGACAAATTAGCCATTTTTATGAAACAATTAAAGCAATCACTTCAAATCCATGTGTGGGAAGATTACGAGTTTTATTTACACATCCCACACAATTTTATCGGTTCTAAGTTCTAATAAGCCCTTTATCTTCTATTATTTTAAAAATAGCAATAATAACAAATTAGTTTGAATTCGTAAATATCTCGCTAAACATATGGACATTCCGGAGCCGTTGACCACCTCGTTCCGGAATAGCAAACAGTTAATTCCGTAAAATATCTTAATCAGCAATGCGGGAATTATGGAAGGCGGACCAATTGCTGAGCAGCCGTTAGATTTGATCCGTTCGAAGAATGTAGGAATTACTATTAGTGTTGTTGTAAATCCAACCCAGCTACTACGCAAACAATAGTGCTCCACCACAGGAAATGGATCGTAAAAATGATTGACAACAATAAAAGAACATTTAGTGTATGGCAATGAGCTGGCTACAATACGAGTTCTGGCACTCGAGAAGTAAAGGTAACGGGTGCTGTAATCGCAGATATCAGCTCGTGTCTAAAATCATTCTTTGTGACATTAACCGCCCCAAATTGAGCAAACCAGCTATTAGCATCTCCGGTAATGTGCAGCTTAAATCCATCTTCCTTAAGCTTGGTTAATAAATAACAAAACGCAACTTTACTAGCGTTATCAATAGTTCTAAAGAGGCTTAAAGTTATAAAATAACCATTTAAAGCAACTCCCAAAACACCACCTACAAGCTCACCATTTTGATAAGTCTCAAAACTATGGGCTATCCCCATTTTATGAAGTTCTAACATAACCTTAATGTATTCAGTGGATATCCATGTACTTGTTTTCTTCCCCCTTGGTTTCGAACAATTTATTATTGTTTGTTCAAAATCAGCATTCACCTTTATTTCAAATCGTTTGTCTAACTCTTGTAGCCTATCTTTTTTTAAGCAACGTAATAAATCATTCCTTATTTTAAAATCAGCAACGCGTATAACTGCTCGGGGATCGGGATCATACCAAATAAAGATCTTATTATTATCGACTTGAGGCATAGGAAAAGTACCTTGTAAAAATCCCTGTATCATAATATATGGGGTTAATTTAGCCTGCGCACAGGACCACAATAAAGCATCTTCCTGACCTCCGGACACCTTTACCAAACCCGAATGAAGTAACTGTTGAAGTAACCTTTTTGCGGGACCTTTAAATCTTGTAGGAACTATAGCTGATACTACTTTTGGCAAAAACCCCATATCCATGAATTTTAACAAAATAAACAAAAAGCCTTTCCTTAAAATTAACCATTTAATTTTAAAAAAACAACGCTAAAAATATTTCTATCACTCTATCACAAAACATTTTTAATTTATTTATCAATGCAATATCTTAAACATCAACTCCTTCATTAATCCGCCGTGGTCTGTACTTGATTCAACGCCTTTGCTTTTTACATCATACTCGCGCAGGTAACTGATGATCTGCATAGTTTTGCCGTATGGGTAACTGCGCGCCGCCTGCTCATAATCCTTTACAAAAAACGGACTAATACTTAATTCGCGCGCCAGGGTTTGTTGTGATTTATCTTTTGAGTAATGGTATAGAAGCACCTTTGTAAAAAAATTATTTAAGTTACCCAGCACCAATACAATGGGGTTAGCTTTTGGGTTTGCCTCGAAATAATTTATGATCTGGTTAACTTTTAAAGCATCTTTTCTACCCAGAGCGGTTTGCAGCTCAAATACATTGTACTCTTTACTTATGCCAATATTGTCGTGAATATGCTTTAGCGTGATCTCCTGTCCGGCAGCTACATTAAGCATCAGCTTATCCAGCTCGTTTACAATTTTCGACAAGTCATTACCCAAGTATTCGGCCAGCATTAAAGAGGCTTGCTGATTAATTTTATAGCCCTTTTCGGTCAGGTAGCCTTCTATCCAAGCCGGTATCTTACTATCATACAAAGCTGCCGACTCAAAAACGATCCCATTTTTTTCTATCGCTTTATAGGTTTTTTTACGTTTATCAAACTTGCCATACTTATAACAAAACACCAATATTGTACTGGGTAGTGGATTTTCGAGGTAGTTTAATAAAGGGTTAATACTTTTCTTATCGTCGCTGTCGCTGCCCCATTTCATTTCCTGCGCTTCTTTTACAAGCACTACCTGGTAATCGGCCATCATAGGGTAACGTTTGGATGCGTTAAGCACCGTCATTACATCGGTATCCTTGCCGTATAATACGGTTTGATTAAAGCCTTTCTCGGCGTCGGGCAATAATTTATGCTCAACAAAATTACTTACCAGGTCTATAAAATAGGGTTCATCCCCGTGTAACAGGTATATGGGTTTGTATTTACGGTTTTTAAGATCTTTTAAAATATCAGCAGGAGTCATTAAGTCAAAAGTAAAAATTCAAAAGGCAAAAAAACACAGTGTTAGCAAGTAAATAGTAAGATTTTGACAACTTTTTAAAAGTTGTTAAATCTAAATAACGAATAACGCTTTTGAATTTTTACTTTTGAATTTTAACTTACAAATGCTGCAGCCGCTTAACCTTCCGCCTCATCCGTTTAAAATAACCGACGAAAACGGGCAGCTATCTTTATTTGATGAGATCAGGAAAAAGAATATCATTATTACTCCCGAAGAATGGGTGCGCCAGCATTTTGTACAATATTTGATCAAACAAAAAAACTATCCAAAATCATTAATCAAACTGGAAGGCGGCCATAAATTACACGGCAAGCAAAAACGATCTGATATTATCGCCTTTAATTCGGCAGGCGAGAAGATCCTATTGGTTGAATGTAAAGCGCCATCAATACCTATTGATCAAAAAGTGTTTGACCAGGTGGCGCGTTATAACATCGTCCATAAAATAGTTTTATTAGCTGTTACCAATGGTTTGCAGCATTATTATTGCCGCATAAATTTTGAGCAACAGGGTTATAAGTTTATTGAGGAGTTACCGGACTATCAGAATATTTAAGGGTTGCAGCAGCAGGCAACTTTGCTACCAAAGTCTGTATCTTTTCAAACAACTCATTCGGTTTAAATGGTTTTGAAACATAGTCGTTCATACCAGATTCCTGCACGCGTTCCCTAATATCAAACAACGCGGATGCTGTTAAAGCGATAATAGGAATATCTGATTTTTGAGGATTGGACATTTTACGTATCTCTATAGCAGCATCAAAGCCATTCATAACAGGCATTTGCAGGTCCATTAAAATAATATCAAAATTACCATATTGTACCAGTTCAACCGCGCGTTCACCATTTTCGGCAATGGAAGGTACAATGTTCCATTTAGAAAGTAGCTTTTTCATCAGTATTACGTTAACCGGGTTATCCTCGACAATAAGCATACGTATAGCGCTTAATGTTTCACTATTTTCAGCTATCCACTGTGGCTGATTGTGGTGTGTACTCCCTGCATAAACTTCTATTGATACAGGAAACTCCATATTAAATGAAAACTCAGATCCAACACCGGGTTTACTTATTGCTTTAATTTTAAACCCCTGTAATTCTAACAAACGCTTAACTATAGCTAAACCTAACCCTGTACCCCCGTATTGGCGTGTAGTACTTATTGATTCTTGTATAAAAGGTTCAAAAATCATATCTAAGCGGTCCTGTTCAATTCCAATGCCTGTATCCTTAACCGAAAAGCTTACGTTTACCCGGTTATTCCTATCCTCTATACAGGTGACTCTAACCAATATATTACCTTCGGCAGTAAATTTAATAGCATTGCTTACCAGGTTAAAAACTATTTGTGTTATACGGGTAGGGTCACCAAATACCATTTTCTTACTTAGCGTATTGTCAACGTCTAATTTAAATAACAGGCCTTTTGTCTGCGCAGTCATCATTTGCCCGCCACAAATATTTTGCATCAGCTCAACTAAATTAAATTTGATGTTTTCAAAAATCAACTTGCCCGACTCTATCTTATTAAAATCCAGCACATCATTAACAATAGATAACAAGTTACCGGCCGAAAATTTAAGCACTTCCAAATTCTCCACCTGGTCTGCTCTTGGATTACCGGTTATCAATAAATCACTCATACCAATAACGGCATTAAGCGGTGTCCTTATCTCATGAGACATGGTTGAAAGAAAATCAGATTTTGCTTCCCCCGATTTCTGTGCCTTTTCTATCGCCTTTTCAAACTCAACATTAAGCCCGCTTTGTTTATCACTGGTTTCTTTAAGCTCTTTTATGGTTCTTATAAATGCACTATAAAAATGGCTGTGTATAAAAATTATCAATATAAAACTGGCAAATACGCCTATAATAGTAGTTGATTCATCTACTATTTCAGGTTTCAGATCAATTATATAATCATTATTATACTGCAAAATAAAAAGGGTTACTACCGGTATTATATTTACCAAAGAGTAAATTAAGCCAAATCTTTGCCCCAGCATATAAAAGCTGAACAGTAATATCATGATGATAGCCTCTACGGTAACAACATTTACATTTTGTATGGCTATAAAAATATTAGCCAGGTTAGCAAGTGTGCCTACAATAAGTATAAGGTGCGAAATAACCGTCCAGCGGGGTTTATAAGTTAAAAACTTAAATAACATTGCAGAAGCAACAAACAATACACCTATTATTATACTTAGAATTGTATGGTGTTGGTATAAAACATCAGCCAGTAATATAAACAAGGTAAAGAAAGACAATACCAGGCCATAGTATAATAAGCGCAAACGATCACTATCAAGGATTGACAAATCATTTGACAGTATCCTTTTAGTTGAAAAATCAAAAAAATGCACTTTTTTACTCATGTAAAGCTATTTTGCAGCTATGCTATACCTCTGGATTTTTGTAATTAATGATTTACTATTAATTTAAAACCCAAATACTGGTTATAACATTTGATGCAATTAGCTTGCCAATGCCGATAAGCTTTCTTCCAATATTTTTAGTTTCGCCTCCGCGTCAGCTTTTTTCTTTAGCTCTACCTCAATTATCCCGGGCTTGGCGTTGCTCATAAATCGCTCGTTAGAAAGTTTTGCATTTACAGATCTTAAAAATCCGTTTAAATATTCTTTCTCTTTTTGCAGGCGTTCCGCTTCTGCCAAAGGATCGATATTTTCGTTTAAAGGCACATAAAACTCGTCTGTTGATATTAAAAAGCTACTTGCGCCGCTTATTTTATCATTAATCAAATTTAACTCGCTAAGGTTTGCCAGCCTGGCAATTATTGTTTTGTAAGATGAATAATCAATGCCTGAATTTGCTTTTACAGAAAGCGTTAAGGCTTCTTTAGGAGAAATTTGTTTGCTGTTTCGAATATTGCGAATGTGGGTAATTATTTGTTTTACTATTTCTACGTTGCCCAACAATTGGGAATTTATTTCCCCATTAGTTGGCAATTGGGCTACAATACAACAATCCATAGTAGTGCGTTTGCCAAATAGCTCATCGTGCCATAGCTCCTCGGTAATAAAGGGCATAAACGGATGAAGTATTTTTAAAATATTTTCAAAGAATGTTATGGTGCGGTTATAGGTTTGCTTATCAATTGGCTGTAAATAAACCGGCTTTATCATCTCTAAATACCATGCACAGAAATCATCCCATACCAATTTATAGGTAACCATTAATGCTTCTGATAAACGATATTGAGCGAAGTTATCTTCTATTTCTATTAGCGCCTCATTAAAACGGCTATCGAACCAATCAATTGCAATTTGGTTAGGATTTGGCAGCTTTTCGTCAACCTCCCATCCTTTAACTAAACGGAACGCGTTCCATAGTTTATTATAAAAATTACGTCCTTGCTCACAATAGCTCTCGTCAAACATCAGGTCATTACCGGCAGGCGAACTTAACAACATCCCTACCCTAACACCATCAGCGCCATATTTTTCTATCAGATCCAAAGGATCTGGCGAATTGCCTAATGATTTTGACATTTTGCGACCCAGCTTATCGCGCACTATACCGGTTAGGTAAACATTTTTAAATGGTATTTCGCCCCTAAACTCGTGCCCGGCCATGATCATTCGTGCTACCCAGAAAAACAAGATCTCGGGCGCGGTAACCAAATCATTGGTTGGGTAATAGTAGTTGATATCAGCATTATCGGGGTCCTTAAATCCATCAAATACAGATATCGGCCATAACCATGATGAGAACCAGGTATCAAGAACATCTTCGTCTTGTACCAAATCCTCAGATTTGAGATTGGAGATTTGAGGTTGGAGACTTTTTGCCTCTTCAAATGCTTCTTCTCTTGTTTTAGCAATAATATATTCGCCATTTGGCAGGTACCATGCCGGTATTTGTTGCCCCCACCAAAGCTGCCTGCTAATGTTCCAATCCCTCACATTTTCCATCCAGTGACGATAGGTATTACCAAACTTTTCAGGAATAAGTTTAATATCGCCATTAAGTACATAATCCAAAGCAGGCTTAGCCATTTCTTCCATCTTGCAAAACCATTGCATTGATAGTTTAGGCTCAATAACTGCATTTGTACGTTCAGAAAATCCAACCTGCGATTTATATTCTTCTACTTTATCTAATGCACCTGCTTCTTCCAGCAGGGCTACAATTTTTTTGCGTGCTGCAAATCTATCCTCGCCAACTAATATTTGCGCCTTTTCATTCAGCGTGCCATCATCATTTAAAATATCAATAACAGGCAGGTTATGTTTTTGCCCCAACTCATAATCATTCAGATCATGCGCCGGAGTAACTTTTAAACAACCGGTACCAAAATCCATGGTTACATACTCATCCAGTATAACCGGTATTTCGCGGTTAATTAATGGTATAAATGCTTTTTTGCCATGCAAGTGTGTATACCGCTCATCATTAGGATTAATGCAGATAGCAGCATCAGCCATAATGGTTTCGGGGCGAGTAGTCGCGACAGTCAGATAGTCCTGAGTCTTAAGTCCTGAGTCTTGAGTCGACTCTTGACTTAAGACTTCAGACTTCGGACTAACAGCATATTTTATATAGTAAAGTTTCTGATTTACTTCCTTACGGATAACCTCTTCATCGCTTACCGCGGTTTTTCCTTGCGGGTCCCAGTTTACCATACGTATGCCGCGGTATATCCAACCTTTTTTATACAGGTGAATAAATGTATCAATTACCGCTTCTGATAGCTCCTCATCCATTGTAAAGCGCGTACGCTCCCAATCGCATGATGCACCCAGTTTTTTTAACTGCTCTAATATAATGCCGCCATATTTTTCCTTCCATTCCCAGGCGTAGGCTAAAAACTCGGGGCGGGTAAGATCTTTTTTGCTAATGCCGCGCTCTTTAAGCATGGCAACAACCTTGGCTTCGGTAGCTATACTGGCATGATCCGTTCCGGGTACCCAGCAGGCATTTTTGCCTTTCATGCGGGCACGACGGATCAGCACATCCTGTATGGTATTGTTTAACATATGCCCCATGTGCAGCACCCCGGTAACATTGGGCGGCGGTATCACAATGGTATACGGTTCGCGTTCATCAGGCACCGACCTGAAAAAATTATTATCTAACCAGTAACTATACCACTTCTCTTCGGCTTCTTTCGGCAAATATGTTTTAGCAATACTCATAAGGGTACAAAAATAGCGTTTTGAATTAAAACTTTATGGGTTGATTAAAATCGTTTATGAACGCGCCGTTTACTCACCCCGCGGCACTTCGTGCGCGGCCCTCTCTTCGCCTTCGGCGGAAAGAGGGTTGGCATTTTCTTTAAGAAATTTTTATCTTGACTTACTTTATGCAATCTATAGTTGAATTTTGTCGTGAGCTGAGGCAACGGGAAACCCCTGCCGAAAAAGTTTTATGGCAGCATCTTAGAAATAGAAAATTTCTTAATCAAAAATTCTTACGCCAGTACCCCGTAAGCTCGGCATTTGCATTTGGCAAAACACTGTATTATATCCCGGACTTTTACTGTCATAAGGCAAAATTGGTTATTGAAGCCGACGGTTCTATTCCATCTGCTAAAAATAGAATACGATAAAAACCGGGATGAAGTGTTAACTGTTTTAGGGCTTACTATACTTAGTTTTGAAAATGACCAAATACTAAATGATATTGAATCAGTTCTAAATACAATAAAACAATATTTAATTCTTTTAAAAAATTCCCAACCCTCTTTCCCGCTTGCGGAAGAGAGATTCTGTGTTAATTATCAAATATATTTTAATTTTGTTTACTGTCGACCAGCGAAGCGTAGTCGGGGTGAGTAACCGGCGCGCGTTCTAACATGCCGGTGACCAGATGACAAATACCAGGCCTGCCCTAATATTTATTGTAGATTTATTTAACAAACACTTAAAAATGTTATTATTGTATAATTAACTGATTCGCTATTTTTATGAAATTAAAGTTCACCCATTTGTTTATGGCAGGCGCTATATGCGTTACCGCCAGCGCTTTTGTTATTGATAACATTAAGCCAAAATCCCACAGAAAATTTATTGACCCGGCTAACATGAACAAAGCTGTTAAGCCCGGCGATGATTTTTTTGAATATGCCAACGGTACCTGGATAAAAACGCATGAGATACCGGCAAAGCAAACCCGCTGGGGCGCATTTATTATCCTTAACCAGGAAAACACCGATCGTGTATTGGCCATTTTGAAGGATGTAAGCAAAACATTCGGCTTACCAAAAGGTAGCGTAAAACAACGAGTTGGCGACCTATATGCCAGCGGAATGGATACCGTAGCCATTGAAAAAATAGGTTATGACCCGATAAAACCGGATTTGGAGCGTATTGGCCGCATACATACTACTGATGATGTAGTAGCCGAAGCAATTTATGAGCGTTCGCATGGTATTGCGTCTCCATTGTTTTCATTCGGGGTATCGGCTGACTCTAAACACCCTAACGTAAACATTGCAGGATTTGGCCAAGGCGGTACCACCCTGGCCGACCGCGATTATTATTTAAAAAATGATCAGCGTACGGTTAAAATCCAAAATGCTTACAAACAGTACATAGTTAACCTGTTTTCCTTAACCGGCTCTAATACAAACGAAGCGATTAAAAATGCCGATATAATTTTTGGTATTGAAGCCAGGCTGGCTAAAGCGCAACTAAGCCGTACCGAATTGCGCGACCCTAATAAAACCTATAATAAATTATCGGTTATTGATTTTAAAAAGCTTACGCCGCATTTTAACTGGGTTAAATTAATGGTTGATATGAAGGCACCCGGCCAGGACAGTGTGTTGGTTGCAGAGCCTGATTTTTTCAAAACCGAAGATGACCTGGTAGGCTCGGTAACCGTAAATGAATGGAAAATTTATTTGGCCTGGAACATATTAAAAGATAATGCGAGTGCATTAAGCTCGCCTTTTGTAAGGGCCTCGTTTGATTTTAGCAGCGTAGTAAGTGGCCAAAAGGTACAAACACCGCGTACAGAGCGTATGTCATCATCTGTCGACCGCAACCTGCCCGATCTGCTTGGACAACTGTATGTTGAGAAATACTTTAAACCGGCAGCCAAAACTTACATGGTAAACCTTGTAAATAATTTAAAGACAGTTTTAGGCGAGCGGATAAAGCGTTTGGATTGGATGAGCCCTGAAACAAAGGCGCATGCACTTAAGAAGCTGGCTGCCTTTAGCGTTAAAATTGGCTATGCTGATAAATGGCAGGTGTATGCCGGTTTAATTATTGACCGTAACGACTATTTTGGCAACCTGCGCCGTTTGGACGAGTGGCGCTATAATTATAACGTGAGCCAGTTAGGCAAGCCGGTTGATAAAAAACGCTTTAACATGAGCCCGCCTACAGTTAACGCCAATTACAGCCCTAATAAAAACGAAATTACTTTCCCGGCAGGCATATTGCAGTATCCGTTCTTTGATTTTGATGCGGATGATGCTATTAACTATGGCGGCATAGGTGCTGTTATAGGTCATGAAATGACCCACGGCTTTGATGACCAGGGCAGGCAGTATGACAGCGATGGCTCATTGCATGACTGGTGGACCAAAGATGACGCGGATAAATTTAAAAAGCGTGCAGACATGGTTGTAAAACAGTATGATGCCTTTACCGTAAATGATACCGTGCATTTAAATGGGAAATTAACTTTAGGCGAGAATCTTGCCGACCTGGGCGGTATAAATGTTGCTTACGAGGCATTTAAGAAAACAAAACAGGGCCATTCGAACCAAAAAATTGATGGCTTTACGCCCGATCAGCGTTTCTTCTTGTCATTCGCGCAGGTTTGGCGTTCAAAACAGCGCCCCGAGTTTGCCGCCCAACGTGTTTTAACAGACCCGCACTCGCCTGAGAATTACAGAGCATACGCGCCATTAACCAATATGGATGCATGGTACAGTGCCTTTAATGTAAAACCTGGCGATAAGCTATATAAAAAACCGGAAGATAGGATCAAAATCTGGTAAGACCTCACCCCCTACCCATCTCCAAAATGAGAGGTGGTCCTTACACTTACGAGCCCGCTTAACGCGGGCTTTGTTATTAAAATATTTTTTATTTTTGGTGGCACAATATTGCCAGTGTATATGGGTGGTGTATATGGGTGTATGCGGGTGTATATACTTAGCGTATACACCTACTGCTGCCTATAAATCTATATGCCCCGAAATACATTATCTTTGTACACAATGATCATTCATCAATTTTACGATAAGGGCTTGGCCCATGCTTCCTATGCAGTGATAAGGAATGCAAAAATGATCGTTATCGACCCTTCCCGTGATCCGCAGCCCTATTATGACTTTGCCAGACTACATGAAGCTGATATAACCGGTGTTATTGAAACCCATCCGCATGCTGATTTTGTAAGTTCGCATTTAGAGATACATCAAACAACAGGCGCAGTTATTTATACCAGCAAATTGGCAGGCGCTAATTATCCGCACGAATGTTTTGACGATGGCGATATTATTCATTTAGCAGATATTAAACTAAGAGCTATAAATACCCCCGGTCATTCGCCCGATTCTATCTGCATCCTATTACAGGATGAAAACGGATATGATAAAGCCTTATTTACCGGCGATACTTTATTTGTAGGCGACGTTGGTCGCCCGGATCTGCGTGAAAACGCGGGAAACATCACTGCAAAAAAAGAAGAATTGGCTAAACAGCTATACCATTCGCTGCACGAAAAGGTAATGGTGTTACCGCACCATATAATTGCATACCCGGCACATGGGCCCGGCTCGCTTTGTGGTAAAACCACCAGCGCCGATTTGCAAAGCACTATAGGGCGCGAGGTAAAAGAAAATTACGCACTGCAAGAAATGAGCGAACAGGCATTTATTAAAATGATCGTTGCCGATCAGCCTTTTGTCCCCCACTATTTTGGGTTTGATGTTGATCTGAATAAAAAAGGTGCTCCTGCATTTCAACAAAGTATCAATGCGGTTTTAAAAGCCGGCACAGCCCTTGAAAAAAATATTCAGGTAATTGATACCCGCCCGAAAGAAGAATTCAGACAAGGACATGTAAAAGGCGCTATCAACCTGCAGGATGGCGAAAAGTTTGAAACCTGGCTGGGATCAATAATACAACCCAATGAGCGGTTTTATTTAATTGCAGCCACAAATGAAATACTGGACACAGTAATAAAAAAAGCGGCCAAAATAGGCTATGAGCAAAATATTAAAGCCGCGCTAATATCAACAGGTGGCAATGAACAATCAGCAATTATTGATATTGATGATTTTAAAACTTCACCCGAAAGATATACGGTAGTTGATGTGCGCAATTGGAACGAAATTAATGACGGCAAAATATTTAGCCACGCATTAACCATTCCGCTTCCTGAGTTACGCGGGCGCCTGGATGAGATCCCTGCCGATAAACCTATTGTGGTACACTGTGCTGCGGGCTATCGCTCGGCAGCGGCTGCCAGTATTGTGGCAGGTAAAATAAATTCAGTTCCGGTTTATGATCTGAATGAAGCGATAGTGGAGTTTGAAGTAACAAGCTAACTATGCTTAAACTTGTACAAACTGCCGATGGCTCGAATACCATATTTAATGCTGAAGTTGGCGAAAACTATCATTCCCGTCATGGTGCTTTACAGGAGAGCAAACATGTATTTGTCAATTCAGGCTTATCCTATTATTTGGATAACAATAATCTAAAAAAAGTATCAATATTAGAAGTTGGTTTTGGCACCGGGCTTAACTTTTTACTAAGTGCCGATTTTTGTACTGAACAAAATATCCATCTTGATTATACCGGTATTGAGGCCTATCCTTTAAATAAAGACATGATTGATAAAACCGGTTATGACCAGTATGTAAACGCTGCATTATGGGATGATTTTATCAATAGCTATTCTGTTTCATTGCTCGCTCCTGTTCAATTAAATCCTAACTGCCAACTGCAAATAGCCAACTGCCAATTGTTAAATTTTCAATCGGATAAAAAATTTGACGTTGTTTACTTTGATGCATTTGCCGCAGTTCATCAGCCTGAAATGTGGAACGAAGAAGCCATAAGTCACACTATAAAATTTTTAAAGCCGGGTGGTGTTTTTGTTACTTACGCTATTACCGGTAATCTTAAAAGAATGCTGAAGGGCCTGGGCCTGCAAAAAATACAAAAAATACCAGGCGCGGCAGGCAAGCGCGAAATGCTGAGAGCGGTTAGATAGATGTGCAGATGCCTGCCAATTTCTTAACGCACATTTACGCATCAACAAAAAATCCGCACATTTGCATATCTGCCTATTCGCACATCAATAATACATCAATAACACATCAACATCATGCCCATAACTCCTTCTTTAACCGCATCAACTCCGGCAACAGCATTTGAACGCCTGCTCACTATTATGGATGACCTGCGCATAAATTGCCCCTGGGATAAAAAGCAAACGCTTGAAAGTTTAAGACACCTTACTATTGAGGAGGTTTATGAACTATCAGACGCTATTTTAAGCACTGATATGCCCGAAATAAAAAAGGAACTGGGCGATATTATGCTCCACCTGGTTTTTTATTCGCGCATTGCATCCGAAAGCAACCATTTTAATATTACCGACGTATTGAACAGTATATGCGAAAAGCTTATTAACCGGCACCCGCACATTTATGGCGATGTTGAGGTTAATGATGAGAATGATGTAAAGCGAAACTGGGAACAAATAAAGTTAAAAGAAGGTAATAAATCTGTTTTAGGAGGTGTGCCGGCATCATTGCCGGCTTTGGTAAAAGCATCACGCATACAGGAAAAAGCACGCGGGGTTGGGTTTGACTGGGAAGAAAAAAGCCAGGTTTGGGCAAAGGTTGAAGAAGAACTACAGGAGTTTAAAAACGAATTTAATGTAGAAGATGGAAACCAGATTGATCATGAAAAAGCAGAAAGTGAATTTGGCGATCTGTTATTCTCACTCATTAATTACGCGCGCTTTATTAATATTAATCCGGAAAATGCACTCGAAAAAACTAATCGCAAGTTTATTAAGCGATTTCAATATCTTGAAAATAAAGCTGCCGAAAATGGCAAACAATTACACAATATGAGCCTTACCGAAATGGATGTTTTTTGGGAAGAAGCTAAGAAAATATAATATTACATGCCTAATTTAAAGCTATATACAATAAAATGAGTCATGAAAAATAAGCTTGTTTATTTATTGCCGCTATTAATGGCACTTGCTGTAAGCTGCGTTAAACAGGCTCATGACCCCAGTAACGATATTAGTAACTACCCATATCCTTTAGGCACTTTCTCGGGAAAGTTTACACGTATCCACAAAAACATTAAAACATTAAAATCTGACACTGCAACCGCGTCTATCCAATTAATTTTATCTACAGCAACGGGGTATGCAGTTACCGGCGACACAGCAACAGTTCATGCCGGGAGCTATGGCAGCTTTAGCGAGAATGCATTTAATATTGCATTTAATGACAATACCTATCCATTAATGGGCTTCCCTAAAAAAACCCATTTAGCCGGCATATATCTTTATACCATGAGTGGCTTAAATTTTACTATTACCGCTACAGATGGGGATTCGCTTGCTTATCGGTATGATTTAACTAAAACAGGAAATTAATCGCTAAATACGTTACTTAAACCTAATGGCTTTTACCGGTGATATTTTGGACACCAGCATAGACGGCACAATAAGCACCAATAAACAAATTATCATAGTGCCAATATTTAATAACACCACATCAGCCCAATTAAGCTGGATAGGTACAAAAGTCATATAATATGATGTGGCGTCAAGTTTAAAAAAATGCGTTTTAAATTGAAACCAGCTAAGTCCCAGACCGAATATATTGCCAAAGATCAGTCCAAGGCATATCAAATAAGCGGCATTATATAAAAATATTTTTTGGATGCGCCAGTTGCTTGCGCCCATTGCTTTTAATATACCAATCATACTGGTTCGCTCTAATATCATTATCAATAAAGCTGATATCATATTAATTACAGCTACTATCAGCATTAAAATAAGCATTACTTTAGCATTAACATTAAGTAGGTTTAGCCATTCAAATATTACAGGATAATTTTCAATAACTGTTGTTGCTTTAAGCCTGGTGGGCAGGTTATCATTAACAAAAGCGGCCGTAGGGGTTAACTCATCAAAATTAGCAACCCGTAGTTCATATCCTCCAATTTCATCCGGGGACCAATTGTTTAGCCTTTTTATTAATGACAGATCACCTACAACATAGGTTTTATCAATATCCTCAATACTGGTTTCAAAAATACCAACCACTTTAAAGGGCCTTCTTTTTAAAGGTTGTTGTACAAAGTACATTAATAGCTTATCACCCAATTTAAGCTTTAGCCTGTTAGCCGTAATGTTTGATATCATGATCTGCCTTTTTGATTCGACAGTGTCGGCAAAATTTATTACGGTACCGGCAACCAGGTTATTCTTTAAAAACGACCAATCGTAAGTATTATCAACACCTTTAAGTATTACCCCTTCAATCCCGTTGTGCGCCTTAATTATTCCGGGTTTGGTAGCAAAGGGCGTCAGGTGAGCAATAAGGTTATTGCTTTTTATTGCCCTTACAAAGGTATCAGCCTTTATAAAGGGAGTGTTTTCGTATGAGCTGTTAAGATCATACTTTACTACTTTAATATCACCGTCAAAACCGCGTATTTTTTCTCTTATCTCCTGCTTAAACCCTTTAATTACAGCTAATGATAATATCATAACACCAAGGCCCAGCATAATGCCAATAATAGCTATACGCACAATCAGCTTAGAGAATGTACGATTAGGTTTGAATGTTATCCTACCAGCTATAAAATATGTAAAATTCAAGGCAGCGTGTTTTTTTGTAACTTCGCAAATATGCGGTTTTACCGCTTAAAATGATATTTTTAAATTGATGGGATATTATGGTAAGAATTAAATCTTTTTTTCAATTTGTGCTAATAGTAGGTTTAGTATTAAATGTCACTTCTGTAACATACAGCAGGCCCCATCCTATAACAAAACAAAAAAAGCATAATGTTGTAAAAAAAATCATGCCGGCAGCAGACCAAACTCAACTGTATGTGCCCTATTTAAAAGGGAAAAATATAGCGATGGTAGTTAACCAAACTTCTATAATTGGCGAGCGCCGGATTGCAAGCGTTGATAGCCTCGTTAAGTTAGGTATAGCCATAAAAAAGATCCTGGGCCCCGAACATGGTTTTAGGGGGAATGCCAGTAATGGGGCCTCTGTTGATGATAGTGTTGATCCTAAAACCGGGCTCCCGGTTATATCACTTTATGGCAAACATTTTAAACCAACCCCTGCCGACCTGAAAGGCATTGACCTGGTGATATTTGACGTACAGGATGTTGGCGCCCGCTTTTATACTTACATTTCTACCCTGCATTATGTAATGGAAGCCTGCGCCGAAAAAAATATTGAACTGATGATATTAGACAGGCCCAACCCCAACGGCTATTGTGTTGACGGGCCCATATTAGATACCGCCTACCACTCTTTTGTAGGTATGCACCCCATACCCATAACGCATGGAATGACTATTGCAGAATATGCCCAAATGATAAATGGCCAAGGCTGGCTCAAAAACCATTTACAATGCAAACTAAAGCTGATAAAAGTTGCTAATTATAATCATTCGTTAAGCTATAAATTGCCGGTAAGCCCCTCACCTAATTTAAATACTAATCAATCGGTATTACTTTATCCAAGCGTGTGCTTGTTTGAGGGAACTACCTTTAGTTTGGGCAGGGGAACAATGATACCCTTCCAGGTATTAGGGCACCCCGCTTTAAAAGGAAAATACCAGTACTCATTTACCCCGGTAAGTATTGCGGGGATGAGTGAAGATCCGCCGCAAAAAAACCAGGTTTGTTATGGTATAGATCTAAGAAATTACAACACCGATATTATTAAAAAAAGCGGTCAGATCAATTTATCCTGGTTAATAGAATTCTATAAAATTTTTCCTGACAAGCAACATTTTTTTAATGTCTATTTTACCAAACTTGCCGGTACCGAAGAGTTAAGAAAACAAATAGAAGCAGGTAAAACCGAAGCCGAAATACGCCAAAGCTGGCAACCTGCTTTAGACAGATTTAAAGCTATACGAAGTAAATACTTATTATATCAATAAATTTACAAAGCTATGCTTAAATAGCTTAAACAATTATGGATTAATTAAATTTGATACAAGCATAAGTTACCAGATAAAATCAGTATATTTTCACCATGAAAATTGTATTTATGGGCACGCCCCAGTTTGCTGTCGCATCATTAGACGAACTGATAAAAGCAGGTTCTGAAATTGCAGGCGTAATAACTGCCCCTGATAAACCTGCGGGGCGGGGGCAAAAGGTAAGCGAGTCGGCAGTAAAGCAATATGCAGTAGCCAATGGCTTAAGAATTTTACAACCTGCAAATTTAAAAGATCCCGAATTTTTAGCCGAATTAAGGTCGTTAGATGCCGATCTGCAGGTAGTAGTAGCATTTCGCATGTTACCGGAAGAGGTTTGGAATATGCCTGATAAAGGAACCATTAATTTACATGCCTCATTGCTGCCCCATTATAGGGGAGCGGCCCCTATTAACTGGGTATTAATTAACGGCGAAAAAGAAAGCGGTGTTACCACCTTTTTCTTAAAACATGAGATAGATACCGGCAATATATTATTTACCGAAAAAATAACCCTTACCGGCCATGAAACCGCAGGCGAGCTGCACGACCGCTTAATGCATAAAGGTGCTGGCTTGTTAGTAAAAACAGTTAAAGCTGTTGAAAGCGGCCGGTATAATGAGCATCCACAATCTTCCCTGTTAGCAGATGATACTGAGTTAAAATCGGCCCCTAAAATTTTCAAAGAGATGGGTAAGATTGATTGGAATCAACCTGTAACAACTGTTTATAACCTTATACGTGGCTTAAGCCCTACCCCTGCTGCTTATACCTCATTAAACGAAAAAACATTTAAAATATACAGGGCTGATTACCATGATACAGATCCCGGCATACAGCCCGGTGGTTTTTTAACTGATAATAAAACTCATTTAAAATTTGCGGCCCAGGATGGCTTTATCAGTGTAACTGATGTGCAATTAGAAGGTAAAAAACGTATGAATATTGAGGAATTTTTAAGAGGGGTAAAATTGTAATAAGCAGTCAATTCCTCTCAAAGCGTCATTGCGAGGAACGAAGCAATCTCTACACTTGCTAATCAAGTGTGAAAAATTTCATTTTTGAGCCTAAAGAATATGGTAAACTCTTACTGACTGTCCTATGTAGAGATTGCTTCGTTCCTCGCAATGACGTGATTGTAAGTTATTGATTATCAGTAATAACTAAAATTGTCATCTCGAACGGTAGTGAGAGATCTTATACACCCTGCTAAGCAACCATGCCTGGCGTTTAAGATTTCTCCTCGTTCCTCGTCGAAATGACAACGCATTTTATATAATTTCTTTTTTATATACGTCATTACAGTTTTTTCCAGGGTTGGCCCTGGTGGGTACGGCAATGACGCGTGGTATATAGTAATAGCTTATTTAAAATCAGGCATTTTATCCAATTTTGTTATTTGGATATTGCGGTAATAAGCCTCTGCACCTTCAGATTGAAACTGGATATGTCCGTTAGTAAGCGGGGTTGCCGGGCTTCCATCTTTTGGTACTGTGCGTATATGTTCTACTACCATCACCACATGTCCGTTAACAACATGCACAGCTTTATCGCCATAGCAGTAAAGTTCTATAACGTTCCACTCGCCGTTTGGCTTTTCAAAATCACCTTTTAAATGCGATAGGTTGCTGGGTGGCGCGGGCGCGCCCGGCGTTCCCCATGATGCAAAATATTGTGAAGGAGCTACCGGATCATATATCCAACCCAATTTTTTATTGGTACTGTCTTTTAACCTTGCATGCACATCAGAACCCACTCCGGCCAATGAAAACAAATCGCCCATATCTCCTTCCTGCACCTGGAACTCAGGCGAACGCAGCCATACGTGCCAGAATTGCCCATGAGGTTCTTTGCCATGATATAATATGCCATTATCTCTTTTAATACCTAATTTAGGTTCATACTTTTTCTCGCCCCATTTAAACTCGGCTTTTAAATGGTAGTTGCCGTATTCTTTTTTAGTGCTATAACCGCCAAATATCTCTCCTGAAATGTGTAATACAGGCTGTCCGTCAACCATCTCAATAGTAAAAACATGTAACGGGTCATTGTTTAGGCCCAGCGGTGTGCCGGTATTCATTCCGTCGCCTTTATCCCAACCCGGTAAACTGGTAAGGCTTTTATGCGGAATACCGATAAATACATCAAAGTTTCTTCCATCTTTAGTTAATAAAGATGTCCATTTATTGGTAAGTTCCTGTGAAAATACAGAGGTGCTAAATAATAAAAATGCGCTAAAAATCAAGATTGGTTTTAGTTTCATTGCTGATTTAATTATTGAAGTTTATAAATGATATATTGGTTATATCAAATGTAATTAAAAATCTATGCAATCGATTACAATTTGTTCAGCTCATCCATCAGCATCTTGCTCACTTTGTTAAAATAACGCCTGATGCCATACCCCATTACGCATTGTATACCCCTGCTGGCATTGGTTAAAAACACCTCGTCGGCTTCATACAAAATCTCTGGATTTATCTGTGCCTCGGTAATGGGGATATTATTTTTTTGAGCGATATTAATAATAACCTGGCGCATAACCCCTTCAACACAACCCTCGCTTAATGCCGGCGTATATAAATGATTTTGGTACCAAACAAATACATTAGAGCTGCCGGCTTCGCACAAAAAACCATTTTGATTAAGTAAAAACACCTCATCCAAATTATTCTGAGCCTTGTAAAGCCCGGCCATAACATAGATCAATGAGTTGCAGGTTTTAATATTCGACAGGTAATTTGATGGCTTTGGCAGATCGGTAAAAATATCAACTATTAAACCTTTATCATTCAAAAAATACCGGGGTTCATCTGCCGGCGTAAGCTCCAAACAATAGCCTGCTTTATTTTGCGTGGGCGTATATAACCCTTCCGAATCACGGTAAACGGTTAAACGTAACCGCCCGTGTTTTGCTTTATTGCGTATGGCCAACTGCTCAACCTTGTCTTTTAAAAACCAGGCATCCATTTGCGAGTAGCCATCCATTTTAAGCGATTTCATACCACGCTGTAAACGATCGGCATGCAAGTCGGCAAATTTTAATTGCCCTTTAAGCATGCGCATACTCTCAAACAAACCATCGCCATATCTGAACGAGCGATTTGCTACCGAAAGCAGTTTGCTATCGGCAGGAAGTATTTCTCCGTTAAAATTAATGTAAAGCGGCGCCATATAATTAATCGCTAATTTCACCATTTTGTATGGTATTAGCACCAACATATTTACGCCATTTTTGCAATACTGCTTCAAAATCCTGTGGCAGAGGTGCTTCAAAATCAATACGTTTTTTTGTTGACGGATGGGTAAAACCAAGCGTTTGCGCATGCAGTGCCTGGCGCGGCATCAGCTCAAAACAGTTTTCTACAAACTGCTTATATTTACTAAAAACAGTACCTTTTAATATCTTATCGCCCCCGTAGGTAGCATCACTAAACAAGGGATGGCCAATATGTTTTAGGTGTGCCCTTATTTGGTGCGTACGGCCGGTTTCCAGCTGGCACTCTATCAGGGTAACATAACTCATGCGTTCTAAAACCTTGTAATGGGTTACAGACCATTTTCCTTTTTCAGGGTCATCGTATATAGACATTACCCGCCTGTCGTTCACACTGCGGCCAATGTAGCCTGTTACTGTTCCGTCCTGCTCCAGGTCGCCCCAAACCAGTGCTATATATTTCCGGGTGATGCTGTGATCAAAAAACTGGCGGGCCAGGTAAGTCATTGAACGTTCGTTCTTGCTTATTAATAATAAGCCCGAAGTATCCTTATCAATGCGGTGCACCAGGCCAGGCCGGCCATCATTGCCGGGCAAAGTAGGCAATTGCTGAAAATGGAAAACCAGCGCGTTAACCAGCGTGCCTGTATAATTATTATACCCCGGGTGCACAACCATTCCGGCTGCTTTATTAACTACCAGTACATCATCGTCTTCATAAAGAATGTTTATTGGCAGGTTTTCAGGATATACTTCTGTATCGCGGGGCGGATGAGGGAGAACAACCGATATAACATCAAGCGGTTTAACCCTGTAGCTGGCTTTTATTACCTTATCATTAACCAATACATTACCCGCATCAATAGCATTTTGAATGCGGTTACGTGACGCGTTTTCAACACGGTACATTAAAAATTTATCAATGCGTAAGAGAGATTGACCCTTATCAACAATTACACGCAGATGTTCGTATAAATCTTGTTCGTCTTGCTCAAATAAATCAGGCTCTTTTATCATTTGGGCAAAAATAACCGTTTTTTAAACTAATTGGTTATAATATATATTATCAGGTAACATATTTAGTAATATTGATTATTACTAAATATGTATTACTTTTATGATTTAAAATCTCACTTTATAAACAATTATATGAAAAAACTTTACCCCCTGATTACTTTAGTAATTTTAATAACTGTCGCGTTCAAGGCCAATGCACAGTCTAGTGATGATGGAATTTCCCAACTATTTAAAGGCTCCCCTGGCGATGTAAACAAATTGGTAGGTGCTTATAGTAACCCATTATTTAAAGGATTTGGCAATAGCTTGAACGGTGGCTGGACCAACACTGCTAAAACCCAGAAATTTTTACGTTTTGCTATCAGGGTAAGCGCTACCGCCAGTATTGTCCCTAACGCTGATAAAACTTATGATCTTAACACATTAGGTTTAGCTAATGTAAAAGCATCTGGTTCATCAATCGCCCCAACCTTTGGCGGTGATAAAAATCTGAGCACCGGTATTGTTGTATCTGATCCAGCTGCCCCGAATGATCCGACCCGAAAATACAATACCACCTTACCTAAAGGTGTTAGTCAATATATTCCGGCGCCACAAGTGCAGTTAACGCTTGGTTTGGTGAAAAATACCGATGTAACAGTGCGTTTTATACCAACCACTAAGATCACTGATGATGTAGGTTCGGTAGGTATGTTTGGTTTTGGCTTTAAACATAATATTGCACAGGATTTTGGCACTGCCAAGCATATAATACCATTTGACCTTGCCATTGCTATTGGTTATACCCGTTTAAGCTATAATAAACCATTAAGCGTAACTCCGGATGCAGGCAATGGGGGGACAAGCGGTAGCCAGGATTACTCCAACCAGCGCTTAGAAGGACATTTTAGCGGATGGAATACCCAGATTATCCTTTCTAAAAAATTATTGTTCTTTACTCCGTTTGTTTCTGTAGGCTATTTAACCAGCAGTACTGATGTTGGTTTAAAGGGTAATTTCCCTTTTGTTACCGGTGTAAACAATTTGGGTAAACCTGTTTATACCACCTATGCCGATCCTATTAGTATCAGTGGTTCATCAGCCAGTGTAAGCGGCGCACGTGCCGATGTTGGTTTCCAAATGAGCTTATTCTTCCTTAAAATATATGGTTCATACAGCTTTGCCGAATACAAATCAGCTAACGTAGGTATAGGGCTTGGCTTCTAATCAGCTTAATGAATATTGATCTGGAAATTTTTAGTCCTGTTCATCAAATCAAAGACAAATTATTTGATGAACAGGATTTAAAAGTATTTATAAAACGTGATGACCTGATACATCCCATTATATCAGGAAACAAATGGCGCAAGCTTAAATACTTGCTAAAAAAAGCGCAGGCTCAAAACAAAACTCACCTTGTAACCTTTGGGGGTGCTTACTCTAATCATTTATTAGCAACTGCGGCAGCTGCCGCAAAATTTGGCTTCAAATCAACCGGAATAGTTCGTGGCGAAACCATAGAAAACGATACACTTTTTCTTTGCAGGCTGCATGGCATGAATTTAATATTTGCTGCTCGTGAAAGCTATCGCGATAAACCGGCATTATTTGATAAATACTTTACCAATAATGATGAAGCTTTTTTTATTGCCGAAGGGGGCACATCGCCCGAAGCAGCCAAAGGATGCAGCGAACTCATTGATGAACTAACCGAAACATACGACCATATTTTTTGCGCTTGCGGGACCGGTACTATGGCAGCAGGCATTATTAATGGTTTGCAAAACAATTCTTCACTTGCCAGACTTCATGCTATCCCGGTATTAAAAAATGGCGGCTTTATTGCTGATGAGATAAATAAGCTATTAACATCACCCGCAAATTATCAGCTGCATACTGATTATCACTTTGGTGGTTACGGAAAGGTTAATGCTGAACTTATTGCCTTTATAAAAAGGTTTATAGCAACCACCGGAATATTGATAGACCCTGTTTATACCGGCAAAATGTTTTATGCTATTTATGACCTGGCAGCCAAAAAGCATTTTAACCCGGGCAGCCGTATATTGGCAATTCATAGCGGTGGTATATGGGGATTGTTGGGTATGAAAGATAAATTTTAACCTATACCCAACTAAATTTCAGTACAAAAAACAGCTTTAAACAATTTAAAGTTAGTATTTAATGGTTTGGTTCAAAAACCGTCTAAATTATCATTTCAGAGGGTTTTTTAGTAGATTTGTTTAAAGCATTATCTTATGTATACCCTATCTGTTTCTCCCGAAAATGTAATTGACTCACTAAAAAAACATGTGCTGGCCGATGGCTTCGACCTTACTTTTGATATGGAACGGAGTAATGGTGTTCACATTTACGATTCTAAAAACAAACGTACACTGCTTGATTTTTTTACCTGCTTTGCATCGGTACCGTTAGGTTATAATCATCCTAAAATGCTCAATGACGAAGCGTTTAAGAAAAATCTGATGCTGGCGGCATTAACTAATCCATCAAACTCTGATATATATACTACCCAATATGCCCAATTCCTGGAAACTTTTGCAAGAGTTGGTATTCCTGAATATCTTCCCCATGCTTTTTTCATTTCGGGTGGTACATTAGCCATAGAGAACGCGCTTAAAACTGCTATGGACTGGAAAGTTCAAAAAAACTTTGCTAAAGGCTATACTACCGAAAAAGGATTCAAAATACTTCATTTTGAAAACGCTTTTCATGGCCGTTCGGGTTATACATTAAGTTTAACCAACACCCTACCTGTTAAAACCAAATGGTATGCTAAGTTTGACTGGCCCCGTGTTTCTTTTCCACAAATAAATTTCCCGTTAACGGAGAGTAATAAGGAAGAGCTTTTAAAAAGAGAGGAGCTATCTATTACCCAAATTAAACAAGCATTTGCGGATAATAAAGATGATATATGTGCCATAATAATTGAACCTGTACAGGCCGAAGGAGGCGATAGGCATGTGCGTAAAGAGTTTATGCAGCAACTAAGGCAACTGGCTGATGAGAATGAAGCATTGTTAATTTATGATGAGGTACAGACCGGGGTTGGCCTTAGCGGTAAATTTTGGTACCATGAACATTTTGGCGAAAGGGCCCGCCCGGATATTATCGCCTTTGGCAAAAAAATGCAGGTATGCGGCATATTGGCAAGCCACAGAATAGATGAGGTTGAGCATAATGTATTTAACGTGCCTTCGCGCATTAATTCCACATGGGGCGGCAGCTTGGTTGATATGGTACGTTCAACAAAAATACTGGAGATTATTGAAGAAGATAGTTTATGTGATAAAGCCGCAGAGAATGGTCAATATTTACAAGATCAATTATTATTAATTGCCAAAAACACACCGGCTATTAGTAATATACGCGGCAAAGGACTACTTACCGCATTTGATTTTCAGGACAAGGCTATGCGCGATAAGTTTATACAGGCCGGCATTGAAAACAATGTAATGTTTTTAGGTTGCGGAAATCGTACCATACGTTTTAGACCGGCACTTATTATCGAAAAAAATAATATTGATGAAGGCTTAAATAAGCTCCAAAAAATAGTTAATAAGTTGTAAAAATGTAATATTTTTGCTACAAGCGCTGCTTTTTTCGAATATCACAACACTTTTCATATTTCAAAATATACTATAATCGTAAGTTTACGTTATCTTCTATAATATAATTATTTCTAATTAACAGGCTATATTTTAAAGCTCCTGTTAAGCTATAAAGAGATAAATATTTACCGTAGCCCTATATATATATGATTATGAGCAGACCAATAGAAAAATTAAAAAAACAACTTATTGAGATCTCTGAAGTTGTTAATGCATTTCAATCCGAAGCCGTTCAGGTAAGAGTTGTTGACAAATTATTAGATGCAATGATTGAGTTTGAAAGAGGAGATATTGATGGATATGAGTTCCTTAATAAGAAGGGAAATAAACTAAGGTCAATAAGTGATAACGATAATTATTCTGTTAGTTCCAATCGTAAAAAACCGGGAGCAACAAAAATATTGAATCAGTTACTTTCAACCGATTTTTTTAAAACAACACACTCCATATCTTCAATTGCAGATTATTGTAAAGAGCATTACAATTCAAACTTTAAAACATCCGAATTATCAGGCATACTTTTAAAACTTGCTAAAGAAAATAAACTTAAACGCGAAAGAAACGATGACAATAATCGTTTTGAGTATATAGCTGTGTGATTTTATTTAAGATCAAACAAATTATCCACTCCTAAAATCCTGCGTGAGGTAAAGCCTTCGGCAAATTTTGTACGGATAACTTTTCCAAACTCACGTGCACGCGCCTCAATTACAGCAATAAATTCTGGCGATGAGATATAAGTTTGTGGCTCATCGCCTTCCCAGTCAGGATTAAAAAATTGTGAGCTGTAGGCATACATACTTTCTATTTTTTTATCCCAATATTCAGTAACATCTATCAATATATCGGGTTTAATATATTCATCCTGTATAAAATGCAATAAGATCTCTGCCCGCCATGGTTCTTGTAACTTGCCATCTGCATAAGTTTCTATTTTTAGCAGTCCCGACAAAAATGCAGCAGTATCAACCAACTGATTTGCCCGGCCATGGTCCGGGTGCCTGTCATTATAGGCATTGGTTATGATTATTTCGGGCTGATATTTACGAATAGCTTCGATAACCCTTAGTTGGTATTCTTTTGTATTTTCAAAAAAACCATCCGGAATAGATAAATTTTCTCTTACAGTCAAACCTAAAATTTTGCCGGCCGCCGCCGCTTCATGGTCACGTATCTCTGCAGAGCCGCGCGTACCTAACTCACCCCGGGTTAGATCAACAATCCCAACTTTTTTCCCAAGAGCAATGTGTTTTAAAATGGTGCCCCCGCATCCAAGTTCGGCATCGTCCGGGTGAACAGATAAAACTAATATATCTAACTTAAACATATTTAAACATAGTAATTAATGATCAGCAGCTAATAATCTCGCGATCTTTTTTTTTATTTTTGAAGAGGTAGGATTGGTAAACGGATAATAAAAAGCTGCAACCTCGCCTGATCGGTTGATCAGGAATTTATGAAAGTTCCATCTTGGCACAGAGCTAATCACGCCATTTTGCTTTTTATCTGCAAAAAATTTATACAAAGGGTCGGCATAAGGTCCTCTAACCCTTATCTTTTCAAATATTGGAAAGTTGGCGCCGTAGTTTTCGCAAAACGCAATGATCTCTTCCCCTTCCAATGGTTCCTGCCCGCCAAAATCATTCGATGGAAAGCTAAGTATTTCAAAATCCTGCCCTGAAAATTCATTTTTTAAACTTACCAGATCTTTAAGCTGGGGAGTAAATCCACATTGAGAGGCGGTATTTACTATTAGAAGTACTTTGTTTTTATATTGTGATAGACTGAGTTCCTGCCCTGGTATTTTCCGGGCAGTAAACTGGTAGATATTATTACTACTCATTATTAGTTCCTGTAAGAATCGTATCCAGCCTGTTGTAGTATTTGTTCAATATCACGCTGTTCATCACGGTCGTAGGTTTCTTTTAAATTATGACCAAATATACGTGCCGCCGATTGTAATAAGAATGCATTAAAACCACCTTTTAATTCTTTAACCATACTGTAGGTAGTGTTGTCAGTTTCGCGGTTTATCAGTTTAATAAGTATTTCACCCTGACTAATTGTCAGGTTCTCAATTTCCTTCTTAAACATGTCTTTTATCTGACTTTCGCAGGCTTTGATCAACACCTTTTGTTTCTCTTTATCACCTGTTAAAGCCAAATCGCGTTGTAATTGACGGTATCTGCTACCTGCGAAATGCGCGTATGGTATAACTTTGGTTACATTGTATCTTAATAAGTTAAAGGCTTTTCTATCGGCTTCGCTCTTAAATATACGGCTATCAATTATGTTAACGTCCTCGGTAACAATCCAGGGTACCATTTCACCGTCTAAAACAGTAACATAAGTTTTAATGGTATCATTTTTGCCTGTTCTTGGAAATGCAGGGGTTTGTGCCTGGGCCTTTAACGCACCCATTAAGCAACAATACAGTAAGAGAAACCCAAATAATTTCATAATTTTACTTAATGCAAAATTAATGCATTTTTTTTTGGTATTTATTATAACCTGCAATTTAATTGTTTATTGCAAGTTATGATAATAAATACTGAGACTGCCTGGATATGAAAGAATTAGTTATTGATCTGGAAGTAGAGAAGACGGAAATATTAAAAAGATACCGGGCTTTATTGCGTGCAAGTAAATCTACCCTTCAAAAAGGCGATAAACGCATGATACGTAAAGCATTTGATATGGCTTTAGAGAGCCATAAAGATATGCGCCGTAAATCTGGCGAACCTTATATTTATCATCCTATTGCTGTTGCACAAATAGCCGCCGAAGAGATTGGGCTGGGTACCACCTCTATAGTTTGCGCTTTACTTCATGATGTTGTAGAAGATACTGACGTAACATTAGACGATATTGAGCAGGAGTTTGGTAAGAAAGTAGCTAAGATTATTGACGGGCTTACCAAAATATCGGGCGTGTTTGATACTAATAGTTCATTACAGGCCGAAAACTTCAGGAAAATGCTGCTTACCCTGGCTGATGATGTTAGGGTAATATTGATAAAGCTGGCCGATCGTTTACACAATATGCGTACAATGGAGTTTATGCCACGCGATAAGCAGCTTAAACTATCGTCAGAAACCGTTTATCTATATGCACCTTTAGCGCACCGCCTGGGGTTATATGCTATAAAATCTGAACTGGAAGACCTTTCTATGAAATACATGGAAAGAGAAACCTACCAGTTCATTAAAAATAAGCTCAACGAGAAAAAGGCTGAACGCGAAAAATTTATCAGAGACTTTATTGAACCGGTAAAAAAAGTTTTGCATGGACAGGGCCTGGATGCCGATTTGTTTGGCAGGCCAAAATCTATCCATTCCATCTGGAACAAGATGAAGAAAAAGGCTATTCCGTTTGAGGAGGTTTATGATCTTTTTGCCATCAGGGTAATTTTGGATAGCACCCCTGAAAACGAGAAGGCAGATTGCTGGAAGGCATATTCAATTGTTACCGATCTGTACAGGCCAAATCCGGATAGGCTGCGCGATTGGATATCGTCGCCAAAAGCGAATGGATATGAATCATTACATACCACGGTAATGGGGCCGCGCGGGCAATGGGTTGAGGTACAGATACGCACCAAACGCATGAACGAAATTGCCGAAAAAGGTTTTGCAGCACATTGGAAATACAAAGAGTCGTCAACCGATAGCGGGCTTGACCAATGGGTGCAAAAGGTGAGGGATATGCTAAAAAACCCAGATTCGAACGCGTTGGAGTTTCTGGATGATTTTAAGATGAATTTATTCTCTGACGAGATATTTATTTTTACACCTAAAGGCGCGCTTATACAATTACCATTAAACGCTACCGCGCTTGATTTTGCCTTTGAGATACATACTGACGTTGGCGCAAGCTGTATTGGGGCCAAGGTTAATCATAAACTCGTCCCGCTTAGTTACAAGCTGCAAAATGGCGATCAGGTAGAAATTATTACCTCAAGTAAGCAAACACCGAAAGAAGATTGGCTGAATTTTGTAGTAACCGCTAAAGCTAAAGCCAAAATTAAATCGGCTTTAAAAGAAGAGAAACGCAAAGTTGCCGAGGATGGGAAAGAGATACTTGAACGCAAGCTAAAGTCATTAAAAATTACTTATAACTCTGAAAATATACATAAGCTAAGCTATTATTTTAAGCTGGGCTCTACCCAGGATCTGTTTTTCAATATAGCCAAAGGGCTTATTGATATGAAGGACTTGAAGGAATACCAGTTATCAGAAAAAGTAGTTGAAAACAAGCCGCAGGATAGAATAGAAAATGAGCAGCTACAAGGCCTGTTAAGAAACATTAAAGCCAAAGACAGTGACATGCTGCTTATTGGCGAGGATATGCAAAAAATTGACTACAAGCTGGCCAATTGCTGTAACCCTATCCCCGGCGATGATGTATTTGGCTTTGTTACGGTTAGCGATGGTATAAAAATACATCGCACCAACTGCCCTAACGCGGCTAAGCTGATGGCTAATTATGGCTACCGTATTGTAAAAGCCCGCTGGACCAACCAGCAGGAATTGGCATTTTTAACCGGCTTGCGTATTACTGGTATTGATGATGTTGGGTTGATAAATAAATTAACTACGGTAATATCAAATGATTTTAAGGTAAATATGCGCTCTATTACTGTTGATAGTGATAACGGTATTTTTGAAGGCTCCATCATGGTTTATGTAAATGATACCGAACACCTGGATAACCTGATAAAAAGATTAAAAATGGTAAATGGCGTTACCTCTGTAACCCGTTTTGATACTACGGTTGAAAAAGCGTCATGACAGGTTGATTGAGTGAATGATTGATTAGGCGAATAGTTAAATTTAAAGATACCCGCTCACTTAATCTAATTAACAAATCAACTTAAATTAATAACTTTGAACATTAACATTCACTATGCCCCAGCAGGAAACTAAAGTAATGGTAAAGAAGATTTTTGAGGCTTATCTTGAAAATAAGAATCTACGGAAAACTCCCGAACGCTTTGCTATATTAGAAGAGATATATTCAAGAAGTGACCATTTTGATGTGGAATCATTATATATCCACATGAAAAATAAAAAATACCGGGTTAGCCGCGCAACTGTTTATAATACGCTTGAACTATTGGTATCATGCGATTTGGTTACCAAGCACCAGTTTGGTAAAAACATGGCCCAGTTCGAAAAATCATACGGCTATAAGCAACACGACCACATTATTTGCCTGGATTGCGGCAAGGTAGTTGAGTTTTGCGACCCGCGTATTCAGCAGATACAAAGTATGATGGGTGGGTTATTAAAATTTGAAATAAAGCACCACTCTTTGAATCTTTATGGTAATTGTGAAAAACTTAAGGCGGGCTTTTGCGATAGAAAAGTATAACTTTACAACCTTATTATTAATATTTTAATCTTAGAATGGCTGTTGACGTATTATTAGGCCTCCAGTGGGGCGATGAAGGTAAGGGTAAAATTGTTGATGTTTTAAGCGCAGGTTATGACCTGATTGCCCGTTTCCAGGGAGGCCCGAATGCCGGCCACACATTGGAGTTTGATGGTAAAAAGTTTGTTTTAAACACTATCCCTTCAGGTATATTTTTTGATAACACACTAAATCTTATTGGCAATGGTGTGGTTATTGACCCTATCACTCTAAAAAGAGAAATTGATAAACTTAAAGATGCCGGACATGATCTTTTAGCTAAAAAGAATTTACTCATCGCCAAAAAGGCGCACCTTATATTACCTACGCACCAGTTATTGGATGCCGCTTCTGAAAAAGGAATGGGCGAAGGCAAGATCGGTTCAACCTTAAAAGGTATTGGGCCAACTTATATGGATAAAACCGGGCGCAACGGTTTGCGTATAGGTGATATTACCCTGCCTGATTTTAAAGAACGATATAAAAAACTGGTTACCAAGCATACCTCTATGCTGCAGGCATTATACGGCGAGGTTGCTGATTTCTCTGAACGCGAACAGGCATTTTTTGAAGCAATTGAATTAATAAAGAAATTCCCGTTGGTTGATTCTGAACATTTGGTTAACGATTTTCTAAAAAAGGGCAAAAAGATATTAGCAGAGGGCGCACAGGGTGCTATGTTGGATATTGATTTTGGTTCATATCCTTTTGTTACTTCATCAAACACTACTGCAGCAGGTGCTTGTACAGGCTTAGGCATTGCCCCTAATACTATTGGCGATGTGATAGGCATATTTAAAGCTTATTGCACCCGCGTTGGCGGCGGCCCCTTCCCTACTGAATTAGATAATGAAGTTGGTGAAGAGTTGCGTAAAATAGGCCACGAATTTGGCGCTACCACCGGAAGACCCCGCCGTACAGGCTGGATAGACCTGCCGGCTTTAAAATATGCAATTATGCTTAACGGCGTTACCCAAATGGTAATGACCAAAGCTGATGTATTAAGCGGCTTTGATAAAATTTACGCTTGTACCCATTACAATTACCTGGGCGAAAAGATAGATTATATGCCTTATGACATTTGCTCTGTTGATGCCATACCTGTTTTAAAAGAAATTGATGGCTGGAACGAGGACCTGACAGGCATTACCGAATTATCAGAAATACCTGCAAAATTGCAATCGTATATAGATTATTTGGAGAAAGAATTGGGCGTGCCTATTAAATATTTATCAGTAGGGCCCGATAGAAAGCAAACCTTAGTATTGCACTAACCGCATAGCTAATAAATAACATAAAGGCTCCGCTAATCCGGGGCCTTTTGTTTTAACTTTGTATTTGTGATTAAACAGGTAACCGATCTGCGTTTATTTAAACAAAAGGCCCTGCAATGGGCCGCTACTTTTGATGCGGCTTGCTATCTCGATTCAAATAACTTCAATGATCCTTATTCAAAATTTGACACGTTAATTGCTGCGGGTGTTAAAGATCATGTTGTGGCAAATATCGGATCAGCGTTTAAACAATTAGAAAACTTTCGCGCAAAGAACCCGGGCTGGTTAACCGGCTTTTTTAGTTATGATTTGAAGAACGAGGTGGAGAATTTATCATCCGCAAACCCGGATCATCTTAATTTTCCTGACCTGTGTTTTTTCGCTCCGCAGCATTTGATATTGATCAACAGCGAACAGGTGGAAATAACTGCCGATGATCCGCAAGCCATTTTTGAATCAATTGAACAACAAACACCCATCACTTCACCAGCGAATAACATTGACCTTCAATCGAGATTTAGTAAAGATGATTATATAGCCACTGTCAATAAAATTAAGGACCACATTAGCCGTGGCGATATCTACGTAACCAACTTTTGCCAGGAGTTTTTTGCTGCCGGTGCACAAATAGATCCTGTAGCTACTTTTTTACAGCTTAACCTTGTCTCGCCTACACCGTTTGGTACTTTTTTTAAATGGAATGATAAGTATATTCTTTGCGCCTCGCCCGAGCGCTTTTTAGCTAAACGAGGCAGCAAACTTATATCGCAACCCATTAAGGGCACCGCCAAACGAGGTAATACAGAGCAGGAAGACGAGGCCATCAAACAACAACTGCGCAACCACACCAAAGAGCTGCAGGAAAATGTGATGATAGTTGACCTGGTACGTAATGACCTTACCCATTCGGCCAAACCCGGTACGGTAAAAACCGAAGAGCTATTTGGCATCTATACCTTTAACCAGGTACACCAAATGATATCGACCGTTGTATGTGAATTACAAGACGGAATTACCGCCGTAGAAGCCATACGCAATACTTTCCCTATGGGAAGCATGACTGGCGCACCTAAGATCAATTCGATGCGGCTGATGGAACAGTACGAGCGCAGCAAGCGCGGGGTATACTCAGGTGCCATTGGTTACTTTAGTCCAGATAATGATTTTGACTTTAATGTAGTGATAAGAACCTTGTTATATAATTCAGCAGAGAAATATCTGTCGTTCCATGCGGGCAGTGCTATTACCTACCATGCCGATGCCGAAAATGAGTATGAGGAATGTCTGCTTAAAGCCAAGGCTATTTTAGAGGTGCTGGGACAGTTGTTAGCTTAGTTTTGTTTCACGCGAGTGTGAAACAAATGAAACAAGTGAAACAAGATTTTGACTTAAAGTATTGTTTATAAGAGAATTACGAAAAAGTGATGAAACAAAATGTAACAACGTATTCGTCAATATTTTTATGCATAATTTTTAATTATACTACTGATTGTCAAATAATTACAAATCAGTAGATTTGGCAGTGGTGAAACAAAATGAAACAACATTTCTGTTGATCTTCTTAGCTTGCTTTTTTCTTAAAGAAATTGACTTTTGATTCTTTCCCTTTTAACAGGCGCTCGATATTTTTTTGATGGGTTACTAATATCAACAGGCACATGCACATGCCGTATATAATAACCGATTTAATATAAGTGGGAAAAATAAAAGTTACGCCAATAGGATAAGTGAAGCCTGCCATAATAGAGCCTAACGATACATACCGGGTAATTAAAAGCACAACAAGAAATACCGATACACATAATAAAGCCGCCGGCAAATTAACAGCCAGTATCATACCGAACAAAGTTGCAATACCCTTACCACCTCTAAAGCCGGCAAATACCGGGAACAAATGCCCCATAACAGCGGCTATGCCCAGGGCAAGCTGATAATTATAGAAAGATACTGAATGATAGGGGCCGGTAGTAGCAACTCCTATAACAAAGGCAAGGTTTGTGGCTGTCCACCCTTTTAAAATATCCAGCAGCATAACAGGTATGCCGGCCTTTTTGCCAAGCACCCTAAAGGTATTGGTGGCCCCGGCGTTACCGCTGCCGTACTCTCGTACGTCAATATTAAAAAATGCCTGCCCTATCCATACCGCAGTGGGGATAGAACCAAACATGTAGGCCAATATGAGCGCTGCAATGGAATAAGGGGTGATCATATCAACGCAATATTATAAATTGATAATTGTACTAACAAGTTTAATCATATTTAAAAGCAAACATTTATACTAACAGAATAACATTAGCAGGGTTATTTAATAGCTTTTAAGCTCAGGTCCATACAGGTAACAGAGTGTGTTATAGCACCTATGGATACATAATCAACCCCACAGTTGGCATATTCGCGCACATTATCAATATTTATGCCGCCTGATGCTTCGGTAATGTACCGGCCCTCGATAATATTTACCGCCTGTTTAAGATCGTTGAAATTAAAATTATCCAACAATATACGGTCTACACCACCGGTTCGTAAAACTTCGTCCAGTTCATCCAGATTACGTACCTCAATTTCTATAGTCAATTTTTTGTTGTGCACGCCGATGTATTGATGCGCGTTCTCAATGGCCCTGGCAATCCCGCCCGAATAGTCCACATGATTGTCTTTTATCAGCATCATATCATACAAGCCAAAGCGATGGTTAATGCCTCCGCCAATGCGTACGGCCCATTTCTCTAAATAACGCATACCGGGCGTGGTTTTGCGGGTATCTAAAACCTGGGTATTGGTACCTTTTAACAGGTCCACAATATGGTCGGTAGCAGTAGCAATGCCCGACATACGCTGCATACAATTCAGCACCAATCGCTCGGCGGTTAAAATACTTATGGCGCTGCCCTCAACTTCAAATACAATATCTTTTGGTTTTACTTCGGTACCATCTGTAATAAATACGTTTAACTTAAGATCTTCATCAACGCAGTGAAAAATATATTTGGCCAGCTCAACACCGGCAATTATACCCGGGTCTTTAACCAACAGTTTTGCTTTGCCAATGGTGCCTGCGGGTATAGTGGCTAATGATGTATGGTCGCCATCGCCAACATCTTCCTTTAGGGCATTATCTATAAATGGGCGTACAAGTTCTTTGTCCAAATCAAGTATATTTTAGAAGATCAAAAGTAATAACATTTTTTGGATGTGATAGTTTGTTGATGCCTGAATAGCAGATTAAACAGATAAAATGATTATTATGATAAATAAGACTGATCGGCGTAATCAAATGAAGAAGTTTTAACTTTCATACCTGAAAAGAGATTAATTTGGCGGCGATTACTCACCCCAACTATGCTTCGCTGGTCGACCCTCTCTTCGCCGTTGGCGGAAAGAGGGTTGTTTAGATTTTTTTAAAGAATTAAATGCTCTTTTATTGTATTTAAAACCGATTCAATGTCATTTAATATCTGGTCATTTTCAAATCTAATTATAGTAAGTCCTAAAGCAGTTAATACCTCATCGCGATTTTTATCATATTCTTTTTTTAGCAGATGAATAGGCCCATTGGCTTCAATAACCAATTTTGCCTTATGCAATAAAAATCAGGAATATAATATAAGTTTCTGCCAAATATTGACGTTATACAAACAGGATATTGTCTTAGAAATTTCTGCTCGAATAACTTTCTATTTCTAAGATGTTGCCATAAAACTTTTTCAGCAGGCGTTTCCCGCTGCCTTAATTCACGGCAAAATTCAATTATAGATTGCATAAAGAAAGTTAAGATAAAAAAATTTTAATCAAAACCCTCAACCCTCTTTCCGCCAAAGGCGAAGAGGGGGCCGCGCACTTCGTGCGCGGGGTGAGTAACCGGCGCGCATTCAAACAAATTAATTATAATCTATCCCCCATCCCCTTTATATTTGCATTGTGGAAAACAAAAAGAAACTTGCATTAATAATTTTAGATGGCTGGGGTTACGGCCGTAACGATCAGTCGAACGCCATATTAGCGGCTCATACGCCATTTTTTGATTCGCTTATCAGTCAATATCCAAATTCAAAGCTGGAAGCATCAGGCATGGCCGTTGGTTTGCCGGCTGGGCAAATGGGTAACTCAGAAGTAGGGCACATGAATTTGGGCGCCGGCCGTACCGTTTACCAGGAGCTTGGCCGTATTAACAAAGCGGTTGATGATAATGAGCTGATAACCAACCCGGTTTTAAAAGACGCGTTTGATTACGCTAAACAAAACAATAAAGATGTACATTTCATTGGTTTAGTATCTGATGGCGGCGTACACTCGCATATAAAACACTTAAAAGGATTATGTGACGCGGCAGTTACCTCGGGGCTAAGTAATGTTTTTGTTCATGCTTTTTTAGATGGCAGGGATACTGACCCAAAATCGGGTTTAGGTTTTATTACTGATTTGGAAGATCATATTGCCAACACCCCTGTTAAGCTGGCATCGGCCATTGGCCGTTATTATGCTATGGATCGCGACAACCGTTGGGAACGTGTTAAACAAGCCTATGATGTAATGGTACACGGTACCGGCGAACCAACTAACAATATACAACAGGTTATTAAAGAGGCGTACTTAAAGGATGTTACCGACGAGTTTATGCAACCTATTGTTAAAACCAATGGTGCGGGGCAACCGCTTGTGGTTATAAAAGAGGGCGATGTAGTGATCTGCTTTAATTTCCGTACCGATCGTGGTCGCGAAATTACCGTAGCGCTTACACAAAAGGCTTTCCCGGAATATAACCTGCAGCCGCTTGATCTGTATTATGTTACCATGACCACTTACGACGAAACGTTTAAGGGCGTTAAAGTAATATTTACCAAAGAGGATTTGACCAAAACTTTAGGCGAGATTTTACAGGATGCCGGTAAGAACCAGATCCGTATTGCCGAAACAGAAAAATATCCCCACGTTACCTTCTTCTTTTCGGGCGGACGTGAGAAAGAATTTATAAACGAAAAGCGCCTGATGGTGCCATCGCCAAAAGTTGCAACCTATGATCTGCAGCCCGAAATGAGCGCCGAAGGTATACGCGATGCCATCATCCCCGAACTAAAAAGCGGCTGGCCTGATTTTATTGTACTAAACTTTGCCAATACCGATATGGTGGGGCATACAGGAGTTTTCAGCGCGGTAGTTAAAGCTGCCGAAACGGCCGACAGATACTGCAAAGACGTGGTAGAAACAGGCTTAGCCAACGGCTACTCTTTCATTATTTTAGCCGATCATGGCAACGCCGATTACATGATAAATGACGACGGAACGCCAAACACCGCACATACCACTAACCTGGTACCTTGTATTGTTATTGATAAAGATGTTAAGACCGTTAAAGATGGTAAGTTGGGTGATATTGCACCAACGGTACTTCATATTTTAGGTATTACAATTCCTGAAGAAATGGGTGGGAATGTATTGGTGTAGGAATCTTATAAAGCAAATTAAAGAAACCCTCTTTACGGCTTGCCGAAGAGAGGGTGGTCGAGCGAAGCAAAGACCGGGTGAGTGGATTAATAAAGCAGCAATAGCGTTATTGCATTGGCGAACGTTTACTCACCCCGACATCGCTACTCTTGTCGACCCTCTCTTCCGCAAGCGGGAAAGAGGGTTAAAAATTCTCTTTTATTTATTTATACTATCTCTAACCTTCCTCCTCCCATCCTGTAAACCTGATATAGTACAAAACGGCACTACTCAAAATTATTTTGATATTAAAGGTTATTTTAAAGCTGATACTGCCCGTCTTCATAAATTAAATCACCTTACCAACAAAACCGTTACCCATAACGGTATTACCGAAAGCAAGAAGGTCAACATCAATAACTGGGGGCTAGAGTTAAGCTCATTCAGCGAATCAGACATTAACAAACCTGCGTGGCGGGATAGTTACAATATTCAAACCAACGGCGCTTCCACCATTTACCGTGCAAAAACTTTCGATCTTAAAACGCAGTTGATAGTTATTAATAAACAGGCTGATAAAGTTAAATGGATATTGATCTATAATCGTACTAAAAACATACTGTATCAAACCAATGAAAAGCTAAGCTATTTCCCTGATTCACTTTATATCATACAAAAATATCAGAAAGTACGTTTGCTGGGCGCCAACACGTATACAATAAAAGGTACGTTAAATTAATGGTGACCAACAGCCGTGGCCAGTTTTTCTTTTGACAGGTCTATCAGCGAAGAAATATTAGATACATCATTGCGGTTTCCATCACTATCCAAAACCTTTTGCAAATCGGCAATAGATGCTTTCAAGGCGTCTATGCCTCTTCTCTTATCGTAAAAACGAGAGTTTGTTTGTAGTTTAAACGCGGCGTAGTCTTTATAAACAAGCCCGCGATTTTGATAAAAAACAGTCAGTTTTGTATCAGCAGGATTAATGGAGATGGCTTTGGTAAAATCTATAATCGCGCCTAATAAATATTTTTCCTTTTCGGCCGGTACCTGGCTATCAGTACCTAAGTGATATTGCGCCCTTGCTCTGTAGTAATAAGCGTGAGCATCGGCAGGGGTAATAGCTATTTCTTTGGTAAAGGCGGTTATAGATTTAAGATAATTGTCGCTATGATAATAAGAATAACCCAACATCCACAAGGCGTTAGCATTAGTAGAGTCTATCATACATCCTTTTTCCAGCTGCGTTACCGCAGCTTTAAAATTTCCGTCAATATAAGCTTGTTTTCCTAATCTAACATAGGCATTTTGTGATGCTGCATGTTCAACAGAAGAGATAATCAGGAAAGATACTAAGACCGGTAACCTCATTAAAAACTTATTATGTTAACAAATAGTATATAGTTAACTCCTTTAACTATAAATTATTATGCATATCCGCCTATTTATTTAAAAAAGCCCCTCCAATAAATTATGCAGGGCAAGGGTATGACTTTTTTTCATCTTTATCAATTTATTTAAGCAGGTTTAAAAAAAAGCAGGTAAATTTGTAAACAGCATGTAATCAAACTGATACAATGCTAAAGTAATTGTTGTGTCTGAATTACCTTATCTTGGCATAGCTCTTGAACAGAGTACGCTATTAATTAGTAACCGCTATTTTACCCGTGTTAATGCCCGCTTAATTTTTACAGGGTGACAACATGACGTTTTTTATTGATATATAAAGTATTTGATGAGTTTTGATCCATTTGATTTTAAAAATGTTTTGCCAGTGATAAATGAAGATTCTGAATTTTTCCCTCTGATGTCCTCAGAGGATGAGGAAGAAATGAATAACGAGCAGGTACCCGAGTTTTTACCTATACTGCCGTTGCGTAATACCGTGCTTTTTCCGGGCGTGGTTATTCCTATTACAGTTGGCAGAGACAAGTCCATCAAATTAATACGCGATGCCAATAAAGGCAGCCGCATGATAGGTGTAGTATCACAAAAGGATGTAGCTATTGAAGACCCAAATTTTAGCCAGTTAAATACAATAGGCACCGTAGCTTTAATTATAAAAATGCTGCAAATGCCTGATGGTAATACAACCGTTATACTACAGGGCAAAAAACGTTTTTACTTAAAGGAGGAAGTACAAAGCGAGCCTTATATTAAGGCCACTATTGAGCCCTTTCAGGAGGTAAAGAGATCAAAAGAAGATAAAGAGTTTAAAGCCATGATATCCTCTATTAAGGATATGGCTATGAATATTATACAGCTTTCGCCAAATATCCCAAGCGAGGCCGGTATAGCTATTCGTAATATTGAAAGCACTTCGTTTTTGATGAATTTCATATCATCAAACATGAATGCCGATATGATGGCTAAACAAAAGCTGCTGGAAGTAACCAATCGCCGCGATATGGCTAACCTGGTTTTAGAGCACCTAACCATGGAGCTGCAATTACTTGAACTAAAGAACCAGATACAAACCAGGGTGCGTGTTGACCTGGATAAGCAGCAGCGGGATTACTTTTTAAATCAACAAATTAAAACCATACAGGAAGAATTGGGCGGAACATCGCCCGACCTGGAAATTGACAACCTGCGCCAGCGCGGCGCCAAAAAGAAATGGAACGTTGAGGTTAAAACGCATTTTGATAAAGAGGTTGAAAAACTGGTACGTACCAACCCTGCCGCTGCTGATTATTCTGTACAAATAAACTACCTTGAGCTATTGCTTGACCTGCCCTGGAACGAGTTCACTAAAGATAACTTCGACCTTAAACGCGCCCAAAAGGTGTTGGATAAGGACCACTTTGGCTTAGATAAAGTAAAGCACCGTATTATTGAGTATTTGGCTGTATTAAAGCTAAAACACAACATGAAAGCGCCTATACTTTGTTTGGTTGGCCCTCCGGGAGTTGGTAAAACATCATTGGGTAAATCAATTGCCAAAGCTTTAGGACGCAAATATGTGCGTATGGCTTTAGGCGGTATACGTGATGAGGCCGAAATTCGCGGCCACCGTAAAACTTATATTGGCGCTATGCCAGGGCGTATTATACAATCGGTTAAAAAAGCAGGTGCAGCAAATCCGGTATTTATTTTGGATGAAATAGATAAGGTGGGCAATGATTTCAGGGGCGACCCATCATCAGCTTTACTGGAAGTGTTGGATCCCGAACAAAACAGTACCTTTTATGACCATTATGTAGAGATGGATTTCGACCTTTCTAACGTAATGTTCATCGCGACAGCCAATTCATTAAGCAACATACAGCCGGCGTTGCTTGACCGCATGGAGATTATCGAAGTGAACGGCTATACCATCGAAGAAAAAATTGAGATAGCCAAACAGCACCTGTTGCCAAAACAACGCGATGCACATGGCCTGAAATTAAAAGACATCACTATAAAACCTGATGTGATGGAGAAACTGGTAGAAGATTATACCCGCGAGTCGGGCGTGCGTGGGTTGGAGAAAAAGATAGGCTCGGTAGTGCGTGGTATAGCAAAAAACATCGCCCTGGAAGAGCCCTACAACACCGTAATAAGCAAAAAAGATGTAGAAACCATATTAGGTGCGCCCATATTTGATAAGGACCTATACGAAGGCAATGACGTAGCCGGAGTAGTAACCGGCCTGGCCTGGACATCAGTAGGCGGCGACATATTGTTTATTGAAGCCAGTTTAAGCCCGGGTAAAGGTAGTTTAACTTTAACAGGTAGTTTAGGTGATGTAATGAAAGAATCGGCAACTATAGCGTTAGCATACTTACGCGCGCACGCCGGCTATTTCAATATCCACCCGAAACTGTTTGAACAGTGGGATGTGCATGTACACGTTCCGGCAGGTGCTACACCTAAGGATGGCCCATCGGCAGGTATTACTATGTTAACCGCGTTAACTTCTGCATTTACACAGCGCAAAATTAAACCTCATTTAGCCATGACAGGCGAAATTACTTTGCGGGGCCGTGTATTACCGGTAGGTGGTTTAAAAGAAAAAATACTGGCTGCCAAACGCGCCAATATTAAAGAGATCATTTTATGCAAGTCAAATAAAAAAGATATTTTGGAGATAAAGGAAAGCTATATCAGAGATTTGCAGTTTCATTATGTGACTACTATGCGCGAAGTTATTAACCTGGCGCTGTTGAATGAAAAAGTTAATGAGCCGCTTGACTTAACAGTTAAAACAGATATTAAAGCCAATAATTAACTAAAATATTTGTCATTTATTATATCACATAGCGGCTACTAACGGATGAACCGAAAATTATTTTTAGTACTGCTTTTTGTCATTACAACAATTTGTGCCTTCGCGCAAACACACCGTAATGAGTTTGGCTTGCAAACAGATAATGATTCTTACCTGCTGCGTGGCGGTGATAATTATTATACCGATGGCGTATTTTTATACTACCGCCATGCTTTAAAAGTTAAAGGTGATTACAACACCCATCTTCAGAATAAAATATTCGGGTTGGAGTTGGGGCAAAAAATATTTAACCCCCAAACCGGCATGATACCCGCTGCAAAATATGTAGACCGGCCATTTGCCGGTTACCTCTACGTAGGCTCAACCCTAAATTTACTTTATAAAAACGAAAGCAACCTTAAATTAGGTGCGCAATTAGGCGTTGTTGGCCCTGCATCCGGCGCGCAAACTGCGCAAGAGTTTGTTCATAATACTTTTGGTTTTTATCATATAACTGGCTGGCAGTATCAAATAAAAAACGACTTAGAACTCAATCTCTCTGCCGAATATAATAAATTGCTGGCAAGGGGCGCATTGCTGGATATGTCTGTAAGTGCTTATGGCAATTTGGGTACCGGTTTTACGGGCGCAGGTGTGGGTCCGTTGTTTAGGTTTGGTAATTTTAATCAATTATTTAATTCGGCAAGCACACAAAGTACCGTTATTGCAGCCGCCCGTGTTACCCCATTACATCAGCACGAATTTTTCTTTTATTATAAACCCCAGCTTAACTATGTAGGTTATGATGCAACCGTGCAGGGTGGTTTATTTGAAAAACACAACCAACCGGATAGTGAAGAAATAGTACGCGTACCAGAGCCGTTAATGTTTAGTAATGAATTAGGTTTAACTTATACTACCAATCGTTGGGTGCTGGGTTTTACAGCCATATTTCATTCGCGCGATACAAAAGTGATGATCTATACCCATCAATGGGGCTCAATAACTGCTATCTACCGTTTAAATTAAATCTCGAAATTTCTTTTCCTGCCTTCTTTCTTAACCGACTGTATTTTTTTATTATCCAGGCGCTCGGCTTTTGCTTTTTTGCTGGGTTTGGTAGGCTTGCGTATTTTGGGTACCTGCAATGAGCGGGTTAATAAACCAACCAATCGCTCCAAAGCTTTTTCTTTGTTTAGATATTGGCTGCGTTCTTCATCACAAATTACCTGCACGTAGCCATCTTTGTTAAAACGTGATTGTAGTTTTTGATTAAGCAACTGTTTCTCCTCCTCATTAAACAAAGCCGAATCATTAACAGAAAACAACAGCTCGACCTTGCTCGATACTTTGTTTACGTTTTGCCCGCCCTTACCCCCACTGCGTGATGTTTTGTAAAAGGTTTCTTTTTGTAATTCGGACTTAGAAAAATTCATGGTCAAAGTTAGTTATTAGTTGATTAAGTTGGACTGAGTGGGTGGTTTGAGTTTGGCTAAAGCCTTATTAAATGGCTCTTCTATCCGTTGGTTGAAAGCCAACGGCAAATGATTTATGATAACACTCATTTCATTGCCATCCCTTTTAAGGGACGGATAGGAATAAATAGGCAGCGAAGGCTTTAGCCTAATCTATTTATTGATAGTTGTGTATTTGTCAATAAAATCAACTGCTCACCCAATCAACCACTCACAATTTTTTATAACTTTGTTACACATGAGCAGTAATATTGTAGTAGCTATTGATGGTTATTCTTCGTGCGGAAAAAGCACTTTAGCTAAGGCCCTCGCAAAAAAACTTCATTTTATTTATGTGGACAGCGGGGCAATGTACCGCGCTGTGGCATTGTACTTTTTACGCAACAATATTGACATGCACAACCATGATCAAATAGCCGAAGCTTTAAAAAACATCCATCTTAACTTTCACTCGCGCGATTACCAGACACACATTACGCTAAATGACGAAGAGGTATCAGACGAAATCCGTCAGATGCCGGTGTCAGACAAGGTAAGTGCCGTTGCTGCAATCCACGAGGTACGTGTAGAAATGGTGCGCCAACAGCAGCGCATGGGCAAATCAAAAAACATTGTGATGGATGGCCGCGATATTGGCACCGTAGTTTTCCCGCATGCGCAGATAAAACTATTTATGACAGCCGACCCCAAAATACGTGCAGAAAGGCGGTATAAAGAGCTTTTGCCAACCAACCCTACCATGACTCTTGAAGAAGTGTTTGAAAACCTTGCCCACCGTGATTACGCTGATACCACCCGCAAAGAAAGCCCCCTAACACGCGCGGATGATGCTATTATATTAGATAATACAGATTTGACGCCTGATGAACAATTGCAATTTGCGCTGGATTGGGTTGAGCCGTTACTTGTCTGAACACGATTTATTGATTTTTAAGATTTAAGGATTACCGGTGCCGGCAGATTGTTTAGATAAGCGAAATTTATTATACACACACGATACAATCATTAATAATCATATTAATCCATCGAATCGTGTTCGGACAACTTCACCGTAGGCACGCCAAACTTATTTAAAAAGTCAACTCCTTCATCACTGGCTATGCCTTTGTATTGGGCATATGATTTATTGAAAAAAACTTGTTTAATACCAGCAGAGAATATTAACCGTGCACAGGCAATACATGGAGACAATGTTGTATACAAAGTAGCACCTTCCAGCTTGGCACCGCTTTTAACGGCGTATAATATGGCGTTCTCTTCGGCATGTAAAGCTAATGAACAGCTTCCTTTCGAGTCGCGGGCACAACCAACATCCGGCCACTCTTCGTCACAGTTATGCGTGCCTGCAGGCGGACCATTATAGCCTATTGATATAATACGCGTGTCACGTGTTAAAACCGCGCCAACATGGGCCTTTACGCAATGCGAGCGCAGGGCCAGGTCAGTAGCCAGTTTCATAAAGATAGTATCGAAAGATGGTTTCATAATTGTCATCCGTCATTGTGTCATTAGTCATTAGTAATAGCAAATTATAAAATCCACCAATTACTAATGACCAGTGACTAATGACTAAAAATTAATGTCCCCCGCTTTTTTCAAGTTGCACATGGTCTATGTTGATGCCTTGTTTGATAAGCTCAACACGCACTTTCCATGCAAAAAACACAATGTAGGCGAAACCTAAAACCGGAACGAGGTATGATTGATGTATGCCAATAGTATCGGCCATAAAGCCTTGTACCGGCGGGATGATTGAACCACCCAATATCATCATAATTAAAAATGCCGAACCCTGACCAGTGTATTTACCCAAACCTGTAATAGATAAAGAGAAGATAGATGGCCACATAATAGAGCAGCATAAACCGCCGCTAATAAAAGAGAATACAGCAACCATGCCGGTTGAAAATAAACCTATCAGCATAAATATTACGCCCAGTATACCAAAAGTAACCAGGGTGCGTACCGGTTTTTGCTGGCCGATAAAAAATGCCACAACTAATATTGAAATACTTATTCCATAAACAAACAGCGTACTAACATCAGCAACTGTTGACCGGTTTACCAGCAATACAATGCCAAATGCTACAAAAGGAACTATAACAGTTAGAATGTTCTTTGTCATTTTTGACAGGTTGAACGCGCCTATAGCACCGGTAAACCTGCCTATCATTAAGCTGCCCCAATAAAGCGAAATATAAGGTGCTATTTCTGAATCTTTAAAACCACCAAATAACGGAGTTTTAAGTAAAGCACCCATATTACTTTGTATAGTAACCTCTGTACCTACATAAGTAAATATGGCTATCATACCTAATATTAACTGCGGATACTGCATAGCGCCCCAGCCTTCGCTGTTTTTCTGTGCAGATAATAGTGAACCTATTAAGGTTAAAATAATAAGCGCTAATGCCGAATAAATGTAAACTGATTTTGGTATACCGGTCATGCTAACCAAAGGGTCGGCAGCCAGGATAATTAAAAATCCAATACACATAATAATAATTGGCAGCCCTGGTCTTTTACTGTTTTCAAATTTTTCGTCGCTGGTAACTACCGGTAATTTTGATAGCCAGAAAAATAATGCTACCGCTAATAATAAGCCTGCAAATATGTAATACAAGTTATCAATAGATGATATTTTAACATCGGCAGGTGCAATATGGCTGCTTGCCGACCCAAATAACACAATACTGATAACAGCAGGGCCCAATAAGGCACCAATATTATTTATACTGCCTGCAAAATTTAAACGGTTAGAGCCGGTTTCTGACGGGCCCAACGCAACCACAAAAGGATTTGCAGCGGTTTGTTGTAAAGAGAAACCAATGGTAATAACAAATATGGCCGACAAAACAAGCGCGTACGAACCTGCGGCAACGGCAGGTATCATTAATAACGCTCCACCTGCTGATACAACTAAGCCTAATATTATACCATTTTTGTAGCCCAATTTATTTAAAATATCGGTCTTACTTATCTGCGAAGCAAAATACAATATTAACGAGCCGATAAAATATCCACCATAAAAAGTAAAATCAATTAACTGCGACTCGAACTGGGTTAAATGAAAGTGTGTTTTGCAAAAAGGTATAAATATACCGTTTGAAGCGGCTAAAAAGCCCCAGAAAAAAAATACGGTAACCAGCGTATATAGTGCCGAGCCATAGTTTTTTGTTTTGTTTTGTTCCATTTTTATTTAAGGTTATATCAATTTGGTTTTAAAGTACTAACATAATCCATTTTTTAGAATTCTCATTATTTAAATTAATAAACACACAATATTAAGTTTCTTTGTTTAAGAGATAAAAATCGCATATTCGCATTCTTCAAACTGACTCAAGGCTATATTAATGATAGAAGCTGTTATTTCGGGCATAGGAATTGGGATTGTACTGACGTTTTTAACAGGCCCCGTATTTTTTGCTTTAATTAAAACCAGCATAGAAAGGGGTTTCCACGCGGGCGTTTTCCTGGCGTTAGGTGTGGTAAGTAGTGACGTTGTATTTGTAGGTACCATACTTTTTGGTTCGCAATTATTTGACGTATCACCCGAAACCAAAACCATTGCTGGTGTTATAGGCAGTATTATATTATTTGTAGTGGGTATCCGTTATATTTTCAAGAAGGCCAAAGTAAATTATACTAACGTAGCCCCTACCGGCCTTAAACGCACCGGTTATTTTTTAAAGGGATTTTTGCTGTGTATTTTTAATCCCGCTATTTTATTCCATTGGATAACTGTTATTGGTACCGCAAGTACCATTTACCATAATGGCGTGCACCACCGCGCATTTAAAATTGCCATTATGTTTTTAACCATATTAATTGTGCAATTTGGGCTGGATACCACCAAAGCATTTTATGCTAACAAACTGCGCGACAAGATATCTGAAAAGTTTGTACATCGCCTTAACGAAGTGGCCGGGATAGCTTTAATTATTGCATCGTTAATATTGGTGGATAAGCTGGTTACGCACTACGTTTTTGCAGCGCCTGCGGCGTAGGGAGATGGAAGGTAAAAGGCGAAAGGTGAAAGGTTTTTCCGGGTACATACAAACAACAAAAGGCGAAAAGTTAAACACCTTTCGCCTTTTACGTTTATCCTTTTACCTCTAAGAACTACATATAAGCCCGTTGGTTCTTACCTTCCATCCAGTTAACAAAAGCACGGTTAACTACTTTATTACCGCCCGGGGTAGGGTAATCTCCGGAGAAATACCAATCGCCGGTATGATCAGGGCAGGCTTTATGCAGGTTATCTAAAGTTTGATAGATCACTTCAACCCCGCACTTTATATCTTTTGGTGTAATGATCTTTGCTATACGGTCTGATATCTGCTGATCTGTAAAAGACTCATAAATAGCTTTTACATAGTTTACCACCTCTTCTTTAGGTAATGTGGCACTATCCACGCATTTTTTATAAACATCGGCTATAACAGCTTCTTTTCCTTCTTCTTTTAGCAAGCTGATGGCTGCTTCAAAAGCAACAAAGTCGCCCATGCGCGACATATCAATGCCATAACAATCAGGATACCGAATTTGCGGGGCCGATGAAACCACTACAATTTTTTTAGGGCCCAAACGATCCAATATTTTCAATATACTTTGCTTAAGCGTTGTACCCCTAACGATAGAATCATCCAGTACAACAAGCGTATCCGTGCCATTTTTTATAAGGCCGTAGGTAGTATCATATACATGCGCTACCATTTCGCTGCGGTCGGCGTCCTGGGTTATAAAGGTGCGCAGCTTAACATCCTTAATGGCTATTTTTTCAACACGTGGCGCAAGGCATAATACTTCGGTTAACTCTTCCTCACTTATTTTATCATCGCGGTTAAGCAGCCTATCGCGCTGGTATTTTTTAATGTATTTATGTATCCCTTCTACCATACCATAAAAGGCAACTTCGGCAGTGTTTGGTATGTAAGAGAATACGGTATTTTTTATATCATTATCAACCGCGCTTAATATTTGCGGGCAAAGCAGCCTGCCTAATTGCTTACGCTCGCGATAGATAGACGCGTCGCTCCCCCTCGAAAAATAGATACGCTCAAAAGAGCATGCTTTCTTTTCCAGCGGCTCACTAAACATATCCTCGGTTATCTTGCCGTTCTTTTTTACAATTAAAGCATGACCGGGGCGTATTTCTTTAATCTCATCAATAGGGATATTAAAAGCGGTTTGTATAGCAGGGCGCTCTGATGCGGCCACTACAATTTCATCGTTATAATAATAATAGGCAGGGCGTATACCAACCGGGTCGCGCATTACAAATGCGTCTCCGTGGCCCAACATACCGGCAATGGTATAACCACCATCCCAGTTCCTGGCAGATTTACGCAGAATTTTAGCTACATCCATATCATTGGCTATCAGCTTGCTTATCTCTACGTTATCGTCTAATCCCTCGCGTTTGTATTGGTCAAACAGGCCCTGGTTCTCGGTATCAATAAAATGACCCATTTTTTCAAGCACTGTAATGGTATCGGCTTTTTCTTTTGGATGCTGGCCCAGGTCATATAGCTGCTGTAACAGCTCATCAACATTGGTCATGTTAAAGTTGCCTGCAATAACCAGGTTACGTGTCATCCAGTTGTTTTGCCTTAAAAAAGGGTGGCAGCTTTCAATACTGTTTTTGCCGTGGGTGCCATAACGTAAATGGCCCAATAAAACTTCGCCTGTAAAACTAACGTTGTCTTTGAGCCATTCCGCATCAGCCATTCTTTCGGGCGTCTCCTTCTGTATATCAGCAAACTTTTTCTGGATATATTCAAATATATCAGCCACCGCGTTTGATGCCATGGATCGGTGCCTGCTGATGTATCGCTTACCCGGGGCGATATCTAATTTAATAGTGGCAACTCCCGCGCCATCCTGACCCAGGATGTGTTGTTTTTCCATTAAAAGATAAAGCTTGTTTAAGCCATACAGCGCAGTGCCGTATTTTTTCTGATAAAAAGATAGTGGCTTTAAAAGGCGGATAAATGCCACACCGCATTCATGTTTAATCTGATCGCTCATGATTGATGATGAGCCCGCAAAGTTATAATTTTATTGTAAAGTACCGCTAAATGAATTGTCATTAATTCGTATTAAAAATTAATAAAATCATAATATATCCATTACATAAGCAAGCTAAAGATTTGACAACTTTTTAAAAGTTGTCAAATCTAATAAGTAAAAAAAAGGCCGGCAAATTAGCCGGCCCTCAACTTTGGTTTATAAATTGGTAAGGTTAGTTTTATAATCTTTCGCCGTGCTGGCTAATGTCCAGGCCTATTACTTCGTCTTCTTTTGAAACACGCAGCGGCGATATCATATCAGTAATTTTAAGCAGCAGCAATGAGCCAAAAAAAGCATAGATAGAAACTATGACCAAGGCAAATAATTGCACGAAAAACAAATGATGCTCCCCGAAAAAAAGACCATTTCCGGTAGTATTGGCCGGATTAACATTTTTATTGGCAAATACACCGGTAAGCAGCATACCCACCATACCGCCAACGCCATGACAAGGAAATACGTCCAGCGTATCATCTATTGAAGTGCGGGTGCGCCACTCAACCACCAGGTTACTTATTACTGCCGAAATAATGCCTATTGCCAATGAATGCGGGATAGATACATAACCAGCCGCTGGCGTAATAGCAACTAATCCAACAACAGCACCTATACAAGTACCCATCGCCGATGGCTTACGGCCCTTTAGCATATCAAAAAATATCCAGGTTAAACCGGCTGCTGCCGACGCGGTTGTGCTGGTAGCTAAAGCGGTAACCGCTAAGTGGTTTGCCCCAAATGCCGACCCCGCGTTAAACCCAAACCAACCGAACCATAGCAGACCCGTGCCTATTAATACATAGGTAATGCGGGCGGGCGCGTGGCTGGGTTCATTTCTTTTCTTTAAATATAATGCTGATGCCAAAGCTGCCCATCCGGCCGACATGTGCACTACCGTACCACCCGCGAAATCAAGTACACCTAATTTAGCCAATAAACCATCGGGGTGCCAGGTACAATGTGCCAACGGCGAGAAAATAAATATGCTGAACAGGCATAAAAATATAATGTAGGAGTTAAAGCGGATACGTTCTGCAAAAGCCCCTGTTATTAACGCCGGGGTTATAATAGCGAATTTTAACTGGTACATGGCAAATAATAGCAGAGGGATAGTTGGCGCCAGTTTCCATGTCGAATCGCCGAGCATGCCCTTCATCATAAAGTAAGTTGCGGGGTTGCCTATTATGCCATGAAAACTATCGCCAAAGGCAAGGCTAAAACCAAATATGCCCCACATTACGGTAATAATAACCATACAGACCACACTTTGCAGCATAGTTGATATTACGTTTTTCTTATTTACCATACCGCCATAAAAAAATGCAAGGCCGGGTGTCATAATTAAAACCAGAGCTGTCGACATGAGCATCCAGGCAATATCGCCGGTGTTAAAATGTGATGTGCCTGTGTTTTTAAACTCGACGGAAGGAAAAATGAAGGTTAATACTAAAATGCAAAGGATAATAAAAAAAGGAAAATAACGCTTCATGGAATTGTTTAAGAATAAGTTTTAAAAAACGCCTGAAATTATGATTTAAATCATAATAAAATGAAATAAACGTTAATTTTTTATTAAAAAAGATATAGAAGGATTCCTTTTATAGGAATTTGATGAGCCAATTGGGGAAAATACCTAACAATACCAGTACTATGGATATAATTACGGCAAAAATTAAGATATAAGCAGATTGCGCTATTGGTTCTGCGGCATTATCTGTCCGTTTTAAAAATAAATTAAGCGGAATTTTAATGTAGTAAAATAATGATACCACCGTAGTAAGCGCCCCGGTTATGGTTAATAACAGCAGCCAGATATTATGATTTGCCTGGTAAACACTGTAAACCGCAGAGAACACTAATAATTTTCCCGTAAAACCTGCGGTTACCGGTAACCCGGTTAATGATATGAGTATAATTATAAAACATACTGATGCTGCAGGATATTTAAGGCCCAGGCCCTTATAAGTATTTACATCTTCTGATCCGGTAATTTTTGTGAAGTAGGTTACCAGCATCAGCGCGCCAATATTAGCTATAACATACACTGCCAGATAATAAGCCAGGGCCGTAATACCTTGTGATGTAAAGGTAACAATCGCCATTAAAGCAAAGCCGGTATGGCCTATGCTGGAATAAGCCAGCATGCGCTTAACGTTGTTTTGCATTACAGCGGCAAAGTTGCCCGCTATCATGGTGATGATGCCGATAACCGACAGGTATAACCCAAAATCAAATGCTTTCCATTGCTGAGAGATCAGGAACGGCGTTAAAAAGTTAAGCAATAACCCAAACGCGGCAATTTTGGGTACGGTAGACAGGAACGCGGTAATTGGCGTTGGCGCGCCTTCATATACATCGGGCACCCAAAAATGCAAGGGAACAAATGATAGTTTAAAGCCGATGCCAACCAATACTAATATCAACGCGAAAGTTGTACCTGCCGCATTAACCTGTATAAGTCCTGCCACAAAATTAGGATCAAATAAACTCAACGTACCGGTAAAACCATAAAGTAATGATATACCATACAACATAATAGCCGACGCCGACGCGCCGAATAGTACATATTTTAACCCGGCCTCTGTGCTAAAAGCATTTTCTGAACGATAGGCCACCAACAGGTATGATGCTATGGATACCATCTCGATAGCCAAATAAACCGATAGCAGGTTTGCCGCCATTGTCATTAAGTGAAGACCAAGTATCGCGGCTATACTTATAGAATAAAGGTCGGAAAGTTTTTTTGTATGCGATTTTAATGGCTCATCCCAGGCAAAGTATAATAATAGCAGTAAAGCCGAACTATCAATAATGAGTCTAAAAATTAAAGAGATATGATTCTGCAGCAACATATCGCTAAACAGAAATATATTATGCTCTCCAATTAGCTGCAGCTGTATAATATCTTTAGATATTACTAATATAATACCTCCGCATGCTACAATGCGGCATAATTTTTCGGAGTTACGGCCAAATAGCAAGTCGGTAATTAATACTACAACAAACAACAGAGACAAGCATATTTCGGGACCGAAATACTGCATATCGCCCAGTATCTGGGTTAATTGTCCTTGTATATAGGGTAGCAGATCGTGCATATTTTACTATTGGACTATAATAGATTGATTTCTGGGATATCTCACCTGATATTTTAACAGAAGCTTCTTTTCGTCTTGCGGATTTAAATTTAAATTCCATGAAACTTTACCGGTTGCTTTATCCAAATTACCGGCCGATACTTCCTGATTTTCTACCTCAATAGATGAGTTTTGTGATACAGGAACCTGGTCTTCAACCAAAAGACTTACAGGTTGATTTTTTCGATTTTTAATATCTATCAACCAGCTACGTGTATCTTTTTTATTTGAAGTGAATGTTTGTTTTTCAGTCAGCTCCTTTTGTAGTACTCGTGTCACTACAATATTTTTATCAGTCCCTAACGATAAGTTTAGTGTATCTGTAGCTACCTGTGTATTGATTAATGATTTACCAATATAAGTTCCTTCGAAAAACAAATTGGCTTCCCCTGATAAAAAATTATATTTATTCCAATCAGTTAAGCTGGCAGTTAAAAATACATCAGTATTGATTTTTGGCGCAGTATAATATTGATAAGTAGCAGCTAACTCTACCTGGTTAATTTCAACCAAATATTGCTTACCATCGCTTGGTATGGAATATGGGTTATCAATATTGAATTCTACATTTGTTTGGTTTTGAGTTTGTTGCACTGCAACCGGCAAAGTGGATGTATTTAACCCCGCGACCCGATCTGATAATTCTTCTGTAACTGAGGTTCCATAACCTACCGCAACCACTTCATTTAATGAATTTACAGTAGGTCTAAGTCCTACATTCATTACTGACTTAGTTACCGGCTGCTCAATTGTTTCATATCCTATAAAAGCATAAACTAACAATTGACTGGCTCCCTGAGGTATTTGAATAGAATAATTGCCGTTCGCATCACTTGTAGAACCAATAGAAGTTCCTTTTACTTTAACTATAACACCAGGTATTGATCCATTATTATCATATACCCTGCCACTAACTTTTGTAATAGCACTAATGGTAGTGTAAGACATCCCGAAATTAAGATAGTAAGGGTTTAATGTCTGTTTACTTCCGCTTAAAGAAGGATTACCTGTTGAAAGTGTGAGTTTTATATTTTTCCAATCCTCGCCACTTTGTTGGCTTACATTTGCTTTATAGGCAATAGTTATGGGGCTATTAACATTTTTGGCTCTGATATCATAAGTTGGATACCAGCTTGCGTTATTTACAACATAACTTAAGGTAAAGGTTGATTGCAAGGGTGTTTTTGACGAAACAGTTACAATTATATTACTGGTAGCCTTACTGCTACCTTTCATAACATCAGCTATTTGGCGGTTTAATTTTTGAAGTTCAATATTTAATGTGGCTATTTGTTCATGAGCCACGGTTTCCCTTTTTTTTATCTCGGTTAAACGCATTGTTTGAAAATCAAGTGCTTGCCTTAATTTTAGAATATCCAGATTAGCGTTTTGCCCACTCACCAATTGATTTTTAGTCAACATCTGCTCTTCTTGTTGGTCTATAGTAAGCAACGTATTTTGGAAAGTGATTTTATCTCTTAGTGTTTTTTGTTGAGCTTGCAGATCATCTACATTTTTTCTTCTAACCTGCTCATTCAAAAAGTTAAGCTCACTTTTAACTGATAAAATCGTAAAATCACCATTGGCGCGTACCTGTAAACTCTGCACATCAATATTAGGCGAAATATTGCCAAACACTAAAGTAGATGCCCCGGCAGTAATATTAACTGATGCCGTACGGGTTACCTGTGCACCATTTAAAAAAATTATAACTTTTTGAACTTTTGAATCTATTTTAGGCTCATCTGCTTTTGCAGCAATTCCAATAATCAATAAGCATGAAACAATTAATAATCTTTTAATCATACAACTATTTATTTATATGTAAAAACTGCACCAGCGCCAATACCGAATCATTTATCTTATCAAAAACCAACGATGGCATTATGCCTAAAACTAACACTATTATCGCCAAAGGCAACAAGGTTATTATTTCGCGGACATTCAGATCGGCTAAAGCTGTTTTCCAGATCTCTCCTCCTTTTAATGATACCGAACCGAAGAACATGCGTTGCAGTGTCCATAAAAAATAGCAGGCACTTAGCAGAATACCTATCGCGCCGCAAACTGCCATCCAATAAGGCAATAAGCCGTTAACCGATGCCGATTTAAAAGCGCCTGCTAATGAGAATGCCTCGGCAATAAATGCAGAGAACCCCGGCAGGCCCAATGAAGCAAAGAATGCAATCATTATAAATATGGTATATTTTGGCATCAGGGTACCCAATCCACGGAAATGGTTAATATCCCGGTCATGTACCCTGTTATAAATCACTCCTGCCAAAAAGAACAGCATAGTTGATAAAAATCCATGGCTCACCATTTGTATTACTGCGCCGCTTAAACCTTCGGCAGTTTGCGAGGCTATGCCCAGCAATACAAACCCCATTTGCGATACAGACGAATAAGCGATAACCCGCTTCAGATCGCGCTGAGCCAACGCGTTTAACGCGCCATATATTATAGAGATAACACCCAGCAAGCCCAGCCAGAATGCTCCGGATGCAGCTACGTCGGGGAATATGCCCAGACATATCCTTATAATTCCGTAACCGCCTATTTTTAGCAGGATAGCTGCCAAAATGATGGATACCGGGGTTGGTGCCTCTACGTGCGCGTCGGGTAACCAGGTATGCAACGGCACAACCGGAACCTTAATGGCAAATGCAATAAATAGTATGATGAAGCCAAGCGTTCTTGCCTGTACACCAAACAAGGTATAATGACTTAATGTAGAAAATATTGAATCATGCCCGTAATTGGCCGGGTTCATCATCTGCACCATATTAAAGGTATGGTTGCCGGTAGCCGGATCAATTACAGATAAGTACAAGCCTATCATCACCAGTAACATAAATACCGAGCCGAACAGGGTGTACAGGAAGAACTTTATAGCCGCGTACTCGCGCCTTGCTCCTCCCCACATACCTATCAGGAAGTATAATGGCAGTAGCATTAATTCGTAAAAAATATAGAACAGGAAGAAATCCAGTGAGCAAAACACGCCCAGTACTGCCATATCCAATATCAGGAAAAGCACGAAGAACCCTTTGAGGTTACTCTTAATTTCCCATGATGCCAGCGCTGCTATAACCAATACCAATGAGGTCATTACCAGCAGGGTGATGGATATACCGTCTATCCCCACAAAATAATCCATTTGCATATGGCCCATGCTGCCCAGGTTAAGGTTTATCCAGGGTAGTTTTTGCACAAATTGAAACTGACCCTCGGTAGCTATACCGCCAAAAGCCGCGCCCGTTTTAAAGTTAAGGTATAACCACACACTCATACACAACTGCACCAACGTAGCCAACAGCGTAATGTATTTAAAACTACCGCGCCAGTTGGAAGGCATCAACGCGATGATGAGTCCGAACAGCAGGGGGATAAATATGAGTATGGTTAATAGGTTCATCCGTTGATGAGGTTTGAGATGTGAAATGTAAAATATGAGATAACGGGTGTTCGAAAAAAGCGGAGGCCCGTGCGATTCTCCTCTTGAGGGGGGTGTAGAGATGTGTACTTTGTGCGTATTAACACACCCCTGCAACCGCACAGCCATACGCGCGCCCTCTCAAGAGGGGAACTTATCGCGTAGTGATTTTCAAAAGTCAGTAATCTCATATCTAAACAGATAAATAAATAAGCAGGGCCAGTACAATTGCCAGCATACTAAACAAATAATATTGAATTTTACCGCCTTGAAACCGGCGCACAAAATTACCGGTTATTTGCACGATAAAGGTAAGCAGGCGCGATATTCCGTCAATAACATTATAATCAAACCAGGCAGCTATTTTTGATATCGCTATGGTGACGGTTGACAGCAGGTGGATAAAACCGTCAATAACCTTACGGTCAAACCATGACAGCACCCTGCTTAAAGCCATTACCGCACGTACAATCACTTTCCTGTATACTTTATCAATATACCATTCGTGGTACGACATATGGAACAATAAGCCGGTTTGCGGAAATATTAAAAGCTTACGTTCGGTATATACCGCCCATGCCCAATAGATTAAAAACAGGCTTAGTATATTTACACCTATCGGCACAATGGTATGATAAATATTTATCCGCTGTAAATGGGTAGAACTAAAACCGGTAAATACCCATGCATGCTCATATAACACCGGGTTTAGAGAGAACAAGGGGAACAAACATGCCACAGCCAACAGCATTAATGGCACGCGGTATTTCCACCCCCCATCACTGATATGGTATTTTATATGCGGATGAAATTGCTCCAATTTAAACTCGCCAAAAAACACTTTTACTATCAGCCTTGCTACATAAAAAGCGGTTAGCCAGGTGGTGATGATGGCGCCTATAGGTACCAGTCTGAACAAAATATTTTTATTATCCGACCAATCTACAGCCTGTATCAAAATACCATCTTTGGATAAATAACCCGATGTAAACGGCAAGCCTATCAGCGCCAAGCCGCCAATAACAGCGGCAATAAATGTAAACGGCAGCTTCTTCCGCAAGCCGCCCATATATAAAATGCTTTGCGGGTCGATGTCCAGATCGTTATCTTCTTTGATGTGCTGCATTTGGTGGATAACAATACCCGCTACCAAAAACAACAAACATTTAAAAAACGCGTGCGTAACCAGATGGAACAACGACGATGCATACGCACCAACCCCCATGGCCATTACCATAAAGCCTAATTGCGATATGGTGGAGTAAGCCAAAATACGTTTCAAATCGTTTTGCGTTAGCGCGATGGTGGCGGCCATAAAAGCGGTAAAACAACCTATTACGGCTAATATGTCAAGCTCTGTTGTGTTAAATATTGGATAAACCCTGCCTAATAAAAATACGCCGGCCGCTACCATTGTTGCCGCGTGAATTAATGCCGATACCGAAGTTGGCCCCTCCATAGCATCAGGCAGCCAGGTATGGAGCGGGAACTGTGCCGATTTGGCTGCCACCCCTAAGAATATACCACCGCAGGCTACATATTGCCAGATAGCAGGCAAACTACCAACCGGCGATATCCATAAACCATTGGTAATGGTTGATTGGCTAACTAAGCCGCCATCGCCAAAAAGCTGGGTGATATCAAAGGTGTGATACTGGGCAAACAGGATAATGATAGCGGTTAACAAACCCACATCGCCAATACGGTTCATCAGGAAAGCTTTTTTATTAGCTTGTACCGCTTTTTCGCGGGTGAACCAAAAACCTATCAATAAATAAGATGAAAAGCCTACCAGCTCCCAAAAAGCATAAAACAGTGCCATACTATCAACAACTACCAGTGCCAGCATGCTGAAACAAAAAAAGCTGAGGTAGATGAAGTAACGATCGTAATTCTCGTCGTTCTTCATGTAGGCAATAGAGTAAATATGTACAGGCAACGCAATTACCGAAACCAGCAGCAATAATATTGCCGATAGGTTATTCAACAAAATACCGGCATATAACTGCGTGGAACCAATAATGAACCAAAGCTGCTGTATATGCGCCGGGTGCCCATTCCATATTTTAGCAAAAATGGAAATGGATAAAATACAGCTTACCAAAATAGCTATGGTAGCTATCCAGCCCGAAACCTTGTTACGCTTACCGGGCAAACAGCAATTTACTATACAGGCAAACAGCGGCAACAATACTGCTGCTATTGCAAAGTAAATGGTGGATAGGTCCTGGTATGGTATGAGTGTTTTCAAATAATTTATTATTAGCCCCTCTAAATCTCTCCCGGTTGGGGAGACTTGAATATTAAGTCGTCCCAAGGGGAAGGTTTAGGTGGGGCGCTCAATCTTTCAAGTTATTAATCCTGCCCGGATCAATGGTTCTGTATTTTTTATAAACGTTCAATATAATAGCTAAAGCTACCGCTGTTGTTGCTGCTGCAAGCACAATGGCAAACAGGGCGAATATTTGCCCGCCGTTATTGATCTTATCAAACTTGCCAAACGCTACCAGGTTTAAAATGGCACCATTCAGCATTAGTTCAATTCCTATTAATATTTGTATGGCGTTATGTTTGGATACGATCATGTATAAACCTATACAAAACAGGGCTGCGCTCACTATTAAAAAATCGGTTAAGGTTATCATACCGCGCCCCGCTCCTTTCTGGATAAATGTGCCGCACCTACCAGTGCCATCATTAATAATATGGATATGGCCTCAAATGGCAATAAATACCTCGTCATTAAATTAATGCCAATATTGTTTATCATTTCCTCGTTTGGCTTGATTTCTGTATTTGTGCTGATGGCCTGTTTTATCCAGCCTATATTACCGGCGTCAATTTTAGTTATCACATTCACCATCACCACAAAAAACAGCACTGCCAATAGTATTGCAGGCAATTTGCTCAGGCTGATGAATTTGCTTTTTTGTTGCTGTAACACATTCAGCGTTTCTTTGCCCGACAGCATAAAAGCGAATAATATCAACACCAAAATACCGCCTACATAAATTACTATTTGGGTTATAGCTATAAAATCTGCCAGTGCCAAAACGTATAATCCTGCCAGCGCGAACAGCGTTATAAAAAACATAAAGATAGAGCGCACCAGGTTTTTGGTTGATGCCACAAACAATGCCGACCCCACCACAACAAAAGCCATCACATAAAAAAGCACCTGGGCCAAGCTCATGCGCCGCCCTCCTTTTTATTCATAGCAGCTAATTTTGCCGCTTGCCTTTCGGCTAATTGATTTTCCAGCAGTTGCCTTTTTTCGGCGGCAACTTCGGGTGTCATATCAGAGAATTCGTAGTTAAGGTCTTTTAATTCGAATACGGTCCTGTCATACTGATTGGTCATTACAATGCATTCGGTAGGGCAAACTATGGTACACAAGCCGCAGTACATGCACTTGGCCATATCAATATCAAACTTAGCGGCATAAATACGTTTTGGCGAACCGTCTGATGTGTTCCCAATCAATTCAGTAGCTTTTATAGAATCGATGGTGATGCAATCAACCGGGCAAATTTTAGCGCAGAGGTCGCATACAATACAATCATCTATTTCTACATCCAGCTGGTAACGGCCAACCTCTGGCACCGGTAATTTTTGGTGCGGGTACTGGATAGTATTTGTACCTTCCAGCCGTTTAAAATAATTATCATCAGTAACAGATATCACCTGCCGCTTCGCGTTTGAGGCAAAGAGGTGCCTTATGGTAAGGGATAGCCCCTTCCAGGTAGTTTTAAATCCGTTTATTGCTTTATTGATCACTGATTTTTATTTGATTTCACTGATTTAATTTGCATTTTTTCGATTGATTTCACCGATTCTTTATTTTCTAATCTTTAATCTTCAATAACCAATCTTCATTCCTTAATCTTTAATCTTCAACAACTTTATACCTAACCTCTAATCACTACCCAACTCACATCAACCATATCCGCCATATGCCCGATACCAGCATGCACACAAAAGCCAGTGGTGTTAATACCTTCCAGCATAGGTTCATTAGTTGGTCTACGCGTAATCTTGGTATGGTCCACCTGATCCACATTTGTATGCCCACCAGCGTTAATGTTTTGGTGGCTATCCAAAATATGCCCCATACTTTGCTGGTTGTCCAGTCGGCTAAATGTATTGCCCCAATATTTGGCAGTGGTGTGTTCCAAGCCCCCAAAAATAGTATCACGCCCACCATTGATACCAGAAACATCATAGAATATTCAGCCAAAAACACCAGCCCGAAACGCAACCCGGTAAACTCTGTATGAAAGCCGGATACCAGCTCTGATTCCGCCTCGGGGATATCAAACGGCGCACGGTTACTCTCGGCTAATGAGGCTATAAAATAGATTACAAAAGCAATTATCAAATGCGGCGCCCTGAATATGTTCCATGACAAAATTCCTCCTATTTTGGTTATATCCCAAAAACCTAAAAATTTTATTTTTTCGGCGGATAAGGTGCCTTGCTGTATGGCTATATCCTGCAGATTAAGTGTTTGCGCTATCATCACTACGGATATCAAGGCAAACCCGGCAGGTATCTCATAACTGATAATTTGCGCAGCCGACCGCATAGCACCTAAAATAGAATATTTATTATTCGATCCCCAACCTGCCATTAATATGCCCAGCGTTTCGATTGATATAATGGCGAAAATATAATACAGCCCTAAATTAATTTTTGACGGAATTAAACCCGGCGCCCACGGCAAGGCTGCAAAACCCATATATACGGCTATAAATATAATAGCCGGGGCCATCATGAATAATATTTTATCAGCAGCTGTAGGGATTATCATTTCTTTTTGCAGCAGCTTTAGTATATCTGCAAGGGTTTGCAGCAGGCCAAATTTACCGGTTTCGGTAGGGCCCAGCCTGTCTTGAATAAACGCGGAAACCTTGCGCTCGCCATACACTGCAAAAAGCGCAAATAAAGCCGAGAAGGCAAACAGCCCAATACTTACAAGTACATATGTAATATAAAAACTCAACCCCGTTTATTTTAGCTGCAAACTTAATAAATGGTTGTTAAATTATGGCAGATAGCGGGTATTAAGTTGGTTGACTTAGCAGAAAATGAAATAAGCCTTACCTAAACTCAGCGTTTTATGAGTTCCTTAAACAAAATCAACAACGCGAACAATCCTCACCAAATGAGAGGGCTGGGATGAGGCTTAACAGCCAAACTCTGTAACTGATACAAATTCTGAAGTTACCGGTGCCGAAAAGAACCGTGAGGCATGATGATCGAAATCAGCGGTATCATCTGTAGTAGTATAGAATTTGCGGGTACCTGCTTTGCTTAATTTCTGCTCCAGCCCGGGGTGGCGGTGCAGGTAATCAACCAGGCTTTTGGCTATTATATCGCCTTGCGCTATCACCTTAACATTGGCAGGTAAATGCGCTTTTATTTTGTCCTGCAGTAAGGGGTAATGGGTACAGGCCAGTAATAGTGTATCAATATTGGCAGATTGAGCCATGATCTGGTCAAGGTATTCTTTTATAAAATAATCTGATCCCGGTTTTTCATATTCGCCGCTTTCTACCAATGGCACCCAAAGCGGGCAGGCTTGCTGGTAAACTTTAAGGTCGGGGAAAAACTTTTTTATCTCTATTAAATAAGATTCAGATTTTACGGTGCCTATGGTACCCAATACACCAATTTCTTTTGTGGCAGAGTAGTTGCCAATAACCTCGGCAGTAGGACGGATAACGCCCAGTACTCTTTTAGATGGATCCAAACCCTTCATATCTAACTGCTGAATATTACGCAGCGCCTTAGCCGAGGCGGTGTTACAGGCCAGTATAATTAACGGGCAGCCTTGCTTAAACAACCATTGCACGCACTCCCAGGTATATTGGTGGATGGTATTGAATGAGCGATTACCATAAGGCGCGCGGCTATTATCGCCTAAATAGATATAATCATAGCCCGGCAACTGTTCGGCTATCGACCGAAAAACGGTAAGGCCGCCTATTCCCGAATCAAAAATACCTATTGGCTGCATGGGGTTGAAGATTAGTTGTTGAAGATTAAAGATTAGGAATAAAGATTGGTTATTGAAGATTAAAAAGTAAAGAATCAACGAAATCTCTTAATCAAAAAAAATCAACGGTCAAAAATAAAAAAAGCGCCCCATATACCAGGGCGCTTTGTAAATGTATTTATTAAAATATTATTTCAATCCTAATTTAGCTTTTACAGCCGGCATTAAATCATCAGCATCCGGTGATACTAATAGATCTGTTTGGGTTGAGTTTAATACATAGGCGTAACCTTTTTCTTTAGCTACGGCAGTTACTGCTGCACGCACTTTATCAATTAAAGGTTTGCTTAACTCGGTGGTTTTAGCATCTACCTGTTGTTGCGCATTTGATTGTTGCTCCTGGAATCTTTTGCCCAGATCGGTTAATTCAGCTTGTTTTATCGATTTAACAGCATCTGTCATTGTTGCTTGTTTAGATTGGTAGTCGTTAAGCTTATTTTGGTATTCAGTATTAAGCGTACCCAATTGATCAGACCATGTTTTTTGGTATGCGGTAAGTTGAGTTTTTACTGTAGCAAGCTCTGGCAATAAACCTACAACCTGGTCAAATGCAATATGCCCAATTTTTTGTTGTGCTTTGGCAAAGTTGCCCATAAGTAACATCATGCATCCTGCAATCAAAGCAACTTTAAATAGTTTTTTCATTGTTTTTGTTCTGTGTTTAATAATTAGTGCGATTATATGTATAAAAAATTTATTTAGCAAATACTCCCGGCTTTAATCCCAGGCGTGTAATAACATCGGCGCTTTTATCATAACGCGGGTTAGCGTACATCATAATTAGTTCGCTGTTTTTGTCAAATATTATATCCAGGCTTTCAGCTTCGGCAACTGCTTGTACGGCTTTTGCAACTTTATCCTGTATAGGTTTCATTATCGAACTGCTTTTTTGCTCCAGCTCGCCATCAGGGCCAAATTTTTGGCGTTGAAAATCTTTAGCTATCTTTTCTTTATCAACTATTTCAGCTTCACGACGCTTTTTCATATCAGGGGCCATTAAAACCTGATCTGCCTGGTATGCTTTATATAAGCGGTCAATTTCCTGGAAACGGCCATCAACCTCTTTCTGCCATTGATCAGATAACGCGCCTAATTGTTTTTGAGCAGATGCATAATCGGGCATATGTTTTAAAATATAGTCCGAATCAACATAACCAAACCGCTGCGCAAACGAGGTAGTGATTGCTAAGAACGTAAAAGCCAGTGTGAAAATTATCTTTTTCATAGATTTTTTCTTTAATTAATTAAACCCACCATTTAAGCTTTGTGAGATTGAGAAACTGAACTGGCCCTTATTAGCCGACGGTATCCCCGGTATAGCATCAAAGCCATAACCATAATCTAAACCAAGTAAGCCAAAAATAGGTAAAAATACTCTGGCGCCAATACCTGCTGATCTTCTTACGTTATAAGGGTTAAATTGCGAGAATTTATTCCAAACATTACCACCTTCGGCAAAGGCCAGCATAAATATAGTAGCCGATGCGCTGGTAATAACGGGGTGCCGAAGCTCCATTGTATATTTGTTATATATTGCACTGCCCGGATTGGTACTGGTTGTATAATTTGTTCCTACCGGAACAATAGAGAAATTCTGATATCCTCTTAAACCAATTATATCACTACCCTGTAAAAACTGGTAGCTTTGCATACCGTCGCCACCCAGTTTAAATCTTTCAAACGGCGATCCCGGTACTTCAGAATTATATTCTCCCAAAAATCCAAACCTAACCTGTGTCATTAACACAAATTTACCTGCAAGATGTGTAAACCACTGCGCATCAAATTTTACCTTATAGTATTCTACGAAATGGTAAAGCTGTTCCTGCGTAGGCGGCAGCTTGTAATTGATGCTGTTAAATAATGAATATGGTGGCGTGCCTTGCAGCGTAAATTTAATATTTGAACCACCTGTAGGAAATACGGGCGACCCATCCAGTGAGTTACGGGTAAGTTCCTGTGTTAGTTTAATATTATATGATGTTCCGTTAGAGAATAGGTAGCCGGGGTAGTTATCCAGATTATAATGATCGAAGTTTAACGAATAATTTAACTGAAAATGGTTATCGGGCCATTTTAAGTGCTTACCTAAAGTAACACCAACACCATTAATGCGCAGGTAATTATATGCAGGGTCTGTTTTTGCATAATAATCGCCGGTCGAACTTAATTGGGTATAGGCTGATAAGGCAAAATATATAGGTTTTTTGCCGCCTAACCATGGTTCAGAAAAAGTGAACGAATAATTTTGATATGAGTGACCGCTTGATTGCCCTCTTAAGCTTAACTTTTCGCCGTCGCCTTTTGGTAATGGCTTGTAATCTTTAAGATGGAAAATATTTTTTATAGAGAAATTATTAAAGGTCAGGCCCAATGTTCCTACCAGCTGCCCGCCACCGTAACCGCCAGAAAGCTCAACCTGGTCTGATGGTTTCTCTACAACATTATAGATCAAATCCACGGTACCATCCTGCGAGTTTATATTAACCGGCTTAGGATCGGTTTTCTGATCATCGAAATTTCCTAACTGGCCAATTATACGGGTACTTTCTACCAGCAATGCTTTATTAAATTTTTGTCCCGGCAGCGTTTGTAATTCGCGCAAAACCACTTTATCGTTGGTTACATCATTACCCTTAACAGAAACACGATTTATGGTATACTGGGGGCCTTCAAATATTCTTATATCCAGGTCAACCGTATCATTATGTATGCGGGTTTGTACCGGATCAGCATTATAAGTTAAATAGCCATCGTTTAAATAAAGTGACGAAACATCATCACTATTTTGGCCGCCGCCGCTCAATCTTTTATTTAGTGTTTCTTCACTAAAAACGTCGCCTTTGCTAATACGTAATACTTTATTCAATATATCATTATTGTATTTAGCGTTGCCAGACCATTTAATGTTGCCAAAATAATATTTAGGTCCTTCGTAAACTTTAATTTTAACATCTACCGTTTCAAAATCATGTTTGGTCACCGTATCGCTTATTAATGAGGCATCACGATATCCTTTAGCCTGCATTTTTTCAATAAGGTTCTGTTTATCCTCTGTATACTTATCATCTTTGAATTTTTTCGATCCAAATATGTTATAAAACTTACGGGTACGGGTTTTTGTCAGGTATTTCTTTAAACTGCCTTGCGAGAATGCCTTATTACCTTCAAATGTAACCGAGTTTATCATTACTTTTCTGCCTTTATTAATAGCAACATCAAGTATTAAACTATTCGCATCACCGGGATCTGGTCTTTGCTTTATGTTTACCGTAGTATTTAAAAACCCTTTCTCATTAAAATGTTTCTTTATTATTGAGGTGGTTGTATTTAATAAATTGGCATTTACAATTTTACCGGTTTTATCAGCCAGCTTTTTATTTATATCATCTATCTCTCCTTTACGTATACCCGTTATATGCAAACGCGATAAACGCGGCAACTCTTTTATAGCTATTTCCAGGTATACCGTATCTAAATTAATTTTGGTGATATTTAATTGTATATCATCAAATAAGTTTTCCTTATACAGGTTTTTTATAACGGTGGCGTTAGCTTCGCCGGGTAAAGTGATCTTATCACCTTTAACCAACTTAGATATTTGCAGCAACACATCTTTATCCAGGTGTTGTGTGCCTGTAATAGTAATGCCACCAATAATATACTCTTTAGGATTTAGATAACTCAAAGTATCAGCAGATTTCCTGGTTAACATTGCAGGATTTGGTCGAACCTGAGCTATGGCGCCAGCACTTATTACAGAGAAAAGAATAGCAAACAGAAATTTATTCATTCGGATATTTTAGTGGGCTAAAAATAATTTATACAGTTGTTAAAAAGTGTTAAAAGAAAAAATTTAGTTGACTTGCTCGCTTGTCATACCAAATCTGCGCTCGCGCTTTTGATAATCCAGTATGGCTTCATACAAATCTTCCTTACGGAAATCCGGCCATAACTTTGGTGTAAAATACAATTCAGCATAGGCAATTTGCCAAAGCAAGTAATTACTTATGCGAAATTCGCCGCTTGTCCTGATCAATAATTCCGGATCAGGCATATCGCCGGTGTATAAGTTATTTTCAAAAAGTTCTTCGTCAATATCATTTATATTAATATCGCCACTTTGCACTTTAATGGCTATGTTTTTTGCAGCTTGTACAATTTCGCGCCGCGAGCTATAGCTTAATGCCAGCGTAAGCACAAGGCCGGTATTGCCCGATGTTGTTTTAATAGCGTTATTAAGTTCATCAAAACATTTTTTTGGTAGCATACTTAGATCGCCAATGGCGTTTAAACGCACATTTTTTTACATAAAGTTTTTTATCTCTTTATGTCTGGTGTTCACCATTAATTCCATAATGTCCATAACTTCAAGCTTTGGGCGATTCCAGTTTTCGGAAGAAAAAGTGTATAGGGTAAGATATTTAATACCCACGTCAACCGCGCCTTCAACCACGTCTCTTACAGAAAGCACACCGCTATGATGACCAAATATTCTTAATTTGCCTTTATCTTTAGCCCACCGGCCATTACCATCCATTATAATGGCTATGTGCTGCGGTAACTTTAACAAATCAATCTTATCCTTATAACTCATTTTCTTTTACCCATCAATAAGCCTTAATAAGCTTATAAGCGTACTTTTTTATCAAAAACTATTAGTCAATAACACGCCCGATAATTATGCTTTTGGTAAATAATGCCCAATTTTTCAGGTGACAAAGGTAAAACTTCCTTTGTACTTTTTTAGTATGCTGATGAAAAGAAAGTTTGCGCCTACAATTGGTGGTTTTGATTTTTCATTTGCTATTGCTTTGTCGTTCTTTTACTTATGACAAAACTGCCACGTTAGTAATGAAATAAACTAAAGAGCGTTGCTTAAAAATAACATTTTGGGGTAATAAAAGTATATGATATGGAAAAACCCACAAATAAGTAAGTGTCACGCTTTCTTAAATCACCGCGTTGTGTCCCGGCAGATCCGGTATAAATACCTGTTTTTTCTCCGGACCGATCAGACAAGGCCTTTGCCACAACTCCGGATAGGTTGCTTTTATCAACATATACCCCACTTACATCATCCAAATAATCTGTAAAAGCAACGCGGTAACCCAAATCAGCTATTAAACTTAACCTGCCTGCAACATTATACTTAATACCAACGCCAAAAGGCGCAACTATGGTCGAGTTTGGATAGGGTGTACTTTGCCCTTCGGTGGTTAAGGGCCGCAAATCATATGTTTTACCCTGGTAATTAGCCTGCGGATTATAAGCTGTATAGCCTATACCTGCATAAATAAAAGGTGTATATATATCATGACTAACCGATGGTATGTATTTCAAAAAATTAAATTCGCCGGTTAAACTTATCTCACTTAGCCGGGTAGTAAAGCTAAGGTTACGATCACGAAACTGCTGATTGCCCCCTGAGGTACTATCGGCAGCGCTGATTTTGCCATAAGTATATCCTGCCCTTATTGACACATAGCCATTAATGTTGCGCTTTATAAAACCGCCTGCCGCTATGCCGGAAACTTTAAGCGGGTTATTCGGGTTCAGATCGCCCATATAGCCTGAGCCGCCTGCAAACCCGCCCACTTCCCAGGATTGTGCCCGTACATTATAGCAAAATAAGATCAGAAGTATAATTGCTAAATATTTGGCCATCCATCAAAATTTAATAATTGCGTGCATCAAGGCCCCACAATAATTTGTTTCTTAACGTAGATAAATAGCTTTCATTACTTAACCGCACCAGATTTAATTCAAAACCTGCCTTATGTACCTCGAATTTTATGGGTTTATTTACTATAACTGTTCTTGAATCGCATGATAAAAGATAATTAGAACTGCGAAATTCTACTTCGAAAGATAGCTTACAAGTATCGGGCAATACAATTGGCCGCACGTTTAAGTTATGAGGCGAAACCGGTGTTACCACTATGCTGTTTGATTCCGGAAAAATAATTGGTCCGCCGCAACTTAATGAATAAGCTGTTGAGCCTGTTGCAGTTGCTATAATGATACCATCGCCCCAGTACGAATTTAAAAATTCGCCATCCAAAAACATGTGGGTAGTTATCATTGCCGAATCATCCCGCTTATGGATAGTGATATCATTTAAGGCAAAATTATCCTTGCCCAGAATATTAAGTTCAGAATCAACACTTAGTAATCCCCGGCTATCAAGCGTAAACTGATTGTTTACAACCGCGTATATGGCTGCGGCAATATCGCTTTTATTTACACTCGCCAAAAAGCCAAGCCTCCCAAAATTAATACCTATTACCGGAACGCCCGAATCGCTTATAACGCTTACCATATCCAGCAAGGTACCATCGCCGCCAAGTGTAATAAACACATCAATAAAGCCCTTTATTTGTTCGCCTTCATTAAGCACATTATAGGTTACTGTATTTATTTTACCTGATAAGTAGTTATTTAACTGGTGATGAACATAAATTTCTACACCATGCTGAGACAAATTATCAAATACGTGTTGTATAAAGGGAATTACTGCCTGGTCATTAAACTGTCTGCCGTATACTGCTATTCTCATGCGTTCATTGGTTCAGTGGTTCATTAGTTTATTGGTGCACTGTTATTAGGAATGTATTTTAGTTTATATGTTAAGATAATGAACTATTTACAAATGAACTAATGAGCTAATGAACTTAAAGGTTTAAGTAATTCATTAATGAATCATACCGATCCATTGCTCCGTTATTATTGCTGCTATGGTTAAAGGTGGCTTTTACGTTGTACTCATAACGCAAAAAGGTAGCAATTATATTAGAGATATCCTGCTTGTTTACTTTTAGTGTAACCTCCATCCTGGTTGAATCAGGGAAGGTGCGAACATACGAACTCAATATCTGCGCATTGTCAGACTCTACAATTTGCGCCATGTGCGCCAGCGAGTTATTTTTATTATCGATATCCAACATAATTATACCACCGGGTTGTGAAACCGATGTTATAGTTGCAAAATATTCATTCATGGCATTAATAGGTATAAGGCCAAGGTAGTTCTTTTTGATATCAAGCACCGGTACAACGGTTAACCGCTGCTCATAAAACAGGCGGATAACATCATATATATGTTGGTCCTCACGCACGTATGGGTTAACTAATGATAGTGCCAGCGCACCAATTGGTGTTTGGATATCAATTTCGGGTAAAATGTCGTTTTCTGAAAGCAGCCCCAAAAACTGTTCTTCGTTTACAATTGGCAGATGGCGCACGCGAAACTCAACCATGCGGTCTAACACTTTCTGCACGCTATCAGAAGTATGTACCGGTGGTATGGCATTAGCTATCAGTTCAACTGCAAACATATTATGCTTTTATTTTGTCTAAAAATCCTTTTAACAACCGGTTAAATTCCTGCGGATGTTCCATCATTGGCGCATGCCCGCAATTATCGATCCAGTGTAATTCAGAGTCGGGCAGCAACTGATGAAACTCATCAGCAACTTCCGGCGGTGTAATTTTATCGTTTTTACCCCATATTAATGATACCGGGACGCGTATTTTATTCAGGTCCTTTTTCATGTTATGGCGTATGGCCGATTTTGCCATAGCTAATAACCTTATTACACTATGGCGGTCATTAACTAATTTATAAACTTCGTCAATTAATTCGGGCGAAGCAATTTTAGGGTCATAAAAGGTGTATTCTACCTTTTCTTTTACAAACTCAATACTTTCCCGGCGCGGAAAAGATCCGCCAAAAGCATTTTCGTATAAACCCGAGCTTCCGGTTAATACTAAAGCTTTTACCTTTTCGGCATGTGCAAGTACATATATTAAACCAACATGCCCGCCTAACGAGTTACCCAGCAAAACAACATTTTCTAACTTTTTAAACTTTATAAATTTATGTACATGTTTTGATAAAGTTTTTACTCCCGTAGTTATTACAGGCAAATCATATACCGGCAGCATAGGTAAAATTACCCGGTACTTTTTACTAAATTCTTCAATAACCTCTTCCCAGTTACTTAAGCCGCCCATTAAACCGTGCAGCAACAACAGCACTTCGCCCTCGCCCTCATCGATGTAACTAAAACCACGTTCCTCTTTAAGCACGAAACCCATATATAAATTTGTAATGTTTAAGTTTTAAAAATAGTTTATTGCGGTTTACCTGCAACAATTATATCAAATAAATTATCCTAACAATTGTTTTACAATCTCTGATATTGTTTTGCCATCTGCCTGCCCGGCAAGCTCTTTATTAGCCATACCCATTACACGGCCCATATCCTGTATTGATGTGGCGCCAATCCTGGTTATTAACTCTTGTATAAAGCCTTCAATTTCAAACCTGCTCATTTGTTGTGGCAAATAAGGTTCAATAACCTCCATTTCGGCAATTTCTATCTGGTAAAGATCAACACGATTTTGCGCTTTATAAATATCCGCAGATTCTTTGCGTTGCTTTACCAATTTCTGCAACACCTTGATCTCTGCTTCAGGGGTTAACTCTTCTGCTGCTCCTTTTTCTGTTTTTGCAACCAGCAAAGCAGATTTTATTGCACGCAGCCCGCGTAAACGGTCTGCCTGCCTGGCCAGCATAGCCAATTTTATATCCTGATCTATTAGTGTTATTAATGCCATCTTTTTAATTAGTGAATTATGGATTGAGTGAATGATTTTATTTGCAAATCTGTACTTATCATTTTTATTTATTCATTTGCACATCTGCATATCCGCACATTTGCATATCCTCATCACTTTCTAAAAATTACTGTAGCACTGGCTTGCGCGGTTGGCATAATGGTTAGCTCATTAATGTTAACATGCGCAGGGCGGGTTACCACAAACCATATACTTTCGGCAACATCCGCGGCTACCAATGGCTCAAAACCATCATAAACTTTTTTTGCCCGTTCCTTATCGCCATGAAACCTGACTTCTGAAAACTCAGTTTCGGCAGCTCCGGGATGCACCGCGGTAACTTTAATACCGTGCGACACCAAATCAATACGCATACCCTTGTTCAACGCATCAACGGCATGTTTAGTTGCACAATACACATTCCCATTAGGATAAACTTCTTTACCGGCTATTGATCCTATATTTACAATATGGCCCGTGCCATTAGTTATCATCCAGTTTGATACCACCTTGCTAACATATAGCAGGCCTTTAACGTTGGTATCTATCATGGTATCCCAATCATCCAGGCTGCCATTTTGTATAGGGTCAAGCCCTTGGCTAAGGCCGGCATTATTTATCAGTACGTTAACCTTTTTCCATTTTGCCGGCAGATTATCCAGGTTAGTAATTACCTGCTCACGGTCGCGCACATCAAACGCGCAAACAGCTACTTCTGTATTATATTTTTTATTGAGATGTGCTGCCAATTTCTCCAACCTGTCAAGCCGCCTGCCAGTAAGTATAAGGTTATAATTTTCGCGTGCAAACAAGTTTGCACAGGCCTCGCCAATTCCTGCTGTGGCCCCGGTAATTAATGCAATTTTAGCCATAAACAAATATAAAATCCACTGCGAAATTATACTTTTTCGTTGGGAATTAGAGGTTTTTCTGTATTAAAAGAAAGTAAACAGGTTAAGTATTTATATCAGGGGTGTACTCGCCGGGTCAGGCAGATTGAAGAATTTTTACAAACTGGTCTATTGTGATTGTTGTAACTGAAGGAAAAGGAATATCTTTCAACACATCAAAATGCTTATCCTCTGTAACAATATATGCAGCCTGTCGGTGAACTGGATGTAAGACACATAACAAAAATATTGCAGTCTATTACAACAGTCATTTGTTAAGCTGTTTTCCGAAAATGTTCCTGTTTCCATTTTTCAAAAATGGCAGAAGTATAACCTTTTTCGTGAAATGCATTATCGGCTTCTAAGGTTACTTTATTAGCAAGATATGCAATAAGTAATGACCTGATCTCCTGAAGCTCTTCTTCCGGCTGATCGTTCCTAAACAATTTCAGGATTTCCAATTGGGTATTATTGAGTGCAACTGGCATACAATGTTTTTATCAAATATAAACAAATTTCTACAATTCCTATTCCACTGAGGCGTGTATATCGCCCCTACTCAAAGTACAGCGTAAACATCAGTGTATGTAATGATAATCTGTTTATAGGGTTGGAAAATGCGCTATTTTCATGCAGCAATACATCCCCGAATGAGTTTGATAGCTTTATCTCGGGCGATAGTTTAAAAAACTCGAAATAAATATCACACCCTATGCCCACCTCGTACGAGGCAAAACCACTCACATTTCTAATCACCTTATCCAGCTGTGCTACATTAGCATTAGGGTTTGATCTTGAACCAATGTTTTGCGAATACTTAACACCCCCCATAACATAAGCCCTAAAATCGCCCAAACGGTCTGACTTTAGCTTTAATGATATGGGTATATCAATCATGGTAGACTGTACCGACTTGATTGTATTTAACGAAGATGTATTATATATATAATTCAGGCTACGGTCGGCAAATATCAATGATGGGGCTATTCTGGCTTCCAAATGATCGGTAATATTGTAGCGCGAAAGAAAACCAACCGCAAAACCCTGCGCGTTGGGCGAATTGATGCTTCTTAAAGAGTCGGTTACTTTAGTGCCTTCATTATCAATAAAAGGCTTGCGCCAGTCGGCATTCTTATCAATTTTATAATAACTGCTTATATAACTAAAAGTAAAACCAAAGCTTTGGTCGCTTTGGTCGGCACCGCCGCCCCATGCCGGTACAGATTGCGCAAACAGGCAATTGCAGCAAAAAAGGAATAATACAATTAGCAGGTATCGCAGTTTAATCATTTAACGCCTGTATATATTGAACAGATACCAAACGCTAAAGGCCTGCATTTGGTATGTTTAAAGCCCACCCTATCCATTAGGGCAATAAAGTCCTTCCCATCCGGAAAAGCAGCTACCGACTCTGGCAAATAAGAGTAAGCTCTTGAGTCTTTAGAAAAAAGCTTGCCAATACCGGGGGTTATATAATTAAAGTAAAACTTATATAACTGCTTTACCGGGAAAACTTTGGGTTTAGAAAACTCAAGCACCACGGCTTTACCCCCCGGTTTTAAAACACGGTTAATATCGGCAAGGCCCAATTCTAAATTTTCAAAATTACGCACACCGTACGCAACGGTTACCGCGTCGAACTCATCAGCTTCAAAAGGCAGTTTTTCCGAATCGCCCAGTTTAACTTCAAATTTATCGCCTAAATTTCGCTTAGCTATTTTTTGTTTGGCGATGTCAAGCATCCCCTGTGAAATATCAACACCAATAATTTTTTCGGGGTTTAGTATTGATAGGGCCTCGAAAGCAAAATCGCCGGTACCGGTGGCTACATCCAGTATTAGTTTAGGCTGATCTTTCTTTAGCTCATTGATAGCCTTTTTGCGCCAGATAATATCAATACCCAACGACATAAAATGGTTCAGAAAATCATACGTTTTTGATATATTATTAAACATATCGGCCACCTGCTCTTTCTTGGTGCCCTGGTTATCGTGGTACGGGGTGATGGTTTTGCTCATATAGTAAAGGCAAAGATAATTTATTTGTATGAACCACTGATTAAGTTGATGGTTTGATTATGCTGATAGTATAAGCGGTCTTTATAACTCTTTCACCAACCAAATGGTACAGGCAAAATGCCCGGAGTTACCTAACGGCTGATCTATCCTTACGCAACCCATCCCCTCATACATACTTACCGCTTTAGCAAATTGAGGAAAGGATTCCAGGTACAAGTGGGTATACCCTAATCCTACAGCTGCCTCAAAGCATTTTTCCATCAGCATTTTGCCAATGCCTTTGCCGCGGGTAGCTGCTGATAAGTAAAGCTTCACTAATTCGGCATAACCATTGGGCAAACCTTCTGTAGGGAAAACGCCGCAACCGCCTAATAATACACCATCCTCTTCGGCTACAAAATAGCAGCTGCCGGGTGTATCGTTAAACAATTCAAATAAATGGTCGGTATGATCGTCTGAATAAACCGAGCCTTCCTTAGGCGCATCAAATTCTTCAAAAACGTCACGGATAATACGGGCTAATTCAACATTATCTTTAAATTGAACAGGTCTTAACAAAGCAGTCATAATTTGGCAAAGATAATTATTTAGCCAACGCCAATAATCCTTCAATATCCAGCCTGCGGGTATACATGGTCAAATCGCCATTTTCATCTTTCGGCCATTCCTCGCGGGGACGATCCCAATAAAGCTCAACGCCGTTACGGTCGGGGTCGTCTAAATATATGGCTTCTGATACGCCATGATCCGACGCGCCGGTTATGGTATATTTGGCATCGATTAATCGTTGTAAAATTACGGCAAGATCCTTGCGTTCGGGATATAATATTGCTGTATGAAACAATCCCGGCGCATACTCCGGCGCGGGCGGCGCGCCCTTGCTTTGCCAGGTATTTAAGCCGATATGATGATGATATCCCCCGGCTGATATAAATGCTGCCTGGTCGCCGTACATTACCATTTTTTCGAAACCCAGTAAACCGCAATAAAAATCTAATGATTTTTGGATGTCGCTTACTTTTAAATGCACATGCCCTATACGGGTTTGCGCGGGTATTTTATAATCGTTCATTTACGAAATTAGTGATTAGAGATTAGTTAATTAGAGATTAGGCCGGTTAAATTATAATAGAACTGTCAAAAGAGACAGGCCACTTAACATAATGTTTTTCTAATCTCTAATCTCTAATCTCTAATCTCTAATCTTTAATCTTTAATAACCAATCTCCAATCAACTAATCTCTAATCACTATCTTTGCCCCCATGATCGTAAAATCTGCCGAATTTATTTGCAGCAACACCCAAATTTCAAAGCTTCCGCCGCCGGTAAAGCCCGAATATGCTTTTATTGGCCGCTCTAATGTGGGTAAGTCTTCGTTAATAAATATGCTGGTGGCTAAAAAAGGATTGGCTAAAACATCGCAAACGCCGGGTAAAACCCAGCTGATAAACCATTTTTTGATAAACGATAACTGGTATATTGTGGATCTGCCCGGCTATGGTTATGCGCGCGCGTCAAAAACCAAAAAAGCCGAGTGGAATAAGTTTATCCAAACATATTTAGATAAGCGCGAAAGCCTGCAATGCGTAATGGTGCTGATAGACAGTCGCCTTGAGCCGCAAAAAATAGATCTGGAATTTTGTAACTGGTTGGGCGAAAAGGGCCTGTCGTTTGTGTTGGTATTTACTAAAGCCGATAAACAATCGGGCCTAAAAACAGATCAAAATGTTGCTAAATTTAAAAAAGCATTAGGCGAAACATTTGAAGAGATACCGCAATACTTTATCACATCAGCCGAGCTGCACAGTGGCCGCGATGAAATATTAGGGTTTATTGGAGGGATAAATCAGACGTTTGAAGTGCCGGATTATAAAAGCTTTGAGTAAAGAGAAATAATAAAAAGACAATAAACTAAGCGTCATTGCGAGGAACGAAGCAATCTCTAAGCCAGACAGTCATTATGATAAATGTTATTTTTTGGCACTTATCTTATAGCCGACGTTGCGGATATTGATTAGCTTATGTAGAGATTGCTTCGTTCCTCGCAATGACGGGCGGTTTATTTTAATTATTATTATTGAAACATACATGAAAAAATATCTATCATTAGTAACCTTCTCGCACACCATATTTGCTATGCCGTTTGCCTTTATCGGCTTTTTTTTGGCGGTAACTACAACACAACACACTTTTGAGTGGCAAAAACTGCTGATGATGGTTTTGTGTATGGTGTTTGCGCGTAACTCGGCCATGGCGTTTAACCGCTACCTGGACAGGAATATTGATGCAAAAAACCCGCGTACTAAAGTGCGCGATATACCCGCCGGTCGCATCAGCGCGGCATCGGCATTAATATTTACGCTGATAAACTGTCTACTGTTTGTTGGCACTACATGGTTTATTAACCCGCTTTGCTTTTACCTGTCGCCGGTGGCATTGATTGTAGTTTTGGGCTACAGTGCTACCAAACGTTTTACGGCGCTTTGTCATTTGGTTTTGGGCCTGGGACTATCGCTTGCCCCTATTGGCGCTTATTTGGTGGTTACGGGTGAGTTTGCTTTGCTGCCAATATTTTTCTCATTAGCCGTACTATGCTGGGTTAGCGGGTTCGATATTATCTATGCCCTGCAAGATGAAGATTTTGACCGCAGCGAAAACCTGCATTCTATCCCTGCTTATTTGGGTAAGGTTAATGCTTTACGGTTGTCTACTTTTTTACATGTGCTATCGGCCATATTTATTGTATTGCCGGTTTTTTATACTGCCGTTGGTTTGCTGTATTATGTGGGGATAATATTTTTCTGCATTATGCTTACTTATCAGCATAGATTAGTTAAACCAAATGACCTAAGCCGGGTAAATTTTGCCTTTATGACTACTAATGGTTTAGCCAGCGTAGTGTTTGCTGTTTTGTTTTTGCTGGACAGGACGTTGTTGCTGCATGGTTTGATATTTGGTATACGGCTTTAATAAATTACTGACACTATTTTGTCAGTGTATACGGGTGTATATGGTGTATACACTTACCGTATACACCTACACTTAATAGTTTTACATCTTTCAGACTTTCGCTCTTCCTCACTTCCTTACTAATCTGCATATTTGTATATCTGCACATTTGCATATCAAAACATCATGATCCACAAAAAAACACGCACCTATATACCTGCCGACCTTGAAATAAAATGGGAAACGCTCGAACCACTTTATAAAGATTTAGTAAACAGATCTATCAATTCTGTTGAGGAACTGGAACACTGGCTGCATGACCGCAGCGAACTGGAAGCCGCCCTGGAAGAAGATTTTGCCTGGCGCTATATCCGCATGACCTGCGATACTAACAATGAGGAACTGCTGGCAAACTTTCAATATTTCGCTACCGAAATTGAACCCAAGGCCGCGCCTTACAGCAACGAGCTCAACAAAAAACTGGTTAACAGCAAGTTTATTGACCAACTGGATAAAAACAAATACTTTGTTTACCTGCGCGGCATCAAAAAATCGCTGGAGCTATTCAGGGAGGAAAATATCCCTATCCAAACAGAAATACAGGTTGAGCAGCAAAAGTACCAATCTATCAGCGGCTCGCTGTCTGTTCATATCGGCGATAAGGAATATACTTTAGAGCAGGCATCCGTATTTTTAAAAGATACCGACCGCAGCAAGCGCCGGGAAGTTTGGGAGAAGATAACCGCCCGTCGCCTGCAGGAAAAAGACAAGCTGAATGACCTGTTTGATCATCTGCGCGTTTTACGGCATAAAGTGGCCCTTAATGCAGGTTTTGAAAACTTCAGGGATTATATGTTCCAGGCACTGGGCCGTTTTGATTATACCCCGCAGGATTGCTACGCTTTTCATGAAGCTATTGAACTGGAGATTGTACCCATACTGCGCGAACAAGCCGGACAACGCAAACAAGCGCTTGGTTTAAACGAACTAAGACCATGGGATATGGATGTGAACACCTCAGGCAAACCTGCCTTAAAACCGTTTAACAGTGGTGAGGACCTGATAGAAAAATCTATCCAATGCTTTAGCAATATCAACCGCTATTTGGGTGAGCGGTTGGAGATCATGAAAGATAATAACCTGTTTGATGTAGAGAGCCGTAAAGGCAAAGCACCGGGCGGTTATAACTACCCCCTATCAGAAACCGGCGCGCCGTTTATTTTTATGAATTCGGCCAATACATTTCGTGACCTTACCACTATGGTTCATGAAGGCGGCCACGCGGTTCACACCTTTTTAACTGCCGATCTGGAGCTGAACGATTTTAAACATTGCCCGTCGGAAGTTGCAGAGTTGGCTTCAATGTCTATGGAGTTAATATCCATGGATAACTGGGATGTGTTTTTTGATAACGAGGAAGATCTAAAACGTGCCAAACGTGATCAATTGGTTGATGTGTTAAAAACGTTGCCATGGGTAGCCGTGGTAGACCAGTTCCAACATTGGATATATACTAACCCCGATCATCTGGCGTCAGAACGTGCCGAAGCCTGGTTAAAGATTTACGAACCTTTTGGTGCAGGTTTTGCCAGCTGGAGCGGCTTAGAAGAAGCCGAGGCTAATTTATGGCAAAAGCAGTTGCATATATTCGAAATTCCGTTTTATTATATTGAATACGGCATGGCCCAATTGGGCGCCATCGCCGTTTGGAAAAACTATAAAGAAAATCCCGAAAAAGCCCTGCAGCAATATCTGGATGCTTTAAAATTAGGATACACCAAAACCATCAAAGAAATTTATGAAACCGCCGGGATCAAGTTTGATTTTAGTGCCGCTTATGTAAAAGAATTGGCTGCTTTTGTTAAAGCGGAGATAGAGAAGCTATAAAAATATTTTAAGACTTACGAAGTTTTTAAAACTTCGTAAGTCTACGTTAAAATGACCTTAAAGCAAAACTTTGGTACGGTTTTAGGGCATATATAGCTATGAAAAAGATATTTTTAAATTCTGCAATATTATTATTTCTGGCGTTACCTGTATTTAGCCAGGTATTAAAACCGGTAAAAATTGACAGCTTGGTTACTGTTTCTTTACCTCGCGCCTATCATAAAAAAGACACTTTAGGGCAACAAACTTTTTCGGCAAATGGCCTGTATGGCTATATGGCTGTTATAAGGGCAGTTAACGCCAAAAACAATGAACCATTAAAAATGGAGGAAGACCTTAATAAGGTTTTATTAGACTATATTAAAGGGATACAGGTTCAATCCGATGACGGTTCGAGCGCGCAAAATGTTCGTGACACTACTATAGGCACTTTAAAAGCCAAAACATTTACGTTGCAAACTGATAACGGACAAGGCGATGTTGAACTTAGAAATTTTATATTACTTTATACTACAGGCGCTACTTATACTTTTGAGTATGTATATCCCGAAAGCAGAGGTGAGGTGGTTAAAGGTGAATTGAAAGCTTTTGTTAGTTCTATCAAGCTATCGCCGATGCTTCAGCGTAATGACCAATACTTATCAAATGCTAAAGGCATGTCGCCGGTAATAAAAATAGGTTTGTTTGGCGGCGGTGGATTACTGATAATCATCACTATAATCTTATTTATCCAAAAAAAGAGAAGATTAGATTTATAATAATTTTGAACGCTTTAACAGTCCCCTATTCCATTTAGGGGACTTTAAAAATTCGCGATTTTCGGCCCAGTATATCCAGAAAATGGTAAGTACCACACCTATTGCCGAACCGGCGGTTACATCTTCAAAAAAATGCTGACTCAGGTACATTCGCGAATAGCCAACTAATATGGCAATTAATAATAAGGTCAATGCCCATAGCTTATTTTTACACCAGTAAGCCAGCAGCAAGGCTGTTGAAAAAGCCGTTACAGTATGGCCGGAGGGGAAACTCCCTAAACTCAACTGATCAATACCCTTAACAAAATGTATACGCAAAAGCTGATCGTGAAAATATAGCTTGGGCCTGGGCGCATTAACAATATGCTTAATTATTTGTGCCGATATGGATGTAATGGCATAAGCGCCTGCCAGTAAAAAAGCCTTTCGGTAGCTAAAAAAAAGCAAAATAACTGCCAGTACAATTGTTGTCCAGCCATTACCCAGGTCAGTAACATAAGGGGCTACCCAATCGCCAAAATCAGTAAATTTTTCGTTTATGGCATAATAAATTTCTTCCCGACTATAGGTGAGCTTAATAATTAAACAAATAGCTATCAGGATAAGATAGGGGATAAAAAAGAATCTTACTTTGTATAAAATAGCCTTTATTCTGATATTCATGGGTGCAAAGTAAGCATATACTTATATCACTGCAAAAAAATGGCTATGTTTGGTTTCAGGACAATAAATTTAAATGGCAAGAAATCTATTCCGCAAAAAATCAATTGAAAAAATAGTTGCAGATGCTCACGCCGGCCTTGATGATGGCCACGGAGTATCATTAAATAAAGTTTTGGGTGTGCGCGACCTTACTGCGCTTGGTATTGCCGCCGTTATAGGCGCCGGTATTTTTAGCACGGTAGGCAAAGCCTGCTTTGACGGTGGCCCGGGCGTTATTTTTTTATTTATGATATGCGCCGTCGCTTGCGCTTTTTCGGCACTTTGCTATGCAGAATTTGCTTCACGTATCCCAATGTCGGGCAGTGCTTATACCTATTCATATGCCGCGTTTGGCGAAATAATTGCCTGGATAATTGGCTGGGACCTGGTAATGGAATATGCGGTAGGTAATATTACAGTAGCTATTTCATGGTCTGGTAACCTCACCAGCTTTTTGCATAATATTGGCCTGCATATTCCAGACTTTTTATGCACCAGCTTTTTCGAAGTAAAAAATGGGAATACCCGGTATTTAGAAAAAATAGCCAGTCATGATATGGCTGGCGCAGCAGATTTTTTAAACCTGCACAATATCTGGATCAACGCGCCGCACATTGGTTCAGTCCCTTTTATTATAAATATTCCTGCCTTAGCTATTACTGTTTTTATTACCTACCTGGTTTATGTTGGCATTAAAGAATCAAGGCGAGCCAGCAACCTCATGGTATTGTTTAAATTATTAGTAGTTGTTGCTGTAATTGCGGTAGGTTTTTATTATGTAAACCCTGCAAACTGGGTACCATTTTTACCTAATAAATTTGCCGGTGTAATGAAGGGGGTTTCGGCGGTATTTTTTGCCTATATTGGCTTTGATGCCATATCAACCACTGCCGAAGAATGTAAAAACCCGCAAAGAGATTTACCACGAGGCATGTTTTACTCCCTGATAATTTGTACCATATTATATATTTTAATAGCGCTTGTGCTTACCGGCATGGTTAACTATTCAAAACTTAATACCAGCGATTTTTTGGCTAACGCCTTTAACGAACGCGGCTTAAATATATTTGGCGGTATTATAGCGTTAAGCGCGGTTGTGGCAACCACATCGGTACTGCTGGTATTCCAGATAGGGCAGCCGCGTATTTGGATGAGCATGAGCCGCGACGGCTTATTACCACCCCGGTTTTCAAAATTACACCCCAAATATCATACACCATCATTTGCAACAATAATTACCGGTTTGGTAGTAGGCATTCCATCTCTTTTTCTCGACTCGGCAATAGTAACCGACCTATGCAGTATTGGCACCCTGTTTGCGTTTGTATTGGTATGCGGGGGCATTTTAATACTGCCACGTACAGATAAGCATTCAGGTAAATTCAGAGTGCCTTATATCAACGGAAAATACCTTGTTCCTTTAATTTTGGTAGCTGCTGTTATATTTGTACAAATACAATTTCCTTATTTCTTTAAAAATTTCTTTGGTCTTATAGATGCGGGCCAGCCAAATTTATCAAAAGCGGCAGTGTTGCATGAAAGGATACCTTATTTTGCTTTCACTTTACTTGTTTTAGCTATTACAGTAGCAGGCTTTATTAAAAACTTTTCTTTAATACCGGTACTTGGGTTAATATCCTGTTTTTATTTAATGACGGAGTTAGGCACAACCAACTGGTTGCGCTTTATAATATGGCTTATTATAGGCTTGATTGTTTACTTTACTTATAGTTACAAAAACAGCAAGCTTGGCAAGGAAGCATATAGTTAAATCAGCATGAACTATATTGAAATTATTGGTTTAATGGCCGCGTTTAGCACTACAGTTTCTTTTCTGCCGCAGGCGGTTAAAACTATTCGCACTAAAGATACCTCGGGTATATCATTATCAATGTATGCAGTATTTACTACGGGCACTTTTTTGTGGTTAATATATGGCATTCTTAGCCCCAGCCTGCCGGTGGCGCTGGCCAATGCAGTAACCTTTTTATTTGCAGGGATAATTTTGATCTATAAGATCAGGTATAAATAGCAATTTTAAAATAACGATATATTACATATTAATTAAAACACTTAGGTGTATTATCAGTTGTAGTTTATAACTTTTATACCCTATTTATGACAAGTTTGTACTTTCTTTTTTCCGTAGCATTATCTGTTTTATTCTTATCCTTTAATTTTAATATAGCTAAACAACTAAAAATTTTAGCCCTTTTTAGTTTACTAATAATTTCGTCATCCTGTGTATTTGCACAGAGCGCTACACCCATAGATACAATTAAACCAGGCAATGGCCCTGTCAAAGAACAGCTGAAAGATATTAAGGCAGCAAAAAAAACAATTACCGACTCCATAGGTAATGAACCTAAAAAAAGCCCGCTTATTGATACTACTATTAAAAATAAGTATGGCGATCTTTTAAATGATGATAAAAACTTTAATAAAAAATATCCGTTGTGGAAACCTCTTGTCCAGGTTGTAGGTATTAATGTATTTACATGGTCATTAGACAGACTTGTGCTTAACGAGGATTTTTCGCACATAGGCCCAACAACCTGGAAGTATAATATACAAAAAGGCTGGGAATGGGACGCCGACAGGTTCGGTATAAACTTTATAGGCCATCCTTATACAGGTTCAATGTATTTTAATGCAGCCCGTTCGCAGGGATATAATTATATTCAATCTATTCCCTTTGCCGTTGCCGGTAGCTTAATGTGGGAGTATTTTGGTGAAAATTCGCGCCCATCCTATAATGACATCATTAACACTCCCGTTAACGGAGCATTTCTTGGGGAAATATTTTACCGCTTAAGTTCAAATATTTTAGATGACCGTACCAGGGGAAGTGAAAGGGTTTTTCGTGAAATAGCAGCCGGGTTGGTTGATCCTGTCCGCGGCCTTAACAGGTTGTTACAGGGAAAATCTTTTAGGAGAACTACGAAGGAGGTATATCAAAAAGAACCTCTTAATATTACCATATTTGCAGGGATACATAAAATAAATAATGATAATAAAACAATATTTGGCAAGGGACCTAACGAGGCCTTAATAAATGTGCAGTTTGATTATGGAAACCCGTTTGAAGAGCGTTACCGCAAACCTTTTGATTTTTTCAGACTGCGTACAGAATTTAGTTTCGGATCTGGAAGAAAGCTTTTAGATAACCTTACCGGTTATGGGATTTTATTGGGCGATAATACAGGTGTTAAAACTGATTATGGTAAATTCTCTGTATTATATGGCCTTTTCCAATATGATGATTACTGGGATAATAAAACCTTTGAATTAGGGGCACTTGGTATTGGCGGCGGTGTATTTACCAAATATCCAATTAGTAAAACTGTAAATCTTTATACAAATGCACATTTTGCTTTAGTGCCTTTGGCCGGCAATAGTACACGCTTTGGCCCTGATACATCACAAGTTAGAGATTATACGTATAATAATGGACTGGAGGCTAAATTTGAAACTACGCTTAATGTAGGGAAAGCTTTCAGCGCATCTTTTATATATTATTATTTCTTTCTTCATACCTATGTTGGTACTCCCGGCAATAATAATATAAGCATTTTAAAGCCCAGAATTACCATACAGGTAGCAAAAAACATAAGCCTGGGGTTTGAGCATTTTATATATTATGATGACCGCTATTTAAAAAACATCCCCGGTATATATTCAGTAAGAACAGAACAAAAAATATTTGTATCCTGGTTTTTGGAAGACCAGCAACGCAAGGGCCGTTATAACTAAACAAGCAATTGTATAGGTATACGATAAGATCTGCCAATGACAAAAATGCTGTCTGTTTGTTTCACGCGAGGGTGAAACAAATGAAACAAGTGAAACAAGATTTTTGGTTAATTAATTGCTTATGAGACAATTGCGAAAAAGTGATGAAACAAAATGTAACAACTTATTCGTCAGTATTTTTAGGTATGATTTTAAGTTTCCTTATTGATAATCAAATAATTATAAATTACTGATTTTAAGCAAGGATGAAACAAGATGAACAAAATCACTGACAATATAATGCCGCCATTATATCAGATGCCCAAAGTTTATACCACGCGAAAGCTTGTGCTAAGAATGATTTTCAAACAGATAATTTAGTGTTGTTTTCAATGCGGTTATTTGCAAACGCAAATATGGTTGCTCGAAAGGGCGTTTTATAAATCCATAGCAAATGATAATACCCCTGTACCATCCTGGTAGGTGGGCATAACCATAACTTTTTTGCCGGTTTTACCGTCGGTATGTGTTAACCAATTTCGGATATAGGGATATACCAAATAAGACAATTTAGTTGAAAGGATACCATAACCGGCGCCTGCAACAACATCACTAAACCAATGATCGCGGTTATAGAGCCTAAATACGCCTGTAGTAGCAGCAAACGTATAGCCAATGATACCATATACGGTTGATTTGCCCGAGTACTCCTGCGCCATAAACTCAGCCGCCATAAACGCGGTGGCCGTATGCCCGGATGGAAAAGATAAATAATCCTCATTATTGGGCCGTAAGCGATGGGTTAGATGTTTGGTAGCATAACCAGTTACACCTAATATTCCGGCTGATAGGCCAAGCAAAGCGGTACGGTCAATAAAAGTGTTTTTACCAGAAACGCCTACGAGATTTAAGCCATAAACTATTATGATAGGAGCAAACTGGAAATAGCTTTCTGTCACCGTGTGGAAATTAGGATCAGTTTTGGCAATCTCAGTATGAATGGAGTAATCTAATTGGCGAATAGGATGAAATACAAATGAAAGAGCGCCATAGGCAACCAAGCCGGCCGGAGGTATAAGCGCCCATGCTTTACTGTGTAAATGCTTTACTGTGTCAGGAGCAGTTAAAAGATCCTTTTTAATAGTATCTCCAATTTTTTGCGCATTGGCCTGATACGAAATAATACAAAATAATGCAACTAATATCCTCTTCATATTATAACGATGTAGATTACAAACTTATTTTTACAATCTGTATTAATATTGAAGTAATATTATCTTAAATTGTTTTTAATAATTATTTAACGCGGTTAATTTCTACGGTTTCCGGGGCGGCCAGCATCAGCGGAACTTTCTCTATAGTAACAAAACTCAGATCAAGCCCGAAGCCACGTTCTTCTGATAAGCTGACCTTTTTTAAATAGCCATAAAAAGCCATAATAAAACTCTCATAAAACGACAGGTTATGCGAACGGGAAAGCACTTTTTCAATAACAACAAACCTAAAATCGCCTACAATTTTATGCTTGTTTAATGATTTATAACTGCTGGTAATATCAACTTCGCCATTTTTAACCAAATCCTCAACTACTCTTCTAAACAATAAATTTATTTGCTGCTCAATACGGAAACCCAGTTTAAAATCTATTCTTATTAGCTTATTGGGTACCAACACATCTACTTCATATTCCTTTTTATAAGGCTCATCCATAACATCAACATGTACCAGCCAGTAAACATCGGCACGCTTTGGCTGCTTCTGCAAAATGGAATAAACTATTTTAGATTCAACCTCCGAATTAAAATTAGCGCTGGTTAAATAAACAAGCTGCGACGCGTATTTGGGCACCGTTTCATCATCGCTTAATTCTTTAATTATGCCGTAATAATCTTCTATCTCAATAAATTTAACATAACGGTTCCTGATTTTACGGGCCGTATGCCAGCTCCACATAATAGAGAACAGGAATGAGCCTATTGATAGGGTGAACCAGCCACCATCAACAAATTTACCAAGGTTACCCCACAAGAAAGTACCTTCAATTAACAAGTACATTATAAGGAAGGTATTTACAATATAATCCGGCAGTTTTTTACGTTTCAGGAATTTAGATACTAATATGGTGGTCATCAGCATGGCTACGGTAATACTTAAGCCGTAAGCCGCCTCCATCTTGTCTGAATGTTTAAATAATAATACTACACCAATACAGCCGGCACATAGCAGCCAGTTAACGCTCGGCACATATAGCTGTCCCTTTTGCTCGGTTGGGTAATTTATTCTAACCTTGGGCCATAAATTTAATCTTACTGCTTCGGCAATTAGTGTAAATGAACCCGATATAAGCGCCTGGCTGGCAATAATAGCAGCCACAGTTGCTATACCTATGCCATACATCAGAAACCACTCCGGCATTATTTTATAAAAGGGGTTTTGCAGGTTAAGGTTAACTATTTGCCCGCTACGTTGTAATAACCAAACTGCCTGGCCCAGGTAATTAATAACTAAGCAGGTTTTAACATATATCCAGCTTATTTGAATATTTAAACGGCCGCAATGCCCAAGATCCGAATATAAAGCTTCGGCTCCTGTAGTACATAAAAATACAGCACCTAAAATGGCGAAAGCATTGGGGTTACTGCTTAAAAGTTCATAAGCATAATATGGATTTAAAGCTCTTATTACAGACGGAGCCTGAGCTACAAAAAACACACCTAATAGGCCCATCATAGTAAACCATATAAACATTATTGGTCCAAAAGCCTTACCTACTAATGATGTACCAAACTGCTGTATAATAAAGAGTGCGGCTATAATTATAATAACTATCGGCACAGTATGTAAATGCGGATAATAGGTGTGTAAACCTTCAATAGCTGCTGATATTGTAATAGGTGGTGTAATAATACCATCGGCAAGCAAAGCGCAGCCACCAACCACAGCCGGTATTATAAGCCACTTTGCCTTACGGCGTACTAAAGAGAACAGGGAGAAAATGCCACCCTCGCCTTTATTATCGGCACGCAAGGTTATTACTACATATTTTAAAGTAGTTTGCAGGGTAAGCGTCCAGAAAATACAGGAAACCCCTCCAAGGATTAAAATATCAGAAATACGTTGGGTACCAACAATTGCTTTGAAAACATATAATGGAGATGTACCTATATCCCCATAAATTATTCCTAAACTGATGAGGAGGCCTGCGCCTGTCAGTTTTTGCAGATCTTTATGATTTGACACTAATATTTATTTAAAACGCACAAAAATATTAAAATTTTTGGGTTGCAACTTAAAAATCATATAAACGTATAACTAAACAAATCGTTAACTTAGAACAAGGTTTGTTAAATTTTGTTAAAACAAGTAACAAAAGCATCAATATTGCTATTGATGGCTGGTTTATTTATACTTTTGTACAGATTACTAAAACATGCGGCGAATTTTTACTTACACCAATTCATGGATAATAATAATTGCGATAGCAATATTCATGAACTATGCCTTTGCTGCAGCGGCTATATTACCCCAACACGATACTACCAACTATTTTTTTAGCAAGAAAAAACCTAAAAAAGGCATCCTGTCTTTATCTATTCCACCTATAAAGCCGGGAATTTATTCGACCACAAAGGTGAATGTGCCCCGGCTGGATGACAAACTTTTAAGCAATGTTGAGGTTTACCCTAACCCTATAACAGATCAGATCAACTTAAAATACATGATATCCAGGAATACTAACGTAACCATAAAAATGGTTGATGTATTAGGTAATGATGTTATAACTTTGTTTTCTCAAAGAGTTGATCCGGGCGAGCAAATTTTGAGCCGCCAATTAAACAACAAACTAAACAGGGGATTTTATTTTATTCGCGTTATTGCCGGTACCGAATCTATAATTAAGCGAATATCAGTGTTATAAGGCAATTAGTGAATAAGGGATTGATTGAATTAGGGAATGAATATAAAATTAACGTGTTTAGCAATTAGCTATCCGGTTAAGAACCATAATACTGCAATAACCGGGCAATCACAAAGAAGTGAGTGTACTGTACCAGGTACAGGTGAATACACCTTGGTACACCCCGGAACACTTGCATACACTGTTTCTTACATAAGCTCTTGACGTTTAATTTTCAATCATTAAACATTTTAAATTAATTCATTTATTTGCATATTCAAAAAATTATTCATTCAATCGCTAATCTATTCATCACTCACTAAAACACACATGAAAATTATTGCCATTGGCCGCAACTATGCCGAACACGCCAAAGAACTGAATAACCCGGTACCTACCATCCCGGTAATATTTATGAAACCTGATACCGCCTTATTAAAAGATAATAAGCCTTTTTACCATCCTGATTTTTCTGACGATGTACACCACGAAATAGAGATTGTATTAAAAATAAGTAAAGAAGGCAAGCACATCGACGAAAAATTTGCTGCCGGATATTATGACGAAGTTGCACTGGGTGTAGATTTTACCGCGCGCGATATTCAGTCACGGCACAAAGAAAAGGGCCTGCCGTGGGAACTGGCAAAAGCCTTTGATAACTCTGCCCCTATAAGTAATTTTCTGCCCAAAGCCCAATTCAAAAATATTTATGACCTTAATTTTCACCTGGACGTTAACGGCGAAAGCAGGCAAATTGGCAACACAAAAAATTTGCTCTTCTCTTTTGAATATATAATTGCCTTTGTTTCCAGATACATCACCTTAAAAAAAGGCGACCTGATATTTACCGGCACCCCGCAGGGTGTTGCAAAAGTAAGCGTTGGCGACAGGCTGGAAGGCTATTTGGAAGATCAGAAGCTTATGGATTTTTATATAAAGTAAAAAGCGTTGTCAGCCTGTCGGAAAGGGCCTTTACGCACATTTCGACGGGCTGCCAATGACACCTCAATAACTTTATATAGGTGATGCCGAAATAAGTTCGGCACCACAACGTTCATTTAAAGCATTTATTTAACACATCCCCTATCGATAATATCTAAATGAAAAGAATATTTTTCATCCTCTTATTATTTTTAAAATACAATTCTACCCAGGCACAAAACCCGATACAAAGCAGAGAATATCCTAAAAGGTTTTTTCGTTATCCGCTTGATTTACCACCCAGCACGGCAGGGGGTTTTGGCGAATTAAGGCCAAATCATTTCCATTCTGGTTTAGATTTCAGAACCAACCAGCGAAGCGGTTACCCCGTACATGCTGCTGCCGACGGTTATGTGTCGCGGCTGCGGGTACAATTTGGCGGCGGCGGCAACATAGTTTATATTACCCATCCTAATGGCTTTACCACGGTTTATATGCATAATGAACGTTTTAGCCCACAGATTGCTAATGCCGTGCGCGACTATCAATACGAGCATCAATTGTTCGAGGTTGATTTTGCGCTGCCACCAGAGCAAATACGGGTATGTAAAGATGACATTATTGCTATTTCAGGACAATCGGGCGGTGTAGCAGGGCCGCACCTGCACTTTGAAACCAGGGATACCAAAACAGAAGAGACAATAAATCCGCAACTTTTCGGCGTCACTATTCCAGACAGGATACCGCCTACTATAAGCGCCATAGCTATTTACCATTTAAACGGGCGGCCCTTTAGCGAAAATACACCGCACCAATTTTTACCGGTTACCGGTGCGGCAGGCAATTATCATTTAACAAAACCTAAGGTGATTGAACTAAATGGCGATATTGGTTTTGGCATTTCTGCTAACGATATGAACAGTGTGTCGGGTAACCATAACAACGTTTATTCTATCCAGCTAAAGCTGGATGGTAATGACGTTTATACCTTTGCTGCCGAACGTTTCGCCTTTGATCAAACCCATGCTATAAATGGTTATATAGATTACCCTGCCTTTTTAACGCAGCACCGATTTATACAAAAGTGCTTTATACTGCCGGGCAGTAAAATATCGCTTTACCCGCAATCTGTTAATCGCGGCATAATTAATTTTGATGATGATAACCTGCACGAAATAGAATATGTAGTTAAAGATGTTGCAGGTAATACATCAACTCTAACGCTTAAAGTACGTTCAAAACATTTATTGCACGCTCCTGCTATAGCTAAACCGGCGGGTATATTATTTCATTACGATCAAAAAAATGACTTTAGTACAGATAAGGTTAAAGTATCTGTTATGCCTGGCAATTTATATGATGATGTAGATTTTACTTATTCAGCTTCGTCACAAAAACCGGTGGGTGCCTATTCGGCTGTTCACCATATACATAACCGCTTTACTCCTATACATGACAAGTATGATCTGTGGATAAAACCCGATGTTGACCTGGGTAAATTTGCTGATAAAGCCACCATAGTTAACACCAACGGTGTTTGCGATAGCAGTATATATGAGAATGGTTATGTAAAAGCACAGCCCCGTGTGTTTGGTGATTATTATATAAAGTTAGATACTACGGCACCATACATAACGCCGCTAAATATCCACAATGGTAGTAATATGACTCAATCTACCGGCATATTTTTAAAAATAGGCGATAATTTATCGGGGGTAAAAACTTACAATGGCAAAATAGATGGCAAATGGGTTTTAATGGAATGGAATTATAAAAGCAGGATACTAAGTTATACCTTTGATGGTAAGTTGCCTGCCGGTAAACATGTGTTTGAGTTAACTGTTGGCGACAATAAAAATAACGTTTCACAATTCAACGCAGATTTTTACAGATAATGGCAACACTTAAAACAGGCGACAAGGCCCCGGATTTTACCGCGAAAGATCAAAATGGCAAATCTGTTTCTTTATCAGATTTTAAAGGCAAAACTGTTATCCTCTATTTTTATCCAAAAGATGATACCCCCGGCTGTACGGCCGAGGCTTGTGATTTCAGGGATAATTACCAGTCGTTGGCGGGTAAAGGGTTTGAAGTGATAGGTGTTAGTACCGATGATGAAAAATCGCACAAAAAATTCGAGACCAAGTATAGTTTGCCTTTTCCATTAATTGCTGATACAGATCATCACATTGTTGAAGCTTACGGCGTATGGGGCGAAAAGAACATGTATGGCAAAAAGTATATGGGCACCATGCGTACAACTTTTATTATAAATGCCGATGGCAATATCCAAACAATAATAGATAAGGTGGATACCAAAGCATCATCACAACAAGTGCTTGATCTGCTATAATGCGTTCGTGATAGGCTTCGCCGTTTAAGTGGGCAGTTGCTATAAACAAAATAATAGTACTTTAGCAGCTATAGTTATTATAATAAAAACAAAAGACCTGAATAACTATTATACTAAAAAATAAATATTATTGTACATGCTTACACAGGTTGAAGATGCAGAGATACTAAGCAAGTTCCAGGACGAAAAGACCCGGAACGAAGCATTTAACCTATTACTCAATAAATATCAACAAAAAATTTACTGGCACATTCGCCGCATGGTTATAGACCATGATGATGCTGATGACCTGGCACAAGATGTGTTTATTAAGGTTTGGAAAAACCTTGGCGGTTTCCGCAGCGACTCGCAGCTATACACCTGGATGTACCGGATAGCCAGTAACGAGTGCATAACTTTTCTGAATAAGAAAAAACAAAAAAACAATATTTCATTAGATGATGTAGCTTATGACCTGGCTGATACACTGGCCGATTCTACCTATTTTAATGGTGATGCAGCACAAAAAAAATTACAGAATGCCATAATTACCTTGCCCGAAAAACAACGGCTGGTATTTAATATGAAGTATTATGAAGATATGAAGTATGAAGAAATGTCGCAAGTGCTGGGTACAAGTGTGGGGGCGTTAAAAGCTTCATTTCATTTGGCGGTGAAAAAAATTGAGGCCATTTTATTGGCAGAAGACTAAATTTAAATTGCGTTTAAACCTTTTCATATAAATTTCATCTAAAAGTAATTATGGCAAGCGATATGGAAAATAAAGAATGGCTGGATGATTATTTGTCACTAAAACAAGTTAGCACAACTAATGCGTTCACAGTGCCTGATGGCTATTTTGATGGGCTGAAAGAGCGCATCATATCGGGTATTAAACTGGATGAAATAAAAAACACTACACCTTTAAATGGTTTTACCGTTCCTGAAAATTATTTTGAGGACCTGGGCAGTACTATAAAAAGCAGAATTAATATTGAAACTATTTTAAACCCGGAAAACACGGGCTTTACTGTTCCGGCAAATTATTTTGAGGAGTTAAAAAGTAAAATACAAAACCGTTTATTGATTGAACAGGCAGTAAATAATGCCGAAGATACATTTACAGTTCCGCAGAATTATTTTAGCCAATTAAATAAAAACATATTAAACAAAACCGTTAACCAGGGTGTAGTAAAACCCAAAAGCGCGATGATTAGAATGATATCATCAACCGCTTTTAAATATGCTACTGCCGCGTGTGTTATTTTAATGTTAGGTACCGGCCTTTTTTTTCAGCTGCAATCGCCTACGGCTATTCATGACCGTTCTTTTTTACATAAAGAATTATCGGCAGTTCCGGTAAATGAAATTCAAAGTTATTTGGATGAAAACGTTGATGCCAATGAAACCCAACACACCGTTACAGACGAAAACCTGCCGGTTAACGCAGCTGATTTAAAAGCAGCTTTACAAGATTATACAGATAACAATCAATAATGAGCTATAACAAATGAATAAGTTTGCTAAACATATCTTTGTTATATTAATATTGTTTATTAGTTGTACTGCTTTTGCGCAAAATTTACATATGCCAGTACAGCGGCAAAATTTTAATAACAGGGTTATAAAGCAACCAAATCCTGGTATGCGCCGCATACAGGTTGTTAAAGAAAGCTTTATTGGCCAGCAGCTTTCGCTTTCGCGCGAACAGGGTGAAAGATTTTGGCCCATGTACAGACAGTACCAGAATGAGCTTTTTGAAGTTAGGAGATTAAAACGCCTGAACAATTCGGACGCGCAGGCTAACGGATCCGAACAAATTAAAAAAGATATGGATTATGATGCGCAACTGATAAACATACGCAAGCATTATAATGATGAGTTTTTAAAAATATTACCTCCCGAAAAAGTAAGCCAATTGATAAAAAGCGAACGCGAATTTACCGATGAGCTGATAAGGAAGCTACACGAGCAGCCTAAATAAGAAATATTCATACAACAATAAAAGGCTTACCGCATAAGTGGTAAGCCTTTTGTATTTTTGGGCAATATGCTTACTCTTCGCCAACTATTTTTAGCCAATAACGCGCAAACCACAGACTTTCCGCTTCTGCTGGAATTTGAACGTGCCGAAGGGGTAAACTTATATGACATAAAGGGGAAAGCTTATATCGACCTTATATCTGGTATAGGCGTGAGCAATTTGGGTCATAGCAATCCATATGTTATTAATGCCATTAAACAACAGGTTGATAAATATATGCACCTAATGGTATATGGCGAATATGTACAAACACCACAAGTACGCTTTGCAGAGAAGTTAGTTTCGCTGCTTCCTGAAAACTTACAATCGGTATACTTTGTAAACTCGGGTACCGAAGCAGTTGAAGGCGCGCTAAAATTGGCTAAGCGCTATACCGGCCGGCAGCAAATCGTCGCCTGTTATAACTCTTATCATGGCAGCACGCATGGCGCGTTGAGCGTAATGGGCAATGAAGATTTTAAACAAGCTTATCGCCCGTTATTACCGGGGATTAATTTTATCCGGTTTAATAATATCAATGACCTTGCCCTGGTTACCAATCAAACCGCGTGCGTTATTATTGAGACCATACAGGGCGAAGCAGGTATACGTGTTCCGGATGTTGCCTATATGCAAGCTCTGCGCAAGCGTTGCGATGAAACCGGAACGTTATTAATATTAGATGAAATACAAGCGGCCTTTGGCCGTACCGGAAAACTGTTTGCCTTTGAACATTTTGGTATTGTGCCTGATATATTGTTGCTGGCCAAAGCACTGGGCGGCGGCATGCCTATAGGCGCGTTTATAGCATCAAACCAAATAATGTCTGCATTTAAAGAAAATCCTATCTTAGGTCATATAACTACTTTTGGCGGGCACCCGGTATGCTGTGCTGCAGGGCTGGCAGCTCTTGAAGTATTGATCAATGAGAATTTAACGGCAACAGTACCGGAAAAAGAAACCCTGATGCGCAGCTTATTGATCCACCCGGCAATAAAAGCAGTTCGGGGTAAAGGCCTGATGCTTGCTATTGAGCTGGAAAATTTTGACCTCAACAAAAAAATAATTGACCGTTGCATTGAGAACGGGGTAATTACCGATTGGTTTTTACATTGCGATAATTCTATGCGCATAGCTCCCCCGCTAATTATAGTTTCTGATGAAATTAAAAAATCTTGTCAAACAATCGTAGAAGCAATAAGTTATTATTATTAACTGGCTGTTATATCTTATTTGTTTCTCCTATCCTTCAATCTATTAATATAATGTTGGTATGGTTTATGCAAAATATCAGGTATGCTGTTAAAAGTGCATTAAAAGTGTAAAAACAACAGTTTTTTGGTCACAATTGCACGTTTTTAAAGTCAGTTTACTATACAATTACTTAAAAACATCTACTAATACAAAAATGACCCGAATTAACGTACTGCCAAAAAATATGAAATTAGCCTACATCTCAACCTATCCGCCCCGTGAATGCGGTATCGCGACATTTAATCAAAGTTTAATGCGCGCCATCGGCGCTAATTTTCCTGAAAGAGGAAATTTATTACGTGGCGATTTTATTGTAGCATTAACGGATTCTGAAAATGTTCATGAATATGAATATCCCGAAGAAGTAAAATATACTATACGCCAAAACCACCAAAAAGATTATATAAGGGCTGCTAACTATATAAATACCAGCAATGCCGATGCTTGTATACTAGAGCACGAATTTGGTATTTATGGTGGTGAGAGCGGGATATACATACTTCCGCTATTAAACCGGTTAGAAAAACCTTTAATATCTATACTACATACGGTATTAAAAGATCCCAGCTATGTACAACGTGTTATTATACGCGAGGTAGCCGAGCAGTCGGCAAAAATAATTGTAATGAGCAAACGGGCATTGGAATTTCTAATAAACGTTTATGACATCCCTATCGAAAAAATACAAATAATTGAACATGGCGTTCCGGATTTGGAAGCTCCTGAAGATAACCCGATCCTTAATTTAACACCATTTAAAAATCGCAGGGTATTACTAACATTTGGTTTAATAAGCCGTAACAAAGGCTTGGAAACGGTAGTAAGAGCATTACCGCGTATAGTTAAAAAACATCCTGACGTGATGTATGTGGTTTTAGGAAATACACATCCGGGTGTAATAAAAAACTCGGGCGAGGAATACAGGGACCACTTAAAAACGTTAGCAAACCAACTTGGCGTATCGCAAAACTTGTGTTTTATTAACAAGTTTGTAACCGAAGAAGAGTTGATACAATACCTGTCAGCAACCGAAATTTATGTTACGCCTTATTTAAATGAGGCTCAAATAACCAGCGGAACATTATCTTATGCTATTGGTGCCGGTTCGGCAGTAGTATCTACCCCCTATTGGCATGCAACCGAATTGCTGGCTAATAACCGAGGAAGATTATTCGATTTTAAAAATGCCGACGCGCTTGCCGATATAGTAATTGAATTGCTGGACCAGGAAAGAGTGTTAAACGAATTAAAAGAAAATGCATACGAGTATGGTTTGCATTTACGTTGGCCTGTTATAGGTGCCGAATTTATTAAGGTGGCACAAGAGGCTTGCTTTGAGCATGATTTTAGGGATAAGATATTAAAAAACAGTATTGTCGACCCCGAAATAATGCCTAAGTTTAGTTTAACCCACGTTTTGCGTTTAACTGACGATACCGGTATTGTACAACATGCTAAATTTGGCATACCTAATTTAAAAGAAGGCTATTGTTTAGATGATAACTCAAGGGCATTAATTATGGCACTGATGGCTTATCAGCGTAATAACAGTAAAGAAGCATTCGAGTTGTTACCTATCTATTTAAGCTATATCCACTATATGCAAACGGATGACGGTAATTTTCGCAATTTTTTAAGTTTTAACAGGGAATACCTGGATGAGGTTGGTTCGGAAGATTCATTTGGCCGTACCATCTGGAGCCTGGGTTATTTAATTGGCTATGCTTCAAATAACTCATACCGTGAATTTGCTACAGAGATATTTCAACGATCTTTCCCTCATTTCTGTAATTTAAAATATTTAAGAGGGATGGCCAATACAATCATAGGCATAAGCATGTATTTACAACTTCACCCTACTGATGAAGGTATGATAAATGAGTTAATGCGCCTTACCAATCCTTTAGTTGATGCATACGAAAAAACCCGCTCGGATGATTGGGAATGGTTTGAAGAAAGCATGACCTATGACAATGCCATATTACCATTGGCCCTATTACATTCTTGCCATGTAACGGGTAATGAAAGAGTAAAAGAGATCGCTTTAAAAACAATGAGTTTTTTGGATAATTTAACGCTATCAAATGGTTATTTAAGCCCGGTTGGTAATGATGGCTGGTATTATCGCGGCGGTAAATTTCCAACGTTTGACCAGCAGGCCATTGAGACCATGGCTATGGTATTGATGCATTTCCAGGCTTACCAGCTATTCCGCAAGCCAGAACACATTGAAAAAATGTTTTTATGCTATAAATGGTTCCTTGGTGAAAACACTTTAAGAGCACCATTATATGACCATGAAACCAAAGGCTGTTGCGACGGGTTATTACCAACAGGCATAAATCGTAATCAAGGTGCAGAAAGCACCTTAGCTTATTTAATATCGCACTTAACAGTATTGCAGGCATTTGAACTGGAATACGAGTATAACAAAGTTTCGAAGAAATTGGTAGGTATTAGATGAAAGCAGCCATATTAGCCCCTGTTGCCTGGCGCACGCCGCCCAGGCATTATGGGCCATGGGAGCAGGTAACATCAAATATAGCAGAAGGTTTAATAAAGCTCGGGATAGATATTACCCTGTTTGCAACAGGCGATTCTATTACAGCCGGTAAGCTTGATTTTATTTGTAACAAAGGTTATGAAGAAGACCGCACGCAGGATGCTAAAGTTTTAGAGTGCTTACACATCAGTAACCTGATGGAAAAGGCTAACCAGTTTGATATCATCCATAACAATTTTGATTTTTTGCCACTTACCTATTCGAGGTTGATAAAGACACCCATTATTACAACTATACATGGGTTTTCGTCGCAACATATTATTCCGGTATATAAAAAGTATAATTCTACAGGTAATTATGTTTCTATAAGTAATTCAGACAGAAGCCCCGAGCTTAATTATTTAGCTACCATTTACAACGGTTTGGATGCTACGGGTTTTGAGTTTAACAATAATCCGGAAGACTACTTACTTTACTTTGGCCGTATACACCCCGATAAAGGAACTGCCGAAGCTATTGAAATTGCTAAAAAAAGTAAGCGTAAACTATTAATAGCAGGCATTGTTCAGGATGAGAGGTATTTTAAAGAAAAAATAGAGCCACAACTTAGTGAGCAAATTGACTACATAGGCAGCGCTGAACCCAAAAAGAGAAACGCTTTATTAGGAAATGCAATGGCCTTACTACACCCCATTAACTTTAATGAACCATTTGGTTTAAGCGTGGCAGAAGCAATGCTTTGCGGCACACCGGTAATTGCCTTCAATAAAGGCTCGATGCCCGAGTTAATTAAGAACAAAGAGACCGGCTTTTTAGTAAATACAATTAATGAAGCTGTAGATGCAGTTGAGGATCTAAAAAACATCAAAAGAATTGATTGTTATAACTGGGCCACATCACAATTTTCATGCGATAAAATGGCTGCTGATTATTTTAAGCTTTACCATAAAATTTTAGGGGCTTAACCTTTTTAAGCAATCAATTCTATATCCTGTTGTGTACGGTCCTGCTGGCTTACAAGAGATTCTTTATTTTCTATTGGGTTTTCATCCAATTGATGATTATAATTAATCAATGGCCTTAGTTTAGTCTCAGATTGATAATTATCATGAATCTCCTCTCCTGTATGATATTGCGCAATCTCAACTTCGCGCGCATAACTATATCCTAATCTTTTGTTTTCTTCTTCAATAAAAGTAAACAGATCGCCAAGACAGGAGTGAACTGCCTGCAAGTATTTATAATTAACTGATGTAAGGCATTTGCCCGTGTCATCAGTGCCCTTTCCGGGTTCGCAAAAATTAAGTCTTGTTATTATCCCATTAATTAACTCAACCTCAAACTTGCCCTCATTATGCCAGGTAAGGCAGTTTTTTATCTCCCTAAAATGATCCATAGTCTTAATAATTTTTTTCCATGCAATATTATAACATCCACATTATTAATTAAATAGTGCTAATATTTATTAAACAATGGCTATGCCAAATTTTTACATTGTTATAAAACTGTAAACTATGTTTATTAAATAGTGATTATCTATTAGCTGCAAAGGCAGGGGGGTGTATTTTACGTAGTTACAATGTATATTATTTACTACATATTAATTAAAGATGAAGCCGAATCTAACTCAATCCGTCTTCTTTAAACTTAGCCATTAGCTCATCCAGGTCAACCTCGGCAAATGAAGTTGAATAATCTGATAAGCCGTAGGGTATAATAAGTTTGTTGTTATTGATTATTGATCCGCAGGAATAAATAACATTAGGCACATAACCTTCACGCTCATCGTTATTAGGAATAAGCAAGGGTTCTTTAAGCCTTCCAATTTCAACAGCCGGATCATCCAGCTTCAGCAAGCTTGCACCCAGCACATAGCGGCGCATGGGGCCCACACCATGAGTTATCACTATCCAGCCATGTTTTGTCTCAATAGGCGAACCACAGTTGCCTATTTGTACAAATTCCCAGCTAAATTTTGGTTTTTGTAATAAGATGGGGTTTTTCCATATATTGATCTTATCCGAATACATGATATAATTATTGCACCCATCAATACGCGATATCATAACAAACTTGCCGTTTACTTTGCGTGGGAAAAGAGCCAGATTTTTATTCTGGGCACCGGCACCATATAAAGGCATTATTTTAAAATTATAAAAATCGGTTGTTTGTAATAGTTTTGGCATTATCAATGCGCCATCGTAAGCAGTGTAAGTAGCATAATAAACACAGCTGCCATCCTCGTTTACAAATTCTACAAATCGGGCATCTTCAATACCTTTACGTTCATATTCAGATATAGGGAAAATTACCCGGTCTGATATATCTGTATCAAGCGAGAAAACTATTTCATAATAAGAATCAGCAAGCCATAATACTTTATCATACTCCAGTTTTTTCATATCACTTTCCTGCAGCCTTTGCGAGTCGATTATTATACGGCGCAGGTTTGAGTATTCAAAATGGTGGTCAAGTTTTGATTCCAGCTCATTCAACACATCAATATTTATTTGGGTAATAACGGCTTTATCGAAAAATAGCTTTTTATTATAAACCGCATTCCGAACAATTTCAGCCTCATCAATATAATTACCGGCTGGCAAAACTGTTATATTATTATTTTTATCTATCAGTGCCCTGCGGAAAGTAATAGATGAAATATGCCCCTCGCCTACTGCCCTGAAACTCATAATAACACGTCTTTCGCCTTCCGATAATTCGGTTTGATCAGGGTCCTGGATTATTGAAGGATTAAAAAACGCAGCAGACTCAATGGAATATTCGTGCGTAAAGTACGAACCAATAAGCAATTTACGATACACGGTAAGTGTATCGTAATCAATATTAAGTTCTGTAAAAAGCGGCTTTAATTTACTGCAATGGCGGTTTAAAACACGGGTAATGTTTCTATGTCGTTTAGAGTATTCCTGTAATAATGGAGAAATGATACTGAAAGCAACTTCCTCGCTTATACCAATTACACGCTCTAACACTTCCTTGGCGCGATCATTTCCATTAAAGAAGAATCTTGCAATAACACGTTTAGGATCTGGATTAACTCTTACGGGTTTACGTTCAACAGCTAACTTCATATATGTTATAAAATAGTTTTATAATTAACACAAACATGTATAAATTGATTTGGCTAATTTTTTTTAGTTAATTAGGTAATTTATTAATATGCAACTATTACTGGCAATAATTAAACCACTTATACCATACTATTGCGTTTAATAAGGTATGACTTTAATATATTATAATATCCATCCTGTATAGCTGCATCAACTATATCAATATGGTATTGGGCACACTTTAGTTCTAACTCGCGCTTGTAATGTTGTAATGAGGTTTGGTACGCGTGGCGTATTTTACCCGGATGCACCTTTACTTCTTCGCCGCTTTCTATATCAATAAAATGGTGCGGACGATTATCAAAGTCAAAGTTTTGCTCTTTTTGCTTATCGTTCACATTAAATATTACTACCTCATGCTTATTAAATTTTAAATGCTGGATTGCAGCAAATAATGCCTGCATTTTTTCGGAGTCGAGATTATTCTCCAGCATATCGCTAAATATAATAACCAATGAGCGCTGGTGTATTTGCTCGGCAACATGGTGCAATACATTGGTAATATTTGTTTGTGTATTTGTTTTAGGATTACTATACAACTTCTCCAGTTCGGCATATAAGTAAAACAGGTGTGTAGAGGCCGATTTTACCGGGCTCATCCAATCTATTTTATCCGAAAATAAGCACAACCCAAACGCATCACGCTGTTTTTTGAACAGGTACATGAGCGAGGCTATAGCATAGATGGAAAATTGCAATTTGTCAATTCCCTTATCGGGGAAATTCATGGACGATGATGTATCCAGTAATAAGTAACAGCGCAGGTTGGTCTCTTCCTCAAATTGTTTAACAAACAACTTATCGGTACGGGCAAGTAGTTTCCAGTCGATATTTTTTACCGACTCGCCGTTGTTGTATAAACGGTGTTCGGCAAACTCTACCGAAAAACCATGAAACGGACTTTGGTGCAAACCGGTTATAAAACCCTCAACCACCTGGCGGGCCAAAAGCTCGAGGTTGGCTAAATGCCGTATTTGCTGATCATCATTTAGTTGCGACATACAATATAAAGAAACAAAACCACCATGTGCATCAAAATAAAACTTAACAAAGTACATGGTAGCTTCATTACCACTAAAAGTACAATTATATAAACAAAAAAAGCGTTACAAAATTGTAACGCTTTTTAAATACTTTATGATATAATGATTAAGCCAATTGCTTATCTAATTTACCTGCTAATACAGATTTTGGTACTGCACCAATTTGTTTGTCTACAATTTCGCCGTTTTTAAAGTATAATAAAGCAGGGATATTGCGGATACCATATTTTACAGATATACCCGGGTTGTTATCAACATTTACCTTGCCTACAACAGCTGTGTCGGCATATTCTTTTGATATTTCTTCAACCACCGGACCAACCATTCTACAAGGGCCACACCATTCTGCCCAAAAGTCTACCAATACCGGTTTATCTGATTTAAGCACAAGCTCTTCAAAGTTTGCGTCAGTTATTTCTAAAGCCATAATTTTTCTTTATTTATGTTATACAAATATATACTATTCAAATTGCTTGCCACAAGTGTATACCTGACAATCTGACAAAGAAATTACTAACAACAGGTATATTTATGCACTTTGATTTTGGGGTGACGAAAGAGTCTCTCACTGAGACACCTGAGAGAATATTATTTTTTGACTTACAAACTATCTAAATTTCATTCAAATATATATCTAAATTACAAACCACGCCGTCATTGCGAGGAACGAAGCAATCTCTGCACTCGCTAATCAATAGTGAAAAATGTTATTCAAGGCCCAGCTCAAAAAGGCAAACTCTTGTTTGAATGTCCTACATAGAGATTGCTTCGTTCCTCGCAATGACGCCTTTCTTATCGTTTTTTTTAGACAGTCTCTCAGTAACTTTATAATTCCACTTTATCAATTCAACACCGCTGCCGAATTAGTCAAGCTCAAAATATCAGCCATTAAATCATCACTCGGGTTTACCTTATAGGTTTTCGAAGGCATTTCTACCAGCATAGCCTCATCACGTATCTTGAAACGCAGCGTACAGTTTTTCATTGGATATTTTTGATTGTTGGTTTCAATCACCTCCTGTATATGCGTTAATAGCTGGTCGTTTAAAGCATTCAACTCCAAATACACGGTTAGAGATTTGGTTAACTTATCGCGCATTTCTGATAACAGGCTCATGGTAGCTATACGCAGGTCCCAGTTATCTTTCTGGCGAAATTTCTCTTCGATATTTCCTTTAATATGCAGGAAGTAACCATCAACCATCAGGTTCCTGAATTTTACATAATCCTCGCCAAACAGCGCGAACTCGTACGATTCATTATAATCCTCTAACACAAAAGTGCCGAAAGGCTTACCGGTCTTGGTCATTTTATGCTGAACGTTGCCTACCAACCCGCCAATATAAACCTCGCCCCGCTTACGTAATTGTGCAAAGGCTGCCATTACCTCTTCACCCCCTTCGCCCGAACGTGCTTTCTGCATATTTTTCAACTCGCTGATAGTAGTATTGCAATACTTTTCCATCTCCAGCTTATAATTATCAAGCGGGTGGCCGGTTAGGTATATGCCGATAACTTCTTTCTCGTATTTAAGCTTTTCTATTAAAGGCCATTCTTCTGCATCGGGCATGGATGGCTCGGGTATATAGGATGCTACTGAACCGCCAAATAACGACGACTGTGTGGTGCTTTGTGTATTCTGATAATCGTTAGCATATTTTATTAAACGCTCAACACCTGTTAAAATACCATTCTCTGTTTTGGCGAAGAACTGCGCCCGGTTCAAACCAAACTCATCAAATGCGCCCCCATAAACCAGGTTCTCGTATGATTTACGGTTTACACTGCGTGTGTTTGAGCGCTGGGCGAAATCATATACTGATTTGTACGGGCCACGTTCCAAACGTTCTTCAATAATGCTTTCAACTGCTTTATCACCTACGCCTTTAACACCGGTCAATCCAAAACGGACCTGGCCCTTTTTGTTAACCGCGAAAGCCATGTCCGACTCATTAATATCCGGTCCTAAAACCTCAACCCCCATCCTACGGCACTCTTCCATAAAGAAGGTTATCTTCTCCATATTATTTTGATTATTTAAAACCGCGGCCATATACTCAGACGGGTAATGCGCTTTTAAATAGGCCGTTTGGTAGGCCACAAAGGCATAACAGGTAGAGTGTGATTTATTGAACGCGTACTGGGCAAATGCTTTCCAGTCATTCCAAACTTTGGTTAGTTTATCTTTAGGGTGACCTTTTGCGGTGGCGCCCTCCATAAACTGCGACTCCATTTTATTAAGCACCTCAATTTGCTTTTTACCCATTGCCTTACGCAATACGTCGGCATCGCCTTTACTAAAACCTGCCAGTTTTTGCGATAAAAGCATCACCTGTTCCTGGTAAACGGTAATACCATAGGTTTCGCCCAGGTATTCTTCCATATCCGGAAGATCAAAAGCTACCGGTTCATAGCCATGCTTACGCTTAATAAATGATGGTATATATTCTATCGGCCCCGGGCGGTACAGGGCATTCATGGCTATTAAGTCTTCAAACTTATCGGGCTTCAGATCGCGCAGGTACATTTGCATTCCGTCGCTTTCAAACTGGAAAGTGCCGTTGGTATCGCCGCGCTGGTAAAGCTCAAAGGTTTTCAGGTCATCCAGTGGTATATAATCTATATCGATGGTTACATCGTGATTTTGTTTGATGAGCCTTAACGCGTCTTTCAAAATGGTTAAAGTTTTCAAACCTAAAAAGTCCATCTTGATAACGCCGGCATCTTCAATAACACGGCCATCATATTGAGTAACCAACAGGTCAGAGTCTTTAGCTACCGCGACAGGAACAATGTCTGTCAAATCGTAAGGTGCAATAATAATACCCGCAGCGTGCACGCCTGTATTACGTACAGAGCCTTCCAGCTTTGCCGCCTCACGCAAAACAATTCCGCGCAGGTCCGTAGCTTTATAGATTGCCTGCAATTCGGGTACCTGGTCAATAGCGCCTTGCAGGGTAATACCCAACGTTTCGGGAACAAGTTTTTTCAGCGCATTTACATCTGATAACGGCATATCCAGCACCCGGCCCACATCCTGTATGCTGGTACGTGCGGCCATGGAGCCATAGGTGATAATTTGCGCTACCTGGTTTTTGCCGTATTTATCAACTACATAGTCAATAACTTTCTGGCGGCCGGCATCATCAAAGTCCGTATCAATATCGGGCATCGACTTACGGTCGGGGTTCAAAAATCTTTCGAATAGCAGATTATACTTTAACGGATCAATATTGGTTATCCCCGTACAATAAGCAACCACCGACCCCGCTGCCGAACCACGACCGGGACCAATAAACACACCTATATCACGGCCATGCCTGATAAAGTCGGCTACAATTAAAAAGTAACCGGCAAAGCCCATAGTGCGGATGGTGAAAAGCTCGAAGTTGATACGTTCTTCAACTTCGGGAGTTAGGTCAACATAGCGCTCTTTAGCCCCGGTAAAGGTTAAGTGCTTTAAATATTCCCATTGGTTGAGGGTATCCGCATCAGCGGTGGTATGTATATTAAATTCGTTAGGGATAACAAAGTTTGGCAGTAATATGTCGCGCTTTAATTTAAGCACCTCAACCTTGTCAACAATCTCGTTGGTATTATCTAATGATTCGGGCAGGTCATGAAACAGTTTGCCCATTTCTTCCTGCGTTTTAAAATAAAACTGGTCATTAGGGAAACCAAACCGATAGCCTTTACCACCTTCTTCATCGGTAGCTATCGGCGTGCTTTGCATATCGCCCGTATTTACGCATAGTAAAATATCATGCGCGTTCGAGTCCTGCTGATCTACATAGTGTGAATCGTTAGAACAAATAACTTTTACATTATATTTTTTAGCGTATTTAAGCAATACCGCGTTAACTGTATGCTGCTCGGGGATATCATGGCGCTGCAATTCTATATAATAGTCCTCACCAAAAAGATCCAGCCACCATTTAAATTCGGCTTCGGCTTCATCTTCTGTTTGTCTCAATATTGCTTGCGGTACAGATGCACCAATGCAGCAGGTAGTAGCAATTAAGCCTTCATGATATTTTTCAATAAGCTCCTTATCAACACGCGGCCATTTGCTGTAAAGGCCCTCCATATAACCTAAAGAACAGATCTTTACCAGATTTTTGTAACCCTGTGGATTTTTTGCCAACAATAACTGGTGACGGCGTACGTCTTTCTTTTCTTTGGTAAATTGTTTTTTATGTCTGTCTTCTACCACATAAAACTCGCAGCCTACTATGGGTTTAATATTATGCTTACCTGCTTCGGCCACAAACTTAAATGCGCCAAACATATTACCGTGGTCGGTAATAGCCAAAGCCTTCATACCATCCGCAGCCGCTTTTTTATATAACTTAGATATATCAGCAGCGCCGTCAAGCAATGAAAACTGGGTATGTACGTGTAAGTGCGAAAAATCGGGCATAGTAATCCTATAAACTTTTGGATGAATACAAATCTACCAAAAAACAAGATGAGGTTTACAGTTGTTGAAAAATTGAGCAAGCCCCCTACTTTATTAGAAAGGGGCTACTTTAGCATACTTTTTGCATATAATACTTATAATAATACTAATAACCTTTGCAACATCTATAAAATTGGGACGATTTGGACGCATAGCTTTAAAGACCATTCTTTGGATAATTGCAAGTGTCATCTTTCTGGTGTTGCTTGTAGTCATTTTAATACAAATACCTGCTGTTCAAAACTTCGCGAAAGACAAGGCCGTTGTTTTTTTACAAAATAAAATCCACACAAAGGTTAAAATAGGCCATATAAGTTTAGGCCTGCCCAAACTGCTGATTTTGGATAGTGTATATTTCGAAGATCAGAAAAAAGATACCCTTATAGCCGGCGATAAATTAAAGGTTGATATCAGCATGTTGCAATTGCTGCATCATAAGGTAGAGATCAACGAAATTAACCTGCAGGGAGTAACCGCCAAAATAAGCCGCGGTAAAGACAGTGTTTTCAATTTCGATTATATCCTGAAAGCTTTTACCGGCGAACAGAAGAAAGCGGTTAAACCTGCCGATACAACTTCGACCATGAAGTTTTCGATGGATAAGATCGTCCTCGATCGTATAAATATATCCTATAAAGACCTAACCACCGGTAATGATGTAAAATTCCTGCTTGGCCATTTTGATACCCGTATCAAAGATTTTGATATGGATAAGATGAAGTTTACTATACCAAAGATCAACCTGTCAGGTGTTAACGCGCGCATTATACAAACACCAACGGGCTCATCAATAGCGCAAGCTGCTAAGATTGACACTGCCGTTAAACCGTTGAATATGGAACTTAACCTGGGAACCATAGATGTATCAAAAGTTTACGTGGTTTATCGCAGCGGCGAAATGGCTGCCAATGTTGATCTGAGTAAGTTTTTGGTGGAGATGGATAAGATAGACCTGAGAAATCAAAAGGTAGGCATAAAAAACATTGAGTTGAATGACACTAAAGTCGCGCTTACTTTCGCGAAGCCACAAACCGTTAAAAAAGCAGTGGTTAAAACCATAAAAAAATTAGACACGCTAACTTCTAACCCAAACAAAAATGGGTGGACAGCCACACTCGCAAAGATCAGCTTTACTAATGATGATATTAAGTATGATAATGATGCACAAAAACCAATTGCCAAAGGATTGGATTTTGCGCATATGCACATCCGTAATTTGAATGCAGAGGCAGAGAATATCGCTTATAACCCGGATACGCTTTCAGGAAAAATAAATTCGTTAACTTTTAATGACAAGAGCGGGTTATCTATCAGAAAGTTCCATACCGCTTTCTTTTACGGGCCAACCAACGCTTACCTGAACGACCTATTGGTTGAAACACCGCAAACCAGGTTACAAAAACAAGTGCAGGTTAGCTACCCATCCATTGCAGCCATCACTAAAAACATTGGGCTGTTACGTGTTATTGCCAACTTAGATGGCAGCAAACTAAGTTTAAAAGATGTGTTGTTGTTGATGCCGACTATGAGCAGTATGGAGCCATTTAAAAATTCGCCAAACTCGGTATTTACTATTAACGGGAAAGTATCCGGGCAGGTAAATAACCTTAATATTCCTGAGCTGGACATACGCGGATTAAGCAATACCCACATCAAAGCGTCCGCCAAATTAAAGGGCCTGCCTGATATGAATAAGGCCTATTTTGATGTAAACATATTCGACTTTAATACCAGCCAAACCGATATAGCCAAACTTATTCCTGCCGGCACCATTCCATCATCTGTAAGCATCCCTGCAAGCATGAATTTAAAGGGAAACTTTAAAGGCAACACGAATAATTTTAATACTAAATTGAATCTTCGTTCAAGCTACGGCGCTATGGATCTGGTTGCGGCCATGAAAAAAGGTAACAGTAAAACAGGCGCGACGTATACGGCCAATATAAAAGCGAATGATCTGAATGTTGGCGCGTTGACCAAACAGCCGCAAATGGTGGGCATGGTTACGTTATCTGCCAATATTAAAGGGCGAGGGCTTGACCCCAAAAAGGCCAGCCTGCAGTTTGATGGCAATGTTGCTAAAGCCTACATTAAAGGGTATAATTATCAAAACCTGCAACTTAACGGCACTGCTACCAATGGTAATTATGTAGTTAGCTCGCGCATGAAGGACCCTAACATTAACTTTAGCCTGAATGCTAAAGCTAATATGAATAAAAAGTATCCATCTGTTAATGCCACTTTATTACTGGATAGCATTAACCTGCAAAAACTGCATCTTACTTCTTCTTCCATACGTTTGCATGGAAAGGTTATTGCTGATCTACCCACTGCCGACCCGGATTACCTGAACGCTAATATTAAGGTGACGGATCTGTTAGTGACAGACAGCGCTCAGCGTATCAGAATAGATACCATCAGCCTGGTATCCACCGCGAATGCGGATAGCAGTACACTGCGTTTAAAAACTCCGTTCTTAACGGCGCGCATGGGCGGCAAATATAAACTGACGCAAATAGCTCCTGCTGTGCAAGATGTTATAGACAAATATTTTGACACACATATAGCCAAAGCAGCACCTAAAGGCAAACCAACCTACTCGCCGCAACAGTTTACTTTTGCCGCGCGAATTGTAAAAACGCCGTTAGTTGCCCAATTTGCACCTACGCTTAAACAATTGGAGCCGGTTAATATTACGGGCCGCTTTAACAGCGCGACCGGCGAACTGGTAGTAAATGGCACCATGCCGAAAATAGTGTATGGTACCGAGGTTATAAATAACGGAAAGCTAAATATTAACACAGGCAATAACGCGCTTAATTATAGTTTAACGGTTGATGAAGTAAAAGTTTCATCCTCTCTTGATCTGCTATACCCAAGCATTACCGGCAACGCGCAAAACAATAAGCTTAACATCAGTTTACAGGTGCGTGATGCCACCCGGAAAGAGCGTTATCGCATGGCAGGTGTATTTAGCGTATTGCCAAATGAGTACCAGTTTAGCTTCCTGCAAAATGGCGTGATGTTTAATTATATACCCTGGGCCGTAAATGCTGATAACGCTTTACAGTTTGGCAGCAAAGGTATTTTAGCCCGTAATTTTACCATCACCAGCATCAACCAGGTATTGAGTGTTAACAGCACATCTGCCCAGATGAACTCGCCTGTTAAAGTTAGCTTCCAGAATTTCCATATCGAGACTTTAACCCGTATGGCCCAGCAGGATTCTTTACAAGTTGGCGGGATAATAAACGGCGATGCCAATATCAGCGACTTCCAAAAATCGCCTAAGTTTACATCGGCCCTAAACATTACCGATTTTAGCTTTAAAGGCGATACTGTAGGCAATATTGTCCTTAAAGTAAATAACCAGGCTCAAAATGCTTATGCCGCTACCATGAGTATAACCGGCAAAGGCAACCAGGTTGATCTGAATGGTTTATACTATACCGGCCCCCAAAGCAAGTTCGATCTTAACTTAAACATAGTGCAGCTTAATATGAAAAGTATAGAGGGCTTTAGCTTTGGCAGCATCCGTAATGCCAAAGGCACCCTGAGCGGGCAATTAAAAATGACCGGCACAACCACTGCGCCGGTTATACGCGGCGATGTTAATTTTAACCAGGTGGGCTTTAATGTGGCTATGCTGAATTCTTATTTCAACATGCCGAAAGAGACTATTACGTTTAATGAGGACGGTATATTGTTTAGAGATTTTACGCTGGTAGATTCCACAGGAAACAAAGCCATTGTTACCGGTACCTTGTACACCAAAACCTTTACCGATTTTAAATTCGGTATTGATATAAACGCGCAAAATTTCAGGGTAGTAAATTCTACCCAGGCAAATAATAAATTATTCTACGGTAAATTATACATAGATACCCGGATACAGATACGCGGCACAAAGAGCTCGCCACGGGTTGACGCTAATTTAACGGTTAATGATAAAACCGATATGACCTTTGTTTTACCACAAAACGACCCGGGCCTGGAAGACAGGACCGGGGTTGTGGAAGTTATTAATGAAAATGCGCCCAAGCTGGATTCTATAATGTTGGCCAAGCAGCTTGATTCACTTAAAAAAACGAGCTTAGTTGGATTGGATGTTAATGCAACAATCATCATAAATAAGGCTGCCAACTTTAATATAGTGGTTGATGAACGTAATGGCGATGTAGTACAGCTTAAAGGCGAGGCGCGCCTGAATGGCGGTATTGACCCAAGCGGAAAAATAAACCTTACCGGCACTTATACAGTTGAACAAGGTTCATACAACCTGGCCTATGCTACAGTGAAGCGTAAATTTAATTTCCGTAAAGGCAGTACCATAACCTGGACGGGCGACCCAACCACCGCGAATATTAACCTTACTGCTATATACGTAGCCAATGTACCTCCTATCGATCTGGTGAATGATCAGTTAGGCGGCGATGCTATAACCACCACCATGTATAAGCAAAAACTACCATTTAATGTTGACCTTAACTTAAAGAATGAATTAATGAAACCGGATATCAGCTTTGATATTGTGCTGCCTGACAGTAACTATACGGTATCGCCGGATGTAGTTACCAACGTTAACACCCGGCTATCGCAAATACGGCAAGATCCTAATGAAATGAATAAACAGGTGCTGGGCGTGTTAGTATTGGGCCATTTTATTGGCGATAATCCTTTACAAAGCCTTGGCGGTGGCGCCGGTGTTAGTGGCGTTATACGTAATAGCGTGAGCGGTTTATTGTCAGACCAGTTAAACAAACTGGCAGGCAATCTTATTGGCGGAGTGCAATTAAGCTTTGGTGTAACATCGGGGGCTGATTACTCAACCGGGGTCCAACAAAACCGAACGGATCTGAATGTTGGCTTATCTAAACAATTTTTAAATGACCGCTTAACGGTTACAGTTGGCAACAACTTTAACCTTGAGGGACAAAACCAGCCGGGGCAAAAATCAACCAGCATTGCGGGTAACCTATCGGTAAATTATAAATTAACACAAGATGGCCGCTATATGATACGCGCTTATCGCCGTGATGAATTTATTGTAGTAGAGGGCCAGGTAATTGAAACCGGCGTAGCCTTCGCGTTAACTTTTACTTATAACCGGTTCTTAGAACTGTTTAAGAGAAAGCCTAAACAAGACAGGGATATGCTGAAAGAATACAGGCAAAAAGAAAAAGAAAAAAACAAGCAAAAGAAAGAAGCCGATAAACAACATGATGCAACCGTTGCAGATGTGCAGCCTGCAGATAAACCGGCGCAACAACCATCAAATTAACTTATGACCAAGCTTAGATATATACTTATTATTTTATTTGTCGCCTTTATAAGCGCCTGCAGCACAACCAAATATTTGGCTCCGGGGCAAAAGCTATATACCGGCAGCCAAGTAAAAATTGTAGATAAGGATATTAAAAAAAGCGATGCAAAAGCTTTAAACGCCGAGCTATTGGCCATGTTACGGCCCAAACCAAACACTACTATTTTAGGGTTACGATATAAGTTATGGATATATAACAAAACAAGAACAAACAAAGTACGCGGCTTAAGGCACTATTTAAATACCCACTTTGGAGAGCCCCCTGTTTTGGTAAATACAGTCGACCTGGAAAAAAACAGTAGTATACTACAAAACAGGTTACAAAATGAAGGTTATTTTGTTGCACAGGTAAATGGCGATACCGTAAGTAAAAAAGGCTCGAAGGTGGCAAAGGCCGTATATACTACGCAAACCGGCCCGGCTTATCATTATCGTAAAATAGTGTTCCCGACAGAAAAGGATGACCTGGATACCGCGGTTACCGGCACGGCTGCACAAAGTTTATTAAAGGTTGGCGACAGGTATGACCTGGATGTTATTAAAGCCGAGCGCATACGTATTGATGCCCGTTTAAAAGAAAAGGGTTTCTTTTATTTTTCGCCCGACAACCTGATCATGCGGTACGATAGCACCATTGCCAATCATCAGGTGGATATGTTTGTAAAGGTTAAAGAAACCACACCCGACCAGGCCCGATGGATATACCAGATAAGGAACATTTATGTATATCCTAAATATTCATTAAGGGATACCTCACTTAAATTAGATTCGGCCGAGAAATATCGTTGGTATAATGTTATCGACCCAAAAAAATCTGTAAGACCGTTTTTATTTAAAAATACAGTGTTGCTGCACCCCGGCGATGTGTACAACCGTACCGCACATAATAATAGCTTAAACAGGTTTATTGAACTTGGGCCATTTAGCTTTGTTAAAAATCGCTTTGAAGATGTTACGCCCGACTCGGCCAAGCTGGATATCTATTACTTTTTAACACAATCTAAACGGAAATCGCTTACTGCCGAAATAATTGCCCGCCAAACATCTGCAAACTATGACGGTACACAATTTAACCTGACGTTTAAAAATAAAAATACTTTTAAAGGCGGCGAGCTGTTCACACTTACTTTTTTTACCAGTACCGACAAGCAATTCGGCAGCTATCATAACGGGTTTAATGTTTACCAGTTTGGCGTACAACCATCCATGTCATGGCCGCGGTTTATAAGTCCGTTTGATTTTAAAACAAATAATGCATTTATCCCCAGAACGGTGTTGACAACAGGATATACTTTAATTGACCGTTCGCAACTTTATACCTTAAATTCATTTAACGGCTCATGGGGTTATCAATGGAAACCTAACCTGCATAAGCAAAATGTATTTAATTTGTTAGAAGTAACGTATGTTGATGCAGCCAATATTAGCCAGCTTTACCAGGATAGCATTCGTAAAACGCGCAATCCAACATTAACCCATGTAATTAATAACCAATTTACATTCGGCTCAAGTTATAGTTATACTTATGATAATACGACCGAGGATTTCCGCATCAATAGTATTTACTACATGAGTAAGCTTAGCCTGTCGGGTAATGTATATGGTATATTAACCGGAGCCGATACCTTAAAAGGTAAGGTGAGCAAACTATTTGGTACCCCATTTGATCAATATATCAAATTGGAAAACGAGTTCCGCTTCTTCCATAAGTTAGGGCCCGGCAGTAAAGTTGCTGCCCGCTTTATGGTTGATGTTGGGTTACCGTATGGCAACTCTACCATTTTACCTTACACCCAACAATTTTTTATCGGTGGACCAAATAGTTTACGCGGTTTCCAGGCCAGGTCTATTGGCCCCGGCTCTTATTATCCACCTGGTTCGGTAACCAGCGGCAGCCAGTTTTTGCCTGATGAATCGGGCGATATCAAGATTGAAGGAAATATAGAGTACCGCCCTAAATTGTTCAGTATTGTAGAAGGCGCGCTGTTTGTTGATGCCGGTAATATATGGCTGATGAGGCCCCATTATGGCCTGCCCGGCGCCGCGTTTGGTAAAAACTTTTTGAGCCAAATAGCGGCCGACGTTGGCTTTGGCCTGCGCTTTAACCTTTCGGTATTGATCTTGCGTACCGATATGGGTTTCCCGGTATTAAAGCCTAAAACCAATAATACCGGTATTATTGATGGCGTAAACTATACCGGATCAGGCTGGCATGGATCAAACGCTGTGTTTAACCTGGCTATTGGGTATCCTTTTTAATTACTAAGTGAATTCAAAGTGTAGGTGTATACGGTACCGTATACACCCGTATACACCCATATACACCTGTATACGCTTATTCAATCATTATCAAAGCGTAAATATTTTTAGCTGATATTTTCCGGTGGAGCCCCTGGCACTAAAAGCCGCGCGCAAAGTCTCTACTAATTGCTTATTAGAAATTGGTTTCCCTTTTTGCGGAGGTGTTAGTGCAGCATCCGGAACTGGCTCTATAGTTACTTTCGTGGCTGCCCAGGTTACATGCTCACGTGGTAATGTCACTTGCAATATCATACCCGGTAAACCCGAAAATGATTCGGGGCCGCCGCTAACCCATATTTTATCGGTGTAAAATGCTACCACATATATAGAGTCTTGCACAACACCATGAGCCTCGCGGCAGGTATAGCCGGCAATTTCGCGGGTGTCACCCATAATCCGCCATTTTATTTTACGTATACTATCCTTCACTAAAAAGTCCTGGCCCTGTATGCTCCTTAATATCGTGCTGATGCCTGATGAAAAATCAACATAAGTGGTATTATACTGGTTAGCCAGCGGGTTGGCCTGGAAGATTACCACATTTTCAATAGGTCGTTCTGTTGTAAATAAGGTCTTGTCTTTATTAAAAATTAATTTACCCTTAAACTTTACAAATTGAGGCTGGTTTTTTTGATATTGCTCAAACGCCTGGTTACTAAATACATCATTTTTATTTAACAAGCCACGTGCTATGGCAAACATGTTTATGGTTTTGTCGTACTCAATAGTACCTGTGGTTATAAATTTAGCATGCTGGGCCACAACCGTGCTGCCGGTTAATAAGCCAATAAAAAATATAATAATTGCTTTCATGATATGTTATTTTTTAGCGGTATCAGTAGTACCAAATTTTGTAAAGTCATAAGTAACAGTAAACATCAAATACCGGTGAATTTGGTTATACGTGGTTTGGGTAGTGTAACTGTAACCCGAGTATCTTGTATTTTGATCCTGGTTGAGCAGGTTACTTGCTACTATGGATAATTTTAAATTCTTTTCTTTCAGGAACATTTTACCGAAAGATGCGTTCCACAAAGTACGGCTACTGGCAGGCAGATTTTTTGTCGCGCCAGTATACCTATCACTAATATCTGACGATATTGTATAATTAGCGGGTAGATAAATAGTTGCCTGTCCGTTTAAGTTATAGCCAAAGGCATTATTATTATTACTGTTATTAGGCGAAATATTTTGCAGGGTATAATTAGGTCCGCCGTTTAAATAGATACTGTATTTGCTGGCCTTATATTTGTTAAACCCAATTGACGCATTGTAATTATTAGTATGAGTTGTAGTTAAAATACCATTATTATAATTATAATAAACATTACCACCCTCATTTAAAGACGCATTTATATTCATATCCCAAGCCTGTATTTTTGTACCTCCATTTACTGATAAGTTATAATTATAAGGAGTTTTATTAGTTAAATTAATAAACTGTGTAACTTGTTTACCTGTTGTTATATCATAACTACTATTACTACTTATCTCGTTGGAGGTCATGTTGAAATTACCGCTTATTGAAAAGTTTTGGTTGGTTATTGGATAATTGGCTGTATACCGGGCATTGATACGGTTAGTAAATGCCGGTATTAAGTTAGGGTTACCAACAAAAATATTTAACGGATTTGCATTGCTTTTTAAGGGTTGTAACTGTCCTATCTGGGGCTGTATCGTATTACCATTATAGTTAACATTAAATACTTTGGTTTGCGATACGCGATACTGGTAAGTTGCCTGCGGCATCCAGTTAACAAAATCTCTTTTATAAGCTATGCCTGTAAACTCATCAACCTGTTTAAAATTTACAATGGATGTACGGGTACCGAAGGTGATAATAGAAGTTCCGGTACGATAGTTAAACACGGCACCTAATTGATTGGTTAACTGGTCAAATTTATAATCATTACTATAAACAGGGTCAAATACATCATAATTGCCTGAAGTTGACTTATTGAATGACTCCCTGTCAGATGTGCTGTTATTTAACCCGGTACCATAATTAAAAGTAAGGGCAAATTTCTTGGTTATTGGTTCAGTGTAGGTCATGTTACTATTCAATACCGTGCTGATAAGTGTAGTAGGTTTATATTGATTAACTATACTATCCGTACTTGTTGAGGTGTAAAATATGTCATTGTATTGATAGGCAGTAGAAGTGCTTTTGGTATAAGTACCATTCACATTCCAGGAAAAGGTACGGCCAATAGTTTTAAATTTCTTGGTATAAAACGCACTGGCATTAAATAGTTGCTGGTCGCCTTTACTGCTATTGGTATTGGTATTTCTATTTATTAAGGTATTATTACCATCGGATAAAGAAGTAACACCATTACTATGCGAATCTGTATTTTTATCCGTACCGTTAACGTCAATTTTAAGGTTGGCGGTTGGGCTTAACGCGGTTAAATAAACGGCATCCAGTTTTTGCCTGAAAGTAAAATTATGCGAGTGAGAAACGTTATCCGTATTAGATATATCGTTACCCAAAGTACGCTGCTGTAAGGTTGTCTGATCTGTGTTAACTTCTAACGATCCAGCTTTATAATTGGTATTGATGGATTGCTTATCGTTATTCCACTTATTGTCATAATGTACGCCCGAAGTTCTGGATAACGGCACACCTGTACCAAAATAGGTACCAAAGCCACCATCTACGTCGTCCTGTCCGCCAAATATGCTAATGCCTCCACCGTCATCACTTATCTGCACGTTACTGCCTGATGTGCCTAACTTTGCGTTGTCCTGAAAACCCAGGCCCTGTTTACCATCGTTAGCCGTAGTAGCATAGGCCGAAAATTTGGCTTTATTTTTAAAACGGTTATACATGGCCTGCACTTCATTATACCTATTTGTGCCCAGCCCGGCATCAATTTTGCCAAAAGTGCCATTCTTTTTATCTTCTTTAAGCTTAACATTAAGCACTTTATTTTTTACCCCATCGTCTATCCCGGTAAACGCGGCCTGGTCGCTTTTTTTATCATACACCTGTATTTTATCTACCATGTCGCCGCGCAAATTTTGGGTAACCAGTTTAGGGTCATCCCCAAAAAACTCTTCACCATCAACCAATACCTTACTTATCTTCTCGCCCTGAAAAGTTATCTTTCCATCCTTATCAACCTCCATACCCGGCAATTGCTTTAGCAGGTCCTCTACCTTCGAGTTAGGTTGTATTACATAAGCTTTGGCATTAAATTCGGTAGTATCTCCCTTAATTTTAATAGCACTTACCGTTCCCTTTATAATTACCTCCTGTAATATCCGCGATTTAAGGCCCATGCTTATATTGCCAAAGTTATGCGTCTTATTAGCAGGTGTAATGTTAAAGCCTTCTACATAATCTGCATAGTCGGGGTAGGTAATTAATAATAAATAATTGCCGGCTGGTAAGCCGTTCATGGCAAAAGAACCATCATCTGCAGCATGGGTGAATTTAACAAGGATAGAATCTTTTGCATCTAATAAGGTAACGGTGGCTGTTAATTTAGCTTTGGCAACTGTATCAACAGTAAAACCTCTTATACTGTACGAATTTTGCGCAAAGGAGGTAAAAACGCATAGGCAGAGCACAATGGTTGCCAGGGTTGTGAATTTCATAATTTAGGTTTAGGTTGGTTCAATATATAACTAAATTCTTAGTAAATCACGTAACGATTTTATTACTAAACTTAGTTATGTATTGGCTTTTTAAATGTAAAGGATAAAAAGCATCATTCTTATTATTTAACATTCGTTAACATAATTAACAAATGATTGGTAATCAATTATTTGTTGAATTTTGGTCGTAAACCTCTTCATAAGTTTTCGCAATACTGCATTACATGATATAAGTAATCCTGTAACCATAGTTTTTGTTGCTCGGTTGGTTTCATAATTATACAATGCTTATTTTAAATTCATCCCGATATATTTTATAATAGGCAGCGGCGTGTATTGTATACGCTGTAAAAATCATAGTTAAAACAATCGGACCTGCTTTTTTAAACCAATCTGTAGATATATCATTAGCAAAGATGTGTTGAAATGCTGCGAATAAGATAATTAATGGCACGATACTATATTTTAACCATGTAAATCCAGTATCCTTAACTGACCTTTTAGAATTACCAAACACGTAACCAAAGCATACGATATAACCCAACCTGATATATCTTATATTATTTAATATTGATTGAAAAAGAGACATAGCAATAGCTATCCAAAAAAATAAAGAAAAATTGAACCATGCTTGCTTAACAAACCAATAAATTATTATTGAGCTTATTATAAAAATACTAATTGATGGAAATTTTAAACACTCCATCAGATAGTTCCAATATCTTTTTTTCATTTCCACCAAGGTTTCCTGCTGATACCTTGCCTCTATAACCGGTATATTTCCAAGCCCACCAAAGTCTTCCTCTATGATATTATTTAAGGCCGTATAAAAAGATATATTTTCAGGATATCCTTCTAAAGCGGTTAGTATGTGGTCATAAAACTCGGCATACGTTTCACGGTACGCTAAATATTCCCGTAAATATTCACCTAAAAAAAATTGCTGATCGGCTGTTGGTTTCATTTCACAGCGGGTTTAATGTTTAATATATTTTGCAGCTGATCAATAAATGCCTGGGCTTCGTTAATTTTATCGGTTGCTTCTTTGCCGCCATGCCCGGTAAGCTGGTAATATTTTCGGGCGCGGCCATCTACAATCTCCACAGTAGCTTTTAAAAGGCCCTCGGCCTGTAGTTTATGCAACGCGGGGTAAAGCGCACCCTCTGTAAGCATGATACCGCCTTCGGATGCTTCCTTAACTTTTTGTGTTATCTCATAGCCATACATCCGGTTGTTGCCTTCCAGTAGCTTTAAAATAATAGTATGCAGGGTGCCTTTTAATAATGGATTCGTGCTCATGATAAAACAAACATATAAATAATTATATATATAATAAACTTAGGTATATAAATTTAAAAGTAATTTTTACAGCGCGTCATTGAACAAAGCAATCTCTGCAACAGACATTCAACAAGAAAATTTCATTTAGCGATAGCCGGAACGACCATTCAGGACATTGATTAGCAAGTGCAGAGATTACTTCGTTCCTCGCAATGACGTGGTGATAACAAAACAAAAAAAGCCGCTCAAAAAGCGGCTTTAAAAATTCAACAAATTCCGAAATCGAACTTCCGAAATCCTACGTATCTATTCTTGCGTACTTTGCATTCTTCTCGATAAACGCGCGGCGTGGTGCAACCTCATCACCCATAAGCATGGAGAAGGTATGGTCGCATTCGGCAGCGTTTTCAATACTGGCTTGTTTTAGTGTGCGACGGGCAGGGTCCATGGTAGTTTCCCATAACTGCTCGGCATTCATCTCGCCCAAACCTTTGTAACGTTGCACGTGTACACTATCTTCTTTACCGGCACCTTTTAAACGTTGTATTGCTACATCACGTTGTTCTTCGGTCCAGCAATATTCAAACTCTTTACCTTTTTTAACCTGGTATAATGGCGGCGATGCGATGTATACATAACCGGCCTCTATCAGCTCCTTCATATAACGGAAGAAGAAGGTAAGTATTAAAGTAGTAATGTGCGATCCGTCAACGTCCGCATCCGTCATGATCACTATTTTATGATAACGCAGCTTAGTAATATTAAGCGCTTTATCATCATCAGGCGTACCACGGCTTACACCAAGACCGGTAAACATGTTCTTTATTTCTTCATTCTCATATATCTTGTGCTCCATGGCTTTCTCCACGTTAAGGATCTTACCCCTTAGCGGTAATATGGCCTGATACTCGCGGTTACGGCCCTGCTTGGCAGTACCACCCGCCGAGTCACCTTCGACAAGATATAATTCACACAATGCAGGATCGCTGTTAGCGCAATCAGAAAGCTTACCCGGCAAGCCAGAGCCGCCCATTACACTTTTCCGCTGCACCATTTCGCGCGCCTTACGGGCAGCCGCACGGGCCGTAGCGGCCAGTATAACCTTGTTCACTATCATCCGGGCCTCTTTAGGGTGCTCTTCCAGGTAATTACCTAAAATTTCTCCTACCGCCATATCAACCGCGCCCATTACTTCGTTATTGCCCAGTTTGCCTTTGGTTTGACCTTCAAATTGCGGCTCCTGCACTTTTACAGAAATTACAGCGGTTAACCCCTCGCGGAAGTCATCACCGGTAATTTCTATCTTCATGTTTTTCAGCAAGCCTTCTTTATCGGCATAACTCTTTAAAGTACGGGTTAACCCCCTGCGGAAACCTGCAACGTGTGTACCGCCTTCAATTGTATTAATATTATTTACGTAAGAGTGTACGTTCTCTGTATAAGTATCATTGTACTGCAGGGCAAGCTCAACCGGGATACCTTGTTTTATGCCGTCCAGATAAATTGGCTCAGGTATAATTGAGGTACGGGTACCATCTAAAAACTTAACAAACTCGCTTAAGCCGCCGGTCGAATAAAATTCTTCTACCGGGAAAGTTCCATCCTCATTGGCGTCACGTTCATCCGTTAAAGTTAAACGGATACCTTTATTTAGATAGGCCAGCTCGCGTAAACGGGCAGCCAGTGTATCATATTTATATTCTGTAGTTAAAGTAAATATCTCCGGATCGGGCTGGAAAGTTTGTGTGGTACCTGTACGGTCTGATAAACCTATCTCTTTTACCTCAAACAATGGTTTTCCTTGTGAATACTCCTGGGTAAATATTTTGCCGTCGCGCTCAACAACAGTTTTCATATGGATGGAAAGCGCGTTAACGCAACTTACACCCACACCATGCAAACCGCCCGATACTTTATAAGTATCCTTATCAAACTTACCACCCGCATGTAAAACGGTCATTACAATTTGTAATGCCGATACTTGCTCCTTAGTGGTAATGCCTGTAGGAATACCACGGCCATTATCAACAACGGTAATTGAGTTGCCTTTATGAATAGTAACATTTATGGTATCGCAATAGCCGGCAAGCGCCTCATCTATAGAGTTATCTACAACTTCATATACTAAATGGTGCAGGCCCTTAACACCTGTATCGCCAATGTACATGGAGGGGCGCTTACGCACCGCTTCTAAACCTTCTAAAACCTGTATATTATCTGCTGAGTAATTCGATTTGTCCTGATTTTCTTCGCTCATATTGGGTTAAAAAAATAACTCACAAAAGTACGCATTTTGCCGCAAATATTTGCTATTGTTGATAAAAATGACCCGATATGAACAAGCAGCCCAAATGATTAGGATACTTGTTATGAAAGTTTATCTTTGTGAAAAAAAATATTAAAAATGATGCCTGGTTTTTATAGTGAAATCTCATCATTATCATCAAAAAAACAAACCAATTTAAATGAAAACTTCGGGTTCTATTTTTACAAAAACCGTTTTAGGTTTATTAATCGCCGGTAGCATGGCAGCCTGTAATAACAATAAAGCAGGTAATGCGCCGGCTACAACAACTACAGCAGCTTCGCCGGGTACAGAAACAACTGTATACGTACAGTCTGATACTTTATTAAGTAAATATGAATATGCAAAAGATATGAGCAAACGCCTGCAGGATAAAGGCAAAAGTGCACAATCAGATGTTGCTTCAAAAGAAGAAGCATTTAAGCGTGAAGTTGTTGAATATCAAAAAAATGCGGCAACAATGCCTGCTGATAAGCGCCAGGCTACCGAGCAGCGCCTGCAACGTGAAAAACAGGAGTTTGATCAGTATCAGCAAAGAGCCGGTGCAGAGTTTCAAAATGAGCAGGGCACCGAAACCGGCAAGCTTTATGATAAATTAACCGAATTTGCCAAAGCTTATGCTAAAGAAAAAGGATATAAAGCAATTTTAACTTATTCAAAATCAAACCCAAGTGTATTATATGTTGACCCAAGTTTAGATATAACTGCCGAAGTTGTTAAAAAACTGAATGATGCTTACGCAAAGGATAAAAAATAATTTAAACTAAAAAAAAGAAAACCCCGGCTTAGTTCAAGTCGGGGTTTTCTTTTTTAGAGGAGCAAGAAAAAAAGTCAGGAGTATAATACTTATTCCTTATCTTGATTCTTGTATCTTAACTCTTGACTTTAAAAACATGAGCAACCACGAAAAATTTATGCGGATGGCGATCGACCTGTCCGAATACAATGTGAAAGAAGGGCAAGGCGGACCGTTTGGCGCCGTGATTGTAAAGGACGGTATGGTATTGGCCCGCAGTGCCAATAAGGTTGTATCTAATAATGATCCTACAGCTCATGCCGAGGTTTCGGCCATACGCCTGGCCTGCCAGGAGTTGGACACGTTTAGCTTAGACGGTTGCGAAATATACACCAGTTGCGAACCCTGCCCTATGTGCCTGGGTGCTATTTATTGGGCCAAAATAGATAAGATATACTACGCCAATACTAAAGCTGATGCCGCGGAAATTGGTTTTGACGACCACTTTATTTATCAAGAGCTTGACCTGCCAATGGAAAAACGCAAGCTGCCCATAGTGCAATTAATGCGCGATGAAGCTTTGAGCGCATTTAAGCTTTGGAGTGAATCGGAAAGTAAGACGGATTATTAAGCCCCTCCCAACCCTCCCCGGTAGGGAGGGCTTTTAAAAGCGCGCGCTACATTAAAGTCTCCCCTACCGGGGGAGATTTAGAGGGGGCTTATTCCTCTTCCTTCTTCTTTTTAAACATACCATCCTGCAAATCATCAATCTCACGCCTGTCCCGTTTAGTGGGGCGGCCCGTGCCCCTGTCCCGTTTTAATACCGGGGCGTGAAACATAGATTTAAATGCAGGTGTTTGCTCAACCGGGGTAATATCTTCATAATAGCCAACGGCGGTTTTTGCATCTGTACGGCTTTCTAACAGTCCGGTTACTCTAATTATTTTACGGTCGGGGCCCTTTGATACCTGGTAGGTTTCGCCCAGTTTAACCTCGTGCGATGGTTTGATGTTGTTACCCTCCAGCTTTACGCGCCCGGCCTTGCAGGCATCAGATGCCAGCGTACGCGTTTTAAACAGGCGTATGGACCATAGATATTTATCTATTCGGAGTTTTTCTTTTTCGGGCATAATTCTTCAGCAAAAATAAAAATGATTTCTCAGATAGCATCAGTATTTACATCCACATTATCCTTATACTAACAAATCTCCTCAAAATTCCTTTAATTTGTCGAAAGTTTAAATTTATCAATGCAAGACCTACAAAAACTAATTGAACAGGCCTGGGAAGACAGGAACCTGTTAGCTTATAACGAATATACTGATGCCATTGAAACCGTTATTGAACGGCTTGACAAAGGCGAAATACGTGTTGCCGAACTAATTGGCACCCGCTGGCACACAAACGACTGGATAAAGAAAGCGGTAATATTATATTTCCCTATCCGCACCATGGAAGAGATAAAAGTTGGACCTTTTGTATTTCATGATAAAATGAAATTAAAAACCGACTATAAGGCAACCGGCGTACGTGTTGTCCCTCATGCTGTGGCACGTTATGGAGCGTATATAGCAAAGGGAGTTATCCTGATGCCAAGCTATGTAAACATTGGCGCTTATGTTGATGAAGGCACTATGGTTGATACCTGGGCAACTGTAGGTTCATGTGCGCAAATTGGCAAGCATGTTCACCTGAGTGGTGGCGTAGGTATTGGCGGTGTCTTAGAACCCGTGCAAGCGGCCCCGGTTATTATTGAAGATAATTGCTTTTTAGGCTCAAGGGCCATAGTGGTAGAAGGTGTGCATGTAGAACACGAAGTTGTTTTAGGCGCCAATGTGGTTTTAACCGCATCAACCAAAATAATTGATGTTACAGGGAGCAGCCCGGTTGAATATAAGGGCCGCGTACCATCGCGCTCGGTTGTTATTCCGGGTTCATACACTAAAAAATTCCCTGCCGGCGATTTCCAGGTTCCTTGTGCTTTAATTATTGGCAAACGCAAAGAATCAACCGATAAAAAGACATCGTTAAATGATGCTTTGAGGGAAAATAATGTGGCTGTTTAGGATTTAGAGATTAGAGGTTAAAGATTAGAGATTAGTTAAGCATAGTTTGCAGCAACTTACTTCTAATACATTGCATCTAATCTCTAATCTTCAATCTCTAATCTCTAATAATGAAAATACTGGTAAGATTGCCCAACTGGCTTGGCGATGTAGTTATGAGTACGGCTTTCATTGCAGCGGTTAAGCAGCTTTATCCTTCTGCGCAAATTGATGTTATTATTAAAAAAGAACTTAATTCTGTTGCATCACTAATACCGGGATTAAACCACATTCATCAATTTTCAAAACAGGAATATAAGGGGCTTGGCGGTGTTTACCGTTTTGGCAAAACTTTACGTGCCCAAAACTACGACCTGTTTTTCACCCTGCCCGATTCGCTTTCATCAGCCGTAATGGGTAAAGCTACCGGGGCCAGACAGCGTGTTGGCTTTAGTAAAGAAGGCGGTTTCTTTTTGCTGACCAAAGTTTGCAAAAGACCATTAAGCGCACACCGGGTTGATGAATACCTGGCAATATTAGAGCAGTTTACCGGAAAACCAATTATAAACAAACAAGTAAAACTGGATACCGGTGCGGCACAACCCAATAAATTGGTGCTAATCAATTTTAACTCGGAAGCGGAATCACGAAGGATGCCTTTGGATAAAGGTAAAGCTTTACTGAATTTATTAACCAACACTTTTGCGGATAAAAAATTCGGATTGATAGGCTCGCCAAAAGACGCGGTTTTTATAGAGCAAATTTTGGATGGCGCCGCAAACATTGACAGGGTAGAAAATTATACCGGCAAAACAACACTGGCTACCTTAAGTAATTTAATGGCCGGTGCAAAAGTTTTGCTGACTACGGATTCAGGTCCGGCGCATTTGGGTAATAGCTTAGGCGTACCTGTTATAGCGTTATTTGGCGCAGGTAATGAATATAATACCGCGCCTTATAATAAAGACAAGTTAACCGTATTACGCGCGGGCCAGTTAAATTGCGAGCCTTGTGTGCGTAACGAATGCAAACTATATGGCATACCCAAGTGTATGGAACTATTAGATGAACAAAGAATTATTAACGCCTTGAGCTTATACTTAAACCATGCTTAGAGACGAAGTAGCTAAAGCTTTTAAAGTTGTGCAGGATGGCGGTATTATCCTCTACCCTACTGATACCATTTGGGGTATAGGCTGCGATGCTGCAAATACCGAAGCCGTACAAAAAATATATCGCCTTAAACAACGTGACGAAGCCAAAAGCATGATCATTTTGCTGGATACGGATAACAAGCTGGCCAGCTATGTACAGGAAGTACCCGAACTGGCTTATAGCCTTATAGAGTATGCCGAAAACCCGCTAACATTAATAATTCCCGGTGCAAGGAATATCTCGCCTGCTTTAATTGCGGGCGATGGCAGCATAGGCATCAGGGTATCAAATCATCCGTTTTGCCAGGGATTAATACAGCGATTGCGGAGGCCGTTGGTTTCTACATCAGCCAATATCAGCGGCAAGCCATCGCCCCAATATTTTTCGCAAATAGACCAGGAGATAATTGATGGTGTTGATTACGTGGTTGATGTGGACCAGCATAGCATGGAAATAAAAAATCCATCAACTATTATGAAGCTGTCGCCTAACGGGCAATTCGAGTTTATACGCCGTTAATAACACGGTGGCGATGTTTGTTTCATTTTGTTTCATCACCGCTAAAATCAGCGATTTGTAATTATTTGATTATCAATTAAAAACATCAAGACTACGTATAATTTTACTAACGAATAAGTTGTTACATTTTGTTTCACCACTTTTTAGCAATAACCTCATAAACAATACTTTAAGTCAAAACCTTGTTTCACTTGTTTCATTTGTTTCACACTCACAGTGAAACAAGCGGCATATTTCTGTAATTTTGCGCGTCCCTAAGGGATACCATCATGAAGGCACATTTAAAACATCACGTATTTACCGTTATATCGCAGCTTGCAGGCCAGCAAAACCTGCCTGTTTATGCCATTGGCGGCTTTGTGCGCGATATTTTTTTAGAACGGCCATCCAAAGATATTGACATCGTAATTATTGGCAACGGCATTGCCTTTGCCGAAGCTGTTGCTGCAAAATTAAAAGTAAAGCTGGCCGTGTTTAAAAACTTCGGCACGGCCTCATTAAAATACAAGGACCTTGAAATTGAGTTTGTTGGCGCACGTAAAGAATCCTACCGTTTAGATTCCCGTAAACCTATAGTAGAGAACGGCACTTTAGAGGATGACCAGAAACGCCGCGATTTTACCATCAATGCGTTAGCTATTTCCTTGCATCCGGATACATTCGGGCAGCTAACAGATCCCTTTAACGGAACAAAGGACCTGGAAGCAAAACTTATCCGTACGCCGCTTGACCCTATCGAGACTTTTTCTGATGATCCGTTAAGGATGATGCGGGCCATCAGGTTTGCATCGCAGTTGAATTTTAAAATTGATACTATCGCTATTGAAGCAATAAAAAATAATGCTGATCGCATCAGCATTGTGTCGCAAGAACGCGTAACTGATGAATTGAATAAGATCATTTTATCACCAAAACCATCTATTGGTTTTAATTACTTGTTTGATACCGGGCTGTTACACAAAATATTCCCGCAGATGGTTGCACTTTATGGCGTTGACTATATTGATGGCAAGGGACATAAAGATAATTTTTACCATACCCTGCAGGTACTGGATAATATTTGCGAAACCACCAACGATCTTTGGCTGCGCTGGGCCGCAATACTGCATGACATTGCCAAACCTGCCACCAAACGCTTTGAAGCTGGCCATGGCTGGACGTTTCATGGCCATGAAGACCGTGGCGCGCGCATGGTACCAAAAATATTCGCGCAATTAAAACTGCCGCTGAATGAAAAAATGAAACTGGTGCAAAAACTGGTTCAGTTGCATTTACGGCCAATAGTATTGTCGCAATCTATTGTAACAGACTCGGCAGTGCGCAGGTTATTATTTGAGGCCGGCGATGATATTGAAGCACTAATGTTGTTGTGTAAAGCAGACATAACCACAAAAAACGAATACAAGGTTAAAAAGTACCGTAACAATTTTGAGCTGGTTCAGCAAAAATTAAAAGATGTTGAGGAGCGCGATAATATTCGCAACTGGCAGCCACCTGTTACGGGTATAGATATTATGAATCTATTCGGGATAAAAGAGGGCCGTGAGGTTGGAATTATTAAAAATCAGATACGCGAAGCTATACTTGAGGGAGAGATACCAAACTCGCGCCAGGAAGCAATTAATTACACAATTAAAAAAGGCGAAGAAATTGGCTTAAAAGTTGTGGCAACTCAATCATAAATTAAAATATTATTTTTACCAAAAAAACTACTACTTTATACAAATGGCACTATACAGGTTCAGAGTTACTTTTGAGGATTATGATGATGTAACGAGAGAAATAGATATTAAATCTACTCAAACATTTGAAGATCTTCACCGCGCTATCCATCAGTCAACAGGTTATAATGCACAGTATCCTTCTTCCTTCTATATTAGCAATGATCAATGGATAAAAGGCGAGGAAATTACCTATCTGCCTAACCAAAAAAGAATTGACCGTGGTATTGCGCTTATGGAAAAAGTAAAGCTGAGCAACCGTATTGATGATCCGCATCAAAAATTTTATTACACTTTTAATTTCGACCGCCCTTTTGATTTTCATGTTGAATTGATGAAAATTATTTTGGATGAAACACCCGGCGTAACTTATCCGGCCATTATAAAATCTGTTGGCGAAGCGCCAAGGCAATTTGTCACTGTTGCCGATGCTGAAACAGCAGCGACAGCCGAAACAGGTGATGACTTTGACTTTTTGCATGAGATGGGCATGAACCACGAGGATACCGAAGATTTTTCTGAAGTTGATGAAACCGGCGAAGCCGTAGCAGAAGAACATGAAGAAGAGCATGAAGAGGACGAATTTGGAAGTGAGTTTGCTGATGATGAAGGCTTTGAAGACGACAGCAAATCGCATGAAGATTATTAATATTAGTTCATAAATCATGGTTCATAGTTAATGGTATTGTATTATTTGCTATGAACCAATATCCACAAAAAAGCCTTCTTGTAATTGCCGGCCCTACCGCTTCGGGTAAAACCGCGGTAGCTATACGTTTAGCGCAACATTATAAAACAGTAATTGTATCGGCAGATTCACGGCAGTTTTACCGTGAAATGTCTATAGGCACAGCCAAACCAAGTATAGACGAATTAGCTGCAGCTAAGCATTATTTTATTGATTCGCATACTGTCAACCAAACATTTTCTGTTGGCGATTATGAAAAACAGGGATTAGCTTTATTAGATGAGCTATTTAAAATCCATGATATTGTAATATTAGTTGGTGGCTCGGGCCTATACATTAAAGCACTTTGCGAGGGTTTTGATGATATTCCGCAAGCTGATCCTGAAATAAGGGAACAGTTAAACAATGAATTTGCCGAAAAAGGCATAACCACCCTCCAGGAAGAATTAAAAATGGCTGACCCTGTGTATTATGACGAGGTTGATCTAAACAACCCACAACGTATTATAAGGGCGTTAGAAGTATTCAGGCATACGGGCAAACCCTTTTCATCGTACCGAAAAGCTACTATTAATATCCGTCCTTTCCGGTCTGTAAAAATAGGGTTGGATCTGCCCCGCGAAGTTTTGTACGATCGTATTAACCAACGGGTAGATGATATGGTAAAACAAGGTTTGGTGGATGAAGTAAAATCATTGCTGCCTTATCGCCATTTAAATGCTTTAAACACCGTTGGCTATAGTGAACTGTTTGCTTACCTGGATGGCAAAACTGATTTGAACAGGGCTATTGAGCTGATTAAACAAAATACCCGGCACTTTGCAAAAAGACAATTAACCTGGTTTAAAAAAGACAAGGAAATTCACTGGCTTGAACCTAATGATATACAACCGATAAAAATTGAAAACTTAGTTAAGTAAGCTTTAACAAATATTGGCCGTAACCACTTTTAATATATTTTTGAGCTATCTCTTTTAACTGTTGTTTGTTTATAAAACCCATACGGTAAGCAATCTCTTCAATACAGCCTATTTTGGTATCCTGGCGCTTTTCTATAACACGAACAAATTCGCTTGCATCGCTTAACGAATCAAAGGTACCTGTATCTAACCAGGCTGTTCCCCTATCCATCACTCCAACATGTAATGTTCCTTGCTCCAGGTAATGCTTATTTACATCAGTAATTTCATATTCGCCGCGTGGCGAAGGTTTTAAATTTTTAGCAATTTCTACAACAGTATTGTCATAAAAATAAAGTCCCGGTACTGCAAAATTTGATTTTGGTTTTGCAGGTTTTTCTTCAATTGATAAGGCTTTAAAATCCGCATCAAACTCAACCACCCCATAACGTTCAGGGTCGGCAACCGGATATGCAAAAACAGCTGCACCATTTACATCATTAAAACTACGTATCAGCTTACTAAAACCACTTCCGTAAAATATATTATCGCCCAATACAAGGGCTGCTTTGTCGGCACCTATAAATTTTTCACCTATTACAAAGGCCTGAGCTAAGCCATTAGGTATCGCTTGTACCGCATATTCAAAATTACAGCCCAATTCTTTTCCATCACCTAATAAGCGTTTAAAACTCTCATTATCTTCAGGGGTGGTAATAATTAAAATATCTTTAATATCAGCCAGCATCAAAACCGATAGCGGGTAATAGATCATCGGTTTATCATAAATAGGCATTAACTGTTTACTAATTGCCCTTGTTATAGGATAAAGCCTGGTACCAGACCCACCTGCTAAAATTATTCCTTTCATGTATGTTTATAGTTGCGATTGAAGTTTGGAAATGCACTTTATCAGGCTATCTCTCCAATATGGTATTTCTATGTTAAATGCTTGTTTGGCTTTGCTTTTATCCATTACAGAGTAGCTTGGACGAGTGGCCCTTGTTGGATATTCATCAGTGTGAATGGGTATAGCTTTTACTTTAGTTGCTGCTATATCAAATATAGCCCGGGCAAAATCAAACCATGAGGTTATGCCTTCATTGCTGTAATGGTAGGTGCCATAAGCTTTACTTTCAATACTGATAATATGAAGAATGAATGATGCCAGATCTATTGCGTAAGTAGGTGTACCTACCTGGTCGGCTATAATTTTAAGCTCGTCCCGCTCACTGCCCAGCTTTAGCATGGTTTTAACAAAGTTATTGGCATACTCAGAATATAACCAACCGGTACGGATAATAAAATGCTCATTTAAAATTGCTGCAACGGCAAGCTCGCCATCCAGTTTAGTTTGTCCGTAAACACTGATTGGTTTCGCTTCATCATCTTCTGTAAGCGGTTTTGCTACATCACCTTTAAAAACAAAATCAGTAGATATATGGATCAATACAGCACCATGAGCTTTACATTGAATAGCCAAATTCTCAGCTCCGGTTTTATTGATCTTTTCGGCAAGTTCAACGTCATCTTCTGCTTTATCAACAGCTGTATATGCAGCGCAATTAATTGCGTAAGCCGGCTTATACTTTTCAAATATTTTGTTTAGGCCAACTGTATCTAAAATATTAGCTTCTGCTTCGTCAGGAAAATCAATAGTGGTAATTCCTTTTAAATGAGCTACATTTTTTATGCACTGCCCCAATTGCCCCGAGGCCCCAAAAACTACCATGTTATTCATATCATCTCATTTTAATGGAACAAATATGTTTACTATTTATCAAACAAAGACTATAAAATTTTAATAATTGGTTTAAGCATATACTTATACCTTGCTTGTTTTATTTAATTTCATTTTTATAAGATCTGCAATATTAAATACAAAGTTGTTTTTGAATAAGAATAACTGTATAGCCGTATAAGCTATTGCACAACCGGTTATAGAAATAATAAGCCTGTAAACCAACGGCAATGAAACCTCTTTAACCATCCAGATGAGGGGGATAAATGCCAGCGCACTAATTATAGCTTTGATTACCAAAGACCATTGATAGGTAAAGGAAAAGTGCTTATTGATAAAATAAAAATATAATAAAATAACTACTGTTTCTGAGCATACATCGGCTATAGAAGAGCCTATTTGCTGTAAAGAGGGTATCAAAATAAAATTCAGGGCCAAACTAATTATCAGGCCCCCTATTTCACTTATAAACATTTCCCTGTTTCTGCCTGATGGCACAAGGATCAGGAATAGAAAAAAGTGAGAAAAACCCATAATTAATGGCAGTACGGAAAGCAAACGCATACTACTTGTAGCTTCCAAAAACTGTTTGCCAGAAAATAAGGCTATAAAATCGGGCGCCAATAATGCTAAACCAAATGCTATTGGCACCCCAAAAAACACCAGGAACCTAAATGTTTGATTTAGTGTTAGCTGTACATTAAACATATCGCCGTCTGCAAAATACTTAGCTATTTTAGGCATTAGTATTACACCCATTGAAGTTACAATTGGAATACTAATTTTACTGAGCTTAACTGCAGCTGTATAAAGACCTACGGCCTTGTTGTTTGACAGAAAACCAAGTAAAACCGTATCTATATCGGCCATTACTGCAACTATTGTAGTGCCAAAAATAAACAGCAAAGGCGTTAAATGCCTGCGTAATTTCAGGCCCCAAAACATAAACTTCACTTTACCTCTCAATAAAAAAAAGCTAAGTATGTTGTTACCTAAAAAGGAGAACATCATTAAATACAGATAAAGCTTATAATCGCCGGTCTTTTTTACAAAAACAAACATCAGCACCAAGCCAATCACTTTAAATAGCACAGATCGTAAGGCAATTGATTTAAACTCTTCCATCCCGGTGTACATCCATTCAATGTAAGAGCATCCAAGCAGCACCATTAATAAACCGGCCTTATACATATCCCTGTTAACACTAAAATAGGGGAACGTGTAAATTGTAGCCAGGTATAAAACCGACATGCAAATACTGGTTAACAGGTAAATAGTGATTAATTCTGAGAATATACGGGAGCGCCCTTCTATATCATTTTTATAGCGCGCAATTTCTTTCATCCCATATATAGGAATGCCAAAACCGGCTATCATTGCAAAATATTGCGAAAATGAGAACACAAATTGTACTTTCCCTATCCCCTCCGGGCCTAAAACACGCGATACATATGGGAAACTTAATATTGGAAATAGTAAATTGGCTAACGTAAGCAGTAAATTATAAAAATAGTTTTTAGCCATGTATCGGTAACTGGTATAAGTAACTGTGTTAAATAATTTAATACGGCTGTTTTTCAGCGGTTAATTCCCTATTGCAGCAAAATTAATATAATTTCCGGCATCGGTCTATCTTTGCTTTTGCCGCTCGGTTTTTCCGACTGATAAATAAGTTTTTTGCCGGTTTGTACTTATTTTTAAAATATGCATCGTAATATTGTCTGCATACATCATAAAACAACATCCATTTAAAATGCCTAAGCCGGTTGCACTGATCCTGCTCAATTGGAATACACCCGTACATACGGCAAATTGTATTTTATCATTAAAGCAATATTGCGATGAGCGCATATTTGATATAATTGTTGCTGATAATGGGTCGACAGATGATTCTTTAGCACTACTAAAAGCTAAATTTCCGGATCTTATATATATTGAAAACAAAGAGAACCTGGGCTTTGCCGAAGGCAACAACAGGGGGTTGGTTTATAGTATAGCAAATGGATATACCTATTCCCTGGTGATGAATACAGACACGTTGGTTGATGAAGACCTGGTATCGGGCCTAATTGCACATCTCGACAAGTATAAGCAGGCCGCGGGCGTACAGCCTGCTATATATTGGATGCATGATAAAACCAGAATATGGAACGGGAAAGGCAGTTTTAATGTGGTGCTCGGTTTACCTTACTCTGATAAAACATTGCCTGCACAAAATAATATCGGCGACTATGAAATTGCCGAATGGATTACCGGCTGTTGCATGCTTTTAAGAAACTCGGCATTAATAAAGAGTGGGTTATTTAACAAGCATTTCTTTTTATATTATGAAGATGTTGAGCTTTCTTTCAGACTGCGCGATTGGGGGCATGAGCTACATTACTTACCTTCATGCAAAATGTATCATGAAGCGGGGGTATCTGCTATAGTAGAGAAGAAAGAAGGTTTTTTAAGCCCGGTTATTCATTATTATATAAGCAGGAATCATATTTGGTTTTTAAGGAAATATGGGAAGCCGGTTTTTTATCCTGTTAATATACTTTACAACGGCTTTTACTATTTAGGGGTATGGGTTTATTTAAAACTCCGGGGCCGTAATGAAAAAGCCGGCTTTATAATAAAAGGGGTAAAAGAAGGTTTGTTTACTCCTTCCAAATTAATTTGGTCTTAAATACGCTGCCAATTATTTTTCGGCGACTATAAAGAGCAGTGTATCCAATATTAACTTATTAATATCATAACCCGTAACTATTTTTACCGATGTAAAACCGGCATCTTTAAAGGTATCTAATAAATCCCATCCAAAATGATAATAACAAAGAATGCCCAGGGGCAACACGGGGTCGCCATGGTATTCCGGCTCTAACAGGTGTGTAACTTCGCCCTCATCATTGATGGTAGCCCGGGTTATAGTTTTATCGTTTTCAAATATAAAAGGAGCACTTAAAAGAACATGCCCGCCCGGCTTGGTAACCCTGTATAGTTCTTTAATAACCGTTTTATAATCGGGTATATGTTCTAAATCTTCAAATGATAGGCACAGGTCAAATGAATTGTCGGAATAAGTAAGGCAGGTAAGATCCTGGTGTAATATATCGCCCGGTTTATAAATACTGGTAACCACATCATATTGATTTAGGTTTGCTATATTTTTATGATACGCAGTATCGTTTTCTGTAAGATATATTTTTTTAGCGTTTGGAAAATATTGCTTTATGATATCTAAACTGAAACGCATACGGGAATTTAATCCTGTATGATCTGTACATGCTTCACGCAAACTAAAAAGATTCCTAAACCTATTGAAGTGGTATAATGTGCCAAACATTCTTACATAAGAAAAAGTATTGGCTACCTTCAATATCTTCTTTTCAAAAGATTTTCTGAATTGAGTATATTGCTGATAGTTGGCATAATCTTCCTTTTTTTCCAATTCGGCCATCAATTTATTGCAGGGAGAATCTTCATACAAGTAATCAATGTTTTTTGCAAGTGCCTTTTGTACAATATTCTGGCTTTTTCTTACCGCTTTTTTAATCTGTTTAATCATGCTGATGCAAAGTATAATTTATTGGGGTGGAAAGCAAATTGGCTGCTATTCAAAAAAATGATTAAATTTAGCCTGGTTATTATAGGTCCATATTAACCGGTTTCTAACTTTTGTCCTGAACAATAGGGCTGTATTTATTAAAGGCTTAAAAGATGAATTTTAACTTCAAAAAGCCTAATTTGGCCTCAAAGTTAGTATACTGCTAAACATGTTTATTTTCCTGCTTATCTATATCACTTCATTTATTGTAGCCTTAAGAGAGGTATATAAAGGCAATACTGGTGGTATATTTATATTCCTGATTTTTGGATTATCTATATACACCACCGCGATGTCGGTTGCGTTTATGCTGGGGCTGAAAGATTTTATTCCTTTAATGCAGGTTTTTAAAGAAGCGCTTGTTTTTAGTGTGCTTATTTTAAACTTAGTAAACTTAAAACACCGCCCCAAGTTTCATCTTATTGATTATTTAATATTTGCTTTTTTACTATACCTCATCATTTATGCCATTTTACCCATCGGCGAGCAGAGCTTTGTAGGCCGGCTGATGGCTTTAAAAAGTATTTCTTTTTATATTGTGGTTTACTTTACCGGACGCTTTTTTGATCCAAAAACCATTTACATCAATAAGTACTTTAGTTATATCATACTGCTAACTATCGCGGCCGCGGCTGTACTGCTTGTTGAAGTAGTTGCCCAGAGCCCCTTACAATTTCATTCGGGCTATTTTGATTATAGTTACTATTTCTTCAATCTCGACTCGAGCGGTGATTATGGATTACAGGTAACCTTTACCTCTGATAGCGGTTACATCCGTTTTGGCAGCTTTTTCACCAATCCGCTTGAGCATGCTGCTGCAACATTAATTGCCCTGGCCGTAATTTTCGGCTTGTATACAAGAGATGACAATAAATTTACTATTAATGGCATCGGCCTGCTTGCTTTGAGCGCCTCAGTTTTATCTATTCTGTTTGCCTTATCACGGGCCCCATTAGCCAGCTATTGTATTATGATTTATGTATATGCTCTGGTCACAAAAAAGAAATTCATTGTCAATACTATACAAACCGCCTTTGGGTTGGCTGCAATTTATATTATATACCTATTTTATCAATTTGAAAATAATCACAGCGGTATTATGGCGGTTGTTTTGAATACTATTGATTTTAGCGATCCATCCAGCATCGGGCACCTGTTAGCGTGGGTAGAAGGGATTGTATCGATAAGTCAGCATCCTTTTGGGCTTGGATTAGGATCATCAGGAAGAGTTGGGGCAAGTTTAAACCAAAATATAGGCGGCGAAAATCAATTTATTATAATTGGTGTTCAAGCCGGAATAATAGCTTTAGTTTTATATTTGATTGTGTTTGTAATGTTTATTAAAACAAGCTTCAAATGGCTTCCTTTATTAAAAGGAAAAGAAAGAAAGCTTTGTTTAACTGTATTTCTTATAAAAATTGGACTTTTAATATCTACATTATCGTCAGAAATAGAGTCATCATCTTATGTATCCTACATGAACTGGTTTTTATCTGGTTTATTGATCAGTATGATAATGCACCAGGCACCTCAATTACAACCGGCAAATGATAATTGAAAAATTAATAAGAACATTAAAAAATGATTCCAATTATAAATGGGAAAGCTCCTACACAGGCAGGGACCTGTTTAGTGTTACCTGGTTAAGATCTTTCCAGATCATAAGGGGATTACTTTTAAAGCCATTTTTAAAAAGATCTGCGGGGCTTGTTTTTATTGGCATGAATGTAAAAGTAAGGCATGGTTATCAGCTAACCGCAGGAAAAAATTTAATATTGGAAGATAATGTAAGCATCAATGCGCTGTCAACAAATGGTATAAACCTGGGTAATCACGTTTCCATTGCCAGGGATTCGATACTGTTTTGCACCGGGGTAATTGCGCAAAAAGGCACAGGTATTACCATTGGCGACCGTACCGGTATTGGCGCCCGTGCATTTTTAGCCGGGCAAGGAGGCATTACTATTGGCAACGACGTAATAACCGGACCCAACATCCAAATATTTTCAGAAAATCACAGCTTTTCAGATCTGTCACAGACCATAAAAGAACAGGGTGTAAACAAGCAGGCTACCGTAATTGGTAACAACTGTTGGCTGGGCGGCGGTATTACCATACTTGCCGGCGTAACTATTGGCGATGGTTGTGTAATTGCAGCCGGCAGCGTGGTTACCAAATCTATCCCTGCAAACTCAATAGTTGCAGGTGTACCTGCCAAAGTAATAAAAAGCAGGGAAGATAAGTAAGTATGCCAAAACCATTAACCATAGCAGTAGATGTGCGCGACCTCAGGGTAGCCAAAACCGGTACCCTCACTTACCTGGAAGAGCTATGTAATGAGTTTAAAAAAATGGATAGTAACAATCTGCGCTTTCATTTTTTAGATACCGGCATACCTGTTTATACCGGCAGTAACAAATTGCTAAAACTGATAGAACATGCAAGGTATCAATTATGGAAACAATTAATATTGCCATTAAAAGCTTTTTCAAAAGGGTGTGATATTGTTTTCTGTACTGATAATTTTGTTCCCCTAATACATTTGGGCTACAAAACTATCCCGGTTTTTCATGATGCGTTTTTTTTTGAAACGCCCCAACATTATAGCAAGTTATGGCTATGGCTTTATCATAAAACGGCAGTACCTGCTGCCAAAAGATCGCCATTTGTTGCAACCCCTACCGCATATGCAAAAAAACAGATCAATCATTATACCCACATTATTAATGAAAAGCTGGTTGTTGTGCATGAAGGTGCAAAAACTTTTAAATTTGATGGAGACATTAACGAAACCGGCTCTATACTGAGAGTATTTTCATTAACCTCGCGCCAATATATATTACATGTAGGCTCTATGTATAAACGGAAAAATATCCCCGCGCTTATATATGCGTTTAGCAAGCTTAAAAACATGGGATATCCGGAGTTGAAATTAGTTTTAGCCGGCCCTACACCGGTTAACAAATTTGGCAGCGATGATTATCAACTGATATTAAATGCAATTGCTGATACTACGCTTAAAAATGATATTGTGTTAACAGGCTATATAACTGATGCAGCATTAAGCCAGCTTTATGATAATGCCTTAATGTACGTTTTCCCTTCTATTAATGAAGGGTTTGGACTACCGATATTAGAGGCGTTTAATCATGATTTGCCGGTACTGGTTGCAAACAACACCTGCCTTCCTGAAATTGGCGGTAATGCGGTTTTACAATTTGATCCTTTTGATATTGAAGACATATTCTTAAATATAAAAACTGTAGCAGATAACGAAGATTTAAGAGCAGATATGATCAATAAGGGCCGTGAACGCTTAAGGTTTTTTTCATGGCATAACACGGCTTTGCAATTAGTAGAGCTATTTAGGAAAGCTGTTTAGCTATTAAAAACCTGTATGTGCTCGTCGGCAACGTTTTCCCAATTAAATACACTTAACGCGCGCTCCCGAGACTTTTGAGCGAGAATTAGCATTTGGGGGTAGTTATCTTCGCAAAAATTTATTTCTTCGGTTAACGAGCTAATATTGCCTTTTTTGAATTTACGTGCCGTATCTAGAACCGCATATACATTTTCTTCAATATCACTAACTATCATAGGCACATTTAAGCCCATTACCGTTAACACAACAGGCGACAGGCCCTCAACATCCGAAGGTTGAATGTAGCAATAGGAATTACACATTAACGTATTCACATCGTTACCATACACATACCCGGGAAATATAACCCGGTCATTTGCCATATCAAGCAACTGTTTTTCATATGGTGATGGGTTTGGCGACCCACCTATCAAAACCAGTTTTTTATCAGATTTTGAATTTTTAAATGCCGGGATCAAATAATGCAACCCTTTATCAGGTATAAACCGCCCTACAAATAAATAATATTCGCCTTTTTCAATACCATACTCTGCTAAAATATCGGTGTTACCTGTTCCGGCCTCAACTTCGCTGCCAAAGGGTATAAACTTAAACTGCTTATTAAATCTTTCTTCAAAAAGTTTCTTTGCTATTACGTTATCAAATATTACCTGGTTGGGTAAGTAGGCAGTTAAAAAAGCAGATAATTTTAAATAAAGTTTACCATACCAGGGCCATTTATCTCTCTTCCAATCTACACCATCCTGGCTTATAAACACTTTTTTACCAAATAGGCGTAACGGCAGGGCCCAAATACTATTACCTCCGTTTTGTATATGAACAATGTCGGCAGTGTTATTGAGTATAATATCAAAGGTACATTTAAGGGAATGCAAAAGGGTATCAAACCCAGTCTTGGGGGTAGTTTTAAAGGTTTTTATTTTCACACCTTTATACTCATCAACATCAACAAATACATCAGGATACCTTCTGTTATAGGCAATAACAGTATGTCCGCGGGCTACAAGTCTTGGAAATAGCTCAAGTGCAAATTTATCTGCTCCGGCAGCACCTTTTGCTAAAGGGATTGACCGGAAGCCAAAAGCAGCAATACGCATTATCTAAAGTAAATATTTATAAAGTAATTTGCTCTTTTACCGGATAAATATTTTTTTCCTTCAAATAATCTATATAGTAATCATCAATATATTCTTTTAACGCAATTTTCCAATCACGCATAATATTCATGTTTCTTAGTTCGAGCTTTTTGTTGATCAATCTCTCTGACGGGGGCCTTGGTGCAAAATAAACATCTTCAAAGTAGCTTGAAGAAACCTCATTAACAGTTACCTCATCATCCAGGTCTAAAATTTTTACTAATTCTTCAGCCACTTCCCGCCTACTGGTTTCACCATTACAAACCATATTGTAAAGGCCCCAGTATTCTCTTTCAATTAAAAGCTTAACATTTTTTGCAAAATCAACAGTAAAAGTTGGTGTACCGTCTTTATCATTTACAATATGCAAATCGCGTTTGCCGTTTGCTAATTGTTTAATTAATTTATTTATAAATTTCTTGTCTTTATCCGGACCTCCGCCCATCATCCAGCCTGCACGGCAAATAATATACCTGGTTGCGTTTTCGCGCACATAACGTTCGCCCATATATTTTGAGCGGGCATAATGACCAAGGGGATTAGGTTCGTCCCAATCATCATAAAAATCTTTTGTACCATCAAATATCCCCGCTGTGCTAATATATAGCATAGGTATATTTAATTTATTAGCAATAAAAACAGCGTTTTCTACAGCAGTGGTATTAGTAAGATAGGTATCGTCAAGGTTAAGCTCGCAGTATTCAAGATCGGTATAAGCACCTAAGTGAAACAAATAATCGGGTTTAAATGCTTCTACATCTTTTTTGTAGCCTTCAAAATTACGGAAGTCTAAAAAGCTAAGCCAACTCTCATTTACATCCTTATCTGTGCATTTAACTTCGTAATCATCTTTAAATATGCGATAAAAAGCTTCACCAAGCATTCCACCAGCACCAGCAATGTAAATTTTTTTTTTCATATAAACGTTAAAACCATAATGGGTAACATCCGGTAGATGTTTAAATTGCAATAGGGCATTTGTTAACCTTCACTTTTCAAAATTAACCTTTTTTAGGTCATTACAAGTATATTTCTTTTAAAAATCTAATCAATAAATTAATATTTTGATAATTCAATTAAAAATGCTTTGGTACTTTATATACTAATTCATAAGCAAATGCCGTTAAAAATTAAAAAACAAAAAATTTATATCAAGTTTTTTTTCTTATTAACTAAATAGTACTACAAGTATCATTTTATATGGCTTACTACAAGTATTATTGAATTTTGTTTGTTTGTCTAATAATAAAATCGTGCTATATGAGCAAAAAGAGTATAATGATTTGTTTTTTTATTACTGTTTTACAATCAAAACAAAATCCATAGTTGAGAAGAACTTTTTATTCCTTTTGATAATGTAATCTTTAATATTAAGCTCATTTAACATCTCTTTTATATCATCTATGCTAAGTAAATTCATGTAATCGCCAGATGCCCATGTTTTGCCTATAACCCGAAGAATTTTATCAAAATATTTTTTGGGCAAATAGTGTAAAAAAGGCAGCCTGGTATGAACCTCAATAGGAAACCAACGATTTGGAGTAGTAATAAAAATGCTTTTACTTGTCCTAATCAATTCACTAAGGAAAAGTAATTGCTTATCATAACTGCCTACATGCTCAATTACTGCATTTGACCAGGCTATATCAAATTCCTTATCTGCAAAAGGGAAATGACTTCCTTCATATAATACAACTTTTACTTCCGGGAAATTTTTTTTAAATGTAGGTGCATCTTCTATTCCAAGCGCGGTTATATTTTTTTTATAAGGATAGTTCCTTTCAAGAAAATTAATCCCTGGGTACGGATCGTCATCGGTGAAACCCACATCTAAAATTTTGGTATCCTTATCGGGTTTTAATTGTTTTAAAAAATACTCATACTTTTTTTGCCTGTTTTTTGTAGAAATGTTTATCGCGAAATTTTTAAGCATATTTTAACTTCATTATTCATTTTGTAGTAAATACAGAATTATACAATACTAATCAATTGGCGTTGTTTTTACAAGCAAGCTTATAGCAACTCCAAACGTCGCAAACGTACTAAAAAATAAGAAGCTGGATTAAAAACCGGAATTAATTTGCCAGGAAAAACCACATAATTACAGCCTCTATGCATAGTTCTATTTCTCCCAAGTCAATGCTTTAATTCAGTAAAATCTTGGTTTTAAACCTTTATATGGCGGGATATTTAAAAAATAAAAAAATCATAATAACTATGATTAATTACAAGCATCTTTGGGATTTGGTTTGCTTTAATATTAACCAATAAAAAATCTGGATAACATTGATTTAAATAGCTGATAAATGAATATTCTTGTTGTTAACTGGTCATGGTACCCAAGTGGAGGAGATTGGACATATGTTGAAAACTTAACTAAAATATATGAGGATAGGGGACATCATGTTATACCATTTTCAATGAAGGATGACAGAAACTTTCCGTCTCCATGGTCAGATTACTTTATTGAAAACATTGATTATAAAAAAATTAACAGGCGCAGTTTAACCGCAGGTATAAAAGTGGTTATGAAAAGTATTTATTCTTTCGAAGCTCAAAAAAATTTAGAAAAACTATTATCTGATGTTAAAATAGATTTTGCGCATATCAATGTTATCCATCACCACATTACTCCTATCATTTTAAAAGTTTTAAAACAAAAAAACATTCCGATAATCTGGACACTGCATGAGTACATTCCTATTTGCCCGGAAGGTACATTTATTAGCCATGGCCAAATATGCGAACGATGTTTTGACGGCGCTTTTTATAATTGTATTACACATTCATGCAAAAAAGGATCATACCTGGCCAGTACCGTTGCCGCTCTGGAAAACTATGTACATAAGTATTTAAATTATTATGAGTATGTAGATCATTATGTATGCCCGTCTGTTTTTTTATATGAAAAATTTAAAGCCTTTAATTTTTTTAGTGATAAGCTGGTGCAATTATATCACGGTTATGATTATGCAGAAATTGAAACGGCAAAATTGGCACCCAAAGCCGGTGATGAAAAATACATTGTTTTTACTGGCCGGCTCGAAAAAATAAAAGGCGCGCATACAGTGTTAAATGCTATGTTAGCTTGTCGCGATATACAACTTAAAATAATTGGCGATGGGACCCAGGAACCAGCATTAAAAGAATTTAAAGAAACCCATCAGCTAACTAATGTTACCTTTTTAGGCAAAAAAAACAAACAAGAAACGCTACAGATAATTAACGGGGCCGAGTTTCTGATATGTGCTTCAGAGTGGTATGAGGTTTTAGGTTTTACGGTAGTTGAGGCCATGGCATTGGGCAAACCGGTTATAGGATCGGCTATTGGAGCTATACCCGAGATGGTTATTAATAACCAAACCGGGCTGCTGTTTGAACCTGGTAATCATAATCAGTTGGCTGATCTTATAAAATCATTATTTACTGATATAGACTTGATATTGCAAATGGGTAAAAATGCCAATCAACATATTAACCAGCTAATTAATACCGAAAAACATTTTGAGGGCCTGCAAAAACTTATTCCTGCATTATGAGTTTTAACACCTGGCAACCGGCAATTAAGCAACTTATCAATATAGCTTTAGACTAATATAATATTTTATATTTGTACCGTTTAGTTTCATATAAAAATTTTACATGCGCATTAAATACCTTCTATACATTTTACTTTTTCTTTTTTCGCTCAATTTTTCAAACCCGGCCCTGGCCCAGCAAACGCCTATATCTTTAGACAAGTTAAAGAGCATGAAAGTAAATCAGTTAACTGATGAACAGATAACCATGTATTGGCAACAACTTCAGAACAAGGGTATGTCTGAAAAAGATATTTATGCAGCAGCGCTCCAGGGAGGGATGCCTCCAGACGAAATACAAAATTTAAAAGATCGGGTAACTTTATTGGGACTAAATAGCAAAACAAATAATAAATCGTCCTCAATAAGTACAAAGAAAAAAATAGATTTCTCAAGAAATAAGGACGATTCGGTAACTATGCCCAGTGTGGTTAAGAATGATGTGCCACCTCCCCCACCTCAAAAATTACAGGTATATGGCGCTAATTTTTTTAACCGGTCAAATATGAAACCTGAACCGAATTTTTCTGTTGCAACCCCAAAAAGCTACGTATTGGGGCCCGGCGATGAGTTGATCATACTGTTAACCGGGTTAAATGAAAGCACAGAGCAAGGCTCAGTAATTAGTCCGGAAGGAAAACTGCTTATCCCACACGCCGGAACCGTGTATTTAAACGGATTTACTATTGAACAGGCTACCGCCATAATTAAAAACAAAATGGTTAAAAGTTACCCTGCTTTAAAAACAGGGCAAACACAATTAGCTATAAATTTAGGAAATACGCGCCGCATTAATATTATTATAAAAGGAGAAGTAAACACGCCACAGCCAATTATCATTTCTTCATTGGCCAGTTTATCTAATGTACTATATTATTCAGGTGGCCCTAATCAAAACGGCTCATTAAGAAACATCCAGATAATAAGAAATAACAAGCTTTATAAGACTGTTGACTTTTATGACTTTTTACTAAACTCAGTAAATGTTGATATCCGCCTTGAAGATCAGGATGTGATTAATTTTCCGGTTTACAAAAAAAGAGCAGGAATTAGCGGCGAAATAAAAAGACCTGCTATTTATGAGTTAAAAGAAGGAGAAACATTGAATGACCTGATCAAATACGCAGGCGGATTTACTGATATCGCGTATAAAGGTATTGCAAAAATTGACCAGATAAACGACCTGCAGCATGAAGTAAAGGATGTTCCGGCTAATATGTTTTCAAATTATATACCCCACAATGGTGATATGATGACTATTGGAGCTGTAACAAATCGCTATACTAACAGAATTGTATTGGAAGGTGCTGTTTATCGCCCGGATATATACGAGCTTACTGCAGGCCTTACACTTGCTCAACTGTTAAAAAATGCCCAGGGATTAAAACCCGAGGCTTACATGGATAAGGGTATTATTAGCAGAACCATGCCGGATCTTGAAAAGGTTTCAATATCTTTTGTTCCGGGTGATATTGTCAATGGTAAAAATGACATCCCGTTATTACGTGAAGACTCGATTATGATTTTTAACCGCGATGTGTTTACATCTAACCAAAAAATAATTATAGAAGGGTTTGTTAGAAAACCAAATGTATTTATCTATCGCAAAGGTATTAAGTTAGCTGATGTAATTGCAATGGCCGGTGGATTTAAAGATGAGGCGGCCGACCATCATGTTATAGTATCCAGAACAATTAAAAACTCATCTGATAGCGTAGCTAACCAATTAGTTAATGATATTATTGTAGATATGAGCAATAAAGCCGATCCGAACATCGATATGGAACTACAGCCAATGGATTTTATTAATGTACCGCGTTTAGTTAACTACCGGGGATTAGGCAATGTACAAATTAAAGGCGAAGTATTGTTTCCAGGAGATTATCCCGTGCAAAGACGGGATGAAACAGCGCTTGATTTTTTAAAGCGCGCCGGCGGCGTTACACCCTATGGCTCTCTTGAAAATGCCCAGGTTTATAGAAAAGGTATACGTGTAAATCTTGATCTTGCTTCTACAACTGGTAATCCTACCGCTAATAAAAATATGATATTATTGCCTGGAGACAGTGTATATGTGCCCCGTGTAATTTCATATGTAGAAGTAGCAGGAGCCGTTAATAATCCGCAATATATAAGCTATAAAGGAAGTAGATTTAAATACTATATTAATGCTGCCGCAGGGACTACAGAAAATGCACGGCTAAAAGGTGCATATATTAAATACCCTGATGGCTTAAATCAACCTGTCAGGCATTTTTTATTCTTCCGAAATTACCCAAAAGTAAAACCTGGAAGCAAAATTATAGTGCCTGAAAAAACACCTGATTCTAAATTTAAAATAAGCTTAGGAGACATAAGTGGTATCGCAGCCGCATTAACCGCAATAGTAAGTATTATAGCTATTTTACATAAATAATATGAGCCAGGAAAATTCTAATTATCCTTACGAGCCGGAATTCTCTCTTAAAAAGTTGCTTAATGACCGTGTTAGCGATATTAAATACGTTTTAAAATTTAAAAAATCATTAGCGCTGGTTATAATAATTGGTGCTTTATTAGGTGCATTAGCTGCGTGGCTAAAAAGACCTACTTATACAGCAAGATTAACTTTTGTTGTAGATGATTCAAAATCGTCCGGAGGTGGTGGTGGCTTATCTGCTCTGGCTGGGTTAGCTGGCTTTAACCTGGACGGATTAGGCGGCGCCAGCGGTGTATTAGCCGGTGATAATGTTGAAGAATTAATTAAAAGTCGTAAGCTAATTAAGAAAACGCTCATAACTGCTTACGATACCACCCAAACACTTGCAGACCGGTATGCCACGGTAAATAAGCTAAATAGCAAGTGGCTGAAATATAGTCCTGATGGCAAAATAATCCGTTTTCCATTAAATGGTATTAATAATACGCGATTACAAGATAGTTTACTGCATGAAATGACCGAATTGATTTTAGCGGATGAATTTGGGATAGCCAAGACCGATAAAAAGTTAGGCTTTTTTGAAGTAAATGCTACCATGAAAGATGAAAAACTGGCCCAGCTTTTTTGTACCAGGATGATTAATCAGTCAACAGATTTTTTTATCAGCACAAAAACCAAAAGATTAAGAGATAATGTAACCCGTTTACAAAAACGTGCAGATAGTATTGGTATAATTCTTAATCATAAAACTTATTCAGTAGCTGTGGCCAATCAAAGCATATTAGACCTAAATCCTGCTTACACAACAGCAAATGCTAACATTGAAGTAAAAGAGCGTGATAAAATTGTGTTATCGACTGTTTATTCTGAAACAGTTAAAAACTTAGAATCCAGCAAAACTATGCTTGCCCAAGAAACACCGACAGTTCAAATTGTTGATGAACCAGAATTACCTTTAAAAAAGAACAAGCTTAAATTTTATATAGCCATTCCAACCGGCATGCTATTATTGGGAATAATATTTAGCTTTTATATATTATTAACCCGTAAAGAAACTAAAATCTAAAGGTTACGCCCAGCTCACCATGGAAATTATACACATCATTATGCGGGATGTAATAATTACCCGGAACATAATCTTTTAATATCCATTCATAATTGAACGATTTAATCTGCTGTAGTTTTGCATTAAATATTAAATTCTTGTAGTTCCATTCCCCCTGCAAACCAAAGGCAAAGTCTACCCAACTCCTGCTATTACCATTGATATCGGGAAAGAATTCATGATAAAAATCAACATCATGTTCATATCGCTCAAATCTAATTCCCAATTTTTTTAAGCCTGATACCCAACTAATATCCATAGATTGTATATTACCTCCCGGGCCTATACCAGCTCCAAAAACCTGTCCTTCCTGGGTATCACCTTGTAATAACTGATAATTTACATACCATAATCCCGATCCTGTACGTACTATTCGTTCTGCAGTTAATGAAAGTTGAGTGATTTCAGAACTAATTACGATATGTTGTTCAGAAGAGCCGGGAATTGCGATCATCTTTCTGAAACCAAAAACATAAGCCCTTGCATGATCTGGCGAACCTATAAAATCATTGAAATTATAAGAATTATCAGTTACCCCATATTCAAAATAAACCTCTGCTTGAGCTTTAGGAAATAACCATCTGCTATATATAGAGGTTTGTTGTTCGCGAGGATAAGCATCGCCAATACCATTATTAATACTTTTCTTTTGAAATGGTGTAAAAAATGGGATATAATCACTGAAGCTTTTAACATCCCCACTATAAGATACAAAGGTTCTTATAAAACCTAAAGTAAAATTGGGTATCCATTTAGGATGATAATTAATATTTAATCCGGCAAGATAACGCCACTCATTTCTTGCGGGGTATACTAAATTTGTTCCATCTGATAAAGAAGTAGTTAAAAGCGCTGGAAAGTTAGAATTTTCTAACTTTCCTCCAATTATTTGCCCCTCAAAAAACCCAATGGGTGTTTTTACAGGCTTAACTGTATTTACTGTAACGTGCTTAAATCCCGGAGCATTATTTGTTAAAATTAGCGCGTTACTTATGCCTGGTCCCCACCATAAATTTTCATTTGAAAGCCCCACAGATACAGAGCCAAAAGTTAACCTAATACTGCTTTGCCCCCAAAATGCTTTCCTATAAGCTCCGTTACCGTATCGTTCCGGCCAATCTATTAAGCTATGAAACTGATAATAATTAGCCACTTCCTGATCAGAATGACCAGAAGCATACCCGTTAAATGCCGGGTTAACTGCATAAACAAATTCGGGGCGTAGTTGTATACTTAAAGGTCCAAGTTTAAAGTAAAAACCTCCACTAATCATTGTTTGATAACCTTTGGCCGGTATCATTGCTCCGTCATTCCAACCGTAGGGATGATCTGAATTAAATTGCTGTTGCCACGTTAATGGTAATATTTGAAAAACACCCAACCCTTTAGCAAAAGAAACCGGACCAGCCTGAACCCAATGGTCTTTTGCAAGCGTACTATCCGGATCATATGCGTTATGAGCATTTATAGAAGTAGAGGAAATTGGACGAACTGTGAAAGATAGGTTTGTGTCAATTTTACCAAGGAGCTGCATTCTTCTATAATAATCATCAAGAACGGGTGTCCCTACAGGGATTGATTGTGCGCTTACCTTACTGTAAAAAATTATGAAAGTAAATAAATGTATTAAATATGCAATATATATATTTTTCATTTTGATTATCGGTTAAAACCTATAATTAACACCTGTCTGAATTTGAAGGTTAAACTTACTTACCTGGTTTGCAAAGGTAATATCGTCTCCTGGTTGCTTTAAGGCCCATTGATAATCTAATGATTGTATACCCTGAAGTTTAGCATTAAAAACAAAGTTCTTGTAGTTCCATTCACCGTTAAAAGCTAAACTCATATCTACCCAATGTCTTGTATAATCTTTGCTATCAGCAAATGCATAATAATAAAAATCATTATTATGAACGTAACGTTCAATTTGCAATCCTATTTTTTTTAATCCTTTTATCCAGCTAACATCTACCGACTGTAAATTAGCACCTGGTCCAATACCTGCCCCCAATACTTCCCCCATATTTGTATAGCCCTGCCGTATATTTTGGCTAACATACCATTCTTTTCTATTCAAAATATCATTGACAGAAGTTTCCTGTAATTGAGTAGCTTCAACACTAATCATGATATTTTCATCATGCGAGTGATTAAATGGTAAAATTTTTCTAATACCGAAAATATAGGCACGCGAATTATTAGGTGTTAATAATTGCTGAAGAAAATCTTGGGTATTATTATATTGGCCATATTCAAAATAAATTTCAGCATGCTCTTGTGGCCAAAGCCAGCGCATAAATACTGAACTTAATTGATCTGACTTACTAATAGGATTATCTGGCGCATTTGTTTGCTTAACAGGAGAAAAAAGCGGCAAATAATCTCTAATACTACTCAAATTTTTACCATAGGTTTGTGAACTTTGATCAAAGCCTAAAAACAAACCGGGAACCCACTTTGGTTGCCATGTTATAATAATACCCGCCAAATATCTCCACTCATTCTGTTTTCGTACATATAGATCAGTACCGAAATAATAATGATCAGGTTCCAGTGGTGGGAAACCTGAATTATTCAGAGCTCCGGCAATTAATTGTCCTTCAAAAGAACCTATAGGTGTTTGCACGGGATGCAATGTATTTAGTGTTAAATGCGGGAAACCCGGTGCACTATTACTCATCAATAACGAATTACGAATACCCGGCCCCCACCACAAATTTTCAGTGGATAAACCAAAAGACAAAGATTTAAAGTTTAATCGTATGCTGCTTTGTCCCCAAGATATTCGGTTATAACTACCTGTACCGAATTGAACCGGCAGATCAATATTGTTATAGATGTCATAATATCGGGCAAAAATAACATCATAGTGATTTTTGTTAAAATTTTCGAAATTAGAATTTTCAGCTATAACTAACTCTGGCCTGAATTGAACAGTTAACAAACCGTATTTCGCAAATATTCCCAGGCTAATTAACGTTTGTGAGCCCTTAGCAGGTATCATTAAACCATCATTCCACCCATACGGATGATCAGAATTAAACTGAGTTTGAATGGTCAAGGGCAAAAGGCTGGCCTTTAGTTTTCCATCTTTACTTTGCCATGAACTGGTTGCGTTCATTACATTATAACGTTTCTCCGTACTATCCGGATAAAACGCATCTGCTTTTTTATCAATATAATTTGGAAATAATGGCCGAACCATAAAAGATACTGTTGTATCCGTAGCTCCCAACAATTGCGCTCTTCTATAATAATCCTCTACAGCAGTAGTCCCTACCGGTAGGGACTGCGCATGAATCTGAGCTTGAATAAAAACCAATAGGACGCCTATAATTGTAAGCTTTATGATTTTCATAAGGTAATTGCTTTGATGTTGATATTATCTACCGACCAACTTTCATCGCACTTTGGATCAGGAGAATTAGGTTGAACCAATTTATCTAAGCATTGTAATAACAGGGTATTATTTGTATGCCTAAAGGTTTTTGTAATTTTATATTGTGTTGTTCCGTTAGGTCCAGCAGAAAGACAAACTCCGGGCAAATCGGTTCTATAAGCGCCTGTTTTGGGATTATTATAGTTATTTGGATAATCATTTGGATAGGATTGGGGAGAGCAAAAGCCACCTGCCGGACATATACTATTTGAAAATGTAGTATTAACGTACAGGTTTCCATCTACCAGCATTTGCCATATATCCGGGCCATCAGGAGCAGATTTATTTCCATCCCAACTATCATGAATATAGAGATCAAATGATATGGTAATCAGATCATGTTTAGGTAAATTATTAAGTGTTAAGTTAAAATAGCCCTTATTATCATTGCAATTATACCGTCCCAAAACAGTAGAACCATTATATTGTTCTAAAAATCCGTTGCGGATGTTAGATAAGTTATTGGTTTCGAAATCATTATTATAAACAGTAACCTCATTGTTTACATGCGTCTTACAAGAGATAAAGAAAATAAATAGTATGAGTAGATTTTTTTTATTCATAGGAACCTAAATTATTCAAATATAGCTCTTCCAACAAGCAATTTGAATTTTAATTATTTTTTATTTTAGTTCCATTTTAACAATATAAAATGTATCAATGAAGTCAGACTACTACTATTTTGCTTCTATTTACTTCTATAAATTATCTAAAATAGCAATAGGTAATAATGGTATGTTAAAATGCATTTTCATCGCCTTTTAACGAATTCCAAATAGTAAGGAAAATGATTTTAAGGTCAAGCAGGAATGACCAATTCTCCAGATACCATACATCAGCTTCTACACGTTGAAGCATAGCATCAGTCGTTTTTGTTTCTCCTCTTAGACCATTGATCTGCGCATAGCCTGTAATGCCTGGTTTAAGAAAGTGCCTAACCATAAATTTGTCTATCAATTGTGCATATTGTTTGGTATGGCTAATCATGTGAGGTCTGGGACCAACTACCGACATATTGCCTATTAAAACATTAAAAAATTGAGGTAGCTCATCTAAACTTGATCTGCGTAAAAAGGAACCTAAATTGGTAATACGCGTATCATTACGCGTAGCCTGCTTTTTATGTGAATCTACATTAACCTTCATGCTTCTAAATTTGTAGCATTTAAAAGGTTTGTTGTTTCTACCTGATCTTATCTGAACAAAAAATATTGGACCTTTAGATCCTAATTTAATTAGTATTGCCAGTATTGGAAAAAGCCAGCTAAAAACGAATAGTATGATGAATAATGAAAATATACAATCAAATAATCGCTTTATAACTCTATTTAGCATATTTTCAAGTGGCTCTGGTCGTACAGATATTACCGGTATATGTCCAAAATTTTCTATATAGGTTGGTCTTTTTGCAAAATCAAAATATTCAGGTACAAACTTAAACCTAATTAAGTTTTTATCAGCCTCTAACATTAATTGCTCTACTTTATCAGATTCTGAATTGGGAAGGGTGCAAAATATTTCATCAATATTATTTGATATTACATATCGTATACAATCTTTTATTAAACCACTATATATATCTTTATACTTTATATTTTCTGGGTTATCATCAAAGAAACCCATCAATTTATAGCCCAATTCTGGATTGCTTGCAAAAAATTGATGCAAATCTTGTCCTATTCGCCCCCCCCCAACTATAACAAAAGTTCTGTTATCAATCAATGAAGCTCGCTCACTTTTACGTATGCTCAAGAAAATGAGTTTCCAAATACTCAACAAGAATCCAAATATAATTAACGAGTAAATTAAATATTCGCGAGTTATAAAATAGGACTTTGTACCTATTAAGATAACTGCAGTAAAACCTACAAAACTTAAAAAAAGAAGATATGTTTTTATTACACCCCGATATGTTTTTATTGAATCTTTGGTTAAAACATGTTCGTATAAACCTGTAATATTAGCAGCTAATAACCATATTAAATTAAAAACCAATACAACTGGCAAGTAATGATTATCTGTCCAAAATGGGGAAGTATTATCAACGATAAAATAGGTTATAATCATACTTATGTTTAGTATAACATAGTCTATAGTAAGATTAATAGCTTTTATAAAAGTAGTGTATCTGTGTATCATTGAGAAAATAAAAACGCTATCATAAATAGCGCTAATTATTAATTACATTTTTAATGTAATCTTCATTACAAATATGCTAAATATATTATTCATTCGATAACATACTTAACTATTTAGCGTTGGTAGCTGATTTTATTATTTGACAAATATAAATTAATTAGTGTTTATGCTTGCCTTAAATAAGGCTAATTAATTTAGGCAATCCTCTTATATATTTGTATTAAACAACAAGTAATTCTATTTTTTTTCTGCACAAATGCTTCATTATATCAAATTATAAGAAGCTAAAAAATACACTAAAAAGCTTCTGTAACGACCTTTTTATCTGGAGTTTCTTTATATTTTTTATTTACAAATTCTTTTATTTCCGATATAAATACTTCTTCGTCGAATTTCTCTGCATGATTTTTTATGAATAACGGATCGAATTCAAGCTGTTCAAATTTTTCGATAGCCCGGCATAAAGATTTCACCGTTTGCTCATTAAAGAAGATAGCTGTTGATTTTAGTGAATCGTCTTTGTAAGGGATCATAGTAGCTTTTATACCGCCAACGCCATATGCTATAACAGGTCTGCCTGATGCATTGGCCTCTAATGGTGTTATACCATAATCTTCATGCTGCGGGAAAATAAGTGCCTTACAATTAGCATATAAATCTGCCAATTCTTCATTTGATAATCCTTTTTTAAACTCAATATTATCATTTGACATGGCTTTTAACTCTTCGGCCTTGGTACCGTTTCCTACAATAATTAGTTTATATCCCAATTTATTGAAAGCTTTTATAGCCAGATCTGCCTTTTTATAGTACTCGAGGCGTGATACCAGCAGGAAATATTCTTTAGGTTTATCCGATATTGAAAAAAATCTGCATTTTACATCAGGGCGTATTATCATTACATCAGAAACTTTGTAAGCCTTTCTAATCCTCTCAGAGGTTTCTTCTGTCATGCCCAAATAATAATCGCCTTTTTGGGCTTCGCGGGCATCAACCTTTTTTAAATATTTTATAACGTAGTCAAATACCCATCTTTTTATGCCATGGGCATTTATATATTGCGTGTACGACTCCGGGTTCCACGCCAGCCTAAACGGCGTATAGGTATAAATAAAGACTTTAGATGCGGGATCAATATTTACGTATTTGGCGCAATGTGTATTTGATATTATTACTACATCGTAATTGTTGACTTTTAAACTTTTCATTGCCCATATAGCAAATGGGAAATAAAGTGTGTGCATTGTTTTTACATTTACAGCCAACCGTTGAAACCAAGAGGCCGTAATATGGAATTGCTTAAACTCCGGATAAGTTCCGTTAGGGTCATAGGCAAGGGTAAATACGTCTGCGTTAGGGAAAGCTTTAAGCATAGTAAGCACCACTTGCTCTGCCCCTCCCCTTCTCATCAATTCATCATGAACAATGGCTACTTTCATTATTATAAATTTTCTTTTTCTTCCTCTATTAAAATATCCAAAACATTGAAAAAAGATTTATCATACTCCCATTTCAATGCTGATTTTGCTTTAGTATTATCACCATATATGTCTTCAATATCTGTTGGTCTGAACAGTGATGGATCCTCTATCAACCTATCTTTCTTTATACCTAGATAATCAAAGGTATAATTAATAATATCACGTAAATAAATTGACTTGCCTGAACATATCAAATAGTCATCCGCTTTATTTTGCTGCAAAGATAGCCACATTGCTTTTACATAATCGGGGGCATACCCAAAATCTCTTTTTATATCGATGTGACCGACATGAAGATGACTTTTTATACCATTTTTTATTTCCAAAGAAGTTCTAATTACTTTTTTAACAAAAAAATTAGGACTTCTTAAATAAGACTCATGATTAAAAAGCACCCCATTTACACAATGAACACCATACGATTCACGATAATTAACACCTATCCAATATCCTGAAGCTTTTGATATCGCATACGGACTTAATGGATGCAACGGCGTTTTTTCGCTTACAGGTAATGACTTTACCTGACCATACATTTCACTGCTTGATGCCTGGTAAACTTTTGTATCCATGGTTAATATCCGCACACTTTCCAATATATTTAAAACAGATTGTGTATTATAGTTAATTGTACCGATGGGCTGTTCAAATGAAGCACCTACAGAACTTTGCGCCCCCAAGTTATAAAATTCATCTGGCTTATATTTTATAAGAATTTTTATAATACTTGAAAAATCCAGCAGGTCACATTCCTCAATTATAATTTTATCATCAATGCCCAGGTATTTAAAACTTCTACTATTAAAATTATTGTAGCTTCTGGTTAATCCAACAACTTTATAGTTTTCATTAATTAATAATTGAGCAAGGTAAGCGCCATCCTGTCCGGTAACACCCGATATAATTGCAGTTTTAGTCATAAGTTAGATTTTGTTTGAACTTCCAATTCCCCCGCAAACTTACTCAAATTGATTTTTAACCACATAGCCAGAGTCTTTAAGTAATTTCTCTTTAGTGAAAGTATCCATATCAGCTGCAACCATTTCTTTTACAAGCATGCTCAAATCGTATTTAGGTTTCCAGCCAAGTTTTGTGTTTGATTTAGTTGGGTCGCCAATAAGCAAATCAACTTCAGTTGGCCTAAAATATTTAGGATCAACCGCCACCACCTCAGTACCTACAGACAATTGGTAATTTAAATTACTGCAAGAAACTACGTAGCCTTTTTCATTAACGCCCTCGCCTTTAAACTCAACATTTATACCAACTTCGTTAAATGACATTTTTACAAACTCCCTAACCATAGTGGTTACCCCGGTAGCGATAACAAAGTCTTCCGGCTTTTCTTGTTGTAAAATAAGCCACATAGCTTCAATATAATCCTTTGCATGGCCCCAATCACGTTGGGCATCTAAATTTCCTAAGTGTAATTTATCTTGAAAACCCAAAGCTATTTTTGCAACCGCCCTTGTAATTTTCCTGGTAACAAATGTTTCTCCTCTTAATGGGCTTTCATGGTTAAACAAAATACCATTACAAGCAAACATTCCGTATGCTTCGCGATAATTTACAGTTATCCAGTAAGCATACATTTTAGCCACTGCATAAGGACTGCGCGGGTAAAAAGGTGTTGTTTCTGATTGCGGTACTGCCTGAACTAAACCATACAACTCAGAAGTAGATGCCTGGTATATTTTCGTCTTTTTTTCAAGCCCCAATATCCGTATAGCCTCCAGCAATCTTAGCGTTCCGATACCATCGGCGTTTGCTGTATATTCGGGCGTTTCAAAGCTCACCTGAACATGAGACATTGCCCCTAAATTGTAAATTTCATCAGGTTGTACTTGCTGTACAATTCTTATCAAATTTGTAGAATCACTTAAATCGCCATAGTGTAATTTGAACCTTACATTTTCACTATGAGGATCTTGATATAAATGGTCAATACGGTCAGTATTAAATAAAGAACTTCTTCTTTTTATTCCATGAACTTCATAATCTTTATTTAGAAGAAATTCTAATAGGTAGGCGCCATCTTGACCCGTAATGCCCGTAATTAAAGCGATTTTCATTTTTATTATATAAATGCTGAACTAATATTTAACTCTTTTTTATTGTAGTAAACCTTTTACAACAGCAGTTGTAAAAACCGACCAATCGTATTCATTAACTTTTGCAACCCCCTTGTCAATCAACTTTTCACGTAGATTTTTATTCAACATTATTGTTGTAATAGCTTTAGCAATATCATCAATATCATAAGCATTACAATAATAGGCCGCATCCCCGCATATTTCTGGTAAAGATCCTTCTTTTGATACAATAATAGGGCATCCAAAAAACATAGCCTCTAATGGTGGTAGTCCAAAACCTTCATACAATGTTGGAAATAAGAAAAGTTTTGCATGTTTATATAGAAATGCTAAATGTAAATCGGAAACATGCCCTGTAAAATCTACCTTTTCTGTTAAATAATTATTCTGCTTAACCAAATCAAATACTTCATTATCCCCTGTCAAAAAATTATCCTTCTTTCCTACTATTAAAAATCTCAAATCAGGATAATTTATTGCAGCTTTCACGAAAGCCAATAATGCTCGCTTCAAATTTTTATGTGGTTTAATATTCCCTATATACAATATATAATTTGAGCTTTGATATTTTTCAAATTCAGGGAAGCTTGTTAATTTTATCTCTTGATCTAGTTTTTTGAAATGCTCTTTATCAATTGCCAATTTAGCTACTATTATTTTAGCCGAGGCGCAGTTGGTAAACTTTACAATTTCAGATTTTGAAAAATCTGAAATTGTAAAAATTATATCTTTATTTATAGCTATTTTATAAAAAAGTTGTGCATAAAGTCTTTTCATTAATGACAAATCATTTCTAAAAACCAAATGGTTAGTATCAGGAATAATTACAGCTATTTTTTTTGCTTGTGGTAAATATATCGGGGCATTATAATGTGGGGCTATAAAAATATCACATTTTGGTGTTTTTAAAAAAATACTTATTTGCTCATTTATTGAGTAGATATGATCGTTTAATTCTATAACCTTAATTTTCTCGGCCCAGTCGAATTTTTTTATTTCGGAAAGCACACCTAATAGTGTTATTTCTGAAAAATTTTGTATAAAAGCAGGTATTAGAGCTTGAATGTATCTCCCGATACCAGACATGTTTATCATCCTTGCATCTAACACTACTATTTGATTATATTTTATATTCATTTTCTTATAAAACACTCATTTTATATATACCTATCATCTGATTAAATCAACTTACCACTTGCTTTGGCTTCGTATTTAATGAATTGAAATATTTGGTATAATTTAATCCTAAGGCAATAAACACCCACAAGAACAACGAATAAGCAGGTGCAATACTAAACATAACAGCAATATTAAATAAAATACCACTCATAAACATTTTATTATACTGACTTTTGTTTCTGTTAATCCAAATTATTTTAAAAGAACAGAATAAAAAATAAAGCAGTGACAATCCTCCGATAATTCCCTGTTCACTTAATACTATTGAAAAGAGATTTTGGGGGAATGTGCCGGCGGTAAGTGGCTGTCCAAATTCAACAATTCCCATTTTGAATTCATATAGATACATATAATACATGCTATTACCAACACCAACGCCAGTTAACCAATGATCTTTAAATATTCTGATGCCAATACCCGAAGTGTAACTTCTAAAGCTTCCGCTGTCTAAAGTGTGTTCAGGGGCAGTAAAAAAGTTCATTAACTTAGATACAAATGCATATTCAAATTGAGGGTATAATCCAAAATGATCAATTATATAATAACCAAACAATACTAATATTAATAATAATGATAAAACTATCGATTTACGTTTAGTACTACTTTTAAAAATTAATAAATTTAATATTAAAATTAAAAAAAAACTAACTAAGGTTGTGGAAAATGTTAGTAACAAAGAAGCAACATTAATAATTAATAAAATATACCAATATCTTTTTTTGAATATTTTTTTTGAATACCAGGTAATTAAACATATCCAGCTTTGGTATAAAACATAAAAACTTGGTTCTTGTGAAAGTCCGGAACTACGGAAATCATATGGTTGTTTATATTGAATATACTGTGGTAATAAGGCTATAATATCAACAGTGAACATTGCCATCAATGAGTAAATAGCTATGCAAGTACCCACTACAACTATAGTTTTTAAAATAATATTAAACCTTAAATAAATAAATGATGAAATAGCTATTACATTAAATGTCGAAAAGTTAAAAAACATATAAATTACCTGTAGCAATGGAAAAACATAATAATTAAATTTAAAGGAATTAGCATCTTCATATCTTAAGAAAAATCCATTAGGGTATCCTAAAAATATATTTGAATATAAATAACTAATTAGGGGTGAAACAACGAAAAAAAGAAAAGCAGCTATTGAAGCAGAATTTGCAAATTTTAATTTTTTGATTGATATGATATCTGTAAGTAAGATAATAATGGCAAGTAGTTCATAAACTTTAAAACTCCCACCTATTCTTATAATTGGAAATTGTTGAAAGCCTATAAAAAATAGTATAGCTGTGGCAAATATTGGTTTTACTGGCCATTTTTTTAGAAGTGATATCATTTAGTTTATAGCAGCTAAAATAATAAAAAATGGAGTAGATGGATTGTTCATTTAACTCAAAATTCGACATCTTGAGAAAGAATAAATTATTTATTTGCTACAAAATTACATCCAACTAAAGAAATTTTGCTAAAAAAATTAAAAACTGTCCGGTTTCTAAATAAAAATGCTGTTGTCATGTAAAATAAAAATCTACTTAAAATAGCAAATTGTCCTCTTACAACTCCTACATTGAGTATATTTTCAATATGTTCAACAGGTGAGTACATAAAAGCAGTTGGCTCACATCTTACGTTCTTAAAATTGCTTTTCTTTAAAAAATCACAATATTCCCAGTTATAATAAACGTGTTCATTTCCGCCGTAATGGCCAATTCTATCGGGATAGTTTTCCAATAAATATTGCCAGTGCTTTTTACTATTATAAAACCTTAAAAAGCTTTCTGAAGCAAGCATTATGTACCCTCCATCTTTTAAAAGAGTATATGCATTAGCTAAACATTGTAAAGGTTCATCTACATGATGAAAACTTGCGTTAAAGAAGATAATATCAAAATCACCGTCTTCAATATTGATCATGTCTTCAGCTACTCCTCTATATATATTTATATTTAATAGAAATTTTTTAGCCGCTGTTTCAATAACATTACAAAATGTAGCAGACGGCTCTATACATGAAACATTGTGCCCAAGTGATGCAAGATATATTGTACTTTGCCCGCCCCCTACACCCACATCTAATATTTTAAGAGGCGTTTTGGGTAATTGCTTTAATAACTGAGAAAATTGACTTGAACCACAACTTGGCGCGTGTTTCATATCAACATATTCATCCGGAGAATGGGATGATTCAACTTTATTAAGATAATCACTTTCTTGTTTTGTTGTAGCAATTAGTTCATTTGACACCCCGGTTGAATAATCATGGGTTATTTCTTTTATCATTTTAAACGATGTCTTGGGTAATGATGTAAATTTTAAATATAAAAATTATATGTTATATATAATCAGTTTTTATTAACAGTGGTATCTTTTAAGTATTAATATTCTCATTTTTAAACTTGATTTGATTTGCTAATTCCTTTATTAAAAAGGTTTGATTTTCAGGTCTAAAATATCGTTGACAAAATTTTAAAAGAAGTGTGTATTTTTCAAACCCTAATATTCTTTTAATATAGCGCATAATTGCATTTAACTTTTTTATTTTATTATCAAATCCTTCAAAATTACGCTCATTAAGTTTATCGGCATTACTACTTTTTTTAATCAATAATTTATTTTTTCTTATCAATTCAAAAAATGAATTTTCGCCCACTGCAAATGGATCATCAAAACTCTTAATGTTTTCATCAGTAATTCTTCTGAACAATCTGCGATGAAACTGGGTTATTTTATCACCATTTTCAAATTCAGCATATGCGTAACTATAGCTCAAATATCTGCTAAAATCATTTTCAATAACTCTTTGTGCGTATTCTTTGATCAATACTTCCCAATCGGGATAATTGCTCATTATAATTGTTGGGCACTGTTTATTATTATATATATCTAAAGGATTTAATCCTGAAAAATGGACAAACACTAACGGATCTCCTTCGTCCATGGTTATTCGATTTATAACCTTATAACTTTCGTTTCCAGTCTTTACAAATTGCCGTTCATGTATGTTCCAATAAGCAATATTATAACCTAAATATCTTGAAACAGCTACCCCTTTATAAAGTGCCGGCAAAAAATCAACCCATTTTTGATCAACATGCAGTGCTTCAAATTTGTCGGCATAACATAGGTCATACAGCCGCTCTTTCCACCATTCAATTATTAACAAACCTTCATCACAATTCTTTAATGCAATAAAGCCCAGGTTATAAATTCCAGCAAATAGAATTGCTGTCTCTGGGGCGTTTCCGGTATAATTTATTTGAGGTGTTATAAAATGAGGTGTTATTAAAGCAGTGCTGTTATTTAACGCGTTATAAATACTATTTAAACTGCTGTAAACATATATATCCGGATCAAAGTATATTATTTTTTCGTAGTTCTTTAATTTGAACAAATAATCAAAAAAAAATGGTTTTACAGCAGTACAAAATTCAGTGATATTATACTTAAATGCCAAATTATTATATAATGGAATATTTATATCCCGTGTAAACACTAATAAGTGATTCTCACCTTCAAAATCTATTTTATCATTGGTCTCATCAGCTAAAAGAATATAAAAGTCAATCCCAGGATGGTTTTTTTTTATAGAATCAGCTAATGTAAGTGCTACTGAAAAATAGTTTTTTGCTACAATAGTAAAGGCGGCGTTCATTTTATAAAGTTCTAATTAATTTTGCAGGTACCCCTGCGATGAGTGAGTTTTGTGGAAAAGACTTAGTTACTACTGAATTTGCCCCGATTATTGAGTTCTTTCCAATAGTAACATTAGGCATAATAACTACAGCCTCTCCAATCCAAACATTATCTTCGATTATCACAGGGCCTTTGGAAACAAGAGGTCTTTTTGTTGGCGGGGTTAAGTTTCTTTCTATATCCCCATGAAAATGATCGGTTATATAAACCTTACTTGCAACTAAAATATCATTACCTATAATTACTTTGTTAATACATCCAATATGACAATCAAAATTAAAGCTTACATTATTGCCGATAACCAATTGCGGCTGATGTATTTTTCCCTCGTAACTATCATATGCATCTATCCAAAATCTTGAAAAAGCAGTAAAATTATCACCTATTACTATATAATTACCACCTTGCATATATAGTGGGAAACCAACCGTAAAATTTTTACCAACACTTTTAAATTGTCCTTTAATATACCCGCTAAATATAAATTTTCTAATTTTGGCATATTCGGCATATAATTTATATGGGAACAGATAAGATAAAATATGCCCAAAATTTCTTAAAAATTTCTTAAAAATTTCTTTCATCTCATAGGTTTATTCTGTGTTGAATTATTCTTTCGATATATAGCTAACTTATTATTCGCCTTATCTTTGCATAAATTTTTATAAAATAACTATATACAATAGCGGGTTTATTTGGTAGTACAAATAGTGGATAACAGCACAGCCAAAAATTAAAGTAACCTTTAAAAAGGGGCTTTAATGATAATACGGGGTTAGCATCAACAAAAGTATGATTTTTATTCAATTTAAGTTTTAATATAACTATTGGGAAAAACTCAACCAATAAGCTATTATTGATTATTTTTTTAATAATACCAACATCCGTTTTATTATGATCTAATTCACTTATAATCAAATTAAAATTTTCTCCAAAAATTTCTACCAGATTATACCCACCTGTATTATCGGGCTCTGCTGTTAGCAATATATCGTGTATATATAGATTTTTAGAAGATTTTAATACTATATCTAATATATGAGATACATGATTAAGATTCGATCCCTGATATTTTAACAATTTACTTTCATTTAAGTATTGCCTATTAATAATATTACCAGAAATAAAAGTGATATACAAATTCACTTTTTTAATGTACTTAATTGGATCGGTGTATTCTGTATAATTCAGTTTATTATAATTTAAAATTGTTGTGTTTTTGAGTTTATCGTTATTAAAAAAAACCACACCATAGTTTTCTTTACTTAGTACTTTTAATAATATGGCTATAGAGCCATTTATTAAAAAATCATCATCCCCCAAGGCCAATACATATCTACCTTGAGCTTTCAAATAACATTGGGCTACATTAAAATCTGCACCCCTATTTTCTGCATTTCTAATGTATTCTATTTTTAATCCTAAAGAAATATAAACATCAACAATGTCATTTGTATTATCTGTCGAGGCATTATCAGACACTATTAACTCAACATCATCTAAACTTTCTTTTTGAAGATATAAATATTCCAGATTGCGTTTTAAAAAGCCACTTCTGTTATAAGTAGGAATTGCTATGGTTAATAGAAATTTATGCATTGTGCCATGCTCTCCTTTTATTAATAAAAGTATAAACAGTCCAAGATAAACCAACTATACATGTTAGGAAAAAATAACCTGTTGTCATACCTATTAAACCATATCTTTTGCCCAAAACTATAGTAGAAACACAAATCAATGAACCCATAGCAATAGATTGCACCAACATAGGTTCCTTTTTATGGCATCGCAAATAGGTTGCAAAAGCAAAAGCTACCTGATTAGCTATGCTGGCTAAGCACATACACAAAAGTGGTATAGTTGTTAAAAAACGGCTTGTTAGTCCCCAATTTAAAGTTTTGGCAATTTGAACTAATGCAAAGAAAATGCATGTGATGATAATGTTGATTCCTAATGATTGAATGAATATTTTTTTGAAATTAGTATCCAATGTGGTAAACTCCCGCTTTGAAATTAACATAGATAAAAAAGGCACTTTTGTAACTATCCAACTCATTGATATAGAAGCTATACCTGTAAGCGTTGCTATAGTCATTCCCATTTGGCCCGCTATAGCCGGGCCTTCTGTAGCAAACAAAACCGGATTAAATAATTGAAATATAAAATAACCGCTTATCCAACTTAAAGCAATACGCCACTGGAAAGGAAAAATTTCACGGTAATAATTAATTATCCACTCAGCTTTAGCTAGCCATATTACTCTTAAAATTTTAATCTTGTTAGAAAATACTATTTGAACATAATTAACACTTATTGCTATGAGTGACGCTAAAGCACTTGAGTATAATTTAAATCCACAAGCAAAAAAAATAAATAATAAACCAATATTCACAGATTTTTGAACTAACCTTACTTTTGACATGTCTTTTACATGCCCTAATCCATCAAAAAAAGCCAGTAATGGATCAATGAACAAATTTAATGATGTTGCTATACAAAGAATTATCCAAGGCTTTTGCCATTCAATATTTAAGCCTTTATTAAATTTTGAAAAAAAATAAAATCCTGCTATTAAAAGCACAAAAAATAAAATAAAAGCAATTATTGCAAACCATTTTACACAAAATATAAGTAATGAAGATAACCTGGATTTATAATACTCTTCACCTGTTAATTTAAAATCATCGTCCCATTTCAAATAAGCAAACTCATAAGCTGCATATTGAGTTATTATACCACTTAACCCTAACTCAAAAAATATTTGTATAGCTAAGATGCTTGCAAAAGTATAATAATATCCCTGTTCATCGGGTGATAAAAACTTAGCAATAAAAACTATTGAAATTATTCCACCAAAAGCTTGTATAATCCGGGTTAATATTGTAAAAGCGATAGCACTATCAATACCTAGTTGACTGAATACTTTTTTAACTATTACCACTTTTCTGCTTATATTGTCGTGCTCACACCTACCGAATCACTAATGTGATAATATTTGCGTTATCTTTTCTTTATGAGTTACCGAATGTAAAAAAAAGAAATTTGTTTGGGTGGTATTTTCATCTACCTCACTAAAAAGAACTAAACCCTTATCGTTGGCTATGTAACAGTTATATCCTAACTCTCTAAAAAAGTTGATAATATCATTTGGGTGGTAATTAAATTTAGCTGACCATTTGCGTAACATCTCTGAAAAAACAATTGGGTGATGTGCCGCAATGGTATTCTTTGCACCTTTAAATACCATAAATTCTGCACCTTCAACATCACACTTAATAAAATCAATTTTTTTTATATTATTAGTTGAAGTATAATTATCTACAGTATCAGTAAAACATTCCAACTGCTGCATATTTGTATTTTCAGTAATGTTTTTTGATGATGCCGCACCAGGTATAGCAGGTGAATAAAAGAATGTGATTTTATCCTGTTTATCGGAAAAGGCGAAATTTTCAACCACAATGTTTTTGTAACCATTTAGTTTAACATTATTCAGCAGTTTTTGATGTGTTTCAGGAATAGGTTCAAATGCATATATCTTTCCATCTTCCAATAAAGAAGCAATATGGTTAGCATACCAGCCAATATTACCTCCAATATCAAAAACTGTATAGTCTTTTTCAATTATTCTATAAAGCATATCAGAGTCTACTGATTCGTATGTACCAAAATTAAAGGTTTCAATAGGAGCTATTCTTTTATCTACTATATCGCAATAAAAACTTATACCTCCCTTGTTGTAATTTGTTTTTCGGGATGTTATTATTAATTGATCGTCTTCTATAGTAATTTTTGAAATATCCGATTCCTTTAAAAATGTTGCATAATCAAATAATAACATGTGCAGGTTATGCATCTCATCAATAAACGCTGCTTTACTGATTTCACCTTTTGAATAAAGGGTCCTTAATTCACCTAATTTCATATTTTTTAACATATTTATTTTTTTTCAACATTGTATTTAATAGATGTGTTCTTTTTATATTTTAACAAATAGCCATCGCATTCCATTTCTTTAAGAATTAGTAAATATTCATTTTTTGTAAATATTACTAATAATAAGTTATCTATAAAATATAAAAACACTAATTTAAAGCCATTTTAAGAGCTTTTTATTATTTTATATAATCTTTAATCACATCCAATATGTAATTGTAGTGACTTTCATTTAATCCGGGCCAAACTCCTAACCAAAAAGATTGATTCATAATAGTATCGGTATTAACTAAATCACCTATTTGTCTGTAATTTATATTAGCATAAGCAGGTTGTCTTAACAGATTGCCTCCAAATAATAGGCGTGTACCTATTTTTTTTTCTTCTAAATGTTGAACTAGCATGTGTCTGTCGGCTGCGTTACCCTCACGCAATGTAAGTAAAAAGCCAAACCATGAAGGCTCGCTGTTGGGAGTAGCTTCGGGCAAAATAAATATCTCTTCCAATTCTTTCATACGTTCATATAGTGCGGCAAAGTTTTCGCGCCGTCGTTGTACGAAATGATCCAGCTTTTTAAGTTGCGATACACCAAATGCAGCTTGCATATCTGTAACCTTCAAGTTAAAACCGATATGTGAATAAGTGTATTTATGGTCATACCCATAAGGCAGTGTGCCTAACTGTTGGGCAAACCTACAACCACAGGTATTATCTTTTCCTGGTTCACAATAACAATCACGTCCCCAGTCTCTAAAACTTTCTGCTATTTTTGAAAGTTCAGGATTATTAATGATAACGGCTCCGCCTTCGCCCATGGTAATATGATGGGCCGGGTAAAATGAAAAAGTAGCTATATCCCCATAGGTGCCGGTTTTTTTACCTCTATAGGTAGCTCCTAATGAGTCGCAATCATCTTCAACAACCCATAAGTTATATTTTTTTGCAATACGCATTACCTCGTCCAGATCAAACGGATTACCTAAAGAGTGGGCAATCATAATTGCTTTTGTTTTGGGCGATACAGCTGCTTCTATATCCTCTGCTTTAACATTATGGGTAGCTATATCAACATCAACAAAAACCGGTATGGCACCAAACTGTATCATTGGATTAACGGTAGTAGGAAAACCTGCAGCAACGGTAATTACCTCATCCCCTATTTTAATAGCACGCTCTCCAAGCTTTGGAGAGGTTAATGAATAAAAGGCTACCAGGTTTGCAGATGAGCCGGAATTAACCAGCAACGCTTTTTGAGCTCCAAAATATTTGGCAAAATCATATTCAAAATCATTAGCAAATCTACCGGCTGTTAACCAGCCATCTAATGCAGCATCAACCCCAAGAAGTATATCATCTTCGTCCAAAACCTTACCTGTTACAGGAATGTAGTTTTTTCCAGGAGTAATGATTTGAGTTGTTTTTTGCCTTGCAATTTCTCGAAGGCTTTTTTCGAGTTCAGGGCTTGTAATGTTTTTTAACTGCATTGCTCAACTATATAATTATTGTTATTATTAATTTTTAGGATAACTACCAAATATCTGTTTCAATTTAGCCAACAAAATAACATGATTGGCGAATACCTCATCGGCTTCTCGTAAATAACTTTCATCTAGAGTGGTTTCAATTGCAAAGCAAGGACACAGTGCCCCTTTAGCAGATTGTATACCTAGTTTAGCATTCTCTATAATCAAACATTCATCAGCAAGTAAACCAAGTTTTTTTACTGCCTTAAGGTAGGGTTCGGGGTCGGGTTTGCCATTTATCACATCGTCTGCCGTTATTACTGCTGATAGCTGATCCATAATTGCAGGATCTAAAGTCTTTTTTAAGCGTTGGTCTGAAGCGCCCGTAACTATCGCCTTTTTAATATTACGCGATGTTAGCAACTCCATTATTTCAGCAATTTCGGGAAACAGCGTAAATTTGTTGTGCTGATGATAATAATCTTCTTTAAGCGAAACTATATTTTGTGCAAGGTTTCTATCAAGATTATACTTTGCGATAAAAAAATTAGCTATCTGAAACCTACCCATTCCTTCAAGCAAATAGTAGTCTACCGGCTCTATTTTAATATCATACGTGGCAAACGCACTTTGCCAAGCCATACAATTATCAAACATTGTATCGCCAATAACGCCGTCAAAATCAAAAATCACTGCCTTTATCATCTATTAACTACTTATATGTTGGAGGAACTACCGAAAGATTTTTTGACCATTTTGCAAACTCAGCAGCAAGGGCTTCGGTAACCGGTATGCCATTGGCCAATCTGTTTGCCTTACTAAGGTACTCCGGCTCGCCGGGGAACAGTATGTTATCTCCGTATTGTTTCACAGTTTCAATGGCTCTTGTGCCTACTGCTTTTACATACTCAAGTCCGCCAAATTTTTCGGGGTCGATAGCGATAACCAATGACCCTAACTTACGCGCCTTATCCAAATCGTCATACATCGGTGTTAACTCAGGGCCAAAACCCATACCATTTAGCGGCCCGCATAGCATATCAATTAAAAATGCCATTGCATAGCCTTTGTGTAACGCAGTAGGTTTAACTGCGATAATATCATTAGCTGTCACGCAATCATTGCCTTCGTTATCTACACCGTAACCTTTAGGTACTATACCATTTTCTCGTTTGGCATTCATAATATAATTCCACGGAATGATGCTAGTTGCCATATCTAAACAAATTGGCTTTTCGGCATCAGTTACAGGGAAAGCGATAGAAATTGGGTTGGTGCCAAAGAAGGGTTTTTTACCTCCGTGAGGAACCACAAAAGAGTCTGAATGCGTAAAAGCGATACCAACCATTCCAGCCGCTGCAATTTGCCTTGTGTATAAGCCTATAGCACCACAGTGTGATGAATTTTTAACACCAACAACACCGGCACCGGCTTCTTTTGCTAAAGCAATTGCTTGCTTGGCAGCTTCATGGAGTATAATTATACCATGACCATCGTCACCATCAACTATACCAGTTGCCACTGCTGTTTTGTTAAAAGTAATTTGAGGTTTAACTTTAATTGAACCTGTACTAAACCTGCTTAGATAATGCGTTATGCGCGCTATCCCGTGCGAGTCTGTCCCCCAGAGCGATGTTGTAGTTAACGATGTTGCAAGCGTTTGCGCATCGTTTAACTCAAGCCCTCGGGCTACAAATAGCTTTACTGCCCAATCAACGGCTTCATTATGATCTATAAAGTAATTGACCATTATTAAATTCTTAATTAAGTTTATTAAATATCAAAAATTGATAACTATCATCATTAATGTTTAAATGGGATGCATCAACTGGCTTTGCTTCACCCGATTCTATCACAACTTGGTTATCTTGCTTTATGAGGCCAGAAATAGGCACGATCATTACTGTCCAGTCATCGCACATGGGCCTATTTTTGCTTAGTTTTATTTGCATATTCCGAAACTCCCAGCCGGTATAGTGCTTATCTAAAAACGGAAAAAATTCGTATGCGTCAAAATTGTCTGAGTATTCTTTAGTTTTTTCGTACCCCGTATTTTGCCTGCCGTATGCATCGTTCATTCTTACAAGGTCGCCTTTCATTGGCGGGGTCTCTATTTCCATAATAAATGCGCCGCCGTCTGATACTGAGCGGGATGAATGGAATACACACGATTCTAGAACAACGCTATCCAACTTTTTCATCCAATATTTATCGTCGAGCGTGGTACACACAGCCTCTCCATCTAAAACTATTAACGAAGTCCGCTTTCTTTCATGGCAATGAAGCGAAGTTTCAAAGTCTTTTTTAATATAAAGGAACCATATTGCTACAATTTCGTTTTGAAACCATAGGTATTCATACCCCCATGGTTTATTTACAACTATATTACTATAATCGTAATCATTAGCATAATCAGATGATTCTACCTTTAACCTCGATAAGTTTTCGAAATCATTTAAAGAAGGGTAGACTTTATGGATCATTTTATGAATTTATTTTATAATAGCTATCAAGTGTAGTTTTAACCCAAATAGCATTATCTCTGAAATGTGGCGCAGTAACAATATTGCCATCGCTCATTACTGCTACATCATGATAGTTTGCACCTGCATTTATCAGGTCATCTTTACAACCTTTATAAATTGTCATGTCTTTCCCTTTAACTATTTGCGCAGATATAAGTACCCATGGGCCATGGCAAACCGAAGCAATAACTTTACCTTCAGTGTTCATATCTTGTATAAATTTCAATAATTCGGGTATTTGGCGCAACCTATCCGGAGATTCTAAACCACCGGGCACAATCAGCATATCATAATCTGCTGTATTAAGTTTCAATATATCAGCATTAGCTTTAATTGGCAAACCGTGTTTAGCCATAACATCAACCATCCCGTTGGTGGCTGTATCAACAATAAATCCATCTTCCTGTAGCCTATAATAAGGATATGCATATTCTGTATCCTCAACTGCTGGCCCTACAACAATAACCGCTCTTTTTTTCATTTCTTTTAATTTATCCCTAACCAGGGGCGTTTATTTAAATCGTATTGATGCTGCAAGTAAATCACGTCGCGCTCTGTATCAACATTTTGCCAAAATCCATCATGCTTATACATGTGCATTTGATCTTGGCTTAACAATTTGTCAAATGTTTCAGTCTCAAGGTCACATTCGTTTACCGGCGATAAGATTTTAAATATATCGTACTTAGCAACCATAAAACCACCATTTATTTTTGCAGATCCCATGTCCAATTTAGCCTGTGGGTTGTAATTAACAATACTATTGCCCTCAAAATAAAACGTGCCAAACCTTGATGGTGTATTTACGCCGGTAATGGTAAATAATTTATCATGCTCATTATGCTCTTTAAGTAACATATTGATGTTAACGTCAGACAGTATGTCTGAATAGGAGATAAAAAACGGTTCGTAATTTAAGTATCGCTGGCACCTTGCAACACGTGCTCCAGTGTGTGCAGTTAAGCCCGTATCAAGCAGTTTAATGGTCCAATCTTCTTCGGGTATTTTATTTAAAACCGATACTTCCCTGTTTTTAATGCTTACTTCAACATCGTGCAAATATTCAAACGCGTTGAGAAAGTAATTGCGTATCTGATCTCCACCAAAACCTAACGACAAAATAAACTCTGTATGGCCAAAGCTGGCAAACAGCTTCATTACATGCCATATTAAGGGTCTGTTGCCTATTTTTATCAAACATTTTGGTATCCTTAGCCTTGTATCGGAATCAATAACTCCACGGCCACCGCATAACAATACTACCTTCATTGCTTTTTTCTTTACTATAAGAATTTCTGAATGTCTTGCTTGTTTTTTTTGAAGCCCGACAAGATCATCTCCGAATCGATCCTGTAATTGATGTATTTCACGCCCTTTTCGCCCCAATATTTCACCCCTTCTGGAGTATCTGTAAATACCCCAGTAGCAACATTTGCTTCGTTGCAAGCAGCCAGTATTTCAGTGATTTTTTCTATTACTGTTGGGTGCCATATTTGTCCAGTCAGGCCTAAAGATTGACTCAAATCATATGGCCCAATAAAGATAACGTTAATTCCCCCAACCGAAAGTATTTTTTTGATATTGCCGGCACCTTCAACACCTTCTATTTGCAATATGATTAACGCTTTTGAATTAGCCGTATTAATATAGGTATCCTTAGGAATGTTGGAAAACTCGGCTGCTCTAACAAACCGGCATAACCCTCTATCACCTTCTGGATAAAACTTAGCATATTCTATCGCTTTCTTTGCATCTTCGGCTGTTTTAATATGCGGTATTTGAAAGCCGCCGATACCCATATCTGACAACCATTTAATATAACTTTCCTGTATGCCAGGTATCCTGGCTATCAGTTTTATATTCCTGTTTTCGGCAGCTAGTATTAATGGATACAAGTCAGATTGATTCATCAAACCACCATGTTCAAGATCTACAACGGCAAAGTCGTAACCTGCCATAGCAAGCATTTCAACAATTTCGGGACGAGGTGTGCGTAAAAAGGGGCCAATCAGCCTTTCTTTACTATTCAACCATTCTTTACTATCCATATAATTATGATTTTATTGCTAATGATTTTTCGTGAACGGGTACTATCATTGCTTGTTTTAGTTCTTCCCTATCAATAAAAGGGAACAGGTCTTCAAGAGGGGGTGATATAAATTTACCGTCAGGGTTGATATTGAAAGACGTTTTTGGAACTAGTGGCTGTAAAGCGTTAATGTATACTTCGCAAAGTACCGGGCCTTCTTCATCAAGCACTTTAGTAATTGTGCTGTCAATATCTTCCGGCTTTTCTAACTGATAAGCTTTTATACCAAACGCATTTGCTATTTGGGTGTAGTTTGGACAGCTAACTCCTGATGCAGCACCCGAGCCTGCAAGCTTGTTACCAAATAAATTATGTTGTGTGTGCTTAATTGTTAAATACCCATCGTTAATATAAACAAACAATTTTATGGGTAATTTATGATGCACTATGGTTTGTAATTCTTGCAAATTCATCATCATAGAGCCATCGCCTGATATTAAGATAACCTGTTTTTTATCGGAAGCTAAACTGGCACCTACAGCGCCAGGGATACCATAACCCATTTCGCCTAAACCGGTAGAAGTTATTACCCGCTGATCGTTTTTCAATTTTATTGCCTGGTGGGTGCATGTTAAAGCTGTACCCATATCAGTTAAAATAATCTCGTCGTTGCTAAAATGGTTTGATAATTTATCGATAAATTGGTAAGAATTTATTTCTGTAGTGCTTTTATAAAGTTTATTATCAATAACCGGGAATTTTTCCAACAGTTTTTTGCAGCTATCTATCCAAGACTGTTTGCTGCCTACGGGTTTGCTTACTGATAGTAAGCCTTCAATAAATTCTTTAGCATCAGCCTTATGTAATGTAAACGATGGGTCAGCACTAAATTTAGATAGTTCTGTCTCATCAATATCAATTATTATTTTTTGGGCCGCACGCGCAAACTCATTCAATTCGTAACCAATCTGGGGGATAGCCATGCGCGTGCCTACTGTAATAAGTAAATCGCAGTTTTGTACTACTAAATTGGCGGTACGCTGACCATAGGTACCCTCTCTTCCAAAATTAAGCGGGTGGTTTGAAGGGAGTAAGTCTACACCGTTCCATGCTAGTAAAAATGGCACACCCAATTTATCAACTAATCTTTTTAAAACATTTTGGCCGCCAGCTAAGCGCACGCCATTACCAAAAATAAATAGCGGCCTTTCAGCTTTATTTATCTTTTCAACAAGCTCGTTATAATCAATATTGGCAACGGTTTTATTTGTTTGGTCTTCCACCGGGTCATAATCTGGTAACAAATCAAAATCAACATTCATGGCCTGCAAATCTGTAGGTATATCTAACCATACCGGGCCTGGCCTGTCAGCCAATGCTAAATAAAATGATTTCTGCAATTCGTATTTTACTTGTTTTACGTCAGTTATTAAAACCGCGTATTTAGTAATATTACTTACGGTTTTTGCTATATCAAATCCCTGAACACCCCACATTCTAAGATTTTTATGATCATTCACAAATTGCGATTTCTCTTGCCCTGATATCACAATGCATGGTATTGAATCTGCCCAGGCATCAAGCACACCCGTTATAGCGTTTGTAGCGGCCCCGCCAGAGGTAGTGATCATTACTCCAAGCCTGTTACATACCCTGTAATAAGCTATTGAAGCAAGTACGCCACATTGCTCTTGATGAGGGTGTATAGAAACAAGGTCTTTATTATCAAGTATGGAGTTTAGCAGGTGGATATTACCGGCGCCTGATATCGAAAAAACATGTTTTACCGTGTTTTTAACAAGAAAATCAGCGATAAAATCAGATACTTTCATTTTCATAAATTTATTATTTATAACTTTTATAAGTTCTTGTAAAACCTTCTTTTGCGCCTACCACGGGTTTCCAGCCCAACTCCATTACTTTTTCAATGTTGGGTGTATTACGTATTAAAGGACTCTTCATGTAAAAATTGTTATCATTTGTCGGCATTTTAATAACTTCTACCGGCTCATCACCTATTTTTGAAATAATATTTGCCAGCTCTAATATACTATGTTCGGCAAAGGGATTGCCTACGTTATAAGCCTCACCATTTTTCCCCAATAAAAGTACTGTAAAGAAACCTGTAACAGCATCTGGCAAATAACAAAACGCCCGTCGGGCCGATCCGTCACTTTTTAGTTCTATAGCCTTGTTATTTAAAATGTTTGAAACAAAATCAGCATATACTCTACCATCTTTTAGATCCATTCCCGGGCCATAAGTATGAAAGGGTCTCACAACTTTCGCCTTTACCTTATATTGATGAAGATAACTAACGCACATATTCTCGCCCATTCTTTTGCTTTCCCCATAACAAGATCTTACTGCCATCGGATCTAAATAACCATAATAATCTTCCTTAACAGGGTTAAACCCATCTTCTACCTGGCCGTAAACTTCACCAGAACTAAAATATAAAAATGAATCAACTTGATTTTGTTTTGCAAGTTCAAGCATATTCATTGTACCAATTACATTTGCACTTAATGTACCTACAGGGTCAACACCATAATATTTAGGACTTGCCTGGCTCGCTGCATGAATAATATAATCTACTTTTTGGGTTATTTTGATTTTATTACATACATCTTGTTCTATAAATTCTAAATTTTTATTATCAAGATAATCCTTAAATCTCTGTTTTGCTTTTTCAATATTACGCACTAAAGCCAGCACTTTTAAATCAATTTTAGGATTTATTACATTGGCAAAAAGTAATGACTCGACCATATATGCAGGCAAAAACCCATTTGCTCCCGAAATCAAAATACACTTATTAGCAAACCTATCCCAATCAATATTTGAATTATAGATTGCTCTTAGATCTTCTTCTATGATTTTATTACTTGTCATTTATGTCAAAAATTCATTTACTTGGCTGTCAGTATATTTATCTATTTCATTTTTGTTTAAATAGAAATTTTTATACCAATTCATTGTATATTTTACTGCATTTTCGGCATTAAATTGGGGTTTCCATTTCAATTCATTATTTGCCTTACTTATGTCTAGTTTTAATAAACCGGCTTCATGGGGTTGATTTGATAACTGCACAATTTCATACTCACCAGTTTCCCAGAATTTTATAGAAAGTTCAACCATTTTTTTTACTGATAGTGCATCTTCCGCATACGGACCAAAATTATAAGCTTGGGCATATTTAACAGGATCTTTTGATAAATTCATACCTAAAATTAAATAGCCCTTAAGCGGTTCAAGTACATGCTGCCATGGCCTTATAGAATCCGGGTTTCTGACAATCACTTTTTCATTTTTATATAAAGCACGGGCTATGTCAGGTATTAACCTATCCTTTGCCCAGTCTCCCCCGCCAATTACATTACCCGCGCGGCCTACCGCTACTCCCTTACCGTGTTTATTATAATTGGCTAAATTAAAAAATGAATTACGATAGGAATCTATCACTAATTCTGTACACGCTTTGCTTGCACTGTATGGGTCATACCCTCCTAACCTATCTATTTCACGGTAAGGGTATTCCCATTCATTATTATGATATACTTTGTCAGTTGTAATTAATATGATACTGCAATTTTTTTCTAATGCCCTTACACCGTCAAGCAGGTTAGCTGTTCCTATTGCATTTATTTCAAAAGTTTCGGATGGTATTTGATAGGATAACCTCACCAATGGTTGAGCCGCCAGATGAAATATAAAATCTGGCTGAAAACTTATGATACTTTTTAATAGTAATTCTTTGTTCCGTAGATCTCCTATAACAGAATTACAAATATTCTGTCCATTGATCAAATTAAATAAATCAAATTTATTTTCTGGCACTAAGGCATATCCTTTTACTTCCGCACCTAATATAGTTAGTACTTTTAATAGCCATGAGCCTTTAAAACCAGTATGTCCCGTTAAAAAAACTTTCTTACCTGAATATATCTTTTTTAATTCGTCAAGCATTGTTACCAAATTTTCCAGGGTGCTTTATTACTATCCCACATTTCATTTAAATCATGTTTATCTTTTAGTGTATCCATCGGTCGCCAAAACCCATCATGTTTATATGCTTTCATCTGCCCATCTTTTGCAATGTTTTCCATAGGCTGTTGCTCCCAAACTGTAGGGTCGCCATCTTTAATATAATTAAAGATATCTGGTTGGCATACAAAATACCCGCCATTTATCCAGGAACCATCTCCTTTCGGTTTTTCCAAAAATGATTTAACTGACATATCGGTTGCAAGATCCAAAGCACCAAAACGCCCTGATGGCTGTACAGAAGTAACTGTACATAATCTGCCATGACCTTCATGATAACTCAATAAATTTTTAATATTAATATCACTTACCCCATCACCGTAGGTAAGCATAAATGTCTCATTACCAACATGAGGTTGTATGCGCTTTATACGCCCTCCAGTCATTGAATCATTACCGGTATCTACTAAAGTAATTTTCCAGGGTTCTGCTTGTGAATCATGCACTTTAATTGAATTATCAGATAAATCTATCGTTACGTCGGACTTATGAAGGAAATAGTTTGCAAAATACTCCTTTATTAAATATCCTTTATAGCCCAGGCAAACAACAAAATCATTAAACCCATAAGCGGAATAAATTTTCATAATATGCCATAATATGGGCATACCACCTATTTCGATCATTGGCTTAGGCTTTAAAACAGTCTCTTCAGATAATCGGGTGCCTAAACCACCTGCCAGGAGTACTACTTTCATATAGCTAATTTTTTAATCAATTTCAAATATAATATTATCTGTAAGTGGATAACTACAACATAGTAATCTTTCATTATCTTCTAATTTGTGTTCTGATGCTTCCGTACTAATTTTCTTTACTTCACCGGATATTAATTTTGCTTTACAAAGTGTACAACTTCCTGTTTGACAAGAATACGGCAAATCAATTTGACGGTCTAATCCTGCTTCCAAAATACTCTTCCCTCTTACAACCTCAATCTTAAATCTGTCATTACCTTTTATTATTTCAATAAATCGGCTTTGTATTTCTTTGAGTTCATTTTCATTTATGATATGTTCAAAATCTTCTGAAAATATTTGATCTCTTGTCAGTCCTTGATTTAATAATTCATTTTTTACAGTTTCCTTTAATCCTATAGGACCACATATGTAATGAATAGTTTTTTTTTTATCCTTTATATCTTCAAAAACTTTAGCAACATCATCTGCATTAATTCTTCCATATTTCGCATCCAATTTTTCTTCCTCTGTACAAAACAGTCTTAGTGAAAATTGATTAACATATTGCTTTTTAAACTGTACTAACTGGCCATAAAAAATAGTTTTTTCTAAGCTCTTATTACAATATGATAAAATAATTCTTTGTACATTGGCATGAAGGGCAGTTTTAAGTATAGACATAAGGGGTGTAATTCCACTTCCTGCACCCCATAAAAACAATTCGTTATTATAATGAATATCGGTTTTATAAACAAAATCACCAATCGGTTCCATTACTTCTAACAGGTCACCTTCTTTAATTACATCCATTAAATGATTGGAAACAATGCCATGAAGCAACCGTTTTACAGTTATATTTAATGTACTATCTATACCAGGCGATGACGATAATGAATAAGGCCGTTTATACTTTCTATTATTAATAGTAATAATTAATGTTATGTATTGACCCGAAACATACTGTATTTTCCTTAAAGCAGGTTGTTTAAAACAAATTGTACAAGCATCTTCAGTTTCTCTTAATATTTCAACTATTTTTAATGTATAGGTTATCATCCTTTACAACATTATTGCCTTAAAAAATTTAGTAATCGACATGGCTAATATTGTTAAAAATATTGCTACAGCTCCTCCTATAATCAGTCCTTTTAATTTACCTGTTCTCTCCTTTTCCAAAGGCAAAATCGGCCTATCAATCACTTGTATCAAAGGGGTTTCTTGTAATAAAGACATCTTAGCCATTTCTAAATTCTTAACTAACTCCCCTAAAATAGCTGTATTAGCTTGCACATCAACTTGCCTGCGCTGAGATGGCACATGTAAAGTTTGCAACGCTGGATTAGGGTTTGGGGCGGCGTCAATAGATGAAGCAACACCAGATATAGCACCATTCAAAGCGCGCCGCACAGAATCTGTCTGACGCTGCAATATAGCCACATTCTTACTTGATTTTTCTGTTTTTGTTTGCACATAAAAATCTGATACAACTTTGGCCAATACTTCTGTAAAGTATTTTGAAAAAAGTTCATTAGTAGATTTAACACTAAGCGAAATTATACTCAATTTTTTATCAACCTTATCCACGGTCAAATTATTGGTAATTAAAGTTTTATGAAATGCACCCAATATACTATCCTGTTTTAAAGTAAATTTTGAACGGTCGGCGTCCGGTAAAAAATGGATGTTTTCTAATTCCGGCTTACCTTTCCAACCTTCACGAATTTTATTACAGTCAATATAATATTCAGCCAGGGTTTCCCTTTTGCCCTCAATAACTACAGGATTTAGTAGCGCCTTCTCCACCATCGTGCGCGATTTCATTAATTGCAATAAATTATCCCCGGAAAATTCACTACCGCCGCCACCGCCACCTAAATCTATCCCAAACTGACTTGCTAAACCCAATGCACTGCCAAGTCCCCCACCAGATTTTTCATCCTGCAAAGCAAAACTGAGTTCCGCTGTATAAATTGGCTTTTTAAAATATGCATAGGTTAAGCCAATAGCGCCTCCAATGATACCCGCGACCAGGATAATTACCCATTTTGATAAAAGATAACGCCACCATTCCTGCATTTTCAGGATTAGCTCTTTCAAAGTAATTTCCTCTGAATTATTTAAGTTTTCTTCCAGATCAACTTTGACCATTATAGTAATAAATCTTTATTGAATTATTTGGTAACACTTATTATACCTAATATTATAGCTCCTAATGATGCCAGTCCTGTAGCAAAGCCTAATATTTCCTGGGCTGTATTTCCTTTAGGTTCTGGTTTTTTAGGTACAAATATTTCACTCCCGGGTTTAACTTTGGGATGGTTATTAAAAAACAAAACTTTAGTTGTTCCTTTAACAGTTCCATTAGGATAAACAACGTATGCACCGCGCTTTAAAGCATTGGCCGAAAATCCCCCTGCATTTAAAACATACCCCCTAAAGGATTTTCCACCAGTATAAACTATTGCACTTGGGTAAAGCACCTCTCCGTTTACTCTAACAGTTTGCTGTTCTTTGGGCACTCTTAAAACGTCTCCATTCTCTAATATCAAATCATCTCCCTCACCCGGGTGTTGCAATATCTTTTTAAGATTAATACCTATATAATTATTTCTAAACTGTTCTATATCAACAGTGCTTTTTGTAGTATCCTTGTAACTGCTTTGCAGTCTTCTTAAACGATCGGTACGTTCTTTATTTAATGCTGTAGTATCAAGTTTGGTTTTATCAACACCAAGTATGGCTGCATTGTCTCTTTTTAAACTACCACCTTCTATATCGGCAGATTGGGTTAAACCACCGGTACGGCGAATCAGATCTGATATTTTTTCATTTTTATTTTGAATAGTATAATATCCCGGGAAAATTACTTCACCTTCAACTTTTACTATTTTTTGTGTCTCGTATCCCGGTAAGCTATATACCGATACAATATCAAATGGCTTAAGTGAGAAATTAATGTCTTCGAATTTCAAATTAGCATCAACGTTTACACTATATACTTGTGCTACCCTGCTATTTTTTAAACTAGGGTCACTGTCATACACTCTACGCGATACTTCAATACGTTTAGAGCTTGCCCCTTCAGCAAAACCACCTGCTTTAATAATCAGATCTGCAACCTTCATGCTATCAGCATAATTAAAATCACCCGGCTTTCTTACCTGCCCCTTAATAGAAACGCTATACCTATCGTGCAGATCAAATACTGATGTTATTGATACACTATCCTCTCGTTGTAAAACAATATCCGCTGATGGCTTTGTTAACGCGTCCTGTACGTTAAAAGAAATTTGTTGTATTGAGTTATCGGGGTTAAGTCTGATAATGCTTCCGCGGCCGGTAAATGCATCTTCTTTTAAGCCACCCGCATTTTTTATTAACTGTGCTATGGTTAGTCCGTTTTTTAATTCAAATTCACCAGGCCTAAAAACAGCTCCTTTTATAGTTACCCTGTTTTCATACCTGTCCAATATCCTGGCAATAGTAAATTTATCCCCGCGTAATGGAGTGTATTTACTATAATCAGCTTCAAATACATCTTTAAAACGGTGTTGCTGACCGCTAACCTGATCTACTTTAATTCGTTCAGTGTACGCCTGATCTGTAAATCCACCGGCATAGTTTAAAATGTCTTGTAGTTTTTCGCCGGTTAATGTTTCAAATATTGCCGGCACTTTCACTTCACCCTTCAACTCAACATGTGCTCCATAAGGCGGCACCCGTATTAAATCCTGATCCCGCAATACAATATTACTTTTTCCACCGCCATGCGTTATAAAATCATACAGATCAAGTTGGCTTATTACTTTATTATTTCTTACAATCTCAATTTTACGGAATGAACCAATATCGTTAGGCCCACCTGCTGCATATAAAGCATCAAATGCTGTTGATAACGATGATAATGAATAAGTACCCGGTTTAACTAACTCACCTTGCAAAATAACATTAATAGTACGTATATCACCTAAACTAACTTGAACAGCAGTGCCTTTACCAATAGCGTAATTATTAGCTGCCAACCTGCTTTTTATAGCTATAGTAGCTTGCTCTATAGTTCTCCCGCTTACATTTAATATTCCAACACCGGGAATATTAATATTACCTTCCGGAGAAACAGGAAGAGTCCAGCTTGCAACCGAGTTACCATAAACATCAATTTTTAACTTATCATCAGGTCCGATAATATAATTTACAGGGGTTGCCAATTTTAAATTTGGCTGAAACGTATTTGCTTTGCTGTTTCTAAATAGGCTGGCACCAAATACTTTAGGCTGAAGATCTTTAAATAGATCAATTCTGTTTTGCCTGTTTAATGTATCATCTTGTTGATAATTTTTACGGGCCGATGATTGATTATTAGTAGTATCACTACCGTAGCCACTTGTTGCGCCGCTATTACCATCTTTTTTACGTATATCAGCTATTCTTGATTGTAATCGTTGAACTTGAGCGGGAGGCAAATTTCTGCCTTGAGCCATCTGTATCAATTGCGCATCACTTAACCCTTGTGACTGTGCAGATTGCATCATCTGCCTTATTTGAGCATCCGAAGCATCATCGACATTATAGTTTGATAAATTTTGAGGCAGAGATTGAGCAGAGGCGGGTTTATGAGCTAAAAAGCATAAAACAACCACCAATAATGCTACATAGATTTTTAAATTATTCATGTTTTATAATAAACCACAGTAGTAATTACATTACTAACTACTAATTTGACTACTGCAATAATAAGCAAATTAAACTATTTTAGGTTGACGAAAACGGTTATAGAATTGATTTTTTTATAAAAAACTATTAGTTTAGGTTAATAATTGCGCTGCAATTAAAATAATTGCCAGGTATATATTTATTTGTTTATAGCTATAACTGGTGTTATTTTATTACTATGTTCTTTAAAAAATCCTGGTAAGCCAGCTTAATTCCTTCCTCAAGTTCAACAGTGTGTTTCCAACCTTTGCTATGTAATTTGCTCACATCCATTAATTTTCGTGGTGTGCCATCAGGTTTAGTTGCATCAAATTGTATTTCACCCTTATAGCCAACAATGGCTTTTATAAGCAATGCCAGGTCTTTAATTGACAAGTCTTCGCCAGTGCCAATATTTATCAATCCGGCCTCATCATAATTTTTCATCAGATAATAGCAGGCTTCAGCAAGGTCATCAGCAAATAAAAACTCACGTTTAGGTGTCCCGCTACCCCAAATAGTTACAGCATCTATATTTTGTTCTTTGGCTTCATGAAACCGCCTGATTAAAGCAGGTAAAACATGTGAGTTTTGCGGATGATAATTATCATTGTATCCATACAGGTTAGTAGGCATTACTGATATATAGTTACACCCGTATTGCACTCGGTAAGCATCGCACATCTTTATGCCTGCAATCTTAGCTATAGCGTAAGGTTCATTTGTCTCTTCGAGCGGGCCTGTTAACAAATATTCTTCTTTTAAAGGCTGTGGGGCCAATTTAGGATAAATACAACTCGAGCCTAAAAACATCAACTTTTTTACGCCATTAACATATGATGAATTGATAACATTATTCTGTATCTGCAAATTATCATATAAAAATTCTGCTCTGTAAGTATCATTGGCAATAATGCCCCCAACTTTAGCTGCTGCTAAAAACACATAGTCTGGCTTTTCCTGTTCAAAAAAATCGGCAACCTGCTGCTGGCTGCGCAGGTCCAGTTCAGAAGATATACGAGTTATAATATTTGTATACCCTTCCTTTTCCAGCTTACGATAAATAGCCGAACCCACCATTCCTCTATGCCCGGCAATATATATTTTGGAGTTTATATCCATTATTAAATATTTATGTTTTTATATTATTTGCTGTTCAAATTATTAATTTCCTCTATCGTGGCTACAGCGCTGCCAAATTTAGCCACAACAATTGCTGCCGCGCTATTTGCCAAATCACAGGCTTCGGATATGGATAATTTATTAGCTAATGCAAAAGCTAAAGCTGCAACTACCGTATCACCCGCACCTGTTACATCAAACACATCGAGCGCTTTGGTAGGCTTTTTTGTCAGTTTGTTTTGATCATAAATAGCTATACCATCTTCTGACAGGGTAACAATAACAGTTTGGCAAGCTGTAACATCGGCAATTTTTTTACAGGCTTGTTCAAGCGTATCATCATTAATAATACTTATACCTGACGCTAAAGAGGCTTCTTTTTTATTGGGCTTTATTAAAGTAGCTTTGTAATATTTTGACAGATCTTTATCCTTTGAATCAACTATAGTAATTACTTTATTACCAGCACATAATTTAATAATATTTTTTACCAAACGCGTGCTTAATACGCCCTTACAATAATCAGATAATATTACAACATCAAGTTCTGTAATCTTTGTTTTTAAAAACTCAAATATGTCATCAGCAATAGCCTCGGTACAATAAACCTTATCTTCCTTATCCAGCCTTATTAACTGATGCCTGTTTACAACTACCCTTGATTTTATAGTGGTACGCCGGTTACTATCCTTTGCAAGATGATAAAAAGATGGCGTAATTTTTTGCAGCTCTTCAACAACAATCTGGCTTGTATCGTCATTACCGCTTATACTTATAAGTGAACCCTCACAACCAAAAGCCTGCAAATTTTTAAGCACGTTGCCTGCTCCTCCTAAACTATAAACCTCATCAGTTACGTCAATGATTTGCACAGGAGCTTCAGGCGAAATACGATCACACGAACCATTAATATAATGGTCAAGCATTATATCGCCTATTACACAAATTTTTGCTTTTTTATGGTCAGGGAATTTGTATACAGGCATTAGTTATATAAATTGATAAAATGCAAATATCGTTAAATAAGATAAATAATAAAGCGTAATAATTTGCTACGCCTGACCCATTGTACCGCCAAAATTCATTGGGAACCCGGATGTTTCCTGCTGTACTTTAATTCGGCCATTTGCTGCTTCAAATTTTTCAATATTATCTCCAAGGGCCGTTAATAATCTTTTGGCATGCTCCGGCGTTAAAATTATACGTGATTTTACTTTTGCCTTAGGTATACCCGGCATAACACGAATAAAATCAAGTACAAACTCTGAGCTTGAATGGGTTATTATCGCCAGGTTTGAATAAATGCCTTCTGCAATTTCTTCAGAAAGTTCAATATTTAATTGGTTTTCGCTTGGTTCTTCCATACTGCTAAAATAGCAAAAGCCTTCCGTTTTGCGGAAGGCTTGCTAATTTATTTATTGACTTATATTGATTAAGCTTCTACTTCTTCAGCTTTTGAAGCCATTAAGCGATCAAATTCCTCTTGTGAACCTACACGGATATTTTCGTATTCGCGTAAACCGGTTCCTGATGGAATAAGGTGACCAACAATTACGTTTTCTTTCAAGCCAAGCATTAAATCTTTCTTACCTGCAATTGCTGCTTCGTTCAGCACCTTAGTGGTTTCCTGGAACGATGCTGCAGAGATAAACGATTTAGTACCTAATGATGCACGGGTGATACCCTGCAACATTGGGCTTGAAGTAGCCGCGATAGCGTCACGCACTTCAACCAGTTTTAAATCTTTACGTTTTAAAATTGAGTTTTCGTCTCTTAACCTACGTACAGATAGTATCTGTCCCGCTTTCAGTGTTGCAGAATCTCCCGGCTCAACAACAACCTTTTTATCAAAGATGTCGTCATTTTCCAGCATGAAATCCCAACTGTCAACAGCTTCTTTCTCTAAGAAACGGGTATCGCCCGCGTCTTCGATAGCTACTTTCTGCATCATTTGGTGAACAATAACCTCAAAGTGTTTATCATTGATCTTCACACCTTGTAAACGGTAAACTTCTTGTATACCATTAACCAGGTACTCCTGTACTGCAGCCGGGCCTTTAATAGCCAGGATATCAGCAGGAGATATTGAACCATCAGATAACGGCATACCTGCCTTCACAAAGTCATTATCCTGTACAAGGATATGTTTAGACAATGGAACAAGGTATTTTTTAACTTGTCCGTCTTTTGATTCAATAGTGATCTCACGATTACCACGCTTAACGCCACCTAAGGTTACAACACCGTCAATTTCGGTAACTACAGCAGGGTTTGATGGGTTACGTGCTTCAAATAACTCTGTTACACGTGGTAAACCACCGGTGATATCTCTTGTTTTACCTGTTGAACGAGGTATTTTAGCAATGATCTGTCCTGTTTGTAATTTCTCTCCTTCATCAACGGCGATGTGAGCGCCTACCGGGATGTTATATCCTTTAATAAGGTTTCCTTTATTATCAGCAACCTGGATAACCGGGTTCTTGGTTTTATCTCTTGTATCAATAATTACCTTTTCGCGGTGACCTGTTTGCTCATCAGATTCTTCACGGAAAGTGATACCCTCTAATACAGCTTCAAACTGCGCCACACCGGCAAATTCTGATATGATAACCGCGTTGTACGGATCCCATGAACAAATACGGTCGCCTTTTTTAATCTTGCTGTTATCTTTAATGTATAAGTATGAACCATATGGAATGTTGTTGGTTACAATAACTTTATTGCTTCCTTCCTCAACTATACGGAACTCGCCCGAACGGCCTAATACTACATCTACAATGCCGTCTTCAGTTTTATATTCAACCGTACGCACATTTTCAAATTCAATAACACCGTCAAACCTCGCGTTAATTTGTGATTCTGCAGCAATGTTTGATGCAGTACCACCCACGTGGAATGTACGTAATGTTAACTGTGTACCCGGCTCACCGATTGATTGTGCAGCAATTACACCAACAGCCTCGCCTTTTTGCACGCGTTTACCGCTTGCAAGGTTACGGCCATAACATAATGCGCATACACCGCGTTTGCTTTCGCATGTTAATACCGAACGTATTTCAATACCTTCTAACGGAGAGTTTTCAATTGTTTTACCAATCTCTTCTGTAATATCCTGACCTGCTGATACTAACAATTCATTAGTAATAGGGTCAAACACATCATGTAAAGAGGTACGGCCCAAAATACGGTCATATAATGGCTCAACAATATCCTCGTTATCTTTTAACGCGGTAGTGTATATACCTCTTAAAGTTCCGCAATCAACAGTACCAACTATCATATCCTGTGCAACGTCATGTAAACGACGGGTCAGGTAACCAGCATCAGCTGTTTTCAATGCTGTATCGGCCAAACCTTTACGTGCACCGTGAGTTGAAATAAAGTATTCTAATACAGACAAACCTTCTTTAAAGTTTGAAAGGATCGGATTCTCGATAATTTCACCACCTGAACCTGATTTTTGAGGCTTAGCCATCAAACCACGCATACCTGCAAGCTGACGGATCTGCTCTTTAGAACCACGCGCACCCGAATCAAGCATCATGTAAACAGAGTTAAAGCCCTGGTTATCGTTGCTCAATATATCCATTACATTCGCTGTTAAGCGATTGTTGATACGTGTCCAGATATCGATGATCTGATTGTAACGCTCATTATTAGTAATGAAACCCATATTATAGTTACCCATTACTTCTTCCACTTGTTTAGAAGCTTGTGCAATAAGTGTAACTTTTTCTGCAGGGATATTTATATCCTTTAAATTAAATGATAAACCACCCTGGAACGCCATTCTGAAACCTAATTCCTTAATATCATCAAGGAACTGGGCAGCGCGGGCCATACCTGTGATTTTTACTACCTCACCAATAATATCACGTAATGATTTTTTGGTAAGCAACTCATTTATATAACCTACTTCAACCGGAACGTGCTCGTTAAACAACACACGGCCAACAGTAGTATCAATGATCTTGCTTACAATACCACCATCACGTTCTTTAATCAAAACCTTAACCTTTATAAACGCGTGCAGGTCAATTTTACGCTCATTGTAAGCGATAATAACTTCTTCAGATGAGTAGAAGATTAAACCTTCGCCTTTTACAACACGACCCTCATCAGTTTTACGGCCCTTGGTTATGTAGTATAACCCAAGCACCATATCCTGTGATGGAACGGTAATAGGTGTTCCGTTAGCAGGGTTTAAGATATTGTGCGACGCAAGCATTAATACCTGTGCCTCTAATATTGCAGCGTTACCCAGTGGTACGTGAACAGCCATCTGGTCACCGTCAAAATCCGCGTTAAAGGCGGTACAAGTTAACGGGTGCAGTTGTATAGCTTTACCTTCAACCAGTTTTGGCTGGAATGATTGTATACCTAACCTGTGTAGCGTAGGTGCACGGTTTAATAATACCGGGTGACCCTTCAATACGTTTTCTAATATATCCCAAACTAATGGGTCCTTACGGTCGACTATTTTCTTGGCAGATTTTACTGTTTTAACCACACCACGCTCAATCATCTTGCGAATGATAAATGGTTTAAACAATTCGGCAGCCATATCTTTTGGTAAACCGCACTCGTGTAATTTAAGGTTAGGACCTACAACAATTACCGAACGGGCTGAATAATCAACACGTTTACCTAATAAGTTTTGACGGAAACGGCCTTGTTTACCCTTCAGGATGTCTGAAAGTGATTTCAATGCACGGTTACCTTCGGTTTTCACCGCGTTTACTTTACGTGAGTTATCAAATAACGAGTCAACAGCTTCCTGCAACATACGTTTTTCGTTACGTAAAATAACTTCCGGTGCTTTTATCTCGATCAAACGTTTTAAACGGTTGTTACGGATAATTACACGACGGTAAAGATCATTTAGATCTGACGTTGCAAAACGGCCACCTTCAAGAGGTACTAACGGGCGCAATTCGGGCGGGATAACCGGAACGATCTTAACGATCATCCACTCAGGGTTATTCTCTATCCTTGTTTTTGCACCACGGAAAGCCTCAACAACCTGTAAGCGTTTTAGCGCTTCGTTTTTACGTTGTTGCGAAGTTTCTGTAGCTGCCTGGTGGCGTAAGCTAAATGATAATTCATCAAGGTCAATACGTTTTAATAATTCTTCCAAAGCTTCTGCACCCATTTTGGCTACAAATTTCTGCGGATCCTTATCATCTAAGTATTGATTTTCTTTTGGAAGGGTATCTAATATATCCAGGTATTCTTCTTCTGTAAGGAAGTCCATTTTCTGGATTCCGTCACTTTCTTTAATACCAGCCTGGATAACTACATATCTTTCATAATATATGATTAGATCAAGTCTTTTTGTTGGTAAGCCCAATAAGTAACCAATTTTATTTGGCAACGAACGGAAATACCAGATGTGAGCAACCGGAACCACCAAATTAATGTGTCCCATACGCTCACGACGTACTTTTTTCTCGGTTACTTCAACACCGCAGCGATCACAAACTATACCCTTGTAACGGATACGTTTGTATTTACCGCAATGGCACTCGTAATCTTTAACCGGACCAAAAATACGCTCGCAAAATAAACCATCACGCTCAGGCTTATAGGTCCTGTAGTTAATGGT
>NZ_JAQBOD010000040.1 GCF_028288205.1 Mucilaginibacter sp.
GTTACATAAACAGTACTGACGGGCTTTATAATTATTATTTTGGGGCAGTGGATTTTTTGAATTTTAGTATAAATTATATGCAAAATACAGGCACTGACATTCAGACATTTTATAATCAATTTATGACGCCACCCGAAGGGTATGATGGTGAATATGATGCTAATTTTTGGGATGATCCCAATTTAATCTTTCAACAACAAACTTTACCCTCATTGGCAAATTTCCAAAATAGCTATCCCGGTCATAGTGATCCTTTATATAATACTCCAGAGAGACTTTACAACGCAATAGGTGGACAATTAAATGCGATATATCAAGCTAATCCTGCACTTAATAGTAATACATGTGCGGCGAGATTATCAAAGGCATTAAATTATAGTGGTATAACTATTCCCAATATTTCTGGTAAAACTTTTAAAGGTAACGATGATAAATATTATTTCATGGGCGCAGCTAATATGATTTCATGGATGAAAAAGACGTTTGGTACACCATCAGGAACAAATCATATAACACACGCAGACGCAGGTGCTAATAGCATTAACGTACCAAATTTGATCCGCAATAAAACGGGCATATATGGATTAGTTCCGATTGATCCTTCAGCTTTAACAGGTTTTTCTGCCACAGGACATATCGATCTAATCAACCACGGCGCCTGCAACGGTGGTTGCTATGTTATCCAAAAGGAGGAGGAATTAAAGATATATTTATATGGGAACTACAATGAAGACATCTAAAGTATTGGCATTTATTTTATTGACTATTATTATAAACGGTTGTGGCGTACGAAGAAGTGAACCGGGCAACTTTAAACAATTATCACAGAAAAAATGGCAGCAAGAATTTAAAAAAAATGTTTTGTGTAATTGCGTATTGCTGGGCATGAATGATAAAAATATAACACAACAATTTTACAAAAAGGATAAATCCTTTTATAATGAAATAAATATTGTATTACATGATGAAATATTATCGGTTTTAAGTCCTGTTATAAATCAAATAAAAAGTGATTCGATAATGTCAATTTCAACGGTCTCGGAGGGTGCGGCGGGTAAAACCGTTTTTAACCATTGTTTAGATTATTATAATAGTAAAAAATTAGATTCTATTTCTAAAGTTAAATCTAAAATGTGGTTAAAAATGAATGTTGATTCATTAATGCAAGTTAAAGCCCCAGCGTTTTAATTGGTGTGCAAAAAACTTGTTATGTGACAATACGCATTAATAAAAAGTTCGCGAGATAAGAAAACTCTTACGTGAAGATAAAAGCTGAGGAAGTTTTATTGATTTTATTAATCAACGCATGAAAAAATATCTTATAATTTTTCTTTTCTTTTTCTATATCACTGCATACGGCCAGGAAAAAATAATGATTTCTCAAATAAAAAGCAAGAATTGGACTAACATACTTTGTTCTGTTGATACTGTAATTTATAGAAGTAATGACGTGTTATCAGTTATTTTATATAATGTTAGCAACCCATCCGGTAGTGTAAAGCTTACAGTTTATTACAGCATAATATTGGAGGCTTTAAGCATTTCACCCATAAACTGGAACCCTCCTGGCAGTTTTTATATTGTAGTGGTTTTTTAAACCGTCATGATATCTTTTTCCTTCGCTTCTGATAGCTGGTCTACCTTTACAATGTAAGCGTCGGTCAGTTTCTGTATCTCGGCTTCGCCGGCTTTCATTTCGTCTTCTGATACCCCATCCGCTTTAAGTTTTCTTATTTTTTCGTTAGCATCCTTACGTACATTGCGGATAGCTATTTTACCGTTTTCGGCCTCGCCCTTAGCTCTCTTAACCAAATCACGACGACGTTCCTCGGTTAACGGCGGTACATTAATGCGAATAATTACACCATCATTTTGTGGGTTAACACCAAGGTTAGCCTCCATTATGGCTTTCTCAATAGCGACTAATAGCGATTTTTCCCAAGCCTGTACAACAATGGTGCGCGCATCAGGGGTATTAACACTACCTACCTGGCTTAAAGGTGTTGCAGTACCATAGTAATCAACATAAACATCATCCAGCATTGAAGGGCTTGCCTTGCCTGCACGTATTTTGTTTAATTCGCCGTCTGCATGGTCAATTGCTCTGTCCATTGCCGCTTTGGCGTCAGTTACTTGTTTTCTAATGAGTTCGCTCATTGTTATAATTTTTTGTCAAAAATAGTAAAAAGTATGATGATCTCTTTTTTAAGTTGAAATGATATAACAAGTGAGCTAAACGCCGCTAAATAATCATTAATGAACCAGCGTCCCTATCGGTTCACCCTCTGCAATTTTCATAAAATTGCCCGGTTTATTCATATCGAACACGATGATAGGCAGTTTGTTTTCCTGGCAGAGGGTAATGGCGGTCATATCCATAACGTTTAGCCCTTTATCATATACTTCCTGGAAAGTTATTTCATCATAACGGGTAGCGGTTAGATCCTTCTCCGGGTCGGCGGTATAAATACCATCAACACGGGTACCTTTTAAAACTACATCGGCTTTTATTTCGATAGCGCGCAGCGATGCCGCTGTATCAGTAGTAAAGTACGGATTACCGGTACCGGCACCAAATATCACTATTTTACCCACTTCTAAATGATGCATAGCGCGACGGCGGATATAAGGCTCGCAGATTTGCTCCATTTTAATGGCCGACTGTAAACGGGTATCAACACCAACACTTTCTAACGCGTTTTGCAGCGCCATACAATTAATAACCGTGGCCAGCATGCCCATATAATCTGCCTGGGCGCGTTCCATGCCGGATTTTTCGGCACTTAGCCCCCTGAAAATATTACCACCACCAACTACTATCGCTATTTCAATGCCCTTATCATAAACACCCTTTATATCATGAGCATATTGCAATACCTGCTTGTTATCAATGCCATATTGCCTGCCGCCCATTAAGGATTCGCCGCTGAGTTTTAGTAATATTCTTTTGTATTTCATGAATGCCGTGGGTTTACCAAAAATAGAGAATTAATGCTATTGTTAAAATTTTATATTGTATTTGTTAAATAACACCCTTAAATACAGTGCCCTCAACTTCAAAATCATGGTTGAATATTATCATGTCAGCATTAAAGCCCGTTGCAATTTTTCCTTTTTTGGCAGCGTTAATTAATTGAGCAGGATATAATGATGCCATATTTATCGCTTCTGGTAATTCAATACCCACATGCTTAACACAGTTCTGTACTGCTTTTAACATGGTGAGGCACGAGCCGGATAAAGTTCCGTCAGGGGTAACATATCTGTCACCCTTAAATTGATGCTGATAGGTTCCTTTATCAGATTCCGTTACGGCATCGGTTATCAGAAACAGCTTGTCGCCTAATTCGCGTTTAGCTAAACGAATCATTGCAAAATCAACATGCACGCCATCGGCAACAATACTCGTATAAGGTTTTTCCTCAAATATTGCCGGAATATACCCGGGCTCGCGGTGGTGCATTGGCGGCATAGCATTATATAAATGTGTAACTGCCTTAATTGGTTTGTTTAGAAATGATTTTCCTTCGGTATAAGTAGCATTGCTATGACCCGAAGATAGTACGATACCCTGTTGATGCAAATAATCAATTACTTCGGCATCCTGCAATTCGGGCGCCAGGGTTATGATTTTTATGAGGCCATTGGCTTTTTCAATCCAGTTTTTAACCTGAGAAAGGGTTGCTTTTTTAATTAACTCCGCCGGATGTGCCCCTTTACGTTTAGGATTTAAATATGGGCCCTCTAAATGCAGGCCTAAAAAATTACCTATCCTTTTATCCCAATATTGTATAGCTGCATCTATGCCCTGTTCAACAATATCATCGGTATTGGTGGCAATGGTTGCTAAAAACCCGGTACATCCCTCATTAAGTAAAGAATGCTCCATTTGCGCTAATGATTCTGTTGAAGGATCGCCACCAAAAAATAGCGGGGAGCCGCTACCGTAAATTTGCAGGTCAATTAATCCGGGGGCAAGGTAATTACCGTTTAGGTCGACGCGCTTTACATCTTGCGGAATATCGGTATCCGCAATAATATCAATGATCTGTTCGCCTTGTAACAAAACAGCTTTGCCTGTGGTGATTGTACCATCAGAAATAAGTTGAAGATTATGTAGTGCTGTTATCATTTAGCCCCCTCTAAATCTCCCCCGGTAGGGGAAACTTTCTAAAAATATTTTATAATAACGAATATAACATTTAAAAGCCCTCCCTACCGGGGAGGGTTGGGTGGGGCTAAGACAAAAAAAATCCCCGCTTTTCAGCGGGGATTAAAATATTTAAGCTCCTAAAGCCACCCGTTTAAAGGCGGTTACTGTAAGGCCCTTATCAATGCTGTCTAAAAACTGGGCAACATTTTTTGATGGGTCCTTAACAAACTCCTGGTTTAACAGGGTTGAGTCTTTGTAGAATTTGTTTAATTTGCCTAAAGAGATCTTTTCAACCATTTCTTCCGGTTTGCCTTCTGCACGTATTTGATCTTTAGCAATTTCAAGCTCACGCTCTATAGTAGTTGCATCAACACCATCTTTATCAATAGCAACAGGGTTCATGGCAGCAATTTGCATAGCTACGTCTTTTCCTGCTTCATCAGCACCAGCAACGTTTTTGCTCAGGCCAACTAATACAGCTAAACGGAAATTGCCATGTATGTAAGCGATAACTTTTTCACCTACAATAGCTTCGTATTTAGATACACTTATTTTCTCGCCAATTTTACCGGTTTTATCAATAGTAGCTTCGCCGATAGTAGTGCGCGAGTTTTCAACGTCAATACCTAATTTATTTAGTTCTTCAAGGTTTGCAGGGTTTTGCTCAACCGCTTCGTTAGCAATCGCGTTAGCAAAAGCAACAAACTCGGCATTTTTAGCAACGAAATCAGTTTCGCAATTTAATTCAATTACTACACCGCGTTTTCCATCTGCAGATGTGCGTGCAATAACCACACCTTCGTTAGACTCTCTGTCTTGACGGCTGGCTGCTACTTTAGCACCTTTTTTTCTTAAAAAATCAATAGCTGCTTCAAAATCACCGTTAGTTTCGGTTAAAGCTTTTTTGCAATCCATCATACCGGCACCAGTTTGCTGGCGCAGTTTGTTTACATCGGATGCAGATATTTGTACTGTAGACATCTTATTTTCAGTTATAAGTTTTAAATAGCGAATGGTGAGCAAATGAGTGGTGAGTTTAAAATCACTCACTAATCACCACTCACCATTCACAAAATTATTCTTCTGTGCTATCAGCTGCGGCAGGAGCTTCGTCGGCTACAGCTGCGGTAGCATCAACAGCTACTTTACGGCTTCTTTTACCTTCAGCAGCCGGAGCCCTGTCAGCAACTTCAGGAGCATCAGCTTTAGCTTTCGCTACTGCTGCTTCTTTTTCAGCTTCGTCATCTTTTTCGCGTTTGCGTTCTTCTAAACCTTCTTCAATTGCTTTGATTATGATACCTGTTACCAATGAAATTGATTTGGTAGCATCATCATTTGCAGGAATAGGGAAGTCGATGTTTGAAGGATCAGAGTTAGTATCAACCATTGCAAAGGTTGGGATATTTAACTTTAACGCTTCAGAAACAGCGATGTGCTCTTTCTTAACATCAATCAAAAACAATGCAGCAGGTAAACGATTTAAATCGGAAATACCACCTAACAAAGTTTCTAATTTAATACGCTCACGTTGTATCATCAATCTTTCTTTTTTAGAAAGATTGGTGTAAGTACCGTCTTTAGTCAATTTATCGATGTTAGACATCTTTTTGATAGACTTACGTACGGTTGCAAAGTTAGTTAACATTCCACCTAACCAACGTTCGGTTATAAAAGTCATGTTTACTGTTTTTGAATATTCAGCAACAATATCTTTCGCTTGTTTCTTTGTAGCTACGAATAATACTTTACGTCCTGATTTTACAATTTGTTTTATAGCTGCAGCAGCTTCTTCAACCTTTGAT
>NZ_JAQBOD010000051.1 GCF_028288205.1 Mucilaginibacter sp.
GAGGTTATTAACAAAGAAAAAGAAGCAAAAAGAAAGCTTCAACAATAATAATAACCTGTTTATTTTGCTGAAGCTAATCTAAAGGAGATGACAATTTTAATTATATTGATAATCAATAACTTACAATTACGTCATTATAAGGAACCCACCAGGGCTCATCTGGAAAAAATCGTAATGACGTATGTAAAAAAGAAATTATATAAAACACGTTGTCATTTCGACGAGGAACGAGGAGAAATCTTAAACACCAGGCATGGTTGCTTAGCAGGGTATATAAGATCTCTCACTATCGTTCGAGATGACAATTTTAATTATCACTGATAATCAATAACTTACAATCACGTCATTATAAGCGATAGCGTGGCAATCTCTGCGCGACACGGTCGCCTGGTTACCTATCGTGTAGAGATTGCCACACTCGTACCTCGTTCGCGATGACGCGCGGGTGGGTTGTGCAGGGGAGCCGTCCTGCAAAGCGGGTAAGGCAAAATGGATGGTGCCGATGGGGCAGTAATCCCCACCTCTCCTCACCTCGTCATTGCGAGCGATAGCGTGGCAATCTCTGCGCGACAGGGTCGTCTGGTTGCCTATTGCACTGAGATCGCCACACTCATATTCCGTTCGCGACGACGTGCGATAGATATACCCTTAACCGCTACGCTCGTCTTTGTTCAATGAATGCTTCAGCTTTTAAGAATTGTATTAAAAAACCTTCTCTTATGAATTTAAAAATTATGACTTTCATAATTTTTCATTGCTACCAATATTTTAGGCCTGATTATGGCTTAATTGTTGAATAAAAATCGTTTATTAGCTTTTGAAACAGGTAATTGCCAACCTATTTTTTAGCAATAGCGTAAAACTGTTTGTGGGCAGGGACGAATAATTTAATAGTTGATATGGAAGAGAATCCTATAGATCCGGAATTGGAACTAAATAAAATATTAGAAGATGATGATACGTTTCAACACGTTAATAACCCCATCATCGGAATAAAACCCATCATAAAAAAATATCTCGGGATACCTAATCATGCAGACCAACTTGGTAATAAATTTTTCTTTACAGATGGCGAAGCTAAGGTTGAGATAGTTGTAGTTACACATGAAATTATACGTGTAAGGCTGGCACCGCATGGTGTTTTCCTTGAAGAATTCTCGTACGCTGTACCAAAGCTTGAACAAAAAGCTACCGCGTTTACTTTGTTCGAAAATGAGAAAGAGTATCGCGTATCAACCAATACTATAAATTGCCATATCCGTAAGGAAGACTTTTTTATATCATTTTCTGATAGTAAGGACCATGTAACCAGTATGGATGCGGTGCCTATGCACTGGGAAGAGAATGTTTCTTTTGGTGGTTATTATGTTTTTTGCACCAAAACCTGCGCGCCCGAAGAAAGCTTTTTTGGTTTAGGTGATAAAGCGACCGAACTTAATTTACGCGGAAAAAGGTTTGTAAACTGGAACACGGATGCTTACTCATTTCAATGGAACCAGGACCCGATATATCGTACCATACCTTTTTATATAAGTGTAAATGAAGGTATAGCGCACGGTATTTTCTTTGACAATACCTTTAAATCGCATTTTGATTTTGGTGCCGAAAAGAAGGACCAAACAAGTTTTTGGGCAGATGGAGGCGAGTTGCAATACTACTACATCCACGGTCCGCATATGATGGATGTGGTTAAAAACTATCATATTATAACAGGTACGCACCCCATGCCGCCGCTTTGGGCATTTGGGTACCACCAATGCCGCTGGAGTTATTATCCTGAAGCTAAAGTTAGGGCGATAGCCAATACTTTCCGTAAAGAGCAAATTCCATGTGATGGTATCTATTTGGATATTGATTATATGGATGGTTACCGTTGCTTCACCTGGAACAAAAAATATTTTCCTGACCCTAAAAAGATGATCGGTGAGCTTGCCGCCGATGGTTTTAAAACCGTAGTAATTATTGACCCGGGAATACGTGTTGATGATAATTACTGGGTATTTAAAGAAGGAAAAGAGAACAGGTATTTTTGCCGCCGAAGCGATGATTATTTTATGGAGGGCCACGTTTGGCCGGGCCGTTGCCAGTTCCCGGATTTTACTAATCCGGATGTACGCACCTGGTGGGGTGGGTTGTTTGAGGGATTGGTAGAAATGGGTGTTGCAGGTGTATGGAACGATATGAATGAGCCTGCTGTGTTTGGCACCAGCACTTTTCCTGATGATGTACGCCACCAATATGACGGGCACCGCGGATCGCACCGTAAGGCGCATAATGTTTATGGCATGCAAATGGTACGCGCTACCTACGAAGGTTTACGCACCATCATGAAGAATAAGCGCCCTTTTACTATTACCAGGGCAGGTTACTCTGGTGTACAACGTTACTCGTCTGTTTGGACGGGTGATAATGTGGCTACCTGGGAGCATTTAAAATTGGGTAATATACAGTTACAGCGACTTTCTATATCAGGTATACCGTTTTGCGGTACAGATATAGGCGGCTTTAGTGGCGAGCCTGACGGCGAATTGTTTACCCGCTGGATACAAATGGGAACTTTTTCGCCATTTATGCGCGCGCACTCTGCCGGCGATACCAAAGAACGTGAGCCATGGAGCTTTGGCGAACCGTATACTTCCATCAATCGTAAATTTATTGAACTGCGTTACAGGCTGATACCCTATTTGTATTCTACCTTCTGGGAACACCACCGTTATGGTTTCCCCATATTAAGGCCGGTGGTAATGCAGGAGCAGGAACAACACAGTAACCATTTCCGCCAGGACGAATTTACCTATGGCGATAAAATACTGATATGCCCGGTATTAGAACAGGGGCAAAAAAGCCGTAAAGTTTACCTGCCTGTAGGCAAATGGTATAATTTCTGGACATTGGAGCTGATAGATGGAGGCAAGGAAATTGAGGTGCTTACACCATTAGCTACTATACCTATTTTTGTTAAGGCCGGCTCTGTTATACCAGAATACCCGGTAATGCAATACGTAGGTGAAAAAGAAATAGAAGAAGTTAAGCTGAATGTTTATTTCAGCAATTACGAAGCTAACTCGTTCTTCTTTGAAGATTATGGCGAAACTTTTGCCTATGAGCAGGATATATACTCTGAAAAGAAATTCGCGGTTAACGGTACCAAAACCAGCTTTACCATACAGCAAAGCATGGAAGGTTTGTACACACCAAGATATGAAATCTATAATTTTAATGTAACCGGTTTACCGTTCACACCATCAAAAATTATAGCCGACGGCAAGGCCATTACCGATTTTAGTGTTAATACTGATAAGATACTTGAATTTAAGTTTAGCAAGAATTTTAAGAAGATAGAATTGACTAAATAAGACTAAGATTCATTGGATTTATGGATTGCCAGGATTTAGCCTTACAGAGTTTTTAACTTTGTAAGGCTTTTTTATTTTTGAAGAGGTTACCAATAACTTTATAAAGCATACAACTTGCTTGTGTTCCGGAGTGTTCCCGGAATGACAAAAAAAGTTCTTTTTGAATCTTCCGAACGCCCATGATGAACACCAACAAGGACGGGTTACTAAACCCCGGGCGTCATCGCGAACGAGGTACGAGTGTGGCGATCTCTACACGATAGGTAAACGGGTGACCTGGCGCGCAGAGATCGCCACGCTACGCTCGCGATGACATGGTGAAGTGGGTGTTTCACATGATTCATTATCTTGTTTCACCACTCCTAAATCAGGCAATTTGCAGCTATCTGATTATCAGCAAATAAATATAAAATCATACTTAAAAGCACCGACTAATAAGTTGTTACATTTTGTTTCACCACTTTTTAGTAATTATCTCATAAACAATACTTTAAGTCAAAATCTTGTTTCACTTGTTTCATTTTGTTTCACTCTCGCGTGAAACAAGACCTCGCTGCGCGGCCTGTACTGTAGTATGCTATAACAAGTATTTGACGATTTTTGCTTAGCACCAAACAATAATGATATATTTGATTGTTATAACCTTACAAAGCTAATAGGCTAAGCTAAATATAAATCCCGTTTAGGGCTATCCATCATGGCAAAAAAAGTAACCACTACCCAATCTGTATCTGCGGAAGCAAAACCTGCAAAACAAACCAAAACTGTTAAAGAGAAGGTTGTTAAAGAAAAGGTGGCGGTTAAAAAAGTAGCCAAACCCGCAGCCCTAACTAATAATGTAAAAGAGTATAAAGCGGTTATACCTTACAGTCGCTTTACCGATTTTGATATAGACCTGTTTAAATCAGGCAAGCATTATAAGTTATATGAAAAATTCGGCTCGCATGTGGTGGAGCATAATGGTGTAGTGGGTACTTATTTCGCAGTTTGGGCGCCAAATGCTCAATATGTATCGGTAATAGCCAATTTTAACGGGTGGAAGCGCGGTTCGCATCCGTTATATATCCGTTGGGACGGCTCTGGTATTTGGGAAGGGTTTATACCAAATGTGGGCGTTGGCGAGGTTTATAAATATTTTATCAACTCATCAACCGGCGAGGACCTGGAAAAAAGTGATCCCTTTGCCCTACGCTGGGAAGTGCCGCCGCTTACCGGTTCTATAGTAGCCGATACATTTTATGAGTGGAAAGACAGCAGCTGGATGGCTAACCGCTATCAGCATAATGCTTTAGATAAGCCATATTCTGTTTACGAGGTGCATATAGGTTCATGGGCGCGTAATTGGGAAAGCCCTGACGACTTTTATACCTACGAGCAGTTAGCCGATAAATTAGTTCCTTACGTTAAGGAAATGGGGTTTACCCACATCGAGCTAATGCCTATAATGGAGCACCCATATTATCCAAGTTGGGGCTACCAGGTTAGCGGATATTTTGCCGCTTCGTCAAGATATGGCACACCGCAGCAATTAATGTTATTGATAGAACGATTTCACCAGGAAGGTATAGGCGTGATATTGGATTGGGTACCTTCACATTTCCCGGGGGATGCAATGGCGCTATACAATTTTGATGGCACACATTTATATGAGCATGCCGATGTGCGCAAAGGCTTTCATCCCGATTGGAAGTCATACATATTCAATTATGGCCGCAATGAAGTGCGCGCGTTTTTAATAAGCAATGCCCTATTCTGGCTGGATAGATACCATGTAGATGGTTTACGGGTTGACGCGGTTGCCTCCATGCTTTACCTGGATTACTCGCGTAAGGCAGGCGAATGGGAGCCAAACATATATGGCGGAAACGAGAACCTGGAAGCTATATCGTTTTTAAAAGAATTTAATGAAGCCTGTTATAGTCATTTCCCCGATATACAAACTATCGCCGAAGAATCAACTGCATTTACAGGCGTTAGCCGCCCGGTATTTTTAGGCGGACTTGGTTTTGGTATGAAATGGATGATGGGCTGGATGCATGATACGATAAAGTATTTTTCTGAGGATCCTATCAACCGTAAATATCATCACAATCAGCTAACGTTTAGTTTGATATATGCTTTTACCGAAAACTTTATGTTGCCATTCTCGCATGATGAGGTAGTATATGGTAAAGGTTCTATGCTGCGTAAAATGCCGGGTGATGAATGGCAGCAGTTTGCTAATTTACGTTTGGTATACAGTTATATGTTTACCCATCCGGGTGCTAAATTATTATTTATGGGTGATGAGTTTGCCCAGGGTGATGAGTGGAACTACCAGCATTCGCTGCCATGGCACGTGCTCGAATATCCAAACCATAATGGCATGAGCGAAGCTGTTAAGGCCCTGAATAAATTATACAGATCTGAACCAGCCCTCTATGAAAAGGCTTTTGACCCAACCGGTTTTGAATGGATAGATGGGGGTAATGCCAACGATTCTATATTGATATATACCCGAAAGGGCCATGATGCTAAAAACGACCTGGTTGTTGTATTAAATATGACACCGGTTATACGTCATGATTTTAGAGTTGGCGTACCATCAGGCGGCAACTGGAAAGAGATATTTAACTCGGATGCCCAAAAATTCTGGGGAAGCGGGGTAAGCAATAACGATGCTGTATATAGCGAAGTTGTAAACTGGCATGGCAGGGAGCATTCTATAAACATAACTATACCGCCTTTGGGCGCGACTGTATTTAAGAAAATTTAGTAATATGAGTGTTCAAGATTATTTTGATAAGCTTCCGGATGATCGAAAAGCGCCAATAGCAGCGCTCTGGAAAGCCATTGGCGATAATATCCCGGCAGGTTTTGAACCGCAGTTATGTTATAATATGCCCTCGTATGTAGTTCCGCACTCGTTGTACCCGCCCGGGTATCATTGTGATCCTAAACTGCCATTGGCATTTATCAGCATCGCTTCTCAAAAAAACTTTATTGCTGTTCATCATATGGGAATGTATGCCGATGCAAATTTGGTCGGCTGGTTTACCGCCGAATACACTAAACACAGCAAATATAAATTGGATATGGGTAAAGCCTGTATCCGCTTTAAAAAAATGGATCAAATACCTTTTGAACTAATATGCCAACTGGCAGCAAAAGTTACCCCGCAACAGTATGTTGCAATGTATGAGAAAATATTAAAGCGTTAGTTTCAGGACGTAACCGTCAAGCCAAGAAATATTAGAAATTATCCTGAATTATTGCGCCCAAACCTTGTTTTCTACGCCGATTCTTACTGTCAGCATAGCCGCGTTGAGCAGGGTGAAAATTATGGCGGTATAGTATAAGTTAAATACCAGTGGGATAATAGCTATTTCGCATACTACCTCCATATAGTTTGGATGTTTAAATATTTTGTACGGACCCTTCTTTACAGGATATACACCAGGAATGCGGTAAATTTTAGTGTTCCAGTATTTTCCCAACGATGACAGCGCCCAAAATTTAAAAGAAAGCACTAATAAAAACGCTATTAAAAAGCCGTAACTGATGGGTGTGCCTCCTCTTAAATTATACTCAGTAATTATTGATATGATAAACAGCATGTGCATAGCTACCATAAAAGGGTAGTGGCTCTGCCCGTATTGTATGGCCCCATTTTGTAAAAGCCATTTTTCGTTGCGGCTTGAAATATATAGTTCTGATAACCGCTGCAGGATCAAAAAGCTGATAAACAGGATAAAATACATGCTTAGTTTTTATTTAGCTGCAATAATACCATCTCGCTCGAAAAACCGGGCCCCATAGCCATCATCAGGCCGTAACCATCTTCAAACCCTTCGCTCATAAATCGCTCCAGCACATATAAAACTGTAGCGCTTGACATGTTACCGTTATCATTCATAACCGCCCTTGTTTTATTTAAAAAATCTCCCTCAACTGCTAAAGCATCCGTATAGGCATCCAGCACCTTTTTGCCCCCGGGATGAAAAATAAAATTCTTTATATCGCTTAGCTGCAGGTTTTGTCTGGCTAAAAATTCGGTAATATCATGGTATACGTTATCGCGAATAAAAGTGGGGATATCTTTCGAAAAAAGAACCTTAAAGCCGGTATCACTAAAGTCCCAGCCCATAACATCTAACGAATCATAGTATAATTTGCTGCTTGAGGCTACGTAATCAACTTTTTGATTTGTTTGGGTATAATTATCGCCCTTGATAATACAAGCCGCTATACCGTCTGAAAACAGGCTTGAGCCGATAAAATTGCTCTTGCTATAATCGCTTTTTATCAGCGTTAACGAACATAGCTCGACAGCTACCAGCAACACTACAGCATCGGGATTCGCGATAGCCGCCATATTTGCCTTTGCCATACCTGATACGCCCCCGCCACAACCCAAACCCCAAATAGGCGTGCGGTTAATATGCGGATTAAGTCGCATTTTGTTAATGATCAAGGCATCCACACTGGGCGTTGCCAGGCCGGTTGTTGATACAAACAGAATATCGGTAATGTCTTCCTTCTTAACTCCGGCTTTAACTATACAATCCTCAATAGCCTGCACAGAATAAGTTAAGGTAGTTTGCAGGTACTCATTGTTGCGTTGCTCAAAAGTATTTGGCTCTGTGTAGTAAGAAAGCGGTTTGCAAAAATTACGGGTAATGATCTCTGTATTATCAAAGGCAAAAATTAACCTGTCTGTTTGCGGGAAATTGGCCGAAAATAATTCATGTGCCTGTTTTTTTACGTCTTGCTGTGTTGCTTTATAAGGGAGGTCTATTGCTGCTGTTGCTGCTATAAATGGCATATACTGTTTTAAATAGATTACGTGTTAAATAGATTACGTATTTGTTTATTTAGCGGTTGCTTGCGCAGCCAACTATTCAACAATAAATATAACGGAATGTTAGCCGTACAGGTATATCTTATAAGAAGACTAACAAGCAATGCTGCACAACCTGTACCTGCGGAGGGGGGGTGTGTACTGTACCACGAACACGTGGATACACCCTGGTACACTTAAAACACAGTACGTTGAAAAATGTTCATGTTAAACACGGTAGAACCCGGTTAATTAATACTTACGGCGCCCTTTGCTACGATATCCGAAGATTTTATCTTGTCTTTTTCATCCTTCATTCCCACAATACTTATAGCTCTGGTTTTTTCACCATCAACCGTTAACACCGGAAAAGGGGCATTGGTAACCTTTGGGTTAAGCCAGATCACACTTTCACAATTTATCAATTTTATAGCAGCGTTTGTAATTTCGGTTTGTTCGGTATTCAACAGGGATATTTGCGCGTTTTTTACATCATCCATTATAATTGCGGGCCTTGCATCCATATTGCGGGTTTGCAGGGTTATATTTTGTAAAGAGATACCTTTTACATGCCTGATGTAAAGTCCGCTTGATGGCAAGGTTGCGCCAAACATTCTGCTTTCGGGGTATGCTGTTTCCTTTTCAGGGAGCGGCGCATCTGCCTCGTCGGCGGTGCCGTCACCCATTGTACTGATATTAATATTGCTTAGCACAACGTTTTCTACATCATAACCCGGAAAACCGGTAATGCTTGATGTAATTTTACTATGACTTACTGCAGTTACATTGCTAATGGTAATGTTGCGTACATGGCCGGGGTTAAATGATGCCGGATCTTTACTTTTTAATGCCCCTCTTTTACCCAGTTTTATGAAGATCGGAGTTTGTATATCTTCCATAAAAACATTATCGATAGTTACATTATCTGTAAAACCGCCATCAACATTTTCTATAGATAAGCCGGCAATTGTGGTAATTGGCTGATCAATAAATTTGATATGACTTTGCCAATGGCGAAAATTATCTTCGGATGCTTTATGAATGGTAATATTGCTGATATTGATGTTCCTAAAGCCGCTGCGCGATCCGGTACCAAATTTAACGGCATTGCAATTTGAAGCTACCACGCAATTACGAATAGTAACGTTTTCGCAAGGGATGTTAGGGTCGTCACTTTTTAAGCAAATACCATCATCATCAGAATCAATATTACAATCTTCTATTAATACGTTCCTGCTATCAATATTAATGCCGTCGTTATTTAAATTGGCATGATTATATACTTGCACACCTTTTATGTGCAAATATTCGCAGCGTACATAGGTTTCCATCCAATGTGCCGAGTTTAGTAAATGCACATTAAGTATTTCTATGTCTTTGCAATTTACCATAGTTATTATGTTGGGGCGGACGCCTTTATAGCCCGGTGCAGTATCATCACCCAATTGAAAAGCTGCAACGGCCCCGTTACCGTTAATTGTGCCATGGCCGGCAATAGCAATATGTTTTACATTTTGTGCTACAACCAGCGCCCAGGTTGCTTTTTTGCCTTCGGATGTTTTTTGATCCGGGTAATCTTTACTATCCGGGCTTCCTTTTAACTCGGCCCCATCTTCCAGGTATAGGGTAACATCATTTTTAAGAATAATTGTACCAGACATAAAAATACCGGCAGGAATGATAACCCGGCCACCATGTTGCTCACTGCATTTATCAATGGACATTTGTATGGCTTTGGTGTTGATGGTTTTTCCGTCGGCTTTTGCGCCAAAGGTTAGAATATTATAATCAGCTGAAAATCCGTAGTAGGATATGCAAAGTAACAAACCGGTAAAAAGTGCCTTCATGAGTATTGTTTTACTATGTCGAACGAACGGCAGTGAGAACTATCTCTTGAACGATAGCAAAAAAATATAAATGCACAGCGTATAGGATTTTAGATTAGTCAACTTTTAAAAGTTGACTAATCTTTTGATATATGAAAAACAACCCTTTTTCCGCCAAAGGCGAAGAGAGGGTCGGCGAGCGTAGCGTCGTCGGGGTGAGTAACCTCAGCCATGCTTACCAGAATACAGAATACAAAGCAACCAGCACACCACAAACAATAAGCGCGCCTACAGTAAAGCTCTTAGACATTTTGAACATGCTTGAATCAACTTCCAAGCCATGAACTTTTTTGCCGCTGGCATTTTCTATCATTGATATAATGTACATGCCTGCCACGCAAATAAGGAATACAAAACCCATACGGTCAAGGAATGGCATTTCATAAACCCCGGCATTGTTTACAGAAAAACCATAAGGCGCTAATGCTTTAAGGTTAATATAAGCCGGCATTACTTTAAAGCCTACAGATAATGCGAACCCGCCAATGGTAGCAAATAAAGCCGCGTTTGATGTAGCTTTTTTCCAGAAGAAGCCTAAAATGAACATAGCAAATATACCAGGGGATACAAAGCCGGTATACTCCTGTATGTATTGGAAACCGCCTTTTTTGTCAATGCCTAAATGGGTACAAAGTACTATGCCTAAAAGCATTGCTACTACCACAGTTATCTTACCAACCATCACCATGTTTTTATCGGTAGATCCCGGATTGAATTTCTTATAAATATCTAAAGTGAAAATGGTAGCAATACTATTTGTTTTTCCTGCTAATGATGCAACTACAGCGGCTGTAAGCGCTGCAAAAGACAATCCTTTTAAACCCGAAGGTAATAAGTTAAGCAGGATAGGGTATGACCTGTCAGGATTTACCTCGCCGCCAATTGTCATCTTATTATGGAAACCAAAAACATCCTGTTTATATAAAATAAAGGCCGCTATACCCGGAAGCACCACAATAACCGGCATTAATAGTTTTAAGAAAGACGCGAACAGTATACCGCCACGCGCTGTTTTCAAATCGGCGCCCAATGCCCGTTGGGTAATGTATTGGTTGCAGCCCCAATAGTTTAAGTTCACTATCCACATACCGCCAATTAACACGGTTAGGCCGGGCAAATCAATATAATTGGGGTTATCCTTTTTAAATATCATGTGGAAGTGGTCGCCGGCCTGTTCTTTCATAATCTTAAGGCCGTTTAAAACACCGGTTGTACCGTAATGGGTTGATACCAGGTTAATGGCAATATAAGTAGTAACTAAACCGCCTAATATCAAAAAGAACACCTGGATAACATCGGTATAACCAATTACCTTCATCCCGCCCAGGGTAATAATAATAGCAAATATAGCCATGCCCCATATACAAGCCTGTAAACTAACGCCTGATATGCTGCTTACCGCTAAGGCGCCCAGGTATAATATAGAAGTAAGATTTACTACTACGTATAACAGCAACCAAAAAACAGCCATTATCATAGCTACCGTACCATTGTACCGCTGGTTAAGAAACTGCGGCATGGTAAATATCTTATTTTTAAGATAAACGGGTATAAAGAAAATAGCTACTATCATCAGGGTGGCGGCTGCCATCCATTCGTAAGTAGCTATTGCGAGGCCCATTTTAAAACCGGACCCACTCATGCCGATAAATTGCTCGGCCGAAATATTTGAAGCGATCAGCGATGCGCCTATGGCCCACCAGGTAAGCGAGCCTTTTGCTAAAAAGTAATCATTAGATGTGGCGTCGGCATTGTGTTTGCGCCTGTAAACCCATAATCCATAAAAAGCTACTACAAAGAAATATATTGCAAATACTACATAGTCGCCGTTGGTCAGCTTATTCATATTAGATAAAGTTTATAAATGGTTAGCAATTATAAACTTTATCTAACGTTTTATCAAACTATATATAGCGGTTTATTAAATTTTCTATATACTCTTGTCTACCGCTTGCCAGTTTAGGCTCGCCGTTCTCGATCGCATAAGCTCTAAGGTCCTCTAAAGAAAGTTTTCCTTCTTCAAATTCTTTACCCTTGCCGGCATCAAACGAAGCGTAACGGTCCTTGCGGATCTGCTTGTAATCTGATTTTTGCAGAATGTTATCAGCGTTTATCAAAGCTCTTGCAAAAACATCCATACCACCAATGTGTGCATAAAAAAGATCTTTCGGATCGGTAGAGTTACGGCGTATCTTAGCATCAAAGTTTATACCACCACCCTGGAAACCACCGGCTTCTAAAATGATCAGCATATATTCTGTAACCTCATTAATATCATTCGGGAACTGGTCGGTATCCCAACCGTTTTGGGTATCACCACGGTTAGCATCTATCGAGCCTAACAAACCATTGTCAGCCGCAACCTGCAGGTCATGCTGGAAGGTGTGGCCCGCTAAAGTAGCGTGGTTAACTTCTAAGTTCAGTTTAAAATCACCCAACAGGTCATATTTTTGCAGGAAACCAAATACGGTTGCCGCGTCATAATCATACTGGTGTTTAGTAGGCTCGCAAGGTTTAGGCTCGATAAAGAAAGTACCTTTAAAACCTTGTTTGCGGGCATAATCTTTAGACGCGTGTAAAAATTTAGCAAGATGCTCCTGCTCGCGTTTCATGTCTGTATTCAGCAGGGTCATGTAGCCTTCGCGGCCACCCCAGAAAACATAGTTTTCGCCACCCAGAGCAATAGTAGCATCTAAAGCGGCTTTAACTTGCGCGGCGCCATGTGTTAATACATGAAAATCTGGGTTGGTAGCTGCACCGTTCATGTACCTGCGGTTAGAGAATAAGTTTGCAGTACCCCAAAGCAACTTAACACCACTTTCGGCTTGCTTTTGTTTAGCATATTCAACAAGGGCCTGTAAGCGCCTGTCGTTTTCGTTGATATCATTACCATAATCAACCACATCTACATCATGGAAGCAATAGTATGGCAGGTTCATTTTAGTTAAAAACTCAAATGCCGCGTCCATTTTGTCCTTGGCGCGTTCAACCGCGTCGGTTTTTTTGTTCCATTCAAATACGTGGGTAGGCTCGCCAAACGGATCAGCGCCATTGCCTACAAACGAGTGCCAGTAAGCACCTGCAAAGCGTAAATGATCTTTCATGGTTTTGCCGGCCACTACCTTATCCGCATCATACCAGCGGAATGCTAACGGATTGTCTGATCCCTGGCCTTCAAATTTGATCTGGCCAATTCCTTTAAAAAATTCTGTGTCGCCTGTTACTATTTTTGCCATTATATTTTGTTGTTATTTTTTTAAGTTTATTAGTTTACTGCAGTATGCAGATGAGTTTCTTTTGCTATTGATAAATGTTTACCCAGCAAGTCTTTCCATTCCTGGTAAACAGGTTCGAATAAATTAGATGTTGGTTCAATTAATTGTACAGGATGCATATGGATAAATGCCTCGGCCGGCGATGAGAATATACCTGCCCCAATACCTGCACCTAAAGCCGCGCCAACACTGCCGTCATTTTTATACAATTCAACCGGGATGCCGGTGGCGTTTACAAATGTTTGCGTAAACAGGTCGCTTAAAAATAAATTTGCTTTACCTGCACGTATTACGGTAGGGTTCATCCCGTTTTCACGCATAATATCAACCCCGTAGCGAAACGCGCATGCAATACCTTCCTGTACGGCCCTGAATATATGAGCCTGGGTATGCAAATTCAAATCGATATGATGAAAGTGTACACCTATTAATTCATTATTCAGCATGCGTTCGGCACCGTTACCAAACGGCAATATACGTAAACCATCACTACCCAGGGGGGCTTTGTTAGCCAGCTCATTCATTTGCGTATAACTAACTGCCGACCCAAATAAGTTCTTTGTCCAGCGGTATAAACTGCCGGTGCCGTTGATGCATAGTAAAACGCCCAGACTTTTTTGCTGCTCCGTATAATTAACATGCGCGAATGTGTTAACACGCGATTGCGGATCATAGGTCAGCTCATCACTAACACCATAAATTACGCCTGATGTACCTGCGGTAGCCGCAACCTCACCCGGATTTAACACATTTAGTGAAAGCGCGTTGTTTGGCTGGTCGCCGGATTTGTATGCGATTGGAATGCCTGCTTTTAATCCTAATTTTTCGGCTATGGAACCTAACAGGCCACCATGATTTGAAAATACGGGATGAATAGGAGGGAACAAGCTTTCGCTAAATCCGTAATAATCAATAATATCTTTTGATAAACGGTTATTTAAAAAGTCGAAGAAAACCCCTTCAGACAATGCCGATATAGAGGTAGTAATTTCGCCGCTTAGCTTCATGGCAATAAAATCGCCGGGAAGCATAATTTTATCTATCTGCGCGTATATCTCTGGCTCATTCTTTTTTACCCATGCCAGTTTAGAAGCGGTAAAGTTGCCAGGAGAGTTTAATAAATGCGATAAGCATTTTTCATGCCCAATGTCATCAAAAGCTTTATCGCCAATTTCAACCGCGCGGCTGTCGCACCAAATAATGCTGTCGCGCAGTAATTTTTGATCCTTGTTAACCAATACCAAACCATGCATCTGGTAAGCGATACCTATGGCCGAAATATCAAGCGGATTATATTTTTGTGTACTGTTACACAAGGCGATAGCTTGCTGTACATGTTGCCACCACATTTCGGGAGATTGCTCTGCCCAGCCCAGTTGCAACGACGTAATTGGCGACTCCGTTTCGGGATATTGAGCCGATGTCAGCGTTTTTTGCGACGCGGCATCAACTATTGATACTTTTATAGATGAAGTGCCTATATCAATTCCTAATAGTAACATGTTATGTATTAGTTAGTTGTATAAAAAATGATCAGTTTGTCAATCGGTAGTATAATTGTGCAACGAAATTAATTTTTTTTTTGAAAACGCAATCGATTGCCATGATTTATTTTTATCATATTTGTAATTACCAAAAATGAAACCTAAAAAACGTATCACTATTTATGATATAGCCGAGAAGCTTAACATCACTGCTTCGTCTGTATCGCGCGCGCTCAATAACAGTAATCACGTTAACGAGGCTACTAAAAACTTAGTATTAAAAACCGCTGCCGAGCTTAATTATAAACGTAATCTGCTGGCATCCAATCTACGCATGGGCAAAACCAAAACTATTGGTGTGGTTGTACCGCGTATCAATCAGAACTTTTTCTCGAATGTTATTGCCGGGATTGAGGATGCTACTTATCAAAAAGGGTATAACCTGATTATCTGCCAGTCTAACGAGTCGCATAGTAAGGAAGTAAAGTGTGTTAATACGCTGATGAACCAGCATGTGGATTGTATTGTTATTTCGGTATCAGTTGAAAGTGATGACCATACTCATTTGGCAAATGTTATTGAACAGGGTATACAACTTATACAGTTTGACCGTGTAGCGGAAGAGTTGGAGACCCTTAAGGTTATTAATGATAATGAAACAGCATCAATGGAAGCTGTTGTTCATTTAATTCAACAAGGGTATAAGCGTATTGCTCTGCTGGAGGGGCCGCAAAACTTAAGCATTTTTAAACAGCGTAAAACCGGTTATTTAAACGCGCTGAAGAAATACAATATACCTATTAATAATGAATTGATTATTGAAAACGCCTGGACAAAAGAGCTTGGTGCCGCAGCCACCCGTAAACTATTAAGCCTTCCGCAGCCACCTGATGCCATATTTGCTTCCACATCTGATTTTTCTGCACTGGGGGTATTAGACGTTGCCCATGATATGGATATTAAAGTACCCTCTCAATTAGGCATATTAGGTTATTCTAATGAAGCGTTTACAGAGATAACCACACCATCTATAACTACGATAGATCAGTTTAGTGTGCACATGGGTAAAACCATTGCTAACTTGTATTTCGAGGAAATGGAAAACAAAGAAGTTGCCGTTACGCCAAAAGTTATCAGCATAAAACCGCAGCTGATCATTCGTTCTTCTACACTGAAAAATAAATAATTATTTACTCACTACTATCTGATTTGGTTCGGAGGCAACAATTTGAAGCGTGTTTTTGTATAGCTCCAAAACGCCGGTTACGCAAAGGTGTTTCTTTTTTAGGTTGGCCCAATCTAAAGAAATCTTATTACCCTTTATAGCTATAATAAATTTCTGATTAGGGAAATTACCACCCATATTAATCAGCGTTAGCGTATCATTAAATACCTTTACAGAATAAACAGTATCGCAAAGGGTAGCTGTTTTGCCTATATGTTTTTTAAAGTCGATAAAGTCAATGGTTTGCTGAGCTTTTACTTTGGCCGAAAAGCAAACAACTAAAGCAAATAGCAATACTAATTTTTTCATGGGAGACATGTTTACTGTAAAGTTACTTAAAAACTAATTTGCTGCCATAATAATTGCATTACCTTTGATTGAACAAATCAACTATGAAAACAGATAACAACACAGAACCGGTTGAAGTATTTGCAGGTACCGTATTGGATGCAGGTATGATACAAAGCTTATTAGAACAAGAGGGTATACCAGCCTTTATACACAACGAATATATGGGCAGTATTGCACCATGGCAGGTTACAGCAGGTGGATCAGATGCTGCCAAAGTGGTTGTGGCAAAGGCAAATCATACTAAAGCAGTACAAGTTATAAATGACTACGGACAAGAGTAAAACTGGCTTTTTCTTTCATCAGGGCATTGAGCAAAATAGGCTTTAAAGCGCACGCTATCTTTTTCATTTGCAACAATTATAAATTACCCCAATGCTTATTAATTCTATTTTACCGTATAATGAAACACCTGTCTTCCTAATCTGCCGTACAGATCCAGCCCTTCTACTACTACCCGATAGTTCCCGGTACCATCTGCATTAAAAAAGTTAACACTTGTTTTGCCGGTCTCGCCGGTTGTTATACCCGGTTTCCAGAAAACGGTTGTACGCAAATCCGGCAATTGTGTATTAGTTTTAGGGTTAGCATAGTCCGGGTGGTAAAACTGTTTTCTTAGATCATAGCCAACTTTAAAGGTATATGCTTTTAATCCTTGTGGTTTATTGTAGCCGGGGGTACGGCGTTCTGTTTCGTAAGCGGTGTAGTCAACATCACCCTTTTTAGTAGTGATAACCAATACACCGTTTGATCCATGCATGCCGTATAAAGCGGCCGCACCGCCTCCACGCAATATCTCGACACTTGATACATCAGAGCTAACAACACTTTCAAGCCCGCGCCCACTAATACCATCTACAATAACATACATAGGCAAATCAAATCCCCTTATAAATATGCGGCCATTATCGCTATATCCACCGGTTATCCGGCCTGCTAAACAGGTGGAAAGATCACTTTGGCAGGGCAATAAGTCTATAAAAGTAAGTACCTGGTCGGCATTGCCCGGGCCTGCAAGGTTCTCTGAGTGCATGGTAGCGACCTGTTTAATAGTTTCCTTGGTTATTTTTTCTTTGACAACAATTTCCTTCAGCATAATATGGTTTAGCATTCCGTTTTTATCCAGTTCATCAAACCGCTGTTTGCTTTCATCAAGATAGGCTGCAAAATCATTGTTCGCAGATGGATCCTGCGGCAAGTGTTTTATGGTTACCGGCTGAGGTGTTTGCTCATCAATTTCTATATTATCGTATTTTTTGCCTTTCGCATCAGTAGCTGTAATGCTGTAAGTAGTGCCTTTTCTGAAAGGGAACTTATTAAAATTAAAGCGTCCCTGTGCATTGGTTACTGTGTCAACTATTATACCATCGCCAATGTTTACCAGTAAAGTAACCCTGGCGCCGGCTATGGGCAAAGGTTTCTTTTTGCTGTTGGTTAATACCCTGCCATTAAGGCCCAGGCCATCCTCTGCCTGGTAGGTTAGGGTAGGTAAGTTATGCGATAATACGTCCTTCCATATAAATTTGCGCCATCCCTGGGTAAGCATTAGGTTATCCAATTCGCCCGATTTATTGTCTACATCATCTGTAAAATAATAATTTGGCTGCTCCACATAGCCTTTAATATCAGAGGTAAGCAGCAGGTTAGAGAAAATAGTTGTCTCGTTTAATTCCTTGTAAGGTACTTTCGCTTCATCGGTAACCGCCATGGAGAATGTACCAACCACAGGTTTTTCATCCTGATCGGTAATTTCCATATCTAAATGTACGTTATCACGCTTTTTGTAAGCGGCTTTATCTGCGGTAATATTTAATTTTAAATGATTGTCATTATTGTGAATAAATATTAACCGTTCAGCTATCGGCTGGTAATCGGGCGAGAATAAGGTGAATTGTGTTATGCCTTCGGGAAAACGGTTTTTGGGGATACGCGCGGTAAAGCTGTTACTGGTTAATGTTTTTTTACCCACGTACTGCACAATGTTATTTGCCTGTGCAACCAGCGAAAGCTCGCCATTTAATAAACTATTACTGGCCTGTATATTAACAATAACATTATCATTGGCTTGTACAACCGACAGTACGTAGCCTTGCACAACAACAGCCGGCAACGCTACCTTTTTTTCATTACCATCAGCCAGTTTAATTACAGCGGTATAGGTGTTGTTTGCGGCAGGCTGTAGTATAAACGACCCCATGCCGGCATGTTCTGACTGAAAAGATGTTACCGGGTTATTATCCTTATCTACAATTATCCCGGATATTTCCCTGCCCAACCCATCACTACCCACCGCTTTAAAACCTACTTTTGAAGTTATATCATTTACCAGCGTGCCACTTTCTGGAAAGAATTGTACGCTTACATCGCCTGTTATGGTTTTAGGGGATGCAGTTACCTGCGTATTGGTAACAGCCGCGGTGTTTTGAGCAGGGCCACCCGGTGTGTTTGATTTTGGAGGCAAGGCATTGCCTATCATTATCTCCTTATCAAAAAAGTATTCTTCGCCCAAATTGCGCATTAGGTTGGTATAAGCACGCAGGCGATAAGCGCCGGCCTTCAATAACGTATCGCTAAGGGTAATAGAGCTCCAGCCAAAACCATTGGTAAGCGGTATGCGCAGGCTTGTTTTTATAGAGTCTTTATCATCAATAAGGTCCGCATATAGTATTTGGCTCAGCGCCGAAAGCTCATTACTCTGTATAACTACATAAGCCTTCATCCAGATGGTATCGCCCAAACTATAAAATGGTTTATCAAAATGTATATGCACTTTTTCAACAGATACCTTTCTCCTGAAACTATCTAACGATGCCGCGATGGTTTGCAGCCTGGTAGGGGCAGGGTTTGTTGAAGGTGTTTCTTGTGCTTTTACACAGATGCAGGTAAACATTAGCAGGATAAGCAGGAATCTTTTCATATGGATATTATTGATGGCAATTTGGTTTAGATGATGATTAATTATACACTAAATACCTGGATAAGTAAAAAAGGGGGGATGGAAATAAAATAATTATGAGAATAACTTTAAAGGTTGTAGCTCCCGCTGAAAAGCACGTGTTGCATTGCGCAACACATGCGACACCCTGTAACAGTGTGCAAAACTGGCAAAATGATTTATTTAACCGTGTAATGATACACTTGCCTACCCATTTTCCCATCAGGGCCCAGGCCTTCTATTACTACACGATAATTACCTGTACTATCCGAGTTAAAAAAATCAACACTTGCTTTTCCCTGAAATGTGGTAATTATATTGGGTTTCCAGTAAATGGTCGACCGCAGATCAGGCACTTGTGTATTGGCTGGCTGGGTATAATCGGGCGAGTAAAATTGCCTTCTCATATCATATCCGTTAAAAGCATAGTTTTTTAAACCCGCGGCTTTATCATATCCGCGTTGGCGCGAAGTTTCATAGGCGCTATAATTGATATCGCCTTTTTTAAGCGTAACTATTATAACACCATTGGCGCCATGTAAACCATACAGGGCTGATGCACCTCCGCCGCGTAATACTTCAACACTTGATACATCTGCAGACATGATAGTTGTTAAGCCATCTGGGCGCTCAATACCATCAACAATAACGGTCATGGGCGCATCAAACCCGCGCGAATAAGGTACCATACCAGCTCCAGGAGTGCGAGCGCTATCCGGCTTAAAGCGTATGTTGGTTAACCTGCCCTCTAAACATTTTGAAAGATCATACTGGCAGCCTAACAGATCAATAAAGGTGAGCACCTGGTCGGCGTTACCCGGTCCCGCCAAACTGGCTGAATTTTTAACGGCAATTTCCTTGATGTTAACTTCCTGAAGCATAATAGCGTTATCCGATGTTTTTTCTTTGAGCAATCCATCAAAACGGGCCTTACTATTTTCAATATAGGTTGTAAAATTGCTGTTTGCCGGTTGCTCATAAGGCAAATTATTAATGGCCGGCAATTCATAATTTTGTTTATCTACATCTATTTTTAAGTTTTTATTTCCTTTAGCATCTACAGCCGATATGTTATAAGATGTGCCTTTTGCGAATGGAAAATTAGCAAAGGTAAAGCGCCCGTCGCTATTAGCAACAGTATCATACAATATACCGCTGCCAACATTAAATAAAACAAAAACTTTAGCGCCGCGTACCGGCGTTCCTCCCTTTGTTATGCGCCCGCTGATGCCCACGCCTGTTTCTGCCCGGTAGGTTAATGCGGGTGGCGCATTTGATAAAATATCCTTCCATGCAAATCTGCGCCATCCCTGGGTAAGCAGTAGGTTATCCAGTTGGTTTGTTTTATCGGCAGTTATGGCTGTAAAATAATAATTGGGCTGTTCTACATAGCCTTTTAAATCTGATGTTAGCAGAAGGTTAGAGAAAATTGTTTTTTCATCAACTTCGTCAAAGGGTACTTTTGTTTCATCGGTAACAGCCAAAGAAAAAGCGGCGGTAACAGGTCTACCATTATTATCGGTAACATTTAAGTTAAGATGCACCTTTTCGCGTTTTTTATACCCTGTTTTATCAGCGCCTATGTTCACTATAAGATCGCTGTAGGCATGATGAACAAATACCAGCCGTTCCGCCACGGGCTGGTAATCGGGCGAAAATAGTGTAAGCTGCACTATCCCTTCTGGAAACCTGCTTTTTGGTATAAGGGTTGTAAAAACATTACGTTCGACTGTTTTTGTAGCGGCATACTGAACTATGTTATTTGCCTGTGCAACAAGTGCTATACTACCCAAATTGCTGCTGGCGCTTACACTAACAGCTATATTATTATCATTTTGGGTAACGGTAAGTACATAACCACTGTCTTTTGCTTTTGGCAGTGCTATTCGTTTTTCAATGCCATTGTATTTGATAATTGCGGTATAGGTGTTTCCGGGGGTAGGTTGCAGCATAAATGTACCCATACCTGCATGTTCAGACTGTAAGGTGGTAACCTGCTTATTATTCCTATCAACCACATAGCCTGATATTTCCCGGCTTAACCCATCGGTACCTATAGCCTTAAAGGCTACTTTAGCGGTAAGCCCGGTAACCAGGTCGCCCCCTTCAGGGAAGAAACTAACGCTGATATCCTGCCCTTTAGTTCCTTGTATATTGTTATCAACAGCAGCAATGTGGGCTGATGAAAGTGCATTGCCTATTTTTACGGCTTTATCAAAAAAATATTCGCTGCCCATGTTGCGCATCCAGTTAGTATATGCGCGGATATGGTAATTGTCCGCCTGTAATAAACTATCGCTCAGGGTAATTGCTCCCCAGCCTAATCCTTTGGTAACAGGTATAGTGCCGGTGGTTTTAATAATGCCCTTATCATTAACAATATCTATATGCAAAACTTTGCTTAATGGCGAAAGTTCGTTGCTGCCATTAACTACATAAGCTTTCATCCATATGGTGTCGCCCAAGCTATAAAAAGGCTTGTCAAAATGGATGTGCACTTTTTCAACATATGCTTTGCTGCTGTACTCATTTAAAGAAGCTGCAATTGTTTTAAGCTTTTCGGCCGCCGGGGTTGTTGCCGGTTTTTCCTGCGCTTTAACACAAAAACAGGTAAAGGCGAGCAGGATGAAAAAAAGTTTTTTCATGGTCTATGTTAATTAAATAATGGTAACGCTATGGTTAATAATTGGTTGCTTAAATATACACTAAATACGCCAGTCAAACAAAAAGGTTGTTTCATAAAAAAGAATCGCTTGTTTTTTAATTGATTGCATACTTGGATAGCTGTTGAAAACCCGGGTCCCAAAGTGCAAAATCAGGTGCAATTAACAAACAGATACCTTGTTTAAGACCGTGCATTTATTGGGGGTATGAAAAAAAAAGGTCATGGGAGAAAATAACGATAAGTAAATAAAATTGAAAAATAGCCTCCAAAAAAAAACAATTAAGCATTTTACCGACTTATATTGACATTTAAAACAAATTAACAGATCGTTTGGTTTATAGACAGATAAATTGCTATGTTACAAAAGAAAATTCTGATAATTGAAGATGATAATGATATTTTAGATGTACTTAAAACCGTACTTAGCTATAATCATTTCACTGTAAAAGGACTCGCCCGAACTGACGATATTCTGAAATCAATTGAAAAGTATAAACCTGATTTAATATTGACTGATTATCTATTGTCAGGAATGAATGGCGGCAAAATTTGCCAGGTAATAAAAAGCAATAAAGAAACATGTCATCTTCCTGTTATTTTAATATCAGCTTACCAGGAATTAGCTATATCACTGGGCAATTTTGGCTTCGATGCCTTTATTAGAAAACCATTTGACATTAACCATCTTATTACAACCATTAATAAATTTTTAAATTAAAAGAACGGAAGTAATAGTAAAAATCTGCAGAAATTTTGAATAGAAAAAGTCTCTAATTATTGAAATTAGAGGCTTTTGTGAACCCAGTGGTACAGATTTCGAACCAGTTTATAGAAGATTTGAGAAAAATATCTAATTTAAAATGATACACTTATCTGCAAGCTGTGGTTAAAAAAGTAGGCTGGTCGTTCCAAAGCTGATAGGAAAGGAACCGATAAGAACAGGCTGGCCTCTTTACCTTTTTAATTACCTGGTTAAAGACCGGTGTAACCCCAAAACGGCCTTGGTTTCAGAGGTTATATGCCCGATAACGTGATACCATGCAGTAACATTCGTTGGTTTAACCTGGACAAGTACAGCCATCTCGGAAATTAATTAATGATGTCTCCTTTATTATTGGCCAGCCTTTCCCGCCATTTTTGGAGTTCATCAGGTG
>NZ_JAQBOD010000063.1 GCF_028288205.1 Mucilaginibacter sp.
ATCAATGTATTCAGAAATAAGATTAAAGTAATAGCCAATATATTCTTCTTTTATTGTATTTGCTTCGTTTAATTCGATAATGGTATTTTGCAGATTATGGTTTGTTTCTAAAATTATTTTATCAGCAATTCTTAACTTTTGCAGCTGCTTGTAAATAATAACCGCAAATACTATTACCACACATATCAATACCGTTAACAACGATGCAAAGAAAAACAACGCGCGTTTTTGTTCCATTTCATTATTTATCCTGTCGCTGGCAATAATGGGCAATATGGCGCTTACCTGCAATTTCCGTTGCCTGGCACCGTAAAATATAGCGTCGTCCATAGCTTGTTTAATGTATACATAGGCATTTTTCACATCGCCGTTTTTATACAATAATTGTGCTAAAGTTGTCATTGCTGCAGCTTCCTTTGTAGACGACCGCACATCAGCCATAGCAGCGGTAATTAATAGCTCAATGGCCTTATCAGGTGTATTTTTCCGTATGTAAATATCACTTAAAGTTGAGGCGGTAACTGCAAACTCGTGGTCTGTTAAACGGTAATGATCAATAAGCATTTTTAACTCATCAACAGCCTTACTTGTATTGCCGGTTTTTAAATATTTTAATCCGTTATAATAAATATATTCAAAAGAATTTCTGTTACACAATGCAGCTGCCGAATCAATATATTTTCCTGCATTTTTATTATAGATGAGCGTGAAATAGTTATCCTTATCAAAATCCGCCAGGTCATAGTACGTTCGGGCCGTCAAAAAATAATATTCCTTTTTAGCTTCATTATCCAGTAATTTAACATTAACGGTTTTTAACGAGTCGAATGTTTCTTTAAACATGCCTGATGAAAGCAGGATAAATCCAAGCTTGATTCTGCTGAAGGCAATTTTTACCGGGTCATTTAATAAACGGCCGGTTTGCTGTAGTTTTTGCGCATAGCTAAATGCCTGTGCATAATTAAAGCTTTTATATTCATGATAAAGTTTTAAATAAATAGCATATTTTAAGTTTAGATCTCCGCTGCTTGCTGCTTGTAAACTATTTTGCAATTTTTCAATTCCTTTCAGCTTTTCATCATCATACAATTTTTTTTTATCCAATGTGGAATTGAGCTTTGATAAAAGGGTATCATAACTTTTATTTGAAAACGCAAAATGAAACTGTAATAAAAATGGAATTATGAATAATATCCGTTTCATGATAGTGTGCGTTTTAATATGGATTAAAAGGTTTATTATAATTGGTTAGGCTTTGCAACCTATGGCTTGATAACTATTAAGTTATATTTTTAAAAGTATAAAAAAATATTGAGATGTATTACTGCTTTTAATTGTTTACTTAGATAAGTCGCAGCAGGTTAATTCTGAAAATGTTGGATTTTTTCAAAAAAGAGAAATGATGATAAATTGGCTATTTGCAATAGCCAATTTATCATCATTTACAATAGTCTATCTATTGTATTGGCCCCAGAACACAGCCGGAGGCATTTGACATAGACCTATTGGCCTTTAGGTGGTACCGCGGGCGTTGCTGCGGGACTCGTTCTGCGTAAAACAGAAGGCACTACCGGTAAGCTTTCATTACCATCTGTACTAACAGATTGTACAGCAAAAAAGTAATTATCTTTAGAGTATGGTAGTTTTATTGTATTATCAGTAGTAAAGATTTTTTTTTGCCATACCGGGCTTGTAGTTTCCCTCATCATCACATAATAACCCTTTGGTTTACCTGTTGCCGGGGCCTTCCATAATAAAGAAGTAGAGTTTCCGCCTAAACCGGCCGTATATATAGTTACATCTAACGGTGTTGATGGCCCTTTGGCTAAATTTGCCAGGTTGCATAAATTTAAAGCTGTGTTTTTACGCAGGTATTCAAAATCCATATATTCCGGTAAATCACCATATTCAAGTCCATTTTCTGTGCGTACATTTTGGTGCTGATGACGAAAATTTTCATTCATTTCTGTAATGCGTACCGCGGTAAATCCTTGTAGCTGATAAGACTGATGATCGCCCCCACGCCCAAAACGATCAGGGCGATAAACCATAAATACTTCCAGGTTATCAACATAGCGCTCACCTGTTTCTTTAATATAACGTGCTAACTGCCGTGAAGGCCCGTCATTTTCCAAACCTGAAGCACGTATGGCTGCAGCTTTTTGAGCATCCATTCCAACGGCAGGCAAGCCTTCGCTAAATACCCGTACTTTTGTATTTTCGATAATATTGGTTTCATTACTGTTATTGCTGCCCATTATATCGTTATTCAGTACGGCTCCAATTTCCCAGGCATTTTTTTTGGCATTTACTGCCATAAAATTTGAACCTATTAAACCTTGCTCCTCGCCGCATACGGTAACAAATATCACGGTTGCCGGGAAAGATTGCTTACTCATAATGCGTGCGCATTCCATTACTGCTGCTGATCCACTGCCATCATCGTTGGCGCCAGGTGCGTCGCCTTCGCGATCCATCACGCTGGTACGCATATTATCCATATGGCCGCTGATTATAAACACGCGATGATCATTAGGATCAGTACCTTTTAAAGTGGCAACCACATTGGTAAGTATAACAGGTACGTCTACCCGTTTACCATCGGGCCGGTAATTATTGGTATCTAATTTAACTGTAAGCCTTCCACCCGATGTTTTAGCGTAAGTATTGAACCTGCTTAATATCCAGTTACGGGCCGCGCCAATCCCTCTTTTAGGGTCTGTTGTTGTGCTTAAAGTGTTGCGCGTGCCAAAACTTACCAGTTTAAGAATGTTGGCATGCAATGAGTCGGCAGATACCTCGCTAACCATTTTTTCTATAAGCGGATCTTTTTGTATAATAACCGGCGATTGCGCAAATGTGCAGGTATAAGCAGCCATTGCAATTAATAACCAAAATGTTTTTTTCATAATTTAAATCTATTAACTTTTTTTATAAAAGGGCAACAAGTAAATAATTGTTGCCCTTAACTATATTACTGATTAATAACCCTGATTTTGCACAAGCGTAGGCATAATATTTATATCACGAAGTGGTATAGGCCACAACCTAAAGTTGGTGCCATAAGGCTGAGCTGTAACTGTAGTATGTGCTGGCAAATCAAGCAAGTTTCTTTGAAAATCAAAGTAAGATTGCCCTTCAAAAGCAAGTTCAATTCTTCTTTCCTTTAAAATTGCATCAATCAGGCTCTGTGGTGTTGCTGCTATCACTACGCTGGCTTTTGAGCGGGCGCGTACCTGGTTTAACAATCCTAAAGCAGTAGGATCAACTACACTAATACTTTGGCGGGCAAGAGCTTCGGCCTTAACCAGCAAGACTTCTGAATACCTTATCAGCGGTGCCCAATCCGGAAAGCTAATGTATTTGTTACTCCAGAACAGGTTATTGCTTTTAAGAACTAAGTTTTTATACCTTAAATCAACCGTAGTATCCATCAATGACAAATAACTTTGGCTAACAGTAATATCATTTCTAATACCAGGATAGTAGTGAGCGGCAAGGGCATTATTCCTGCCCGGATTGTTCGATCCGCTAAAAGCTATAGAAAAGATAGATTCCTGGGTGGTATAATTTCTGAAAGCAACTTCGGGCGTAGCATTCAATTTATACAGGCCTGAATTAATTACCAGATCAGCATAAGTTACGGCCTTAGCCCATTGACCTTCATACAGGTATAAGCGCATCAGCATAGCTCTGGCGGCACTTTTTGTGGCCCTTGACACAGTAGTATAACTATCACCGGGGTAGTTTAGTGGTAGTTTTTGCTCGGCATCCAGCAAATCTTTTTCAATCTGATCATATACCTGTTTAACCGTTGAGCGTGGTATAAAGCTAGAAGCATCAAAAGCATTTGTTGAAGCAGTAAGCACTAACGGTACGCCGAGATTATTTGTCGGGCCGGCGGGATCAAGATAAGGTTTACCCCAAAAATTGATCATATAAAAATAGTTATACGCTCTTATAAAAGATGCTTCGCCAAGATACTGGCTTGCTTTGACAGCCGGAACCATACTTTGTACAGCTGTAAAGTTTTTTACAAACAGGTTGGTTACATAAATGGTATTATAAGCAGCCGTCCATGCTGCAGAAACAATACCATCATTAGCACTCATTTTATCAAAATAACCTACTTGTGCAAAATATGGAGCAGGGTTGGCGTCAAGCCCCATTAAATCGCAATAAATAAGGTGCCGGCCACATGTCCAGTTGGGGTTTTGCATTGCAGCATACATCCCGGTAGCTGATTTATCTATCCGGTCGGGCGTGCTAAAAGCGGTTGCTGCCGATACAGCATCCAATGGTTGTTCAAATAAATCGCTTTTTTTGCATGATGTTATAACTACACCAGCTAACATTAATCCTATATAATATTTTTTAAGTTGCATGATCTGTAATTTTTAATATTAAAAATTCACGTTTATACCTAAAGTAACAGTTTTGGCCTGCGGTGTTCCCAGTGCATCAGTACCCGCCGCTATATTGCTGCCAGCCCTTACACTTGTATTAATATCCGGATCAAGGCCAGAGTATTTAGTGATGAGGAATGGATTAAATATTTGAGCATATATTCTTACTCTGCTAACACCAAATTTATTCAGGAAAAGCTTTTTGGGTGTATAACCAAGGGCAATTGTTCTTACCCTTGCAAAATCACCTTTCTCTAAAAAGCGGGTTGACGCGATATTTGCGGTATTATCGCCCAAGTAAAGTTTTGGCACATTAGCAACCTGCCCCGGTGTGGTCCACCGATCAAGGATAGCGCTAAAATTGTTTTGAACATTATTGCTTAGCATTGATGCCCGCGATGAATTGTAAATATAGTTACCGCCAGAATAAATAATACTAACATTCAGATCAAAACTCTTGTAGGTAAAAGTATTATCCCAGCCACCATACCATGTAGGTAAGCCGCTTTTGTTAAGGTAAGCCGCATCAGAGGCTACAGTAATTGGCGATACAGGGTTGCCACTCAAATCTGTCCATAAACCGCTTCCGCTGGCGCCTAAATGATATTCTTTAACAGTACCGTTAGCAGCATACCATGTAGGGTTGCCTGTGTTAGGATCAACACCGGCCCAATTAATCAATTTATAAGTACTTAACGGCCTGCCTATACTGGCTACGTTGTTACCGCTGGTAATATCTGCATTATTATTAGTGCTTACCAATGATAATACTTTATTCCACAGGTGTGTGTAATTAAAAGATGTTGACCAGTTAAAGTCTTTTCTATTAATAAGCATCGTGTTAAGGCTAAACTCTATGCCTCTATTACGCATATTACCAATATTGGTAGATATCGAAGTACCCGGTACACCGGTAGTTGCAATAACCGGCGCGCTTAATATCAGGTTGTCAACAGCGGTATTAAAATAATCAGCAGTAATATTGAATTTTTGAAGAAGAGTTGCATCAAAGCCAACATTTGTTTTTTTGGATGTTTCCCAACGCAGATCAGGGTTACCTACCTGCGAAATATTGAATCCGTTTAAAGTACCATAAGCCGCGCCACTATATAAGGTTTGGGCCGCGTACACGCTACTTAAACGCGAGTTACCCACCTGGCCATAACTACCCCGCAATTTTAAATAACTAAGTATTTTATTATTTGCCAAAAATTTCTCCTTTGTAGCTTCCCAACCTACAGATATGCTTGGAAAGTAACCCCATTGATGGGCAGCGCCAAATGCAGAATAAGCATCAGCTCTAAAAGATGCCTCCACCAAATACTTTTCATCATAAGCATAACCAATACGAGAGAAGTAGGATATTAGCCCTGAACTGTATACATCGCCGTTAGTTTGATCATAGGTTGCTGTTTGCCCAACAGGAATATTGGTAAATGAACCACTAACAATCTCATTAAAAAATGGATCAGCTAAGTTAGCGGCCCCGGTTGAATAGGCCTGATAATGGTTATGCTGATACTCTGTACCGGCTACTGCTGTAAGTTTATGTTTCCCACCAAAAAGTTTAGAGTAATTAAAGTAGTTTTGCCAAACCCACTCAGACCAGTTAGTAGTATAGTACAGTAACAAGCCATTATAAGGCACTCCCCAAAATCCAATAGCCGGGTTAGTGTACTGGTCTTCAAAGTTACCCAGATACTCAATACCAAATTTAGAAGTAAAACTTAATCCTTTTAACAGTTTTAGCTCTCCGTAAATATTAAACCTGGTATCATTCGCCGTGTTTTCATTACGGGTAAGTGCTGACATGGCTATCAGGTTGAACCAGTTATTAGAAGTAATACTGCTGCCACCAATTTGGGTTGTATTATTACCCGCGCCAAGGTATCCGCCTGTAGCGCCCGGTGTTAAGTTAAAGCCGTATGGGCCGCTTGGATTGTAAGGCGATACGTTGGATGGAGCCTGCCACCCTGAAATATTTACACCCTGCACATATCCATCTGTTAAAACCCCTGTATTAAGTGTGCGACCATAGGATAAACTAATACCGCCCTTAAACCATTTTTGCGGAGTAACATCAATATTTAGCCTGGCCTGACCGGTAGTTAATTTGTTAGGGATAACAATACCTTCCTGAGTGATATACCTGGCAGAGCCAAATACGGTTGCTTTTTCAGATCCTCCCGAAAAGGAAACACTGTTATCATAGGTTTTCCCCTGTTTATATAACAGGTCCATCCAGTTCACATTATCAGGCACGCCATCACCATTTATATCATTACTTTTTGCAATAATAGCGTTGGGTGATGCTGCTCCATACCTGTTAAGCGCCTTTTCGTTTTGTATAGTGATGTAATCGGAGCCGTTTAATACCGGTGGCTTTTTCGAAGCCTCGCTCCAGCCAAATTTAGAGTCGAGAGATACTTTGGCTGTACCACTTTTACCTTTTTTAGTTGTTACCAATATAACTCCGTTTGATGCCCTTGAACCATAAATTACCGCGGCCCCGGCATCTTTCAATACCTCAATAGATTCAATATCGTTTGAATTAAGCAATGCTAAAGGATCAAAGCGTGTTCCACCACCAGCACGGATACGGTTTAAGTTGCCTTCGTTGATCTGCGGAATACCATCTATCACAATTAACGGCTGTGACGAACTTGAAATAGAATTTACACCACGTATACGTATGCTGGTCGGGTCGGCCAGAGCGCCGCCATTCATACTTACTTGTAAACCTGCGGTTTTACCTGCCAACGCCTCATTAAAACTAGGCAGGGGTTCATTGCTAACTTTTTCGCCGGTTATTTTGCCAATAGAACCCGTATTTTCACGAACAGCTTTGGTACCGTAACCTATTACAACAACTTCATTTAAGCCGTGGGCCTCGGCATTTAGCTTTATATTAATAACCATTTGGTTCCCTACTATTACCTCCTGGGTCTCATATCCTATAAAAGAAAATACTAATGTTGCAGTATTGTCAGGTACTTTTATATTATACTTTCCATCTATATCTGTTTGTGTACCCTTGGTTGTGCCTTTAATTTTTATGGTTACACCCGGCAAGGTTTCGCCATTGTTATCGGTAACTGTACCTGTAATTGTTTTTTCAATAGCCGATTGTGCTGAAACAGGGCGCGCTTCAATAGGTTTTTCTACAATAATAAGCTTGCTCTGCTGCTCTTTATAAGCCAGCAGGGTTTTGTTTAAGACACTATTGAGAATAATTTCTACTGTTTTATTTTTGCCTGTATAGCTTACATAATAGGGTGAAACCAACTGTTCATTATATACAAACTGAAAGCCGCTTTTTTGCTGTATTGCTGCCAGTACCTCTTTTAAGGTTTTGTTTTTAACATCCAGATCTATATGCACATCTCTAACGGTTTGCCCTGCGGAGCTTTTAGCCATTAGTAGCTGTGAGAATATTGATGTGACTATGAAAATGTAAAAGGTGTATTTCATAATTCTGAATAATGAAAGTTTTATTGCAATGGTATATTTTTCCATACCTTTGATTTGTGTTTTTAGGTTAATAAATACATTAATTAGAAACATAAAAGAATGACCTGATCAGTGAGTGATTGGCGTTACGATGCTGATCTTGTCAAGATTAAAGCCGGATAGGTGTAAGTACCTGCCGGTTTTTTTGTTAAATTGGGTTAGTTTGTTTTTTAATCATAGGCTTTAATTTATTTTTAGCGATTTTTAGTAATACAGTTTTGTTGGCTATTTTATATTTAAGATTATTAGCCAGACACAGCGCGTTAAGTATATCTATAAGATTTTCTGTTGATTTAAAGCCGGCAGTAAACCTGTAATTAGGTATATCATCATTAGCAAACTTAATGGCATAGCCAAATTTGGTTTCGAGTATGGCAGAAACATCCCTGAAGTTTTCATTATCAAAATAAAGTCCCCCTTCTCTCCAGTTCAAAATATCAGCAGATTTTACTTTGTTTTTTATAATGCTCCCGGTATTCCTGTTTATATCAGCCTGTTCGTCGGGTATTAAAATCACCTGGCGTATATGCGCAGGCTCTGTATAATTGCTTTGCACACCAACCTTGCCTTTAGTTACCGTAATTTTTACTTCATTAATATATTTAAATGAACGTATATTAAAAGAAGTACCCAAAACATTGGTAAGGATTTTACCTGTTTTAACCACAAATGGTTTGGCCGCATCATGCTTGATATCAAAATAGGCCTCGCCTTCTAAAAGCTCAACCATACGTTTATCGCCATTAAAATTGTCAGTGTATTTAAGTGTGCTATTGCTATTTAAAAAAACTATTGAACCATCACTAAGCTCTATTGACTTTAATTCGCCGTTATGTGTTGATATCTGGGCATATTTTACAGCAGTATCCTGATTAAGCACCCGGGTGTTATATAAAAAAATTCCGGCCAACAAAAAAACAAGCACAACAGCTGCCGCTGCTACTGCCCGGGTGTTATATATAAATTTGACTTTTCCTGGTTTTTGAGATGCTAAGGATATGTTATTTGTTATATATGTTTGCTGACTTTTATCCATATATTTCATAAGGATATCATCCAGCTTTCCCTGTTCTAACAGAAAGAAAAAAACCTCAAGCTCCTTTTCTGAAGCCTGATTGTCAATATAACGCTCAACTAATTGATCTAAAAGTATATTTTCCTCCATTTATAATTACCTTACATACCACCAGACAATTAAAACAGCATTTAGGGTACCCCAAAGCAATAAAAAATTAAAAATAATTTAATAACAGGATAAATAAAAGATTAACTATACATTATATTTTAGTGTTTTATAAAAAAACACTAAAAACAAAGTAAGCTTTTGCTGTAAAAATGAAGATTTTTTAAACTATTGGCTTAACTGTTGAATATTATTGCCAAAATAATACTTAATGGTATTCCAAAATCTCTTTGGACATTATATTTTAAGACTTTCATGGATCTAACCATGTGTTTTTTAATTCCATTTCTGGAAATACCCAGATCATTAGCAGCTTCATCATAAGTTTTGCCAAGTTGCCTGCATAAACGGAACACCTCCCGGCTTTGTAATGGTAAGGTATTAAGTACCTTTTCTATATATTGCATATACTCATCGGCATGTAACTTATCCTCAATAGTATTTTCTTCTGGTATATAGGAGTAAAGAATTTCTGCCTTGATATTATTATCAAGCGAAGACCTTTTTAATAAGTTAAAAGCTTGATTTTTTGCCAGCGTGAACAAGTAAGATTTTAATGATTCAATATATAACAGGTTTTGTCTTTTCTCCCATAATTTAATAAACACATCCTGGCAAATTTCTTCTGAAATCGCAGTAGACTTTAAAAATCTATTTACAAACCGATATAATAATGGCTGATAGGCTGCATAAATTTCAGAGAAAGCAGCGTCATCACCAATAGAAATTTGAGTTAATAAAAATTTTTCATTTAAATCATCCACAATAAAGTCCTTTAAGTTTTTCCCCGCTATTGTCTACTTTATATAAAGAGAGGTAAATTAATAAATTAATGCAAAATTTACAATTACTTTATTAATTTGATATGATTATGTAACCAAATCGATCTTTTATTTGCATTTTAACCTTAATGGTCTTGGCTGGATAATGAAAAAAACCTTAGATAACCAACAAAACCTTATTTAAATAAGGTTTTGTTGGTTCACAAGGGCAACTTTATTAGTCGTTGTAATTAGTAATTAAACAGGATAGATTTACGCTACTTAACCGCGGCAGAAATAAAATCAACAACCGGCTTTGTATCTTTTAATAAAATATAATGACCTTCATCCGCTTTAACAATTACGGTAATTTTTCCGCCCATTTGTTTGTATCGTTTTTCTGCTACCCGGGTTTCATCAGCAAGTGATGGGTCATTACTACCCGAAATAAATAGTACGGGTATGTTTGCTTTTGCCAGTGGACTTAAGTTATCAAGCGGTGCAGTTTTACTCATTACTTTAGTTTTAAGTATTGGATTTTCAGCATATATAGCCGAAACCTTATCCGGATTTTCAATAGCCCATGCAATGGCCTCGCCCGCAGCTGCTCCTGTACCTTCCATTACAGGTTTTTTAGAAAATCCGTGATCTGTAAGATGCCTGTAGATCAAATTCCACTGGACCAGTTGGGGGCCATCAGAATTATAGCCTACAGCCCCGGTAACAATGTAGTAACCTTTAGCAAGCAAAGCCTGGTCAACCGCCGCGTCGCGCCTTACAAAGTCTGACCGGAATACCCATGGGTTACCCGGCGCAGGTTTAGCAGGTTCAATTATGGTGGTAAATGCTTCTACACCTTGCAGGTTAACTTCGTACTTATTATAACAACCCGTAAATAACGGACCGCGGAAAGTAATAAACGCCCCCTCAACCGGAACATATTTATAAATATTGGCAGAGCTATAATAGGCTGTTTTAGTTGTTGAGTTATTGGCGAATGCGGGGACAGGTATTTTCTCTTCATAAACGCTATGCTCCATAAAATCGGCAATTGGTTTAGCATCATGTAAACTATGCGGATGATGGCCAAATCCTTCTTTTATCATTACAGATATTCTGCCGCCAAACTGCTGGTATATGTTTTCAATCGCGTTTGAGTATTTATTCAATATCGGGTCTATGCTTCCGCAAACGTGCAGTATAGGCACATCATATTTTGCCAGTTCGCCCAATTTTAACAGGTTATCACGATTACCACCGGGGTTATCCGTATATAAACAGGATACTTTATCGGGATGTGTAGTTGCCCACATATAAGAATACTCGCCTCCCCTGCTCATGCCTATAAAACATGGCTTTGCAGATAAGCCATGCTGCTCTGTTAAAAATTTGTACCAGGCATCCCACTGTCTGCCGGGTTTTAATGTAGCATTTGCCGAAATATAAGCAATGCAAAAACCGCGTTTTAACAATTCTATTTCGGCCTGTGGCTGATGGTCCCAGTAACATCCCTGCCATGACCACGGATTACCTGCTGCCGCCTTTTTAGGTACAACAATAATACAGCGCCTTTGGCCCTTCTCCGGATCTTTTACGCCAAATTTTTCGCTTTCGGGAGCTTTATAAGGAGTAATAGCCAGCGTTTCTTCATCCATAATAAAATCATACCTGTCAAATCCTTCATGCCAGGTAGATTTTTCGCCGGTAAAAGGCACCTGCTGAGATTTAACTGTTTGTGAAAAAAATAAAGAAAATAAAATTATAGCGGCTATTAACGCCCTACCGGTAAGTGATTTCATGATAAGTATAATAATTGGTTGATGCTAAAGTACTAACCTGTTTTTATAGTAGGAAATATCAGTCAATAAAAAAAGCCCAATCATTAAAAAATGATTGAGCTTTAAGTAGTTTGAAATAGCAGTCTATTTTAAAATACCGTCGATAATATTCAATTCTTCCTGCGTGAATTTGGTATTCGATAAACAATTCAACGAGTCAAGCAATTGCTCGGGTTTGCTGGCACCAACCAATACCGATGTTATGCGATCATCCTTTAATATCCATGACAAAGCCATGTGTGCCAGCTTTTGGCCACGTTGTTTAGCAAGGTCATTTAGTTTTTTAATTTTCTCTATAGTTTCGGGGGTGATGTTGCTTTCGGTAAGCGAATCACCAATCTTTACCACCCGTGAATCTGCAGGTATGCCGTGCAGGTATTTATCGGTTAACAAGCCCTGGGCTAATGGAGAAAATGGGATGCAGCCTATTCCTTCTTCTTCCAGCACATCTAACAAACCGCCTTCTACCCATCTTTCAAACATGGAATATTTAGGCTGATGGATAATAACAGGTGTACCCATTTGCTTTAACATTTGTATTGCTTTTTTAGCTTCGGGTGCCTGGTAATTTGATATACCAACATACAAAGCTTTGCCCTGGCGAACGATAAGATCAAGGGCCGCCATGGTTTCTTCCAATGGTGTTTCAGGGTCTGGGCGGTGATGATAGAATATATCAACATAATCCAGCTTCATTCTTTTCAGGCTTTGGTCAAGGCTGGAAACCAAATATTTTTTGGTGCCCCAATCGCCGTAAGGGCCATCCCACATGGTATAACCGGCTTTTGAAGAAATGATGAGCTCATCACGATGGTCCCTGAAATCAGAATGCAATATCCTGCCAAAATTCTCCTCGGCCGAACCCGGAGGGGGGCCATAGTTATTAGCAAGATCTATATGGGTAACGCCGTTATCAAAAGCCGTTTTTATAATGTTGCGGCAGTTTTCAAACTGGTCATAATACCCAAAGTTGTGCCATAGGCCCAATGATACAGCAGGCAGCTTTAAACCGCTTTTGCCACTGCGCTTATAGGGCATGGATTGGTAACGTTTTTCTGAAGGTTGATACGACATAAATTTTAGTAATATTTTTTGTGCGAATATAAAGCTTAATTATAATCAGGCAACAGTGAAACATAAATGTACTGTACCATGTACACGTTGATACACTTGGGTACACCTTGGTACACTTTTAAAACACACTACTCCCGCCGCTTAATTTTCAATACCCAAACACCTTAATTTAATTGCGGATTATTCTTTTTAAAATATCCATTAAAAAACAACAATTGGTAATTGAGGGAGTTTACCCAGTACGGCCATGTATGCCCGCCGGGGCGTGCGATATAATCGTGCGGGATATTTCTTTCCAGCAATTTTTTATGCAGTTCAAGGTTCACTTTATAAAAGAAATCCTCGGTACCGCAATCAAAAATTATACTTAATGAATTTGGGGTTAGTAAATACAGCATATTAGTAACCGTATTTTTTTCCCAGTTTTCGGGGTATTCGGCGTAGCTTCCCAATCTTTTAGCCATATCCCAATTGTTAGGGAACGGACGTATATCAACCCCGCCACTCATGCTGCCTACCGCGCCAAAAACATTCTGGTGTTTAATGGCCAAATACAGCGCGCCATGTCCGCCCATGCTTAAACCGGTAATAGCCCTGCCTTTTCGGCTTTTTATGGTTTTATAATTTTTGTCGATATACGCTATCAGCTCTTTAGCTACATACGTTTCATATTTATAGGCCGGATCAACAGGGCTGTCTAAATACCAGCTATTTACACTACCATCAGCACAAACTATAATTTCATGATACAAATCACTGCTTACCCCTAATTTAGCAGCGCTTTTTGCCCAGTCGGAATACTTACCTCCTGCACCATGCAATAAATAGACCACGGGATATTCCTTGCCTTGCTCATAGCCCTCAGGTGTATACACTACCGCCTTTATTTTTTTGTGCATGGCGTCGCTGTAGGTTTCTACCGTATCAACTTTGGCCGCTTTTACTTCATTAATAAACGCTAACGAAATAGACAGGAACAGTATCAGTAATAAATTTTTCTTCATCTGTATATATAACAAGAATTTAAACTTTAGGTGCCCATCCCGGTTCATAAGTACGGCTCCACAATTTCTGTGCTTCGGGGTCATTCAGTATGTGCGCGTTCTTAGGGTCCAGGTGCAAGTCGCGTCCAACACGCCATGAAATGTTACCTAATTGCATTGCTACCACACTCTTATATCCCAGCTCTACATCACAGTTTGGTTTTTTATTATTACGGATAGAATCCAGGAAGTTAGCAACGTGCAAACTATCCATACCCAAACTCGGGCTGGCGGTATTTCTGCCTTGTATCGCTGCATCTTCGGCCGGTCCTTGTTTTTTTACCTGTTTTATCATTTTTCCGCTTAGGTCATAAATGGTATAGTCTTCTCCGTCGCTATCCAAACTGCCCTTATCGCCATAAAATATTACACCACGGTCCGCACCTTCTATCTTCCTGCCGTTCGAACTCCTGTTCTCCCACATCAGCGATACGCGATCTGGATAATCCATCGTTACTATTTGTGTATCGGGTGTTTGCCAGTCATCTTTAAACTGGTACCTACCGCCTACCGAGCTTACCCTTGTTGGTAAATCAACATTCAGGCCCCAGCGGGCAAAATCAACCTCGTGCGTACCATTGTTTAATGCTTCGCCTGTACCGTAATCCCAAAACCAATGCCAGTTATAATGGATCAATCCGTCCTGATAAGGTTTGCGCGGAGCGGGGCCCTGCCATAGGTCGTAATTCAACCAATCGGGTACCGGTGCTGGTTTTAAAAAGGTTTCTTTACGGTTATTGGTATACCAGGCTTTTGCAAAATATACCCGGCCTATAACACCGCCATGCAATTCTTCCACACACTGTATAGCCTGTGGCGACGAGCGGCGCTGTGCCCCCATTTGTACTATACGGTTATATTTACGTGCAGCCTGTACTGCTAATTCTCCTTCGTGCGGGTTATGGCTCAATGGTTTTTCTACATATACGTGTTTGCCTGCCTGGCAACCCATTATAGCCATTGGCGCGTGCCAGTGATCTGGTGTGGCAATGTAAACCGCGTCAATATCTTTATCCTGCATCACTTTACGCACATCGCCCTCGCCTTTTGGCGCGGCCTGCCCGGTTATTGCCGATACAGATTTCTGCACTTTAGGTATCGTTCTTGAATCCACATCGCAAACGGTATTTATCATCAAATTTTGCTGATGAGCAAACGTGCCCGACATGCTGCCGCCCCTGCCATTAAGCCCGATGATGGCTACATGGATACGGTCGTTAGCGCCGATAATTCTTTTATAACTTGATGCCGTAAAACTGAAAGCTTTGCTGCCTAAAGCAATGCCGCCGGTAGTAATAGCCACCTTTCTGATGAAATCGCGTCTTTTCTCCATTATAAATATTTTAGATGTTTGGTTTAATTTGGTTTGGTGAATAAAGTTACAATAAATTCAATATTAGGTGATATTTTATAAAATTGTCTGTGTAATAATTTAAATACAACAAAGTATCGAGCATTTTTGTAACGAAGATTATAACATTGCAATGTTAAGTATTCTAAATATCTGTATATTAGGGCAACCTATCTATCATACTTATGAAAGCCAAACCTATGTTCTTTATCGTTTCGTTAGTTGCAATTTTAATTGTTGCAGTTTTTCTTTTTTTCCATTTTAGAAACTCACGTAAGAGTGAAATAACCGAGGTAAAACAATTTTTAGCAAGGTTTAATAAAATTATAGCCGAAGGGAGTCTTGATTCATTAAATACTTGTTTTTGGCAAGGAAAAAAGGCCCCGTCGATTGAAAAATTGATTCAATATCTACCGACTATTGATGGAGACGATATTACACTAAAAGTTGAGCTAAACGTTGAGGCTTCAGAAATTATAAAAAACAACTCTGATGAAATAGAAGTCAAAGTGCCTCTTGTTTTAATATATAAACCTTTTAAACCCAAGCCGTCTTTTTTAATTCTTACCCTTAGAAAAACTAATACAAATCAATTTAAAATATCTCAGGCAGACGTAAAGCAATTTATAACTGATTATACCGCGTATATTAACTTTGTTGAAAAGGATGAAATTTTAAAGCAGGCAGCTTCATTTGATCCCATCACTTTAGCTTCATTAAAAACAGCCAGTCATTTAAAAACCAACTATGACAGTGTGGTTTGGTTCCAACATATAAATGATAAAACTTATTACTTCGTTGTAAAAGGGAAGTTAAATACATACTTCATGTTTCCTGATATGGCTAAAGAAAATCACGATGATAAGCCAACTTATAAAATGGGTTTAGTCAACCCTGAACTAAAGGAAATTATTCCTGCTGAATATGATCTAATACACAATATAAATGGCACTATTGATGGCCTCATTGAGGTAGAAAAAAATGATAAAAAAGGCTTTTATAATTTGGAAGGAAAAAAAATAGCAGAAGTAAAGTATGATCAAATTATCCCATTAAATGATCCTGAAAATGTTGCTGTTTTGAAAAATGGGAATGATTTTTTTTATTTAAAAGCTGATCTTACGATATCAGAAAAACTTCCTGATTTTAAAATAGTTACTATAATTCCAAAAGTAAAATATCTTAACGAAACTTTTACCTTAAATAATTCAAGGTCAAAAAACATAATAGAATTCAATTCTATTACAGCTAATAATTCAATTATAATTTCTCCGTCATACTTGGTTGATATGCAATTAGCACCTAAGTTTATCTATCTTCAAAACACGCTAAGACACACTGATAAAAGCGATAGCGATTTTGATAGCGAGGCTGATAGTGACGATTTGATATATTATACTATGAGCTATCAAAATTATGTTAAAAATGAAGACAATTGGTTTGATAACATTTATTTCTCATTACTTTCAAAAGACCATTCCCAAATAAACGAAAAGAAAAATGTTATCGTGGTTGATAAAAGAGCAAACAAATTATATGGAACAACTATTAACCCTGAATTGACTTTCCAAAGTGAAAAAGAAAAAGAGGAAAATGATAATAAGTGCAATGAAAATAGTTTCAGAGCAATCAATGATACTTTGTTCGAGTTCAAAACAACATCCAGTTTAAACGGCGTTCCGTTCTGCGAGATTAACACTGGGCCACGCTATTATTACTCGCATCTAACAAATGGTAAAATGGAAGAAGTTATAACAGAGGGTTGGTTCAAATTTACAAAATATGTAAAGATTGACGATTCATATCTAAAAGGCTGTTATGATGGTAAAAATAGCTACCCAAATATGACCATGACCAGTTGGATGCTTTACGAAATGTACGATAGATATGGTTACAAACCAACGGATTATAGTTTAATTGATAAAAATAATAAACCAGCGAATAAAATATATAATGAAACTTTTAGCGACATTGAAAAATATAATATGCAATGGCTAAACAAAAAAGTAGAACAAATGGAAAAGTCGAAGTGATCTGTTTCATTTGTTCCAATATTCAATCAACATACTTACGTTACCGATGATTAATACCATAAAATGGTGGCGCTATATTGTCAGTAATCTTATTTCATTCTATTCGCATGCGCGTGAACAAATAATTACGTTTTTATAAACACCGTCATACTCCGCGGCCCATGTGCACCTATAACCAACGACTGTTCAATATCCGCAGTTTTTGATGGCCCTGCTATGAATGATGCAAAACCATAAGACGGTAACAGGCTTATTTTATCATAAGCTTCGGCCATGGTTGGTACTATTTCGCCGCCATCAATTACAACTGCTAAATGCTGGGTTATAAATGGCAATACCCGCAAACCCATATTATCTTCGGTTATCCAGACCGCGCCGTTCTCGGCTACACCGAAATGGGCCTTAATAACCGCCAGTTCTACATCATACAGCCCATGCGGATCGGAGTTTTCCGGGATGCCTTTAAAACCGGTTAATTCTGCAATTGGCGTTACAACTCTTGTTGTGCTATAATTTTCAGTAATAAATGCCGCTATCTCTTCCCAGCTATTTACGTGTATAGCCTTGCCACCAATGTTTGTTAATACCTGCACAAATTGCTCTACAGAACCCACCTCGCCGGTTTTAAACGCGCTCAAGTCAGGCAGCTCACTTTTTGGTGGCTGATTATTGGCAACTGCCGCTAATATTTTTTCCCTCGTGGTCATACTATTTATTTTCACTGTAGGTGTATACGGTAAGTGTATACACTATATACACCCATATACACCCGTATACACTTTATTTGCTGCCCCGGTTCTGCTTATACCATTCGCCGAATGATTGCTCAGGTGGCTCGGGCATATCACGGTGTTTATACCACGGATTAAAACTATTGTTTACCGCAAACGGTGCGTATTTTAACGTCCACCTGCCCATTTTACCTGCCAGCCGATATATGGTTGGCGATGATAGCGTAGCGCCCATAACTTTCATGCCTATCGTTTTACCTGTAGGCGCTAAACCCTTTTTAACTAATACCTGCCGCCATTTATACAACTGGTCATGAATATCAATTTTAACCGGGCACACATTGGTACACGATCCGCAAAGTGTTGACGCGAATGGCAGATCCTTATATTTTTCCATATCCAGGTTTGGCGCGAGGATAGAGCCTATTGGCCCGGCAACAGCGTTATGGTAACTATGCCCGCCGCTTCTGCGATATACCGGGCAGGTGTTCATACACGCCCCGCAACGGATACATTTTAATGAGTTCCTGAAATCTTCGCGGCCCAACTGCACCGTGCGCCCGTTATCTACCAATACTATATGCATTTGCTGCCCCATGCGCGGGGTTTTAAAATGACTGCTGTAAGTGGTGATAGGCTGCCCGGTAGCACTACGGGTTAACAACCTTAAAAATATGCCCAAATGTTTCTTTTCGGGGATCAGTTTTTCAATACCCATGCTGGCTATGTGGATATCGGCTAAATGTGCGCCCATGTCGGCATTACCCTCATTGGTACAAACCACAAATTCGCCAGTTTCGGCTATCGCGAAGTTTACGCCGGTTAGGGCCGCTTTACGGGTTATAAATATTTCGCGCAAGTGACCACGGGCCGCCTCGGTTAATACCTGCGGATCGCTTACATCCAGCGGTGTGCCTAAATATTGATGGAACAGTTCGCCAATTTCTTCTTTCTTTTTATGGATGCAGGGCAATACAATATGGCTCGGTGGTTCTTTGGCTAGTTGTACAATACGTTCGCCCAGGTCAGAATCTATTACTTCTATGCCATGTTCATGCAGGTATTCGTTCAATCCGCACTCTTCGGTAAGCATAGATTTGCTTTTAACCATGCGGGTAACCTGGTGCTCATTAAGCAAGCGATGTATGATCTGGTTATGCTCTGCCGCATCAGCCGCCCAATGAACGGTTATGCCATTGGCCTGCGCGTTGGCTTCAAATTGTTGCAGGTAGTTATGCAGGTTACCCAGCACATTGTTTTTTATGGCCGATGCCGCTTCACGCAGTTGTTCCCACTCGGGCAACTGGTGTACCATCTTGTCGCGCTTTTGGCGCACCCACCAAAGTGTTTCGTCGTGCCAGTTTACCCGCTCTTCATCGCGGTTAAAGTTTTCGGCTAGTTCGGCGTGGTCCTTAGTTATTACTTCCATTTCCCCCGGCGTTTAAAATTTCGGCTATATGTATCACTTTTACGTTGCTGCCCTGGCGTTTTAATATCCCTTCCAAATGCATCAGGCATGACATATCCGCGCCGGTAATATATTCGGCGCCGTGCAGTAAATGATCCGCGATCCTGTCTTTTCCCATCTTTACAGATACCGCTTCTTCGGTCACGCAAAACGTACCGCCAAAGCCGCAGCATTCGTCAATACGGCTCAGTTCTATCATTTCAATATCCTTCACCATGTTTAACAGGCTGCCGGGTTTAGAAAAACCGGGCGCTACCAACTCGCTCATCGAGCTTAAATGCAAACCGCGCTGACCGTGACAACTGATGTGCATACCAACTTTATGCGGAAAGCTGGCCGTTAAAGTCTCCACCTTTAACACATCGGTTAAAAATGACGTTAGTTCATAAACCTTATTGCCCAAATAATCGGGGTTATGATGACCGGTTTCGCTTAAATGCTCGCGCAGATACAATACGCAACTGCCCGATGGGGATACGATATAATCAAACTCGTTAAAATTTTTAATGAACAGGTCGCTGCAACCTTTAGAAAGATCCTGGAAACCGGAGTTAGCCATGGGCTGCCCGCAGCAGGTTTGATTTTGCGGATATACCACATCTACCCCCAGCTTTTCCAGTAATTGCAGGGTAGCAATAGCCACGCCGGGATAAAACTGGTCTACATAACATGGTATAAATAATCCTACCTTCATCTTAAATATAACAAATGAAGCGTCATTGCGAATGAGGAACGAGTGTGGCAATCTCTACACAACAGGTAGGTTGTACCCTATCGTGTAGAGAGATCGCCGCGCTGCGCTCGCGATGACGCCTTTTATTTTTTTTTATTCAATAACCCTGTCTAAATGTGTATAGCCGCCGTCCACGTGTATCAATTGCCCGGTTGTATGGCTTGATACTTCTGACAACAGGAATACCACCGTATTAGCAATTTCTTCAGTAGTGGTCATGCGGTGCCCTAACGGGATATTTTTTACAATTTCTTTTAATTTTTCTTCGGGATTTGGCAGTGTATGGATAAAATAATCATACAGCGGTGTCCAGCATTCGGCCACAATAACCGCGTTTACTCTTATCCCGTAAGGTAATAATTCAACCGCCCATTCGCGGGTTAAGGCGTTACGGCCACCATTAGCAGCAGCATAGGCTGATGTATTGCCCTGCCCGGTCTCTGCCACCTTCGAGCCTATATTTACAATATTACCTTTTGATTTTTTCAGCTCGGGCAACGCGAATTTTGCCATCAGGTAATAATGCACCACGTTACGGTGCAGACTGCGCATAAAATCCTCGTAATTGCCTTTCTCTAAACCTACACTGTCATTAACACCGGCATTGTTTATCAAACCCTCTATGCGGCCATATTTGGCTATTACGGCATTTACCGCTTTCTCGCATTCGGCGGGTTCGGTCAACTCGGCAGCAACCTGGAAAACCTCAAAGCCCTGTGCTTTCAGGTCATCGGCAACCTTTAAATTGTCTTCGGCTTTACGGCCAATAATTACAGGTATAGCGCCCTCGCTTGCCAGTAATCTAACTATGCCCTCGCCTATTCCTTTTGCGCCGCCGGTTACAATAACCACTTTGTTTTTTAACTGCAGATCCATTTTTAATGTTTTTAATTGGTTGTTTCTTCTCTTTATACAATTCCCCTCTTGAGAGAGGGCGCGATGGACTTGTGTAATGGCAGGGGTGTGTTAACCGCGCGTATAACACACCCCTCGCCCCTCTCAAGAGGGGAACCCACCGCTCTATCCTTTAAAGTCCATAAAATCTAATCGCATTCTCACCCCAAAACTTACCTTGTTCCGCCTCAGAAAGTTTAGCGACATAACTTTCGCAAATACCCATCATTTCACCATAAGTTGCCGCTACACGGCATACCGGCCAGTCGGAGCCGTACATTATCCTGTCAATACCAAAAGCTTCAAATACTACATCCAGATAAGGTGTAAAATCCGCTATCTTCCAGTTTTTCCAATCGGCCTCTGTTACCATGCCCGATACCTTGCAATACACATTTTCATTTTTTGCTATTGCCCGCATATCCTTTGCCCATCCGTCTATATCTTTCTCTTTTATCTTTGGCTTCGCGATGTGATCGATAACAAAAGGCTGATCAGGGAACGCCGCCGCAAACTCATTAGCATAAGCTATCTGATCGGTATAGATCAAAATGTCATAAGTATAACCAAATTGTTTTAATTTGGATATGCCACGTTTAAAATCGGTATTCAACATAAAGGCCCTATCGGCTTCACCCTGTAATATATGGCGGAAGCCTTTCAGCTTTTCAAATTGTTTGTAATAGGCTAAGCGCTCTTCAATATTCTCCGCTTTCAGGTCTATCCAGCCAACCACACCTTTTATAAAATCATGTTTGGCGGCATGACCCAACAGTATTGCATTTTCTTCTTCTGTTTGATCTACCTGTACCGTAACGCAGCCGTTAATGCCATATTCCTGTAAGATAGGCTCCAAATGAACGGGCAAAAAATCCTGTTGGATAATTTCCATATCATCATTGATCCAGGCGTGCTGCACCGGGTCATACTGCCAAAAATGTTGATGCGAATCAATTCTTGACATATGCTTTTAACACTTGTTTTGATTCGCCAAGTCCATCAATACCCAGTTCCATTACATCACCGGCTTTTAAATATATCGGCGGGTTAAAGCCCAACCCAACGCCCGCTGGCGTGCCGGTTGAGATAATATCGCCCGGTAATAAAGTCATGAATTTGCTCACATAAGCAATAACAACCGGTACATTAAATATAAAATTGGAGGTATTGCCATCCTGCATGGTTTTACCGTTTACCTTTAGCCAAAGGCGCATATTGTCTATATCTTTAATCTCATCGGCAGTTGCCATGAACGGGCCCATCGGCGCGAAAGTATCACAGCCTTTGCCTTTGTCCCAGGTACCGCCGCGCTCAAACTGGAACCCGCGTTCTGTTACATCATTATGCAGCATATAACCGGCCACATAATTCAAAGCGTCAGCTTCATCCACATAGCTTGCTTTTTTGCCGATAACTATGGCCAGCTCCACTTCCCAATCCGTTTTAACAGAATCTTTAGGGATAACCACATCATCAAACGGACCACCCAGCGCTGTGGTTGATTTCAAGAACAGTACCGGCTCTGTAGGTAGCGCAACACCCGTTTCTTTAGCATGATCAGCATAATTTAAACCGATACAAAGAATTTTTGATGGCCTTGCAACAGGGCTGCCTAAACGTTCGTTAGCGCCAACCTGCTGTAGTTTTCCGGAATGATCAGCCAGGAACTTTTTGAGCCTTGCCAACCCGTCAGTTTCAAAAAACTGCTCGTTATAATCTTCGCCAAAGGCTGATGTATCGTATTTGATATCGTTAATTAGTACACCTGTTTTTTCTTTGCCGGGGTTGCCCCACCTGATTAGTTTCATGTTATATGTTTTAGTCTTTTAAATATTCTCTTATAGAACGCGCGCCGTTGACTCACCCCGCGGCACTTCGTGCGCGACCCTCTCTTCGCTGCGCGGAAAGAGGGTTGGCTTCACTTTTATTTTTATTATCTTTTTTATTAACCCTCTTTACGGCTTGCCGAAGAGAGGGTGATGGAGCGTAGCGATGATCGGGTGAGTAATCGCCGCCAGGCTATATTTCCTGTTTAGTTATTCAATTTCATAAATCCGCCATCCAACGGATAATCAGAACCCGTTACAAACCCAGCTTCATCAGAGCACAGGTATAATGCCAGCGATGCCACTTCTTCGGGTTTACCCATGCGGCCAATTGGCTGACTTTTGGATAGTTTCTCAAACATCTCTGTTTCTTGCCCCGCATAGTTTTTGGCGATGAAACCGTCGACAAAAGGGGTATGTACCCTTGCCGGCGACAAGCTGTTACAGCGTATGTTATTATCAACATAATCGCGCGCTACAGACATGGTCATTGCTGCAACAGCGCCCTTACTCATGGAATAAGCAAACCTGCTCACAATACCTACCCATGATGCTACCGAGGCCATATTTAAAATCACACCGCCGCCATTTTCTTTCATTAACGGGATAGCCGCGAACAGCGAATTGTATACGCCTCTAACATTTACATTAAATATTTTGATGAAATCTTTTTCGCTGGTGGTATCGGCCATGCCAATATGGGCAATGCCCGCGTTATTTACCAGGATATCTATTACACCAATACTTTGATAGATTGCCACCATTTGCTGCTGATCGCTCACATCACAGCTATGCGCAAAGGCCGAACCGCCCGCTTTTACTATTTCATCAACCGTATTTTTTGCTGCATCAATATCTAATTCGATGATATGTACAACTGCTTCCTGCTTTGCAAACAATAAAGATATTGCTCTTCCTATTCCACTTCCACCGCCTGTTATTATGGCTGATTTTCCTTTTAAACTAAACATTTAATCCTCCTAACCCTCCCCGGTAGGGAGGGCCTTTTTATTTTTTTAATTGTCAAACATTTTATTCAAGTCTCCTCTACCGGGGGAGATTATTCACATTTAAGTTTGTTTCTATATGGTGTTTATGATGGTTTCACCGTTTAGAGGAGGCTGCTTACAACGAAACTCCTCTTTTCCAAGGGATAAAATCGTCCTGCCCTAACTGTACAGATTTTGGTTGTACAATGCCGCTGGCCACCAGTATTACATATTCTAATATGCGCTCGCCGGCTTGTTCAATAGTTTCTGTTCCTTCTATTATGGTTCCGCAGTTAATATCGATGATATCGGGCATACGGTCGAAAATTCGGGTATTGGTTGATAGTTTGATAACCGGGGTAATAGGATTACCTGTTGGCGTGCCTAAGCCGGTTGTAAACAGAACAATGTTAGCGCCCGAGCCAACTTCGGCAGTAGTGCTTTCTACATCACTGCCCGGTGTGCATAATAAGTTCAAGCCGGGTTTGGTTACTTTCTCCGGGTAATCCAGCACCGCGGCAACCGGCGAGTTACCACCTTTTTTTGCCGCGCCTGCAGATTTAATGGCATCGGTAATTAAACCATCTTTAATATTTCCGGGTGATGGGTTGGCGTAAAAACCAGAGCCATCAGCTTCGGCCTTAGCATTATAGGTACGCATCAGGTGCATAAATTTTTGAGCGGTATCTACATCAATACAACGGTCGCTTAGTTCCTGCTCAACACCGCATAGCTCAGGAAACTCGGCCAGTATAACACTGCCACCCAAACTAACCAGCACATCAGACACATAACCCAATGCAGGGTTAGCCGATATACCCGAGAAACCATCCGACCCGCCACACTCTAAGCCAATACATATTTTTGATATTGGGGCAGGTTTTCTTTCCTGTTTATTGGCTTCAATCAGGCCTGCAAAAGTTTGCTTTAATGCCTCCTGCATCAAGGTGCTTTCCTTGCCTATTTTTTGTTGTTCGAGTACGATTAGCGGCTTTTTAAAATTGGGATCGCGTTTTTTTATTTCTGTTTCCAGGATAGCGGCCTGCGCGTGCTGGCAGCCCAGGCTTAGTACAGTCGCGCCTGCTACGTTTGGATGGGTGATATATCCTGCCAGCAACCCGCATAAAGCGTCGGAGTCTGACTTGGTACCGCCGCAGCCCATATCGTGCGTTAAAAACTTAATGCCATCTATGTTCTCGAACAGCTTTTTAGAGGTCTTTTGCGCCGTTTCTATTTGCAGGTCGGCATTTAAAATAGATTCTACCGAACTGCCGGTTTGGTAAAGGCTGATTAAACTCTCTACCTCGTCCTCATAACTTTTCGCTTTTTTAAAGCCCAGTTTTTCAACCAATGCGTCTTTTAGCACCATAATGTTACGGTTCTCGCAAAACACCAGCGGAATAACCAGCCAGTAATTAGCTGTACCTACCGAACCATCCTGCCGGTGATAGCCTAAAAATGTTCTTCCTGCAAATTTATCAGCCTCTGGCTTATGCCAGTTCAGCTTGCGTTCGCCCAGTTTAAAATCGCTGGCGGCGTGGTGTATATTTTCGGTAGTAATGGCGTTTCCTTTTGGGATGTGATGGTTTGCCTTGCCAACCAATACCCCATACATGTAAATTTCCTGCCCTTTGTTAAGATCGGTTATGGTAAATTTATGTTTGGCGGCTACATCAGTTACCAGGGTAATATTGTCGCCGTTAAATGGCACAACGGTTCCTTTGGCAATATCCTGCAGGGCAACCAGCACATTATCATGCGGATGTATTTGTAAAAAGGTATTTATATTCTCAATCATGGCTTTTGTCACAAAAATTATACATTATACATTATAAATTTTTTTCATCAATACCCATTTTTCGCCGGGTTTTGAGCCGGGGATGGCCTGCTGGTATTTCCACATCAGCGTCTCCCATTCCTGCACTTTAGCGTTAGCAGCATCCAGAGCGCCCTTTTTATCAAAGCTGAAACTATCATTAGTTTCCATTACCATAAACAAACGGTTAAAACAGCGGTATATTTCCAGGTGGGTAATACCCGAGCTGATAATACTGTCATGAATTTCGGGCCATATAGCCTCATGGTATTTTTCATACTCCGCAATAAGTCGCGGATCATCCTTTAAATCTAACGCTAAACAATACCTGTTCATATTATATTGGTCTCTTTACAATTTTATGTCCTTTTAAACCAAAATACAGGATGAACAGGAAACATATTAACGGCACTATATAAGCCATTTGTATGCTGCCGGTCCTGTCAGATATTTGCCCCATGAACCATGGCGCTACGCCACCGCCTATTATAGACATTACAAGGAACGATGATGCAATTTTTGTTTCCTCGCCCAGGCCCTTTATACCTAACGCAAAAATAGTTGGGAACATAATAGACATAAAGAAAGGCACTGCCAGTAATGAATACAGGGCCACATGGCCTTTTGTAGTCAAGGCAATAATCAGCAATAATATATTTATAACCGCGTAAAGGCTTAATAATTTAGCCGGATCAATGTATTTCATTATAAATGTACCGGCAAAACGGCCCACCATAAAACCTCCCATGGCTATAAAGCCAAATAAAAACGCGGCTTCCTTTTCGGCTATACCAGCTACAAATTTGGCATAACGTATAAAGAAGCTACCCACACAAACCTGCGAACCTACATAGCAGAACTCGGCTATAACCGCCCATTTTAAATGACTGTTCTTGAACACACGGATAGAAAAATCGGCTCCCGGCGAGTGACTTTCAACCGCCTCATCATCTTCCTTAACAGCCGGGATATGTGTAAAAATAAAAAGCAGTATCAGCACAATAACCACAACTCCAATAACCATATAGGGCAATTTTACAGTATTAGCTTCTGTTTGTAAATAGGCGGCTAATTGCGCCGCAGACATGTGCTTTAACTCGGCCGGGGTATGTTCAATACCTGATAGAATTAGTTGCCCGCCAATAATCGGGGCCAATAATGCTCCCGCTCCATTAAATGATTGCGCGAAATTTAATCGTTGTGTTGATGTTTCTTTATCACCTAAAATAGATACATAAGGGTTAGCAACCGTCTCTAAAAAAGTCGCCCCGCTGGCGCTTATAAATATGGCTACTAAAAAAAACGTGTAGCTCTGCGCGTTGGCGGCAGGGATAAACAGGAATGCTCCGGTCGCAAAAAGAATTAATCCTAATATGATACCTTTTTTGTAGCTGTATTTATGCACAAATAAACCCGCCGGAATAGCTATTATAAAATAAGCTGTATAAACAGCCACATCAATATATGACGATTGTGTATCAGTTAATTCTAAGGCTTTTTTTAAATGCGGGATAAGGATAGAATTAATATTATGCAAGAACGCCCACAGGAAAAAAAGCGACGTGACTAAAATTAACGGGAACAGGTACTTATTTTTTGCCATAATGAGGTTGGTTTGTAATTTGGTTATCTCAAAGAAAGCATTTTAGGTGGTTATAAAATTTTATTTTATTGTCTAATTATTAAGCTATTTTGGCATATTTTAGTTAAATAAACTATTATTGAGAATAAATTAGACAATCTTTAATGAAACCCCAACTACTAAAAGTTTCAAATGACCTGATTCACTCCTTCAGTTCGCGGCAGGATAAGGTGCCTTACATTAATAACCGCTGGCATTACCACCCGGAGGTTGAACTGATTTACTTTAAAAAAGGTAACGGAACACAGTTTGTTGGCGATAGTATACAGCGCTTCCAATCGGGCGACGTGGTATTGCTGGGCGCTAATTTGCCGCATTACTGGCGCTTTGACGATGTATATTTTGAGGACGAAGCCAATAACCTTGCCGATGTAAGCGTAATACATTTTTGCGATAATTTTTGGGGCGATGCTTTTTTAAACCTGCCCGAAAACGCGGTGATCCGTAACATACTGCAAAAAGCAAAGCGGGGCATACAAGTTACCGGTGATGAAAAACAACAATTAGGCAAACTGGTAGAAACCATTGTACTAACCGAAGGGCCAAAAAAGATAATGCTGTTGATGGAGGCGCTGATGGAAATTGGCAGTTCTAAACAAACTAAAATAATATCGTCCATAGGTTCGCGGAATGATTTTCATCAATCAGAGAACGACCGCATTAATGCTATTTACGATTACTCCATAGCCAATTTTAAGCGCAAGATATCAATGGAAGAAATGGCCGCCATTGCTAATATCAGTCCTAATTCTTTCTGTAGATATTTCAAATCAAGAACGCGTAAAACCTACAGCCAGTTTATTAACGAGATACGGGTGGGACATGCCTGCAAGCTTTTGATAGAGAACAAGATAAACGTAAAGCAAATTTGCTACGAAAGCGGCTTTCATAATTTTGCCAGCTTTCATAAATACTTTAAAAGCATTACGGGGAAGAGTCCGTTGAGTTACCAGAAGGCGGTTTTTAATTAAAGAAGAGGCCGTATCAAACTTAAAGTGACAAAAATCTTTGTGCCACTTTGCATCTTCTTTGTGTTCTCTGTGGTAAAATTTAAACACAGAGGGCGCTAAGTAGGCACGGAGATCACAGAGGCCGTTTTTTGTTTCGGCTCACTTTTGAATGAATAGCATGTCATCACAAATTGTGACCACATACCAAGAATTCGTAATCTAAGTTCCCTCCCATTGGGAGGGGTGCGGCTGGCTGTGAAATGGCAGGGAGGGGTTTCGCCGATTTATAAATCGCTTCATTTACCCCTCCCTACCCTCCCAGGGGAGGGAATCGCACCAGCCGCCGCTCCTTTTAACCTAAGTTCCCTCCCAATTGGAGGGGTGCGGCCGGTTGTGAAATGGCAGGGAGGGGATTTCGCCGATTTATAAATCGCTTCATTAACCCCCTCCCTACCCTCTCAAGGGAGGGAATCGCACTGGCTACCGCTCCTTTTAATTTGCCTTCTGTCTTACTCGTTCTTCTTCGCTTCTTCCTGTTCATTTTTATACTGCAGCCGTTCTAAATTCACGTCAACCTTTATAAGTGCAAACAGGGCCATATAAATGTTAGCTATCCATACTATAGAGAACCCTGCCAAAACATATCCCCGCCAGTCGTCAAGTAAAAATTTATAGCCGGTAAATATTAGCATCAGTACGGTTACGTAATGGCTAAAGCAATATTCGCAGATAAAAACATAAAAGAATTTACGGCCCCAAATTGTCTTATTTTGTTTACTGCGCCTTGCACAAAAATCTCTGGGTTCTTTAAAAATTTCTTCGTGTGTAACTGTCCAGGCAATACAGGCAACCGGAATAGCCAATAAAAAAAGCCAGGCAACCTGGATGTGGAGCTCCATCATAAAAATAATTTCAACTAATGCATTACAATCCAGATAGGATAAGGTTTTAATATGGCTATTGGAAAGAAGCGGGGGGTGTGCTATTCTGAAAATACAGCATACAAATTTACATCAATAGTATTGCCCGGGGGGCGTGACTCGTCCTGAAATAGGTTTACAAAAAAGTGTTTCACATCAGGTGTTTCACCCTAAATTTGCAAAAATCGGCAAAACAGCATAAAATTCTTATTATAAGGTATTTACATACACTTACCTAAAGCTTTTGTACTGTTTCAAAGTGTTTCACTCATTTTGTTAAATTACTATATATCAATATGTTAACCTAAAATAGTGTTTCATGTGTTTCATTATTTTGTGAAACACTACATCACCTTTTTTAATGTGATAACCGTTTACCGCGCCGGCAGTGTCTTTTGCGCGTTAACACACCCCTGCAACCGCTCTGCCCAGCGCACCCCCTCTCAAGAGGGGATTTAAAATTGGTTATCATTATACTTTCCCACTCCTGTTTAAATATGCCATTGCTTCTTTAGCAACCACCTGCCCAGAAATTATTGCAGGTGGCACACCTGGTCCCGGTACGGTTAGTTGCCCGGTATAAAGCAGGTTTTTAACATGCTTATTACGCATGGCGGGTTTAAAAAATGCGGTTTGGGTTAGCGTATTGGCCAGTCCGTATGCATTGCCTTTAAAGGAATGGTAATCAGTTTTAAAATCATTAAGGGCATAGCTTCTTTTAACTATAATAGCGTCTCTGATGCTTTGCCCGATAATAGCTTCAAAGCGCCCCAGTATCAGTTCAAAGTACTGTTCTCGTATATTATCATTGTCTTCTAAACCCGGTGCAACAGGCATCAGGAAAAACAGGTTCTCGCAGCCTTCAGGTGCTACGGTATTATCTGTTTTTGATGTACAGCAAACATAAAACAGGGGCTTATCCGGCCATTTGGGGCTGGTGTAAATATCTTTTGCATGCTGCTCAAAATCTTCGTCAAAAAATAAATTATGATGCTGTATATCGTTAATTTTTTTGTTGATGCCAATATAAAACAACAGGCTTGAGGGCGACATAACCCGGCTATCCCAATACTTTTTGGTGTAGTTTCGGTAAGGTTTGTCCAATAAATGCTGGTCCACATGCTCATAATCGGCACCGGCAATAACCATATCAGCTTGTATGTTCCCTTTATGGGTTATAATGTTGCTAACCTGCTTATTGGCAACCTCAATTTTGGTTACTTCTGTATCCAGCTTAATTTCTACCCCCAAACCTTCAGCAAGCTTAACCATGGCTTTTACAATTTCATTCATCCCGCCCATAGGGTACCAAGTGCCTAAAACCAGGTCGGCATAGTTCATCAGGCTGTACATGGCAGGCGTATCTTGTGGTGTAGCACCCAAAAACAGAACAGGGAACTCTAATAATTGAATAAGTTTAGGCTCTTTAAAATACCTGCGCACGTGCTTGCTCATACTGCTTAACAACTGCATGTTCAGGCTTTTTTTTAGGAGATTTAAATCAATAAACTCTGTAATAGCATGTGACGGGCGGAACACGTATTCGCCCATACCAACCTTGTATTTGTATGCGGCTTGCTTTAAAAATTCGGCTAACTGAATACTGCTGCCCGGCTCTATGCTTTCAAAAAGCTTGGAGAGTTCGAGTCCATCCGCAGGCACATCTATCAGATCATCTTTGCCATAATAAATACGATAGCCGGGGTCGAGTCTTTTCAGTTCATAAAAGTCGGACGTTTTTTTACCGAACAAGGCAAAGAAATTCTCAAAAACATCAGGCATCCAATACCAGCTTGGACCCATATCAAACCGGAACCCATCCTGTTGCCATACCCCTGCCCTGCCCCCCGATTGTTTATTTTTTTCGAGGATGGTAACCCGGTATCCTTCCTTGGCCAATACACACGCTGCAGACAGGCCGGCAAAGCCACTGCCAATTACAACTATATGTTTTAACTTATTCATAAATTTTGTAGCCGAAAGTAAGCAAATTGTTTTGCGGGCGCATTGATTTATGTACTTTTGAAGCCAAGCGCATGGCTAAGATGGATCTGTATGATGAAGCCTGTTTTGAATGCAGTAAATTAATAACCACTAAGTACAGCACTTCATTCAGCAAAGGTATTAAGGCATTTAATAAGCAATTCAGGTATCCTGTTTATGCTATTTATGGTTTTGTACGCTACGCGGATGAAATTGTAGATACTTTTCACAACCACGATAAAGCCCGGCTCATCAGCGATTTTAAACAGGAAACTTTTAAGGCCATCAACCAAAAAATAAGCCTGAACCCGGTTTTGCACTCTTTTCAAATTGTGGTGAACCAATACAGTATAGATCATCAATTGATAGAAGAATTTTTACGCTCGATGGAAATGGACCTTGACCATAAGGTTTATGATGATGCTAATTATCAAACTTATATTCATGGCTCGGCCGGAGTTATTGGCTTAATGTGCCTGCAGGTTTTTTGCGAGGGCAATAAAGAGTTATACCAGCAATTAATGCCTATGGCGCTAAGTTTGGGGGCGGCTTTCCAGAAGATTAATTTTTTGCGGGATATAAAATCTGATTATGAAGATCGCGGCCGCACTTATTTTCCGGGAATTGATTTTAAGAACTTTACCCAACAAGATAAACAACGTATTGAAGCCGATATACAACATGATTTTGATGAAGGCTATAAGGGGATAATGCTTTTACCCAAAGGTGTGCGGCTTGGGGTTTATGTTGCCTATTGTTATTATTTACAGTTGTTTAAAAAGATAGCGCATACACCTGTAAATGAAATATTAGACCACCGTATCAGGGTTTCTAATATCCGCAAAGGCTTGCTGTATGTAAAAGCCCGGATAAAGCAAGGTATTTAACATGTGTTGTGCAACGCACATCTTTCATTGCCTGAATTTGAACCCGGAAAAAGTATATTTGAAAAAATGACAGACCTGCCTATATACACCAAATCACAACTGGCCCTGCGCAACGGGCAGGACAAGCCCGAAGTGTGGATTGCTTATAAAGGCGTTATCTATGATGTATCCCGCAGCCGCCTGTGGCGTAATGGTAAACACTATGAGCATTGGGCCGGCCAGGACCTTACCCACGAACTGGGCGATGCGCCGCATGATGAATGGGTGTTCCAGAATTTTGATGCGATAGGAAAGCTAAAATAAATTAAATACGAAATGCCGATTGCGGAAGTATTATTTTCATTCCGCAATCGGCATTTCGATTTTCGCAATTATATTACTTTATCTCGAACGAAGATAAATTCACAAACTCTTGTATACGTTCTGCAATTTCTTGCTGAGTTACATTTTTGATTTTTTCTGTACCAAACTTCTCTACACAAAACGAAGCCAATGCCGAGCCAAAAATTATGGCATTCTTCATATTATTAAAGTTTACCGTGCCCACCTTTGCCATGTAGCCAATAAAACCACCGGCAAAGGTATCACCTGCTCCTGTAGGGTCAAATACTTCTGCTAATGGCAATGCCGGGGCCGAAAATATTTTATCTTCATGAAACAACAACGCGCCATGCTCGCCTTTTTTAATGATAAGGTATTTTGGCCCCATGGTTAAAATTTTGCAAGCAGCCTTAACTAATGAATACTCGCCGGATAACTGGCGGGCCTCGGCATCATTAATAGTTAATACATCAATAAGTTTTATAGTTTCTAACAGGTCATCCATTGCTATGTCCATCCAAAAGTTCATGGTGTCCATTACAATAAGCTTAGGCCGATTGGTTAAACGTTTTATAACCGTTTGCTGTACCTGCGGGGTAAGGTTGCCCAGCATCAGGTATTCGCAGTCCTGATAGCTTGCGGGGATGATCGGGTCAAAATCAGCCAGTACATTTAATTCGGTTACCAGCGTGTCGCGGCTGTTCATGTCGTTATGATACTTACCGCTCCAAAAAAACGACTTCTCACCTTTTTTAATTTGCAGCCCTTCGGTATCTATATGATGACTTTTAAAGTCATCAATCTCGCTTTCAGGGAAATCATCGCCTACAACGGCTACAATTTTAACCTTATCATAAAAGTAAGCTGCCGCTAAACCTGCATAGGTAGCAGCGCCGCCAACAATTTTATCCGTCTTACCAAAGGGTGTTTCAATAGCGTCAAACGCCACAGTACCAATAACAACTAAACTCATTTAATATTTTTTATAATTTTTTTTGACAAATATTGTAAAATTAGCTCAGAAATCATACTTTTGCACTCTCCAAACCGGAAAATGATTCCTGAGTAGCTCAGCTGGTTAGAGCATCTGACTGTTAATCAGAGGGTCGCTGGTTCGAGCCCAGCCTCAGGAGCTTGAAAATCAATATAAAAAACCCTACTCTGGCGAGTAGGGTTTTTTATTTGCACAAAATTTGCACAAAAATTACGTTCAAAAGATTCATTATCAACTTAGCTTAATTTTTGGATCAATCACATTTTCGGCCTGTCAAATGTATTAATTGTTAATTTTGCCATAGATAAAAACTTAAAAATGTCTATAACTACCGAAAACGAAAGAATTGGAATGCAGCATGCAAGTGATGCTGTTGCCATCACTCTTAAAAAGATGCGTGAGTTTGCCAAGCCGGGCATTTCAACAAAGGAACTTGACGAGTACGGCGGCGAATTGCTGACACAGATGGGCGCACGTTCTGCACCTACGTTAACCTATGGTTTCCCCGGGTATACATGTATTAGTATTAATGAAGAAACTGCGCACGGCATACCGTCAGCCAATAAAATTTTAAAAGAAGGTGATCTGATAAATATTGATGTATCGGCAGAATTAAATGGCTATTGGGCTGACAATGGCGGCTCCTTCGTATTGGGCGAAGATATCCACGGCCATGGCAGATTGGTAGAAACGTCGAAAGAGATATTGAGGAAGGCAATCAGCAACATTAAAGGTGGTGTCAGAATATCAGAGATAGGCAGGTTGATCGAAACTGAAGCCAAGAAAGCCGGCTACACGGTAATAAAAAACCTGACCGGACATGGTATTGGTCGCAGCTTGCACGAAGAACCCCATGAGATAGCTAACTACTGCGACAGGTATAATACTACTCGTTTCAAAAAAAATTCGGTGGTAGCGATAGAAACATTTATTTCAACAAGGTCGACAATTGCCGATACACAAGCCGATGGATGGACGCTAAGCGGTAATAAAGGTGGTTTTGTTGCGCAACACGAGCATACCATTATGGTAACCGGCGGTCAGCCGATGATATTTACAGCGCAGAACGGCATTTGGGATTAATCAGCGGTTCGTTTGGTTCGAGCCTAGAAGCAGTAGCAAAGAGGCCGCCTCATAATTACTTATTAAGACGGCCCTCTTTTGCATTTTCAGTTACCGGGTCAATTACATTAAGGAAATAACACCCCATTATAGGCAGAAACATTTGCCAGTGGTATAGTTGAGTTATATTGATTGTTAATTGCCGTTATAAACTGGTTGGCAACAATTGAGTAACCACGCGGCGTTAGATGCACTCCGTCTAAAGAGAATATACCGCCGCTTATGTAATTTG
>NZ_JAQBOD010000024.1 GCF_028288205.1 Mucilaginibacter sp.
TCATCGGCCCGATCAGTTCCATATTTGATTACGCCACTTTTGCGGTAATGTGGTTCGTGTTCAAGGCCAACAGTCCCGCTCATCAAAGCCTTTTTCAAACCGGCTGGTTCGTGGAGAGTTTGCTTTCACAAACTTTAATTGTACATATGATTCGTACCCGTAAAATACCGTTTATACAAAGCTGGGCCACTGCGCCGGTTGTTGCGCTGACATCGGCAATTATGGCTATCGCGATATTTATTCCCTTTTCACCGTTCGCCACGGCATTTAAGATGGAAGCATTGTCTTTAGCATTTTTCCCGTGGCTGATAGGAATACTGCTTTCCTATTGCTTATTAACACAACTGGTTAAAACGTGGTTCATTAAAAAATTCAATCAATGGCTTTAAAAAAATCAAATAAACAATGGTTAATGGCCATTTTTCTGATGGCGGTTTTTGTTGCGGTGATTGATTTCATTGTCAGTCATTTTTTCAATCACCGAGTTAATGAATATTGTTCTACATACTGAATCATAAAATGATGACACAGCTATTTTCCCGTCAAAGACTGTTTTATGGTAAAGCGGTATTGCTTACAGTCGCAGTCTTCTTTTTGTTATTTAAGAGTGAGCAGCATTTTTATTACCCGGTTTTAATCCTGCTACTGCTTTGCTGCGGGTACTATCTCGGGAAAATTACCTGTAGCGTACATCTACAGAACACGAGCATCGGAATAACGCTATTTGTATTTATTGTGATGAATCTTATACATTCTTTTATTGATGGCATAAGTTTTAATGGACAGCCTTTTTTTTATTGGCTCACTGCGGTGGGCGGTCACGAACTAATCCGGCAACCTACATTATATATTATCCTTTGGGCTATGCTGCAACCTGCTTCAATCAGCGGTTTTCTTAAGGCTTTAATATGCATCCTTTCCATAACCATTGCATGGCTGATAGGAATTTGGCTTGGCAAGATAAGCGGCGCAACCGTTTCTCATTTATATCCTATTGGTGAATGGACCGGCTACAGCATTTTTATCTTTATAGGCGATATTGTCCATCATTTGATTGACCAGTACCGCCAAGTAAAGCACAAAAGGTGATTTTTAATACTGGCAACCATCCGTAGGCGTCGTTTCTTCTTTTCGATAACCACAAGCTGACAAATAGGGATGGACTTCAACTGAATTTCTCTAATTATTAGGAGCAGGTTTGATTTATTGAAATAGTTAGCGAACGATCTTATAAACAATCAGTGCTACTTTCTGGTCGCCATCCTGTTGCAAAAGGGACTAATAGTGGAGAATAAACGAATTACCACGCCAAATTTTATACCTTTTTCATAATCAGCAATTTACAAAGCATACCATATAGCATTATACTATGCCAACTTCTTTTTTGACTAAAATATGCTTCAAAACACTACTGTTAAACATTCAATAAAATTTTAACCGAAATTTTATTTGGTTGTGGAGAATAAAGGATTCGCTTTCTTTTAAACGATTAATTATAAGTGACTTATTTGGTTTTTACGCAAATTTTTAAGACCCATATTTTGCCCTAAATTGTTAAAAAACTCTGCCATAATTCAGTCAAAACTCTGCCAAAAAACCCTGGCAAAAGATGTTATAATGTCTTTTTTTAAAATTATAAATTTGTTGTTTTTTTAAATTTTTCGTAAATTAGTAAAACAACAAAAACGGCGTTTTTGATCTAAATAAGGCCGTTTTTTGATAAAAAAATACAATTAACTACAGTGGCAAAACTCTGCCAAAACGCAAAAAACGATGATGAAAAAACCGCTTAAAAACCATCAAAAAGAGCGTTTGGGTGCTGCAATTTCGGCTCTGCAAAATCCGATATTCTCCACCCATATCTTTGATCCGCGAAGTTTAAAATTTCGCGGATTTTTTTATTCAGTAATTCTTTTTTCAAGAATTATATTTTATATAATTATTCAAATATAATTTTAGTAATACTGTAATTAGGCTGAAAAATTTGTTGTATTATTTGATGATTTTGCATAAATTACCCCTAAAATACTTTCCGGTATTTAAAACCAATGTACTATCTAAAATATGTGTGCTTTTAAAAGGACCTTGTTATTATTCATTTATTTATGTGTTTCAACAAGTAACATTTTTGCGCAAAAAACAATACCTATTGATAATAGCGTACAGCAATATAAATTCACATTAAACGAGATTGAATATTTAGAAGATAGCACCAATAAGTTATCTTTTGAACAGGTAAGGGCTCTGAATAGCAGTTTTAAAAGCAACCTTATTTATTATCCTGTAAATAAAAACCGGCAGTATACATATTGGTATAAAATAAGGCTTCGTTTTACTCAGGCAATTGCCAATAAAAGTTGCCTTTTTGAACTTTTTGACCAAACTACAGAAAATATAACCGCTTACATCCCTAATGAAAAGGGCGATTATGTTGTAAATCATTCGGGGGCGAGGGTTAATTTTAGTGACCGGCTATATCACCACAAAAATTTTGAGTTTTTAATACAAAACACATCAAAAGGAGAATATACCTATTACTTTAAATTAAAATCTAACAACCCTGTTAAAGTAATAATTGTATATCGTACACTGGGTTATTTTATTCAATATGCCTTATCTGAATATTTGGTATTTGGGCTATTCTACGGCATGATACTTATATTCTGTTTTCATAACCTGCTTATGTTTACAGCAGTACGAAAAAAACAGTACCTATATTATGTGTTTTACATTTTAAGTGTTGCGCTCTATGAAATGAGCGTTGACGGAATTGCCTTTCAATATATCTGGCCAGGTCATCCGGCTTATAACGATTACGTTTATGGCATTGCATTATACGCAGTGAGTATTTGTGCCTTAATTTTTACTAAAGAGCTTTTGCAGGTTAAGCTTAAAGCTTATAACTTTTACCGTTTGCTTAACGCAATCATTGTACTTAGAAGCGTTTACTTTTTGTATTGCCTGTTTATTGATAAAAGCTTATTCATTTACAAATTTGTTGAGATCGTTCCGTTATCAATGGCTTTTGTTACCGGTATATACATTTATAAAAATGGTTTTAAGCCGGCCCGTTTTTTTGTATTGGCGTATGCTGTATTATTTACAGGTTTTATAGTTAAGGCAATAGATGCCCTGGGCTATGCTAACTTTTTACCGGCATTTTTAACCTATTATAGCATAGGATTTTGCTTCATTTTGGAGATGTTGTTTCTTTCATTTGCTATAGGCGACCAGGTGCGTATAATACGTAAAGAGAAGGATAATGCACGCGATGAGATCATCCGCCAGATGGATATTAATAATAAGCTTAAAGATTCAATAAACAAAGAATTAGAAATGCAGGTAAACGCCCGCACCAAAGAATTGATCAGGAAGTCCGAAGAATTGGAGGATCATTCAAAAATAATTGAAGAGCAAAACCAGCTGTTGGTAAACATTAATCATCAATTAGAAGAACAGTCGGCCGAGATTAGCCGCATGAATATTCTGCTTGAAAAAGACAACGTTCAGCTTAAAACTGATATTGATAAAGTTACCGAGGCCCGCGCCTTATCTACCGAACTTAATTTTGAAGAGTTTAGTGCAAAATATCCCGATCAGGAAAGTTGTTATAAATTTCTTGCCGAGTTAAAGTGGAAAGCTGATTATACCTGCACACGTTGTAGTCATAGTATTTACAATGCGGGCAGGGCGCCTTATAGCCGCAGATGCACTAAATGCAGCTATGAAGAGTCTGCCATGCATAATACTATTTTCGAGAACAACCGCATACCTATTAACAAGGCGTTTTATATAGTTTATTTGATATACAGCAGCAAAGGCACCATTTCATCGCACCAGCTATCGCAGAAACTGGGCATCAGGCAAAGTACTTGCTGGTCATACGCAATACGGATTAAAAAGGCTATGCAGGACCATAAAACACTCAAGAAAAAAGGCAATCCCGAAGGTTGGGTTTCCCTGGTGATGTAGCCTGATTAAAGTGTAGGTGTATATGGTATACACTGTATACATCCATATACACTGACAAAACAGTGTCACCATTTTTGTGAATTAATGTGCGTAAATCCTATGGTGAATTACACCCATCTGTATACACCACATATTTATAGCAGAGCACGTTTACTTTTGATCTCAAATAATTTTAATTAAACCAGATGAGCGGATGCCTTACCGGTAAGTTTCTTATAACTTCTTCATCAGTGGGGTTATGCTCCAATATGGCCCAGGTGTTTAACCATGCGGTATTAGTATAGGCAGCCGCGCCAAATAGTAATGCAGGTTGGGCTACGGGCCAATCATCCCAATGCATAACATCGTGCTGATAGGGCCATTGATTTTTATCTTTAAGATATGGGTACATAAAAGTAATACCTTTTTCAATCGACTTCCCATCAGCAGTTTTATAGGCCCATAAATTATCGTTGGCGCTACTTAACACCTGGCAAATGGCAGCCATGGCATCTAAATTAAAAATGGCATACCCATAAGGTTTGGTGCGCTTTAACTCTAACGGAAAACTTCCGTCGGCAGCCATTTGGCCCGGCAGCAATATTTCTTTATAACGCTTACTGCAAAAACTTAATAATGCCTGGTTGTTTGTAAATTTTGCAAAGCAGGCCACCTGCATTACCCAACAAGTGCCATGATTATTTTTGGCGTTCATTTCGTCCTTGCCATATTGATGGATGGTAAGCCAGGCAAGGTATTGGCTAAACCAACTTTTAATACTTTGCAGGTCTTTACTGCTAATTACAGATGAATTTGCCATTACCTCTACACCCTGTACCACTTCCATTAATTGTATGGTATCAATAATACCTATTCCCCTGCCGGTAGCAACACCTTTTATAGCTTGCGCGTATTGCAGGTTAGGGTTCATTAAAGTTTCGCTATTTATAAACCACGCTTTTAAATGTATAAGTGCATGCTGCACATATTTTTTATCATGGCTGATTTTATAAGCAGATGCAAGAGCGCCTATAATACGGCTAAAACGAATCATGGCCAGCCTGTGAGCTACAAAGTTTTGAGGATTAGTTAAACCATCTTTTTGAATATATGGCCCGTCTGGATTTTTGGGGTCGGGCCACCAGTAATCTCCTTCCGAATAAAAATCATGTAATCCACCTGTACTGCGCGGACAACTTTGCGCAGTAATAGTAACAGGCTCCTGCTGCAATGCCCAGGCTGCCTCTTTTAAAACCGACTGTCGTAACGTAGCTGTGGCCTGCCGCATAATAGATACATCATTAACCTGTTGCATTGGGACTAAAAAGGCCATTGTGAGCAACAGCGTTCCAATAATCTTATATCTAATAAACGATAACATATTATTAAAGTTTTTTCCTTACCTGATTAAGTACTAATTGCCAATCGTAATAATCATTACCTTTTACTTTTTTAATGATATCAAGGTAAGAATGATCAAAATAATCTGCCAATGAAAGCACAATGATACCTGTAGCCGGTACAAACTTTGTCCCGGCTGCGTAGCCCTTCTCGCCATTTTTGGCGCGGTCGCGGTCAAACTGTACGGTGCTGTTTGCAAACTCGCCATGTGTTTTCTCGCCGGTTATAAACGGCACTAAAAATTGCACAGATTTTTCTATAGATGATTGCGATTTAGATACAAAAGTGTAGTAGTTTTTGCCGGTTGCACGATATATTGGTATGATGGCTTTAAACAACGGCTCAAGCGTATAAATATGATAGTGCAAGGCGTCCCGTTGCTTAAAATCAAATCCCGAGCCATCGGCATATAAATTCTGGGCTATCTGTTTCTCCAGTTCATCAAAAATAAACTGATCGTACTTTTTAGTATGGATGGTATAGGCTACCATAGCTATAACTTTTATACGGTGCGAGTTCCAGTTATTCATCCCGGTTATACGTCCATCTTTAGCATATTTGCTATTCATGTGTTCATCGGCCAATACATCAAACCAGGCATCAATTTGCTTCACCTGGTTGGCAGGCATGGCGCTTCTTATCAGATCATAGCCGGCTATCATATCATCCATTTTTGTCCCGTCAATAGGGTCGTCGGTTGGTTGGTTCAGCTTTGCCCAGGCCATCAGGTATTCGCCGGCTTTATTTAAATACTGTTTATCATTATATACCCGGTAATTTATAGCCAGCGCGTAAATTTTAAAACAATCCATAACTGCTTTTGCACTTGCTGTTTTTGCCGGGTTACCTTCCAATAACCCTTCTGATCTAACCTTCTCAATTGGGTTTGGCGCGTCGGCTAAGGCTTTTTCGGCAGCAGTTTTAAATGGCTCAAAAGTTTTTTTAACGCGGTCATCATCCCTGATAGCTTTTTGCAGCGTTTTAACCTCGGCATTAGTTAAACTTACATATTGCGCTTTTACCGATAGCTTAGCAGATACAACCAGCATTAAAACAAATAGCTTTTTCATCGTGGATGTTTATTAAAAATGAAATACTAAATGAAGCATCATTGCGGGCGTAGCGTGGCAATCTGTGCACGCCGGGCGCATCTGTTAGCTGTCGTGCGGAAATCGCCACACGCGTTCCTCGTCGCGGTGAAGTTCGTTTGTTATGTAAAGAACGGTTTATTTAACCAACTCAAATTTACTCTTTAATAATATATGATCTGATGAATTGCCTATCATTAGCTGGAATGTTCCCGGCTCTGTGGCCCAGTTCATCTTTTGATCGTAAAACGATAGGGTTTCTTTATCTATAACAAAATTGATGGTTTTGCTTTCGCCCGCTTTTAAATATATTTTTTCAAAGCCCTTCAATTCTTTTACCGGGCGTGTAACGCTGGCAAATTCATCACGCAGGTATAATTGTACAACTTCTTCGCCGGCATAATTACCGGTATTTTTTAACGTGCAGCTTACATTCAATTTATCGTTAGCAGTTAGTGTTGTCCTGTCCAGCTTCAAATCAGTTAAAGCAAATTGCGTATAGCTTAGGCCGTAACCAAATGCGTAGCGCGGGCTGTTTTGTATATCATTATAGCCCGACCGGTAATTGATGCCCATATCATTTGCCGATGGGCGGCCGGTGCTTTTATAATTATAATAAACCGGTATCTGCCCCTCGGACCGTGGGAAAGATATAGGCAGCTTTCCTGCCGGATTATAATCGCCAAATAAAACATCGGCAATGGCATTACCGGCTTCGCTGCCCAACCACCAGGTTTGTAAAATAGCATCGGCATTGTCTGCTGTCCAGTTAAATATCATGGGCCTGCCAGACATAGTTAATACTACAACCGGTTTACCTGTTGCTTTAATAGCTTTAACCAGATCTTCCTGCACCCCGGGCAGGTGTATATTGGCGCGGCTTTTAGCCTCGCCTGTCATGTCATAATGCTCGCCAATTGCCAGTATCACCACATCAGCCTGCATAGCTGTTGCTACGGCTTGCGCAAAATTACTTTTAGATGTATCGGTAACATCACAACCTTGCGCATATAACAGGCGGGTGTTTTTACCAACTTTATTTTCTAAACCTTCATATAATGATACTAAATGATCGTCGTCCCATTTAACCGACCAAAATCCCATCATATCAATATTTGATTTAGCCAAAGGGCCTATCACCGCAATGGTTTTCAGGTTTTTTGATAAGGGTAATAGTTGCTTATCATTTTTTAACAGCACTATACTTTTTTTAGCTACTTCGCGGGCAGCGGCCCGGTTCTCTGGCGAGTTTAGCTCCTTTTTTTCGCGCTCTTCATTACTAAAACGATAAGGGTCATCAAAAAGGCCCATTTCAAATTTTTTCTGTAAAATGCGTTTTACAGCATCATCAATAAGCGCTATCGGCACTTTATTCTCTTTTACCAATTGGGCCATGTTGTTAATATAGGCATGGCTTTCCATATCCATATCACTACCGGCTGTTATAGCTAACTCTGCTGCCTGTTTGCTATTGCGCGCGTAGCCATGCTGTACCATTTCGCCAATAGACCCCCAATCGCTTACTACAAAACCCTTATAGTTCCATTTACCTTTTAAAATATCTTTTTGCAAATAGCTATTACCTGTTGCCGGGATGCCATTTAATTCGTTAAAACCATTCATAAAAGTGGCAGCACCTGCATCAAGGGCGGCTTTAAAGGGCGGCAAATAGGTTTCCCAAAGTGTGCGGTCGCTTATATCAGCGGTATTATAATCCCGGCCGCCAATAGCGGCGCCATAAGCTGCAAAGTGCTTGGCACAGGCCATTATAGCATCCAGGCTGCCTAAGCCATTACCCTGAAACCCTTTTACCCTTGCACCTGCAATAAGCGATGCCAGGTATGGGTCCTCGCCGGCGCCTTCCATTACACGGCCCCAGCGTGGATCGCGTGTAATATCAACCATTGGGGCAAATGTCCAGTGTAAACCCGCGGCGGCAGCTTCTTTGCCTGCCACACGTGCCGAAGTCTGTATGGCCTGCATATCCCAACTGGCGGCTTCTGCCAAAGGCACAGGGAAAGTTACCCGGTAACCATGTATAACATCCAAACCAAAAAGCAATGGTATTTTTAGGCGAGATTGCATGGCCAGTTCCTGCACCATACGGGTCTCTTTCGCGCCTTTAACATTTAGCATGGAACCCAGTTTTCCGTCTTTAATATCCTGAAACTTGCTGCTGTTTTCGGTTAACGGGCCCGTTGCCAAACGATCGCTGGTATATTGGTTTAACTGACCTATTTTTTCGTCAAGGGTCATTTTGGCAAGCAATGCATCCACTTTACGATCAATAGCATCAGCAGTATGTTGTGGTGTTTGTTGTGCTAAAACACAGCAAGCAATAAGCAGAAGGCATAATATGGTTAAAATTCTTTTTTGCATAACGGGTGTAAGGTATTAGGTAAGAAAAATTATAAATTATTAGCGGCGATTAATTATTAAAAAATGCTTAATCCCAGATGTAGGTACCAACCGCCCCGTTATTTAAAGAAGCAATTATTGTTTTACCATTATTTTGTATATTAAATGTTTGTGCCGATGTGCCATTGTTTACAACAATTAATACCTTTTTACCATCGGGCCTTTTAAATGCCACATTAGGTAATAGCTCCAGGTCGTTAGAGCCAACACGAACAGAACCGGGCCTTACAAATTTTGATGCATGGGCCATGGCATAATAGGCTACGTTGCGGGTAAATTTATTACTATCAATAGTTACCGCGCCCTGGCACATAGGGCATCCGCCCCTGTCTGTAAAAGGTTTATTCTGCGGATCTGCTGCCAGGTTCCATTCCAGCACATTGCGGCACCAGTTGCGTGTCGCACCTATAAATAACCGGCTAACCGGGTTTGCCACATTTAATTTCGGATTGTTTTTTCCACGCTCTACCACCATTTGCTCGGTGAAATAAAGGTTCTTTTCGGGATGCGCGTTATGTACATCCGTAAGCGCGGTGATCTTGCCCCCATATAAGTGGAAAGCCGACCCGTCTACATATTTTGCGGCTTCAGGGTCATTTAAAATGGCAAGCGGATAATCGGGTCTGTCGGCATTATGGTCATACGCTATGATCTTTGTTTTTAAACCCGCCGCTTTTAGCTTCGGGCCAAATACTTTTATAAACCGGCCCTCATCTTCAGCAAGCATTAACATACTCGGGTTATTGCCCGGATGCAAAGGCTCGTTCTGAATGGTTATGGCATCCAGGTTTATGCCTTCGGCTTTCATGGCCAATAAGTATTTTATTAAATATCTGGCATAAACATCAAAATATTCGGGCTTTAAACTACCCCCGCGGGTATCGCCATTATCTTTCATCCACACAGGTGCGGACCATGGCGAACCCAATATTTTAATTTTAGGATCGATCTTTAATATCTCCTTCATCACCGGTATCACATCATTTTTATCCGGCCCCAGGTTAAAGCGCTTTAGCTCTATGTCTGTTTGGCCCGGTGCCAGGTCATCGTATGAAAACACGTGATCGTTCAAATCAGACGCGCCTATGGTTAAGCGCAAATAACTTACGCCAATGCTATTGTCTTCGGTAGAAAAAACGTCTTTTATTAAAGCGGCCCTGCTTTCGGCACTCATGCGTACCATGTGCATGGCGCTGCCCCCGGTTAGGGCGAATCCAAAACCATCAATTGGCTGGAAGGTCTCTTTTTCATCAACCTGTATAGTTGGGTTACCCGCATCAGCCTTGCTTGAAAAAGCTATAGGTTTTTGCTGTTGAAATAACGCCGATCTATCAGCATTGGTTAGCCAGATATCGGCTGTTTTTGTTTTTTGTGAAAACGCTGTAACAGTGATTAACATCATGGTAAAGACCATTATGCACTGCATACACGCCGTTTTAATGTACTTAGTCATTAGATAGGTTTATTGTTTAAATATTAATTTTTATATAATGGTTTACCAAACAAAGGTTGCAACGGCACCACCAGCCAATGTTGCGGTTAGTATTTTGTTGTTGAATTTTATATTAAAAGTTTGTAAGCCGGCAGAGGTATTTAAAACAATTAATACCTTTTTACCATCAGGAGTTTTAAATGCCACGTTGGTTAAATTATCGGGCACGTTAGAATCTATGCGTACAGACCCGGGCCTTACAAATTTTGACGCGTGCGCAATTATATAGTAGGCAACATTACGTGTTACCGCTGTAGAGGCTATAGTTAATGCACCTAAACAGGTGCTGCAACCACCGGTAGTATGCGGGCCGTAGTTGGCGTCAGCAGCCAGGTTCCATTCTAATACATTACGGCTCCAGTTACGTGTGGCGCCTATTATTAAGTTATTTACGTGCCATGACAAATCACCGCCAAAATTACTGGGCGCTCCAACCCACTGCTCGGTGAAATATACATTTTTATCAGGATAGGCATTGTGCACAGCCGTTAGCGTACTGATGTTACCGGCATATAAATGGAACGCAGAACCATCAACATATTGGTTAGCTGTTGCATCGCCTAAAACCGCTATTGGGTAATCGGGCCGGTCGGTATTATGATCGTAAGCAATAATTTTGGTAGTAATGCCGGCCGCTTTAAACTGCGGGCCCAAATAACCGCCTATAAAAGCAGCCTGCTCGCCGGCCTGCATAACCAGGCTTGGATTATTGTAAGGATTTAATGGCTCATTTTGTGGTGTAACCGCATCAATAGTTATACCCTGGGCCTTCATGGCTTGTATGTATTTTATAAAATATTTGGCGTAGGCATCATAATAAGCGGTGCTTAAACTACCCCCTTTAAAGCTGTTGTTAGTTTTCATCCACGTAGGTGCCGACCACGGGCAGGCAAATATTTTTATAGTTGGGTTAAGCGCGATTATCTTTTTAAGTATCGGCACCAGGTCGGTCATTTCCTGAGCAATACTAAAATATTGCAGTGTTGGGTCGGCTGTTTGGCCCGCAGGCAAATCATCATAAGTAAAAGGGGCTGCACTTAAATCAGACGCGCCTAAACTTATCCGCAGGTAGCTTACACCAATATGCGTGGTGTCTGTTAAAAAAAGTTCTTTTAAAAGGTCGTCTTTTTGTGCCGATGGGAGGGCATTTATCAAAGACGCGCTTCCGCCTGTAAGTGTATATCCAAATCCATCAATAGTTTGATAGGTTTTAGCAGTATCAACGGTTATAGTAGCATTTTGATTAGTGGTGGTATTAAAGATCAAACCTATATTCTGTTTTTGCAGCAAGGCAGATTGATCTGATTGGGTTAACCACATAGTAACGTCTGTTTTTACCGTGGTAACCGGTATTACAGGGATTACAGGAGTACCTGTTGACTGTCCGCCGTTAACCGGCAATTGCTTTTTACAACTGCTAATAGCCAGTATAGCTATTAATATTACAGTAAAAGAATAAACATTGTTTCCTTTTCTTTTCATAGCGATAGGTATATATAAATTGCAGCAAGGTTAATTGCTGTGTTTGGCGTTCTTTATTAATAATAATATTTGATTGGTTTGCTCAGGATAAATAGCTATACGGTGCGTGTGTAAAAGGTATTGAGACGCTTCCTTAGTTGCCGACATTTTAAAGGAAATTAATTTAGATGGTAATGTGGGCATATGGCAATCAATACATTTACCGGTTATGGCACTGCCTAATTGCGGCGCCATTTTACAAAAGTTATGTGTTTGCTCTTTATGGCAATCCAGGCATTTTTGTGACAATAACACAGGATCGTTTTTTTCTTGTTGATGCACGTTATGGCAGGTAGTACAGGTAAGCATTGGGCTATTTAAATAGCATTTGCTCATAGCTAATAATTTTGCCTGGTTACCATGAACGTCGGTGCTGGTATTGAAACCAAAATCAGGGTCGTAAAAACTGGCCAGGTTATCGCCCGGTTTATAGCCGAATGTTGATTTTTCTGTTTTAAGGTCATTACCGCCATGGCATACGGCGCACATATTAACCTTTAGCTGGCGGTTCAATGAGTTATAAGTTGTAATATATTTTGCTTTTTTATCAGTAGGGTTATCAAAATGGTATTGTACGTGATTAGCAGCGGGCCCATGGCAGCGCTGGCAATCTATGCCATACATAATTGATTTCTTATCGTATTCTTCGGCTACTTTGATAGGGCCGGTTTGTACAAAAGTTTTTTCCAGGTATGAACCATGGCATTCAAAGCAATGACTAACAATTGCCCTGTCATAATAAACCAAATCTGACGGAAAGCCAGGGCTGTTTGCCCAGTTGTTTATTATTTTAAAAAAAGATAAAGGCAATTCATACAGTCGGTTACCTTTCCAGTAACCATAGGTTTGCGCTTTTTCATTGGCGCCAAATGCAATATCAAAGCGCTCGCTCCTTATTTGCCTGCCCTCAAAAATAGCTGTTTGATAAATGCCATCCTTATGTTTATCAATGGTTATTTTTAGTTTATCGTTAAAAATAAAAGTATGGGCATTAGCCATTGATTCGGCCTGCAGCTTATTGCCATTAATAGCGCTTGAGGTATGAAAGTGAGCGGTATGAGTGTAAGAATTATAAGTGTCTTTATGACAGCTTATACAAGTTTGCGGATTAGCGTAAGCGCTGCCTCTTTTATCAGGTTCAAGGTTTTTACCTTTATCTCTGCATTCTGAAAAGAACATGGCTACGGCAAATAGTATTCCTGATGATAGAATAATTAATATGCGGATATTTCCCTTCATATATTAAATTAGTAGAAACAGGAAATTAGTAAACAAAAATCACAAGGTTTAATTCAAAACTATCAGAAAGCGGGTACAACCGCTCTCTGATAGGTATATATAAACTAAACAACCAATATAATTAACTATTAAAGGGTACCACCCCATTCTTTGCTTTGTTGTAATTTGGTATTATTAAGCTCTGATTGCGGTATAGGGAAAATTTCCATTTTGTTTGCAACAAAGCCTTTAGAAAGTAACACCGCATTAGTGCCGGCATCACCCCAACGTACAAGGTCCAACCAACGCTGGCCTTCTCCGGCAAGTTCTAAGCGTCTTTCTTTTTTGATGTTAGGTAATGTAACCGGAACCGGCCCGGCACCAACACGTGCCCTTACCGCGTTTAACAAGGCATAAGCACGGGTACCTACACCAACTGCACCACCACTTGCTAATTGAGCCTCGGCTTCTAACAAGTACATATCAGCTAAACGTATTTCATACATATCAACCGGGAAATTTAATTCTAATTGACCTGTAGTCGCTTTAGTTGAAACACGGCCGGCAAATTTTTCAATAAAGTGACCTGTATTTTGGTAAGCATGTAAATAAGTGATGATACCATTTGTTTCTAAACTATCGCAGTTAGCAACAGTTGCCGCATTACGCGGATCATAGTGTATTAAATTCCAGAAATCATCAGTGAAAGGTTGACCGCTCCATCCGGAAACATAATCCGGTGCAGTTGTTTTTAATGGCGTATAATTACGCGGGCCAACTAAAATACATTCCAAATTACCTTCTGTACCACCAACATTACCCCAACCACCATTTGATGTAGAGTTAAATACAATTTCGAAAATTGATTCGCTGTTAAATTTGTTATTTATTTTCCATAGGTCACCAAAATTTGGAATTAATTTATAACCATATGTACTTGCAGATACACCAGGTGCGGGCCCATTTACTAAAGCAAATTCGGTAAGCGCGTTGGTATAATCTTTTTGCCACATATATACCCTGGCTAATAAAGCATGATCAACACCAAGGGTAACACGTCCGCCTTCTGACGCGGCCGGTGCGGTAGCAGGTAATGATGCCTGGGCATCTTTCAGATCCTGAATTATCTGTTTGTAAACATCAGCAGGAGGAACCTGCGTAATGGTGTATATAGCAGAAGGGTCAACAGGCTCCAGGGTTAATGGGATGTTCTTAAAGAAACGTACCAGGTCAAAATAAAAATACGCCCTTAATAATTTAGCTTCGGCTATATACCGTGCTTTTAATGTAGCATCCATTTGTGTAGTAGCAACATGCTTTAAAAACACATTCGCCCTGTACACACCAATAAACCCTTTGCTCCATAAATAGCTCGGGCCACCGTTTTGCGCAGATTGGGTGTAAGTGTATTTAGCAATCGACTGCAGATCGCCAATATCAGATGAGTTTGCACCACCGGCCAAATGATCATCAGATGCTACGTTCATAATATTGGTTTTTGTTAAATAACCACCACCTTGATTACCAACCATATCATAAACAGTAGTTAAGCTTGAAAACGCCTGGGCCTGTGTTGTATAATAATCAGATTCCAGAATACGTTCTTCGGGGTTCACTGCAAGAAATTTCTTGCAGGATCCCAGTAGTTGCAAACCTGCCAGCAGGGCAACCACTAATGTAATTTTGTTTCTCATTTTAATTTTTTTTAAGTTTTTTAAAATCCAAGATTTAAGCCAAGCATAAAAGTTCGCGCTTGTGGGTAATTGCCTTTATCAATGCCTAATACACCACCGCCACCAGCTCCGCCGTTTCCAACTTCAGGATCGTAACCGGTATACTTGGTAAGGGTAAATAGGTTTAGCGCGCTTGCATAAACACGTAATCTATTGATACTGAGTTTCTTTGTTATACCTTTTGGTAACGTATAGCCAAGCTGCATTGTTTTTAGCCTAAAATAGTTGCCGCTTTGCAGGTATATTTTACTAAACTTTGTGTAGTTACCATTCGGATCATCATCAGCCAAACGCGGGTTTGTATTAGATGGGTTAGTTGGTGTCCACCTGTCTAATATCGTTGTTTGATAGTTGGCGTTACCAATATCTAAACGACGTAAGCCCTGGAATAAAGAATTACCACCTACACCATTACCAAATGCAACAAAATCAAAGGCTTTGTATGCTAAATTAATAGTTAAACCATAAGTAACTGTTGGTATTGGATTACCTATTATAGTACGGTCATTACCATCAATTACGTTGTCACCATTTAAGTTGGCATACTTAATATCGCCCGGTTTTGCATTTGGTTGTAATGGGGTACCGGCCGAGCCTACATAGCTGTTAACTTCTGCCTGGGTTTGGAATATCCCTAACATTTGGTAGCCATTAAATGCGTTATATGAGCCACCAACATATGAACGGGAAATATTGCCCATGGTTTGGAAGCTGGCAGCCTGGTTCTCTGTAAACAAAATTCCCGGAGATATTGCAAGGATCTTGTTTTGCAGGAATGACACATTACCATTAACACCGAACGACAGATCGCCTATTTTATCATGATAGCCTAACTCAATATCGATACCTCTGTTTTGTGAAGTTCCATAATTTGCAGCCGGATTACCAAAATAACCTAAATAGCTAGGCACGGCAGGCGATTGCAAAATACCAACGGTTTTTTTAGTGAATAAATCAACGTTTAAGTTGAAATTATTAAACAAGATAGCGTCAAAACCAATATCTGTAGATTGAGTTTGTTCCCATTTCAAATCAGGATTTGACGGTGCATTAGGGCTAAAGCCCACAGTACTGGCATTAGCTGTACCAAAAGTATAATTACGGCCACCACCTACTGTCGCGTTAAAAGCAAAATCGCCAATACCCGCATCATTACCGGTTATCCCATAACCACCTTTTAATTTCAGGAAGCTAACAACAGCATTTTTAGGCCAGAATTTCTCCAGTGACGGAACCCATCCTAATGAAAATGAAGGGAACACACCAAATTGATTGTTTGCACCAAACCTTGATGAACCATCACGACGTACGGTACCTGTTACCAGGTATTTCTCATCGTAATTATAGTTTAAACGGGCAAATAATGAAGATATTCTGTGTTCTGTACCATCACTGCCACCACCGGTAATATCACCGGCAACCGGTTTATAATTCAAATTAGCCTGGTAAAAATTAGTGGCTATAACATTAGCAAAGTTTACGTTAACGTTTTTGGTATCGTTATCCATATAAATACCTTGTCCAACTAATACAGATAAATCATGCTTACCAAAACTATGTTGGTAACTTGCTGTATTTTCCAGGTTATAAGCTAAGCCTGTAGTTGTTGAACGGGAAAATGATGGCTTGCTATTATTGCTTGATGATGTGAAGTAATAGGTAGGGTTAAAACTTTCACTACCATAAAAAGCCAATTTAGTACCTAAACTTGATCTTAATTTCAGGCCTTTAATCGGGCTTACTTCGGCAAAAACGTTACCAACAATATTATGTTCCCAGTTATAGTTGCCCAGCTTGGTTTGAATATAAGCTAATGGGTTAGATATTTCCTGGCCAACGTATGGTGATATACCAAATACATTTCCATTAGCATCTTTGCCGGCATATATATTTGTATAAGGCGCTGTTGCCAAAATAGCTGCATCTGTTTGATACGCTGGTGTAATAGGATCAAGATTCACAGCATCACTAAGGGTACCGCCAAACTCTGTATTGCTGTTACCGCCATTATTTTGTGTTTTAGCAAAATCATAGCCTAAATTCTCGCCTAATGTTAGCCATTTTGCTAAATTATAGGTTGAGTTTAAACGAACGTTAATACGTTTGTAGCCAGAAATTGGTTTTGCCACAATACCCTTTTGGTCTAAATAACCAAACGAAGTAAAGAATGTTGATCTATCGCCACCGCCACTTATACTAACCTGGTGGTTTTGTATAGGAGCATTGGCAAACACGTACGATTGCCAATCTGTACCAACACCCAATGATGCAGGGTTTGCAAAAGGCAATGCCGGTTTAGTAACAGCATTTTGATAGGAAACTGTATTCATGAAAGACTCATCCCTGATTGTTGCATACTGTGTAGCATTTAGCAGGTTAAGTTTTTTAGCTGTGGATTGAGTACCATAATAGCCATTGTAATCAATTTGTAAATGGCCAGCCTTACCTTTTTTGGTAGTGATCAAAATTACACCGTTAGCTGCACGTGTACCGTATATAGCCTGTGATGCCGCGTCTTTCAATACTTCAATCGACTCTATATCGGCCTCGTTAAGGTACCCAATACCGCCATTATCAACAATAACACCATCAATAACCCATAACGGATCATTATTAGCACTCGATGAAAATGAAGTATAACCACGTACGCGTACAGTTGATGAAGAGCCTGGTATACCTGAAGATGACACAACGTTTATACCAGAGGCACGGCCTTGCAGGGCTTGCTCTACGCGGTTAATAGGCATGTTTTCCAGATCCTTGGCGCTAACGCTCGAAATAGAACCTGTAACCAGGCTTTTCTTTTGCGTACCGTAACCAACTACTACAACCTCATTAAGATTGTTTTCTGATTGGGTAAGTGTTACGTTTAACGTATTGCTGCTTCCAACTTGTACATCTAATGTAGCAAAACCTACATATGAGAAAGTTAGTGTAGCATTTGGCGGAACAGCAATTGTATAGTTACCATTTGCATCTGTTGCAGTTACGCTTTGCATATTGGCTATTTTAATTGTAACGCCTGCAAGAGGCTCGCCCCTGCTGTCACTAACTTTACCTTTTACGGTGGAATTTTGTGCTAATGCAATATTTAAAAATGCAAAAAGCATAATAATCAATAAAGGAAATTTTTTTGTCATAATTTGATGGTTAAATGGTTAAGAATTGGCATTGTTTATTTTGCCGATATGAAAATACCCGCAAAAATTCTTGTGGCTGTAATTAGCCGTAAGCAGTTAGTATGTGCATTGTTATTAAAAGGTATTAATTGGTTAATTGGTTGGCATAAAGGATATGCCGGTTTTTATTTACTTGGTCAAATTTATGCAAACAAATATTAATAAAACAAGAAAAAATATCGTAACTGTCTGATAATTAATTTTTTACAAAAAATTTAATACGCTTAATGAACTATTGTAAAAAATTTATTATGAGTATAATAAGTGTTTTTTTGGCTTAAATAAATAGCCTTAGTAATACGCTTAAATCCTTGTAAAAAAAATTGCATTTTTTTACATTGTATATCCCAATATTGTTACAAAATACAATGGCAACCGATTGCCAAATTTTTTTATTAAAATAACCGCAAACGATTGCGAAAACTTATAAAAACAGTTTTAAAGATTTATTGTAAATTTACCCTGTTGCTTAACCGAAGAAACCCGCTTATCTTCGTGTTTTTGCACGCCAATTAAACCAGTTATAATCATCTTTTGTCAATGATCAGAAGAATAGTATTTCTATTTTTATTATCTGTATTAGTAAAATCAGGATTTTCGCAACAATCCGTCAGGGTTGATAATAGTTTGCCACAACACATATTTTCTGCCGGCGAAATTGAGTATTTGGAAGATAGCTCTAATAAATTAACCTTAAATAATTTATTGTCTGATACCTTAAAATATCGTTTTAAAACAAATAAAGAATTTTATCCAACCAATCAAAATATACAATCAACCTATTGGTATAAGCTAAAAATTAACTTTACCGAACCACTTGAAAACTACTATTCCATATTTGAATTTTTTGATCAAACTACCGGGAACATTATAGCTTATTTACCCAACCCAAGCGGGGGTTATACAGAAAACGTAGCAGGCGCGGCATCAATGTTTGAAAAGCGGCTATACCGTCATAAAAATTTCGAGTTTTTAATAAACCAGCAAGCAAAGGGACAGCATATTTATTACTTTAAAGTGCGGTCAAATAACACGGTGAATATTATTATTGTTTACCGTAAAATAAGCCACTTTATTTATTATGCGCTTACAGAATATTTTACCTATGGTATATTTTATGGTATGATATTAATATTCTGCTTTAACAACCTGCTTATGTTTATAGCAGTTAGAAAGCGGTATTATATATTTTATGTACTATATATTTTAAGTGTAGGATTTTATGAAATGAGTACCGATGGTATTGCTTTTCAGTATATATGGCCCAATGCACCCAACTGGAACGAATATGCTTATGGTATAGCTCTTTATTGCGTAAGTGTATTTGCTTTATTATTTACCAGGGACCTTTTACATGTGCGCACCAAAGATTATAAACTTTATCGCTTTATAAATTATGTTATATTATTAAGAACGGTATACTTTATTGTATGCTTGTTTAATCAACGTTTATTCATTTACAAATTCATAGAGATCATACCATTAGCCATAGCTTTTATAGCCGGTATAACTATCAGAAAAAAAGGCTTTAAACCAGCCAGATTCTTTGTGCTTGGCTACACCTTTTTGTTTCTTGGATTTACTTGTAAAGTAATTAGCGTGCTTGGCCTTGCAGCGCAACTATCGGGCTTGTTGGGTTTTTATAGCTTAGGGTTTAGTTTTATTTTGGAGATGGTTTTTCTTTCGTTTGCTATATCTGACCAAGTGCGGCATTTAAGGCGCAAAAAAGAAGAGGCCATGAATGAAACTATAAGGCAAATGGATATCAATAACCAGCTAAAAGATTCTATTAACCAAGAGCTGGAAATAAAAGTTAGAGACCGTACCCGTGAGATAACGGCAAAATCAAAAAAGATATTTGAGCAGGCAGAAATTATAGAAGTTCAAAACCACGAATTATTAAATATTAACAAACAATTAGAAAGCCAGGCTGCAGAAATATCATTGATGAATATTTTGCTGGAAAAAGATAATACCGAATTAAAAAATAATATTGAAAAGGTAACCGATGCAAGAGCGCTATCAACCGAGTTATCTTTTGAAGAGTTTAGCGCTAAATATCCCGATCAGGAAAGCTGTAATAAATTCCTGTCTGATTTGAAATGGGCAAATGGCTTTACTTGTATAAAGTGCAGCAATATTACTCATCATAATGGCCGCGCACCTTATAGCCGCCGGTGCACTAAATGCAATTATGAAGAATCTGTACTATACCATACCATTTTTCAAAACAACAGGATACCTATTAACAAAGCCTTTTATATTGTTTATTTAATGTATACTACAAAAGGAATGATCTCGTCCTACCAGCTTTCAGAAAAAATTGGGATACGGCAAAGCACTTGCTGGCAATACGCTATACGCATTAAAAAGGTAATGGAGGACCACAAAAAGGATGGCCGAAAAACCGACACCCAAGGGTGGAGCAAATTAGTAATGGAGAGTAGCAAAGCCAGTGGCATACATAAATTACGTATGCCACATGCAAATTAACTTCAGCTCAATCTTTAATAAACTGAATTGATTTAAGGTTGAAACCACCTTCATCAGCAAGTACACGTAGTTTGTTAATGCCTTTATTAAGCTTAATGTCCTTTAATTCAACCGGGTACCATCCCGCTATTGGTGTTGCAGCAGCTAAACTAACTGCTTGTGCAGGGTTATTATTAACTGATAAGGAAACCTTACCCTTGCCGCCTTCTGATGATACTAAAAGCTTTACCGTATAAGTGCCTTTGCCCGCCTGTACGGTGTATTGCAGCCATTCACTATCCTCAATACTGAAAATATGGTAGCCGCTCTCATCAGCCTGTATATCCACGCCCTCATTTCTATAAGCGTGCCCCTTGTTGCCAACTGTTTTTACACCGGGGGTGTACTGATAGCTTGCGGTATCCTTATCAAAATAGGCTATGCGCTGGCTGCCCATATCATAATCAACCGCGTTAATGGTTGTGTTGCTGCCAATAAAATTCCTTTTAAACGGAATAGCTGTAGCCGACCTCACCTGCCTGAACATAGCATCTGTAATATCTTTATGATAAATATTATTTTCAAGCTTTATATTCTCCAGCAGCTCATTAAGCGTTGCTATAGCTTCGCCTTGTGATGGCTTTGCGCCTTTGCCGCTCCAATAGTCTACCAGTTTTTGGTACCCGGCAGGCACTTTAATTTCGAGCGGATTGGCAATGCCCATCTTTTTTAACTGCCACCAGGCCCAGCCAATATTGTTGCTTTCGGCCAGTTTTATAGCTTCGGTAAACCAGGTATCAGAGTTTTCGCCCGATTCGCCCAACCAAAGCGGTACATTGTATTGCTCGCTCAGCGTAAGGAAACTTTGGATAGCTTTTACGTTATTAAAGTTGCCGTATTTATGAAAACTTACCACCATATTATTATCCCAAAGTGGGAAAACGCCCCGGTAGTTGTTGCCAAAGCCATTGCCTTCAACAATAACAATATGGTTTTTATCAACCTCGCGTATGGCTGTGGTAATATCCATCATAAGTTTGCGCAGCGGTTCGTTTTTAGTTTCGGATGTGCCGCGTTTATCATCGGCACTTTCAAAGCCCCAGTTTGGTTCGTTTATAATGTCATAACCACCTATAGCGGGTTCATTGGCATAACGTTGTGCCAGTTTTTTCCATAAAGCTATCATTTTATCCTGGTTAGCTTTACTCTCCCACAATGATGGTTTATCAGGGTCACGATCTGAAATAGGCAGGTCATTACCCTGGCCGCCCGGTGCAGCATGCAGATCGAGTATTAAATAAATATGCGCTGCCTTGCACCATTTTACCAGGCTATCGGTCATAGCAAACCCTTTTTCAACCCAGGTATTTTTACCGGCTACCGGTTCTTTATCAACAGGTAACGTATACAAATTGTAGTGCATAGGTAACCTGATGGAATTAAAACCCCATGCCGCCATAGAATCCACATCAATTTTACGGGTATGATTAGTGAGCCATTTATCATAAAAATTGGCGGTATATTCTGCACCGGCCACATCCTCAATATGCTGCCTGATGATGTATTGCCTGCCCAAATTGCTTAACTTAAACATATAACCTTCCTGCAGCATCCAGCCACCCATGCCCATGCCTCTTAAAATAACTTTGTTACCCTTGCCATCCACAATTAAGCGGCCATTGGCTTTTAAAAAGCCCTGACTGTAAGCGCTGGCTGTAAATAAAACTATTAAAACAAATGCACCAAAATAGCGTGCGGCTGATCTGTAATATTTCATTTGATTAGTTATATAAATTGAGTCAATCAGGTTAATTAATTATTAAAGTAGCAATAGAGTGAGCCGGGCTTTTTGTAGCCGCGCCTTTTCCTTTTATCCATAAGGTGTAAGGTATCTCGCTATCGGTAGCATTCATTACCACTACGGCAATTTTACCGTCGGGATTAAGGTAAGCTGTGGTTAATAGCTTATCGCGACTGGCAATGCTTGTAATGCGCTTTGCGCCGGGCTGTATGTATTTAGAAAAATGACCTATATAATAATACTCGCTGGTATAAATTAAACTGCCGTTCCGGGTATCGGCATGTACAGGCGCGAAGCAAAAATTACCTACATGGTTAGGGCCGCCTTTTTCGTCAAGCAATACGTTCCAATCTGTCCAGGCAACTGTACCGCTGTTAAAATCATTTATCATTGAGGTACCATATTTTTCGCCTAACGACCAATCATTTAACCGGTTAAAATCAAACTTCTCTATACAACCCTCTGTAAAAACAAGGTTCTTACCCGGAAACGCTTCATGAACACGCCGAGTGCTTTCTAAATTCATACCGGCCCCTGTCCAGGTTTCGTACCAGTGAAAACCTATTCCCCAGACATATTGTGCAGCTGCCGGATCTTCTAATACTGTACTGGCACGCTGATATAGCAAATCGCGGTTATGATCCCAGATAATTAATTTTTTACCGGCTAACCCTGCTTTTTTCAAAGTCGGACCTAAAAAGTTCTTTACAAAATCGCGTTCTTCTTCGGCAGTGTATATGCATGACTCCCACCTTTGTTTAGCCATAGGCTCATTCTGAACGGTAAGGCCCCATATTTTAATGCCTTCTTTTTCATAAGCATTAATAAACTTCACATAAAAATTGGCCCAGCTTTGGTCGTACTCCGGCTTTAGCTTGCCACCATTTAATACATTGTTATTATCTTTCATCCAGGCCGGCGGGCTCCATGGGCTTGCAAACAAGTTTAATTTACCACCTGTAGCATTTGCAACTTCTTTTATAAATGGTATACGGTATTTTTTATCATGGCTGATATCGAAAGTTTTTAACCCCGGATCATTATTACCCACATAGCTATAAATGTCGCTCGAAAAATCGCAGCTCTGTATATTGGTGCGGCCAAATGTGTAGCCTATGCCTTTGTCCTTATCATAATAAGCCGTTAAAAACTCTTTTTGCTTATCAACAGGCAGTTTATAAAATGTTTCGGCAGCGGCATCCGTTAAGGCGCCCCCAATGCCTACCATAGTTTGAAACGTTTTAGCAGGATCAACAAACACAGCCAATTCTGTTTCGCCAGGCTGCCCTTTTTTAGTAAGCGCTATTGTTCCTGATGATGCAAAATGTTCATTACTGCCTTTAACATCGGTGTATATAGTTAGCTTATTGCCAATTTTTGCGGCTGGTTTTTGTTGCGCGCCGGCTACATAAGCGCTGCAGGTAATCAATAATAAAATGATAGATCTTTTCATGAGTTATGGTTATAATAATTTTATACAGGTTTAAATACTACAACAAAGGCTTGTTGTCTCTTAATTCTAACGCTTATAACTCGCGTTATAAACCGTTGTTTTAGCCATGCAAGATATATAATTTTTATAGTTCAAATCAATAGCAAGCTACTTTGAAAACGAGTTTAGGTGCTATATTTCAAGCACTTCGGTACCCTAATATTTGTTTTTTGATATGGATTTAACCGTATTTATATATGGATCATAAAATCTATTTTGATAAGGGGTTCATAAAAAAATCATCAGGATTTAACCGTATTAGTGTTTCTTTTTTTGAGTGCATATAAACGGAATAGATTTTGATGTTTTTTAATAAATTTTTTTCAACATTTTTTTTTAAAAGGTCATTAATTGTTTGTAATAAAATTAATAAAGACGTGTTTAGCGATTTAGCTATCCGGTTAAGAAGCGTAATACAATATCCGGAGCAACCACAAAGTAGTGAGTGTACTGTACCAGGTACAGGTGAATACACCCTGGTACACTTGACGTAATAAATATTAAACACATTGTTTCCCGTAAACAGGATCTTGTCGCTTAATTTTCAATCACTAAATACATTAACAAAGCCTATCAGGTGCTTTTTATGTGGATATTGGGCATGTAAAAGCTCCGGCTCTGCCTTTGTAAATTGTATTAAAGCTTATATTGCAAAAAAATTCTGCAGGATTACTATGAATAGTTGTAAGATTTGTAATACCGGATTAGGGAGTACTTTCAATGTGCGCGAAATGATGCTGGGTCTGCGCGATGAGTTTGCCTACGCACAATGCCCCTCTTGCCAAACCATACAGATCATTGATATACCTGCTCATATAGAAAGCTACTACCCTGACTACTATTACTCTTTTCAGCATAAAATCCCGCCGTTGGTGCGCCTACCGTTTATAAAAAGATTGTTTGGAAGCTTTAGAATAAAGAAGAAGTATAGGAAAAGCAAAATGGATATCTTTAACTATCTTAAACCGTTAGGCACGCTCCCATCACAAAAAATACTGGATATAGGCTGTGGCAAAGGCAAGCTTATTTGCGAAATGTATAACCTGGGCTTTACCAACATACAAGGCGTGGATAAATATGTGCACCAGGAATACGATTACGGCCACGGCGTAAAGGTTTTTAAAAAGGATCTGAGCGAGCTGAGACCTAATAGCTACGATCTATTAATGATGCACCATGTTTTTGAACACATGGACGATCCTTATACAGAATTTTCCAAAAGCTATAATTTGCTAAAAAAAGGCGGCTATCTTTTAGTGAGGATACCTGTTGCTGGCAAAGCCTGGGAAATTTACAAACAAGACTGGGTACAGTTAGATGCACCACGGCATTTCTTTTTGCATACTACTAAAAGCATACAACTACTCGCTGATAAAACTGGCTTTACTCTTGAAGATGTGATTTATGATTCTACTGCCTTTCAGTTTTGGGGTAGCGAATTGTACAAGCGCGATATAGCATTGGTTAAGCCGGATACCAAAGAATATGTTACCGCTAAAGACTTTTTTTCGGCCGATGAAATAGCCGGTTACGAAATAAGTGCCGAAGAGTTAAACAGCCAAAACCAGGGCGACCAGGCTATATTTTATTTGAGGAAATAGTAGTGTAAGCTATTTGATCCCGGAAATTTTTATTTCAAACACAACAGCCATGCCAAGACTTATTTCTTGAGTATAAGGTTCAGAAACTCGTCTATACTGATAACATTGACCCTGGGAAAATCAACAGACTTCAGAATTTTAAAATGCTGATCATTGCTAACAATAAAATCAGCAGTCCCTACAATAGCTGCATCTACATACTTGTTATCATCGGGGTCTTTATCAATTAATTTCCATTCAAAATATACATCCACCTTGTTGAGATTATCAAGGTTCAATAACATTTCTGCTATATTAGTTGACACTGCGGCATTCGCCTTTCGTTCAATAACTTCAGTATATTCTGATAAGATATCATTACTAAGAACAAGATCGAATTTACCATCGATTAGCGCATCAAAAATTGGTCTATAAGTTGATTTTAGGGGGATGGAAACCAGCAGGACGTTCGTATCCAATACGACTATCATCGATTATTTCTTTCTTAAATTTTCATTGGTCCATTCCTTCATCAAATCATTGTTCCAGTTATTTTCCTTCCATAATTTATCCATTTCCGCAGTCGCAGTATTTGCAAAATATTTTGCCAGTATATTTTTAATTTCAGCCAATTGCTTTTCCGGTAAATTATATTGAAACAGTTTTAATAATTCTATTTGCACATTAGTTAGTTTTCCAACAGCTTCCATTACTTATTATTTTATTGTTTACACTATAATATAAATATAACAAATATACCATATATCCTGTAATGTATAAACATTCATATGTTTATACCTGATTCTTGTAAGGTATTAGTTTCCTATTGATGCAAGAAAATTCATTATCTCCTAAACTCAACTAAAGCAAAAAGGCCCGAACTTAAACAGTCCGGGCCTTTAAACTTATTGTGAGTTATATTAAGTCAATTCAACATCTTCCGGCACAGCGTTCGGGTTATCAACAGCTGCATCACCGGTTGGTTTTTTATGCCACCATGAGGCAAGTACAGAGCCGGTAATATTCATTAACGGGCCAAACACTGCTGGTGCTAAACCAACGGTTGCCATTTTACCCATTTCTTTAGCAATGCCCGATGCAAGGCCGCCGTTTTGCATACCTACCTCTATAGCCATGGTTCGGCAATCGCGCTCGTTCATCTTAAATAAACGGCCCGACCAATAGCCCAGCGTATAACCTAATAAATTATGAACCAATACCAATAATAACAATAGTGGCCCTATAGTTAAAAGGCTGGCACGGCCCGCGGCAGTAATAATTACAATGATAAAGGTTATACCAAACATAGATACGAGCGGCATGGCGGTATCCAGCCATTTTACCTTACCAATAAATATGCGGTTAAATATCAAGCCCGCGCCAATTGGAACGATAACCATTTTAAAGATATCAAACATCATTTTAAAGGCATCTATCTGGATAAATGACCCGGCCAACAGTTTCATCAACAACGGTGTTAGTAGCGGTGCAAGCATAGTGGATACCGCGGTGATGGTGATAGACAATGCCAAATTAGCTTTTGCTAAGTACGATATTACGTTAGATGCCATACCGTTTGGCGAGCAGCCTATCAGGATAATACCTGCAGCTATCTCTGGCGGGAAATGACTTACACTGGCCAGTGTAAATCCTATCAATGGCATAATAATAAAGTGACTGGTTACACCAATAAATACACCTTTAGGGGTTTTAACTACGCCCACAAAATCATGCATGCTCATGGAAGTACCCATACCAAACATAATCAGTTGTATTAACGGGGTTATCAATACAGCAAACTTAAAATCACCATATGATACAAAGTGAGCAGGATAATACATAGCCAGGCTCACTGCGGCAAATATAATTACGGTATAGGCAAATCTTTTTAAATGCTCATATCCTCTGAAGCCAATAGCCAAGGCAACGAAAAACGTTACAAACAGGGGGCCAGCATCTGCCAGGTGACCGGTAACAGCCATTACCAAAGCGGCCAATATGCATAGCAAGGATACGCCTAATGCAATTTTATATGGGGTTGTATTTTTCAATTTATTGTTCTTTAATTTATAACTCGTCAAATCTTATTTATTAGGCAAAGCAAATGTAAGCATGGTGCCGCCCGGTTTTAAATTATAGCGGGTTCCGCCGCATACAATGGTTACATATTGTTTACCATTAACCATATAGCTTATAGGTGTTGCAAAGCCACCTGCGGGTAATTTATATTTCCAAATCACTTTACCGGTTTTAGTATCATAAGCGCGCAGATTTTCATCGTATGTTGCTGCTATAAATAATAAGCCGCCGCCGGTAACTACAGCACCGCCGTGGTTTTCTGTACCTGTTGGCGGAAGGCCCTTGGCCATCAAAGCAGGGTATTCGCCTAATGGCACCTGCCATAAATAAGCTCCTGTGTTTAAGTTAATAGCATTAAGTGTTCCCCACGGTGCTTTCATAGCCGGATAACCTTCATTATCACGGAACTGTTGTGTGCCGTTATTTTGATAAGGTGTAGACCACGGCGTAGTTTGGCGTTGTCTTCCGGCATTGTTACGGGCCGGAACATTCTTTTCGGTATGTAATAAAAAGTCTACTATCAGGTCACGATCGGCTTTAGGAATATTCTGGAACGACGGCATACGGCCACGACCTGTTTCTAATATGGTAGTTATCTGATCGCGGGTAAGCCTGTCGCCTACATTGGTTAAAACAGGATAAGGCTGCGCCCCATCCCCGCCGTTGGCACCACCACCGTTTGACCCATGGCATGACGCGCAGGTAGCATTAAACAAGGTAGAGCCCGGTGTTACCGAAGCTAAAGCGTCACGTTTGGCTACATCGGTCATTTTTTGCCACCATAACATATTGTTGGCGTTGATGTACATAATACCTTTAGGATCAACAGCTGTGCCACCCCATTCGGCGCCACCACCAAAACCAAAATACAACGTACCCTGTTCGCTCGGCGGCATATATTTACTGCCATGCAGGCTATTTTTATACCTCTCTAACACATAAGCATGAGCCTCCGGTGTGCGGTCTGTAATTGTTTTTTCGGTAAGCTCCTGCATAGCAAATGGCTTAGGCAGGGTTGGAATAGGCTGTGTTGGCCATGGATGCTCGCCGGGTAAAGCAGGCGTTGTTGGCACCTTTGTCTCTTTTACCGGGAACAATGGCTTTCCGGTAACCCTGTCTAATACAAATAACAATCCATCTTTGGTAGGTTGAGCAATTGCATCAACTCTTTTTCCATTACGGGTTATAGTGATAAGGTTACCCGGACAAGGCAAATCACGGTCCCACATATCATGGTGTATGGTTTGGAAATGCCATAATCTTTTACCTGTTTTAGCATCGAGCGCTATAATACAATTGGCAAACAGGTTCATACCCGGCCTTATACCTCCATAAAAATCAACAGACGAAGAACCGGTGCTCACATAAGCTATGCCACGTTTATCGTCAATAACCAGACCGGTCCAATCATTAGCCGCGCCAAGTTTTTTGTAAGAATCTTTGCCCCAGGTATCATACCCATATTCGCCTGGAAGGGGTATTGTATGAAAAACCCATAAAAGTTTACCGGTTACAACATTAAATGCCTGTATATAACCTGGAGGGGCGTCCTGCCCTTCGGACATGCTGGAACCAACTACATAAACATCTTTATAAATCGCTCCCGGCGAAGTATTACGCATTCCCCATTTTTGTGGGTCAGCACCCCATACTTCATTATCTTTCAGTCCAATATGGATATCAACCAAACCATCGTCGCCAAAAGTTTTTATCTGCTCGCCGGTTGTTGCGTTAACTTCAAGAATTACATATCCGTAATTATAAATTACACGCTTGTCATCTCCATTTTCCCAATAGGTAACACACCGCACAGGGCCCCCGGGGCGCTTACCTGTTACTGCCGGGTCAAAAATCCATATCTGCTTGCCTGTAGCTGCATCCAATGCAACCAATTTGGCCCGTGGCGTAACTACATACATTACGCCTTTTACTACAATAGGCTGGTATTGCCAGTCGTTGCCGCGGCCACCGATATTATCCCCCGTGTCGTAGGTCCAGTTTACTTGCAGGTCCTTAACATTTGTTTTATTGATCTGGGTTAAAGGTGTATAGCGGTTACCTGCCTTATTACCACCATATTCGCGATAATCAAGGTCAGTAACCGGTTTTGTTTTTGCATGTTGTGCAAAAACGCCTGTTGATAGCAGGCAAATAATAGGTGTTATATACTTCAGATTAGAATAGTTCATTTTTTTATTTTTTAAAAATTCTATTTTGTATCGGGTGTAAACGTATAGTATTCGTAATTGGTATTCCATTTCATTTCTTTGCCCGGTGCAACGCTTATTTTTATATAAGGCTCGGGGCAGGCGGTGGTTGGGCAGGCCCAGTAAACTAATTTCTCTAACGCCTGATCGCTGGTTACATGTATACCGGCACCGCTTTTTTGGTTCTGCATTTTAATATCATAATCCTTGTAGGTGCCTCCTAATCCTTGCAGGCCGGCGCTGTATAATTGCTCGTTTTTATTTAAGGTGCGTAAAAAATTTATTTCTTTACCATTGGTTTTTCCAACCGTTCCCCAGCCCCGGCCACCTGTACCTTCATTTACATCAAACGGAAAAATAAATTTAATATTAGGCCCGGTAGGCTCTTTATCAATAACCGGGAAATTATGATTGAACATATCGGTTTCAATAGCTTTTGTACCTGTGTTTTTCAAGCTATGCTCTAAAACCATTTGGGGTTTCCCTTTTACTAACCGTACAGTTTTTTTATAGATGAATGCATACCCGGTCGAGTCATGCAGCTCCTGGGTAAATTCAATACGATCCTTTTTGGGTGATACGCTCCATTTTCCGCCATCAACAATATCATAAAGCTTGAATTCTGCATACGCTCTTTCTTTTGGTTTGCGCAAAACGCCTACGCCAATTTTTATAAAGGTGCCGCCTGCTGTTGCATCGCTGTAGCCTATTGGCCCGTATGATTCAGCCGGCCCCATCACCGCGTCATGCACTTTTGGCCCTTCGTTATCCGACCATTTACCGTAAAAACTATGTCCATTATATTCTAAACTTGAAATGATACCTGCCCAATCAAAACGAGTGGCCTGGTAATGTCCCTTTTCGGCATCGGGCAGGTATAAAGTTGCCGTAACCTGGCCATTTGTAATAGTAGCCTGCGGCGGATCTGCCAATTCAACGGCACCGGCATATAAACCGAATAACAGACAGGTAATAATGATCTTCTTTTTCATAACTATTTTTAATTACGGTCTTACAATAGTACCATCTCTTTTACGTATTGTCCAGTTACCGGCGCGGTTGCTTATAGGATATTTGGCAGCTTCTTTCTCGTCAATATCAGTACCTAAACCCGGCGCTTCATTTACAAACAAATAACCATTCTTTAATTCAGGGCAGCCAGGGAATACCGCTTTTTCTTTTTCTGAGAAAAATACAGATTCCTGTATGCCGAAGTTCCAGATGTTAAGATCGATATGGCAATGTGCAGCATGACCTATTGGCGAACAATCGCCGGGGGCGTGCCATGCCGAGCGCACATTAAACAGCTCGCCTAAGTGAGCTATCTTCATGGCCGGGGTTATACCACCTATTTGTGAAACGTGGCAACGGATAAAATCAAAAGAATGGTCGGCCATTTCCTGTACAAACTCATTAGGATTGTTAAACAGCTCGCCCATGGCAAATGGCACTGTTGTGCTGGCACGCAATTGTTTCCACCAGCTCCTGTTTTCGGGCGATAATGGATCTTCAATAAAGAATGGATCATATTCCTCTAACCGCTTGCACATGTTTATTATATCCATTGGCTGTATACGCTCATGGGTATCATGCAACAGTTCCAAATCTGTACCGCACGCTTTTCTAACCTCGTTAAACAATTTAGGGATGGCCTGCACATAAGCATGCGGATCAATAAACTGATCGGTTGGTTTACCAAATTTAGCATCCCTAAAATCAGGGTTCTTTGCCAATGTGGTAGCGCCATAACCACCTAACTGTATACGCACATGGCGGAAACCATCTGCCTGGAATTTTTTTACCTGATCTATAACCTGCGCAACATCTTTTCCATCGGCATGTGCATAGGTATCAACCGCGAAGCGGGCCTTACCACCTAAAAGCGCATATACGGGCATATTTGCGCGTTTGCCTTTTATATCCCACATAGCTTCGTTTAACCCGCTTAAAGCATTGTTTAGATCGGGGCCATTGCGCCAGTAAGAGCTTACATAGGCGGCCTGCCACATATCCTCAATATTATCAACATCCCTTCCTTGACAAAAAGGATCAAGGTATTCGTTAATCGCGGTAACTACCACTTCGGCACGCTGGGTGAAAGTTGCACAACCTACACCATATAAACCAGGTTCGGAAGTTTCCACCTTTACTATTACTAAATTTAAACCATTTGGTGCAGTACCAATTGCCCTTACTTTTGTAATGGTAACCGGCGCCATGCCTTTAGCATAGGTATTTTTAGCTTTTTCTTCTTCCTTTGCCTCAGCGCTCATGGGTGTGCCTATCAGCCCAAGTATCCCTGCTGTTGTACCCAGGCCAAGCATTTTTAAAGCATCCCGGCGGTCAAATCCTTGTTGATTTTTTAAGTTACTCATAATTAATTGTTAAATGATTATGCTGATTTTTTAACCTTGTAAAATTTATATCCAAACAAAAAGATAACCACGTAACAAATAATTGGCATGTAATAAGCCTGGGCTACATTATGGTTAGCTACCTGCCCCATAATTAACGGAAAAACCGCGCCGCCCACTACACCCATTGCTATAAATGATGAAGCTTGTTGCGTATGGCTGCCCAGGTTCTTTAATCCCAAACTAAAAATTGTAGGGAACATAATGCTGAAAAAGAAATTGATCATCATTAAAGCAACGTACGATGGCCAGCCAAAATTTTGTGCCACTATTACACACATCAAAATACTGCCGCATGCAAACGCGGCCAGTAGTTTATTTGGTGCGATAAACTTCATCAGGTAGGTGCCAACAATACGGCCCAATGCCATCATCCCCATAAAAACAATCATCAGGTTACCAGCCTTTTCATTGCTAAAATGCATAACATCAACCCCATAATTAATAAAATAGGCCCAGGTGCCGGCTTGTGCGGCAACGTTAAAAAACTGCGCGGCGCAGGCCCATACAAAATGTCTGTGCTGGTATAATTTCTTTGTTGGCGCCACGTCAACATTAACCGCATCAGGGTCAACCGCTGCTGCTTCAACATGCGGGTCTGTTAATGCAGGTATCCTTAAAAATAAAAAGGCTATTGCTATCAATACAATAACACAGCCTATACCCACATATAAGGTTTTTACAGAGGTTAGGTCGGTTGATTTTACATTATCTGTACTTAACAAAAAGAAAGTGCCAATGGCCGGGCCTATCATGGTACCAACCGCGTTAAATGCCTGTGCAAAGTTTACCCTAAGATCGCTGGTACGTTGGTCGCCCAGGGCTGCTGCAAAAGGGTGTGCTACGGTTTCTAATGTGGCCATACCACAGCCCATTATAAATAAAGCTATCCTGAAAAAGGTAAAGCTTGCGGCATTTGCTGCGGGTACAAACAAAAATAAGCCGCCTGCAAATAAAGCCAATCCTAATATTACGCCCGGCTTATAGCCAAATTTCTTCATAAAATATCCGGCCGGGATACTCATTATAAAATAGGCGCCAAAAACCGAAAACTGAATTAGCCCCGATTGCGATTTTGAAAGATTTAATACATTTTGAAAATGCTTGTTAAGTACATCGCTCATGGAATGCAATACACCCCACATCAGGAACAGTGAAGTAACAAAAATAAGGGTGACTACGAATTGCTTCTCGGTAAAGGCAGGTTTTTGCTGAATCATCAATTAGGGTTTAATTAGGTTAAAGTTATCACAAGGGGGTGCAATCTTATACATATAAGCGCTATGGATAATCTTTTTTAACAAGTTTAAATTGGTTATAATACAGCCGCCCGGGCAATATTTTATATCTCAATCAAAAAAACAAATTTTATTAATCAATTCATAATAAATACCACATTAAATATCTTGTGTATATAAATGTTACATACCTTTTAAGCATAATAGCCTGTAAGTGATATAACACCAATTTACTTCATTAGCACTGTCCCAGCAACGGGCTCCCGATAGAGGTCCCTGCGCATAAATGCAAGATCAGGTTCCAGCCACACGAGGTTATAAGGATTCGTATTGTTTACATCATAGTACTATCCCGGCGGGGTCGCTCGCAATGACTCGTCCTAAAATAGGTTTACACAAAAAAGTGTTTCACATCAGGTGTTTCACCCTAAATTTGAAAAAATCGATAAAATGGTATAAAATACTTATTATAAGCTATTTACAATATTTAACCTAAAGCTTTTGTACTGTTTCAAAGTGTTTCACTCATTTTTGCAAATAACTATATATCAATATATTAACCTAAAAGAGTGTTTCATCTGTTTCATTATTTTATGAAACACTACATCACCTTTTTTAATGTAATAACCGTTACTATCGCGGCAGGATACGTTACCGAAAACTGCCGCGAAGACGTTTGTTGAGAGGGCTGTTTCCTTATTAACCCTTCCTTATTTAAATTAATTCTAAATAATTTTTGAAAATCCAAAGTCATTCTTATTTTTGCGTTTAATTAGACTTAATATAAATAACATGCAGAATACTTATCACTTTCTTAAAAAACTCCTGTTTCTACTATTTTTTACCTGTAACCTGGTTAGGGCAGATACGCCTAATGGGAAAATTTCTGGCACAGTAACTACTTCTGACGGTAAACCTGCTGTATTTGTAACGGTAACTATTGTTGAATTAAACAGGGCCACAAGCACCGGCAATGATGGAACTTACTTTTTTGGAAATGTAAAACCCGGTACCTATACGCTAAAAACGTCATTCGTTGGTGCCGGGAACAATGAAAAAACAGTTATTGTAATTTCAGGAAAAACAACAGTTATTAACTTTACTTTCACACAAAATGCCTCACAATTAAATGAAATTAATATTTATGCGGATAACGCGTTTACCAAACCGGCATCAATAGGTAAATCAAGCATAAGTTTGCTGGATCTTCCGCAGAGTGTTGGAATAGTACCGCGAAAGGTAATTGAGGATCAGCAAATTAATACCCTGGGCGATGCCGTTAAAAATGTAAGCGGTGTTTCTTTAACCCAAACCCGTGGCGGTGTGAGCGAAACTTTTTCGGCACGGGGTTACAGTATAGGCATCGGGGGTGGCGCGGGCAGTATTTTTAAAAATGGCGTGTTAATAAACACGGCAGGTTTCCCTGAAGCAAGTACATTAGAATCTATAGAAATATTAAAAGGCAGCGCCGCATTGCTTTATGGCAATGTATCAGGCGGCATGGTTATTAATTTGATAACTAAAAAGCCAAGATTTGAAAATGGCGGCGAAATTTCTATGCGCTATGGAAGTTATAACCTGTTTAAACCCTCAATTGATATATATGGCCCCCTGAGCGGTGATGTAGCGTATAGATTAGTGGGCACTTATGAAAATGCCGGCAGTTACCGTAACCATGTTTATAGCGAACATGCTTATATTAATCCGTCACTGCTTTTTAACCTCGACAAAAAAACAACATTATTAATTGAGGGCGATTATTTAAAATTGAATTTAACACCTGATTGGGGTGTTGGTTCATTAAATAACGGACAGGCTATACCTTCCATGGTCCCGCGTTCGCAATTTATAAATACAGTTTGGGCGTATAGCCACATGAATCAATATTCGGGCACGGCAACATTAAACCATCAATTTAATACTAACTGGCACATAAACGCCATAATTTCTTCACAAGGCACTAAGATTGATTCTTACGGCTCAAATTTACCCAATACAGTAAACGCCACAGGCGATTGGAACCGTGGCCTGGCCAGGGCAAATACATTTGAAGGTGATTATACAGGACAGCTTAATATAAACGGGAAATTTAAAACCGGCTCAATCACACATCAATTATTAGTGGGAGCTGATGCTGTTAAAATATTAAATAAAAGCCGGGCCTATGGAATTAATAATGGTGCTTCGCCAATAAGCCGTTATGCGTATGACAAAATAAATATTATTGATCTGAACAAGTATACACAGCGAACAGATATACCCAACGCTGTTGATACCGCTTTAACAACCGCGCCGGTATATCGTTTCGGCGCTTACATTCAAGACATGATGAGCCTTACCGACAAACTGAAATTTTTAGCGGGTATACGTTGGTCATGGCAGCAAACTTATCAAACTACTATACAAAACCTGCTTAAAAATACAATAGTCACGGGCACAGCTATAACCAGATATGATCGCGCTTTTACGCCAAAGCTGGCATTGATCTATCAGCCGGTAACAACAAGTTCTATCTATGTTAGTTATAGCAATAATTTTCAGGTTAATACGGGTACTGATATTTACACTGGCCAGGGACTTAAACCATCCATTGTTGATCAATACGAAGCCGGTATTAAGAATGAGTTTTTTGATGGTAAACTCTCTGCAAATTTTAGTATTTACCGTATAGTTAATAATAACCTTGCCGTAACGGCCCCGTTTTTAGCCGACGGAGTTACTATAAATAATGATGCTACCAAAAAACAACTCAGCGGGCAAACCACAAGTGATGGCCTGGATGTTGATTTGACAGGAAATCTTTCAAAAAATCTTTATTTTATAGCAGGATATGGCTATAATTTTATGCGGTATACTAAAACATCAGGATTAAAAGGTTCAAACATTGAGGGTGAGCAAGTAGTAATTAACCCCAGGCATACTGCTAATGCATCTCTGTTTTATACGTTTAATTCGGCTGCATTACAGGGTTTTAAATTAGGCGCGTCTGCATTTTATACCGGGTCACGCCTGGCAGGTTATAATAATACCGTTGGGCAAGCACAACCTTATAGCCGGTTATTACCAATAGGTGGTTTTGCAACACTTAACTTAACCGCAGGATATACCTGTCAAAAAATTTCTTTGCTGGCCAGCATAACTAATTTAACTAATACTTTTAATTATCTTATACATGACAATTATAGCATTACACCTATACCCCCAAGGCAACTTTTAACTACACTTACTTACAAATTTTAAAATAACTGCAACACTTTAGATTTGACAACTTTTAAAAAGTTGTCAAATCTGGTAACTTATGAGCTTTTTGCAGAAGGTGAAGGAACCAAACTGGTGTTAACCCATAACAATTTAGAAAATATGCTTAATGGCAGTCCGTTATTTTTGCGCGCGAAAAATTTGTTGGTGGCTGGACCCATCTTACCGGCACGCTTAAAAATTTCCTGGAAAAAGAGTAAATTTACTATCACCATAAAACATATGTTATGAATACAGAACCATTTATAATTGAACAAACTTACAACGCTCCCGTTAACTCGGTCTGGAGCGCGTTGACCGATAAAAATAAAATGAAGGATTGGTACTTTGACGTTGATGATTTTAAACCGGAAGTAGGATTTACCTTCTATTTTAGTGGCGAGGATAAAGGCGTGAAATTTGTACATGAGTGTGTAGTAAAAGAAGTTATTACCGGCAAAAAGTTGGCTTATACCTGGCGATATCTTGATTTTCCGGGCAATTCGCTGGTAACTTTTGAGCTTATTGCAGAAGGCGGACAAACACGGCTTAAGCTAACACATACGGGCTTAGAAAGCTTCCCAACTGATAACTCTTCATTTGCAAGAGAAAGCTTTGCCCGTGGATGGACCTATATTACAGGCACCAGCTTGAAGAATTATTTGGAGAAGTAATTAGTAACAATAAACATCCAATGTCATTTCTCCCTATGGTCGAAATGACATTTTTAGTTACCTTCATTGAGTAATAGAGGTATAAAAAACGCAGTGGCATGTCCAATTTTTAAATACCGGATCGTCATTAGTTTTTAACCATTAAAACTCAACTAAAATGAACGACTTCTTATTGATCTTCAGGCGTGAAGCCTCTTTCGACACTCAGTTAACTCCAGAGCAGTTACAAGAAATTTCAAAACCATGGCAGGATTGGATGGGCGGTTTAGCGGCCCAAAACAAACTGGTTAACCAAGGCAATCGTCTAAACAGCGATGGCAAAGTAGTAAAACCAAACAATGTAGTTACCAATGGTGCCTATGTTGAGGTTAAAGAACTAATAGGCGGCTATACCATTATTAAAGCCACATCATTAGATGAAGCGGCCGAAATTGCCAAAGGCTGCCCCATACTTGCCGTTGGCGGCAGTGTTGAGGTAAGACAAATTATATCTATGTAAGGTAAAATTAAGCCCCTCATTAATGTGAGGGGCTTTTGTTTCATGAAAGAAGAACCGCTTTTATCTAATCTGTTCCGCACAGAGTATCGTAAGCTTACGGCTGTGCTGGCAAGACTGTTTGGTTTTGAGCATATACAAATAGCAGAGGATATAGTAAGTGATACATTCCTGTTGGCTTCAGAAACATGGGGTCAAAACAAACTGCCCGAAAACCCAACCGCATGGCTTTATACTGTAGCTAAAAATAAAGCGAAGGACCATTTAAAACACAATGCAATTTTTACACAAAAAATTGTTGTAAACCTTAAAGCCGAAAATCCCACGGCAGAAGAAATTGAGATAGACCTATCCGAAAAAAACATTAATGACAGCCAGCTGCAAATGATGTTTGCTATTTGCCAGCCAATCATTCCGGCCGAAGCGCAGATAGGTTTGGCATTGCGTATCCTTTGCGGTTTTAATATTGCCGAAATTGCCGATGCCTTTTTAACCAATAAAGAAACTATTAACAAGCGCCTGTTTCGCGCAAAAGAAAAATTGCGGGGAAATAATGTACAAATTGAATTCCCTGGCGTTAATGAAATAAATCAACGATTAGAAACAGTACTGCTTACTTTATACCTTTTATTTAATGAAGGCTATTATTCCATCAGTGGCAATACTAACCTGCGCAAAGATCTTTGCCTGGAAGCTATGCGTTTAACTTATTTGTTGATAGAAAACAAACCAACAAATTTACCCCCTGTAAACGCGTTATTTTCGCTCATGTGTTTTCATGCCTCGCGATTTGAGGCCAGGATAGATAAAAATGGCGAAATGATTATCTATGATGAGCAAGACAGTAGCTTGTGGAACGAGGAATTAATTTCGAGAGGCAAAAACTATTTGATAAGGGCGGCCCATGGCGATCTGTTAACACGCTATCACCTGGAAGCTGCTATTGCCTACTGGCATACCATTAAGGCAGATACCGCCGAAAAGTGGGAAAATGTTTTACAGCTCTATAATAAACTGCTAATACTGGAATACTCACCCATGGCGGCCCTAAACCGCACTTATGCTTTGGCCAAAGCAGATGGTAAAGAAAAAGCCATTATTGAAGCCGAGAAATTAACACAGTTAGCCGATAGCCATATATATCATTCTTTGCTGGGGTGGTTATATACTGCTATTGATAATGAAAAAGCTTCAGCGCATTTACAAACTGCTTTAAAGCTGGCTAAAAGCAAAGGTGAGAAGAATAGGATTGTTAAGAATATAAAAGCTCTGAACCTTGATTCTTAGGTTAAAATTAGCCTGATTATTGCAAAAGCATGAAATCCTTTAATCTCCAAATCATGGTTCTGATATAAACAAGTAGAGCTCCTGATGGGCAGGAGCTCTAACTAACCAATTATAAACCAATTATATGAAGAGACATGCTATTTTGAAATATTCATCAAAACAACACATTACGTTAATTCGTGTTTCTAATAACAATATACAAACGCCATGCCTAATTAATAATTGTACCTTATTGTACTATTAACACTATTTAACATTATTGTTACACGCGCAGGCTTTATATATAAAAAGAGCGATGGTTTTTACAACCCATCGCTCTTTTTAAAATATGATGTAAAAGTATTAAGCTGTATGCAAAGCGTTGCCTGTATAGTACAATACAATAATTACTATACCTGCCAAAATGCGGTAAAAGCCAAATAGCCTAAAGCCTTTTTGCTCTAAAAAAGTAATAAATGATTTTATGGCCAATAGCGCCACAATAAAAGCGATAACGCTGCCTATTAATAAGAATTTTATATCCTGGTGCAAATCAACTGCTGCTATGTTGCCGTGCTTATAAAAATCGTAAAGGTCCTTAAGGGTTGCACCAAACATGGTGGGCACCGCTAAAAAGAAAGAGAACTCGGCAGCTGCCTTGCGGCTTAGCTTTTGCGACATACCCCCTACTATTGAAGCAGCCGAACGTGATACGCCAGGTATCATGGCCAGGCATTGAAACAAACCTATTTTAAGCGCGGTAAGATGCGTTATCTCCTTTTCGTCATCAACAGTAGGTTTGTTAAACCATTCATCAACAAAAAGCAAAATAATGCCACCCAGTACAAAAGCTACTGCGACAACTAACGGGCTTTCTAAAAGAATATCTATCTTTTTCTTTAACAATAAACCAAATATCACCGCAGGTATAACACCAATAACCAATTTCACATAGAAATCAATAGAGCGAAAAAAGCGTTTAAAGTAAAGCACCACCACCGCGAGGATAGCACCTAACTGAATAACGATCTCGAATAGTTTAACAAATTCATCCTTGCTTATGCCCATCAATGAGCTGGCAATAACCATATGGCCGGTTGACGATACCGGTAAAAACTCTGTCAATCCTTCAATAATTGCCAGTATAATAACGTGAATAATATTCATGGAGGTGAGGGTAGATTTAAAGATTGGAGCAAATATATACTGTATGTAGCGCTACACTGGCTACAGTATAAAATTATTTTGTTTCCGGCTTTTTAAGGATAGCGTAAAAACCAATTCCAAATCCGCCTAAAACTACTATAGGTGCTATAACAATTTTAGTGGTGCTGTAAATATCAGTAGTGCCGGCCATAAGCACAAAGCCAAATGCCACTACAGCAATACTGATGATGAACCAGGTATAATTACTTTTATCGAATACAAATTTTACAGGTGTAGTTCCCTGTGGTTTAGCTGCTGTTTTTGCCGCCGGTTGTGTGGTCTTTGCCATCTATTTTTTAATTATTGAATGAGTGATTGAGTGAATTGGTGAATGAAGGCACTTTTACCTTTATTCCTTTCACCTTTTACCTATAAAGGTCGTATAATTTTAAACGTAAAAATTTATTTACTGCAAGGTAGGTACTAAAGGCCGAAATAAATATACCAATACCAAGTACGCATAAAAATACGATCGCGAATTCTGCGTTGTTTTGCAGGATAACAAGGTCGGGTACTTCTAAATTAGCCAGGTATAAGGTACCTACCAAAATTATAACAGCTATTAATCCGCCTAATAAACCGTGCCACATACCATATAGCAAAAATGGCTTGCGGATAAATGCTTTGGTAGCACCCACCAGCTGCATTGATTTAATTAAAAACCTTTGCGAGTAAATAGCCAGCCTGATGGTATTATTGATAAGTGCTACAGATACTACCACAAATATACCTGTAAAGGCTAATATTACTAAGGTAATAGATGTTAAATTCTGATTCATTTGGTCGACCAGCGATTGCTGATATTTAACCTCTTTTACCAGCGGGTTTTTTAACAACTGATCTTTAAATTTTGAAATATCTGTATTGTTGGCAAAATCAGCTTTCAGGTAAACATCTAATGATTGTGATAATGGATTGTATCCCAAAAATTTCACAAAATCTTCGCCAAGGTCTTTTTGCAGGTTACGGGCGGCCAGTTCTTTACTTACATAAATGGCTTGTTTAACCATCGGGTTGGTTTCCAATTGATTTTGTAACTGACGCACATCAGCTTCGTGAGCTGCATCGTCAACAAAAATATTTAGTACAATATTTTCCTTTACATAGCGCGAAAGATTATTAGCATGCACTAATATAAGGCCCAGCAAACCTATCATTAACAAAACCATAGCTATACCAAACACAGTAGATATATATATCGTCTTTGTTTTATGTGCCGATTCGCTTGCTTCAAATTCTTCCATAGCTTACTATTAGTTTATGCGAAATTAAGAAACCATTACTAAAGGTAAAAGTTTATATTTTATTAATTGACTTTTAAGTTTTGTTTAACAGAATTTAACTAAGATTAATAAGATTAAAGGATAATAAGATTTTCACCGTATTACATCCTATAATTTAGAAGTCTTACAAATCCTGGTTCAGATAATAAACAAATTTTTTCTCCAACTGTTATTATAACATGACAAAGCCAGCAAACTCAACAAACAAACCATCACCGGCAGATACGCCTACCCACAGGCCAAATGATAACGGTGGCAAAAGCAAGGTGCGCAATTCTGACAAACAGTATAATGCTGATGTGCCTCATGGCGGGGATATCGCTAAAAAACATGAGCGGGAAGAGCAACCGGTTAATCCGGTTAAATAGTCATTGGTCATTAGTGGATTTACCCCATGACTAACGCGCTATCCCGGTAGAATTAAACTGCAGATCGTACAACTTACGATAATACCCATCATCAATACGCAGCAGCTCTTGATGGGTGCCAATCTCTTTTATTTCGCCGTGATCAAGTACAATTATTTTATTGGCATTTTGTATGGTAGATAAGCGGTGGGCAATAACGATGGCCGTACGCCCCTGCATTAGCTTATTAATGGCATTTTGTATCAATATCTCTGTTTCTGTATCAACTGATGACGTAGCCTCGTCCAATACCAAAATAGCCGGATTATAAACCAGGGCGCGGATAAATGAAATGAGTTGCGCCTGCCCTGCTGATAGGGTTGCGCCACGTTCCATTACGTTATAATCATAACCGCCCGGTAAACGTTCAATAAACTCGTGCGCGCCTACATCTTTGGCTGCGGCAATGATTTGTTCGCGGGTTATCAGCTCGTTATTAAGGCTGATATTGTTGGCAATGGTATCTGTAAACAAAAACACATCCTGTATTACCGTAGCAATTTGCGACCGCAGGTAATCAACATCATATTCCCTTATATCATTTCCATCAACACTAACCTTGCCTTTGCCAATTTCATAAAAGCGGTTCAGAATATTTATGGTTGATGATTTGCCGGCGCCTGTAGCTCCTACCAGCGCCAATGTTTCGCCGGGTTTTACGTGGAAGTTAATATCCCTTAAAACCCAGTTCTCATCATTATAAGCAAACCAAACATGTTTAAACTCAAGCTCGCCTGCTAAACGAATTGGTTTTAATGTGCCGGTGTTTACGGCTACCTCATCAGTATCTAAAACCTTAAATATCCTATCGGCGCCTACCATGCCCATTTGCAGCGTATTAAATTTATCGGCCAATTGACGTATAGGGCGGAAGAGTAAGTTTAATAGCACAATAAATGCCAATATAACCCCCGGTGTTACCGGCTTACCTGTAGCAGATATACTTGTTAATTGCTGATCGGTAAGTATTCTTTTGCAGCCATACCAAACAAGCAAACCAATACAAACGGCAAACAAAATTTCTACAACCGGGAAAAATATAGAATAATACCAGTTAGACCGGATATTTGCATCGCGATATTTTAAGTTAACAGCCTTAAACTTCCGCATTTCCTGGTGTTCGCGTGCAAAGTTTTGTATTATGCTGATACCCGAAATATGCTCGGCTAAAAAGGTGTTTAACTGTGCTACCTGTGTGCGCACTTCCTGGAATGATGATTTAATAGCTTCTTTAAATACATAAGTTGATGCAAACAGTAAGGGCATCGGGATTAATGTAATAAGCGCCAATTTCCAATCTTTTAGCAACATGGCTATTACAATTGCAACCACTAATAACATATCGCCCATGATAGATATTAACCCTTCAGAAAATATATCGGCAATAGTTTCCAGATCTGATACCGTACGGGTAATGAGCATCCCAATTGGCGTACGGTCAAAATACTTTAAGCGCAGTTTGGTGATATGGTTAAAAATATCAATACGCAGATCGCGTATTACTGATTGACCTAAAGCATTGGTAAGATAAGTTTGATAATATTGGGCGATGGTTTGAATAAGAAGCAATCCTATCATCAGCTCCACCATAAAGAGCAGGCCGTTATAATCATTAAGCATTATATGCTCATCGAGTGTTTTTTGGATAAGAACGGGCAGTCCCAACGCGCTAACAGCCAAAAAAACAGTTAAAAATACCGATATGATAAACGTAGTATTGTACGGCTTAACATAATGCATTACCCGCTTTAGCAGCTGCCAATCAAATGCTTTTCCGGTTACACCCCCCCCGCCTCCTGAAGGGAGAGCCTTTGAAGTGTCTTTTTGGGGACTGTTATTTTTATCTGTACTCACTAATTCAAAGTTACTTTATTATTGATCGAAAATAAAACTGGTTACGCTATTGTTCCCCCTTCAGGGGGGTAGGGCAAAGGATACTTCACCTCCGTTAAATACAATCCGCAAGCCGGCACAGATGCCCCCGCATTGCTGCGGTTTTTACTTTCAATGATATCCCGGATAGCTTCGGGCTCAATTTCTTTGTGGCCCACCATTAACAGCGTACCTACAATAGCGCGCACCATATTGCGCAGAAACCTATCGGCAGATATTTTGAAAATTATGCTATCACCTTCGCGTACCCACTCTGCGTTAACTATTTTACAATTATTGGTTTTAACCTGTGTGTTTGATTTACTGAAACAGCTAAAATCTATGTATCCCATAATGATCTTTGCGGCTCTGTTCATCAATTCCAGATCAGGCTCATCACGCAATAACCACGAATAGCCATTTTTAAATGGGTCTTTATTAAAGTGGATATGATATTCGTAAGATCTTAAAGTAGCATCAAACCTTGCATGTGCACCAGCATGAACAGGGATGATGCTTTTTACAGCGATGTCATGCGGCAAAACAGAATTAATACTACGTACACTATTAACGATAGAGGATGGAGGATGTACCATAGACTTACAATCAAAATGCGCGATAAACTCTTTAGCATGTACGCCTGTATCTGTGCGCCCACAACCTAACGCTTCAATTGGCTCTCGCAATATGGTTGACAAGGCTTTATTAAGCACCTCCTGCACACTCACAGCATTATGCTGCGATTGCCAGCCATGATAGTTGCCACCATCATAAGCCAGTTCAATAAAATAGCGTTGTTTTGCTGCCACAGGGCAAAGGTAGCTAATGAAGATTAAAGATTAGTGATTGAAGATTAGTGTCAAATATGATAAGCCCAATTTTCAATCTTTAATACCCAATCTTCGCTAACTAATATATTCCTTGTAAATAGCCTCAAACAAAATTTTATTCTCAACCGCGGTATCAAAAGGCTGATCTAAAAAAGTATTGCTGTAGCCAATTGATTTGGCCAGATTTTTAAGCACTTTAAAGTAGGTTATTTCAATACCTTCTATTATTTGAAGATAAAACAATATAAATACATCACGCTCAACAGGTGTTTTGCCGGTTTTAATTACCGACAGATAAGCCTCCAACGTCATGGCTTTCATGCCTAAAATACTAATTTTTGCTGGCACGCTCTGGATAGCTTTATATATCTCATCCATTAGCAGTACCTGGTTATTAGTATCTGTTCTAAGTTCATCAATAGCCAGCTTTAATTGCTTCAGCGAAGCTATAGTTTCAATCTCATTAAAAAAATCAAACAAATGTTGCTTGCCAAAATAAACACTGTTTAAATGTTCCAGGAACATTTTTTTTAAATGGTTATTTTCAAACTTCACATCCTTTGGAGAAAGAGCAGCATCAGGAGTATCGGCCATGGGTGGTTATTATTAAAACAACATAAATCTACAATATTATTTGCACTTTAATAAAAAGTGTTATTTATATAAACAGTACTAAAACAATTATATTTGCTCCATAATATTCAACTTATGTTACAACGAATACAAAGTATTTACTTATTATTTGCCGGGCTTGTAATAGCTGCGCTATTTCTTTTCCCACTGGTTCATAATGTATATGTTAACAGCAAACCAGTAACTATTATGGTTACCGGTATTTACCAGGATGTAAATGGCCAACATACCCATACCGGGGCTTTCACTGCACTTACTGTGGCAACGGCGTTTGTAGCTTTAATACCCTTGGCAATTATATTTATGTATAAAAACCGCAAACAGCAAGTTGCCTTATGTTATGGCGCCATGCTGGTGGTAATAGCTTATAGTTACTGGGTATCACAAACGGTAAAAAGCGCTATTGGCGATGCTTATTTAAATATGGGCAATTATGGCATTGGTATCATTCTGCTTTCGCTTAGCTTATTATTGATTGTGCTGGCGCAAAAATCTATACAGCGTGATGAGAAGCTGATAAAGTCGGCAGACAGGTTAAGATAATTGTTTGAACCGCTGATTGTTTTGATTATGGATTACGCTGATTAGTATAGCTTATTATGAAAAATTGGGCAAAAGTATTGTTATTCTGTATTAGCTGTACGGTATTTATAGGATGCGACAGGATAACCAAGCAAATGGCAAAAGAACATTTATTGTTATTTGGCGAGCCTATCTCTTACTTTCATGATACTTTCCGCTTTGAACGGGTAGAAAATACCGGCGCCGCCTTAAGCGTTGGCGATGCACTGCCCCCAAAAGTAAGTTTTTGGCTGTTAAGTATAGTGCCTTTAGTAATACTGCTTCTTTTATTTGCTTATGTAGTGCGGCAATTAAACAATTTTAGTTTGTTAAAGCTGCTTTCCTTCTCGTTAGTAATAGCCGGTGGATTAGGTAATATTATAGACCGTATAATTTATGACCGCCACGTAACCGATTTTATGAATATGGGCATTAAAAATATACGTACCGGTATTTTTAATGTTGCCGATGTATGTATTACGGCAGGCATTATCGGCTTATTTATTGCCTTTTATAACAGACAACGTGGACTTTTAGAGCCGGATAATATTTAGCTTAAGCCAAGTCTAAATATTATTTTGATTACTATAACATGGTTTATTCAGGACAATTATCTTTCCGCCTGGTATCAACAATATAAATGATCTTCCATCCTGCTGCAGTTTTCATTAATTGAAAAACATCCACCCCGCAATGACTGAATTTATCGTCTAAATAAAATTTGTATGGCGCCCAAACACTGGCCAAATCGCCATCAATTTTTATATCCTGGAAAACTATTCGTTCATCATATACCCCTTTATGCGGTGTACCTACCATTTTTACAAAATCGTTAGGGTTATCTACTACCAAAACAGCTGAGCCATCCTTTTTATTCGATACCCCATGAAATGCAATGCCGGTAGCAAATGTTGAGCGCAGCAGCGTACTATCACCTTTACGCATAGCATCAAACATATTATTAATGGTTTGCTTAACGGCAGCCACGGCAGTTTCCTGGGCAAATGCGATGCTGCAATTTGCGGTGATAGCTACAAGGATGATAATTTTTTTCATACACTAAGTTAACACGTTTAGTGATTAAATTCGATATAAAAATTAGTTCACCCATGAAGTAAGCAAATGCAGCAATAAACCTATACCCGTTAAATGTTATTACTGTACTGTACCATGTACACGTTGATACACCTGGGTACA
>NZ_JAQBOD010000025.1 GCF_028288205.1 Mucilaginibacter sp.
TGTACCCAGGTGTATCAACGTGTACATGGTACAGTACAGTAATAACATTTAACGGGTATAGGTTTATTGCTGCATTTGCTTACTTCATGGGTGAACTAATTTTTATATCGAATTTAATCACTAAACGCGTTATAAGATTACCATCAACGAAATCAGAGTAATCAAAATAAATCAACGGTCAAGACATTCAATAGCTTTTTTCAACGCTGCATCGTCAGCATTTATCACTTTAAAAAAAGCTTCGTCGCCCCCTTTAAAGCGGGCGGCAAAAGCCTTGAGTTGAGTTTTTATACTTTCCTTGGATTTTTGCATATCGCGTGGATCTATCCTTTTAATAGATTGCGAGGCATAGCGTATAAAGTTGTCAAGCTCAGCGTCGCTTACCGTATAATGCTTTACAAAATCATCATCAGATGTATATTTGATCAACATGGGCTGCATCTTATCAACAACATAAGCGCTAAACAACTGCCGGTTATTCAGTTCCTGTAACAGGTAAGAGTTTTGCATCGTATCAGCAGGCACAAAAATATCTGGCATAATACCGCCGCCGCTAAAAACCTTCCGGCCGGATGAGGTATGGTAATTAGACGGCACCCTAAAAATACTATCCTTTAAGTTGTTTTCTTCAGAAAAAAGCTCTCCCTTGCGCATACGCTGGGCCAGTTCATTACGATAGTTATCTATACCACGGCTGTATGATTTTTGTATGGACCTACCCGAAGGAGTGTAATAACGGGCAATAGTTAAGTTAATAGCAGAGCCATCGCCAAACGGAAATTGCTCCTGCACCAAACCTTTGCCAAACGACCGGCGCCCAACAATTGTAGCCCGGTCCAGGTCCTGCAGTGCACCTGCCAGTATCTCACTTGCCGAAGCCGAATACTCGTCTATCAGCACTGCCAATTTTCCATGCTGAAAATTTCCCGAATCGGTAGCAAAATAATCGGTGCGTGGTTCATGTACGCCTTTGGTATAAACTATCAGCTGTTTTTTGGTTAAAAATTCATCGGCAAGCGCGGTGGCTGTATTCAGGTATCCGCCGCCATTGCCGCGTATATCCAGCACCAGTTTTTGCATGCCGTCTGCTTTTAATTTTGCTAATGCTTTACGGAAGTCAGCATCAGTTGTAGAGGCAAACTTGCTTATTTTGATATATCCTGTTGCGGGGGTAAGCATATAAGCGGCATCCATACTGCTCAGGTCAACATGGTCGCGCTTTATGGTGCGAAACTTAGTGTCTTTACTGCCGGCAGGAATTATAGCTATTAATAATTGTGAATCTTTTGGCCCTCTGAAAATCTTATTCACTTTGGCAACAGTTAAATGCGTGCCCGAAAAGTTTTTATGGTCAACCGCAATAATTTTATCGCCTGCAATAATGCCGGCTTTAGCAGCCGGGCCATTTTGATTAACTTGCGTTATTACCAATGTATCGCGCAATAACAAATACTCAATACCAATACCCATAAAGCCGCCTTCCAGCCGTTCATTAATATTTGTAGCTTGTTGGGGCGGCAGGTAAAGCGAATGAGGATCAAGGTTTTGCAGCAATCTGTTTACGGTAGAACCCTCTATGCTGTCCACGTTAACAGAGTCGACATAATTATGACGGACAAGGTCCAGAGCTTTAGATACCTTGTCATTACCGTCAAATGAGATACGGGTATTCAATTCATTATTGCTTGCCAATAAGCCAATAGTTACCCCAAGCAAAAGCAGTATAACAGATCTGAAAATAATACCAGCAGTTTTTTTCATATTATGATAACGTAAAATTACGGTTTTGGCTTGATAGCGTTATATTTAGTTGGCTCAATAATTGACCATATTCAGGAATTTTACCGAATTTTGTTAAATCAATTCATTTTAAATGCAAGCATCAACCGAAAGAGATTCGCATTACAACCACCTGGAGCAGATGAGTGTTGCCGAGATCCTTCAACATATAAATTACGAAGACCAAACAGTTGCTGTTGCTGTAAGGAAGGCTCTGCCGCAGATAGAAAAGCTGATTACGGTAGTTGCAGCACGGATGAAAGAAGGTGGTAGGTTATTTTACATAGGCGCAGGCACCAGCGGCCGCTTAGGCGTAGTTGATGCATCAGAATGCCCGCCAACATTTGGTGTTCCGTTTGATTGGGTGGTTGGTATTATTGCCGGAGGCGACGGCGCCATACGTAAGGCTGTTGAGTTTGCCGAAGATGACGTTAACCAGGCCTGGAAGGACCTGTCGGCATTTAATGTTACCGATAAAGATGTGGTGGTGGGTGTAGCGGCATCGGGCACTACGCCTTATGTTATTGGAGGCTTAAAAGCAGCTAATCAAAATAAAATAGCCACCGGCTGCGTTGTTTGTAATAACGGCAGCCCTGTTGCCGCCGAAGCCAATTATCCTGTAGAAGTAGTTACCGGTCCGGAGTTTATAACCGGGTCTACCCGAATGAAAGCAGGTACGGCCCAAAAGCTGGTATTGAACATGCTGAGCACCACCGTAATGATACAGTTAGGCAGGGTAAAAGGTAACAAGATGGTGGATATGCAATTATCAAACAATAAACTGGTAAATCGCGGCACCAAGATGGTAATGAGCGAAACAGGACTTGATGAAACAACCGCCGCGGATCTGTTAAAGAAACAAGGAAGTGTAAGAAAAGCGGTAGATTTTTACAATCAAAATAAATAAGCGTAACAGCTTTTTAATTTTGACTTTTTAATTTTGAATTGAAAGAATGCACGAAATAGAACCATATTATAAATGGCGGGATGACTACATAGCATCAGAAGATGAATATTCGCCTTTTTATGCTACACAGTATAGTGAGTTTGAATTTGATAAGCAGATATATAATTACCTGCTGCATCCGCAATGGGATTCGTTTGGCTCAAATACTTTGTACATGAAAGTGCTATATGCCGACTATGACCGTTCATATGCAATAATAGAATTCATCGGCGAGTGGAACGATGCCATTAATAACGATATTATGCTGTTAAAGCGCGAGATAATTGAGCTGATGGTTGATAATGGCATTAACCAGTTTATATTGATTGGCGAGAATGTGCTGAATTATCATTCGTCTGATGATTGCTATTACGAAGAATGGTTCCAGGATGTAGAAGACGGCTGGATAGCCGGCATCAACTTCAGGGAACACGTAGTACAGGAGTTTAAGCGCAACAATATAGATTACTATATTAACTTTGGCGGTGAGCTGGACGACATGAACTGGCGGGGGCTTAAACCATTGCAGCTATTTAAGAAAGTAGAAGAGCAGTTGACGAAGCGGTTAAGCTAAGAGATTAGTGAATAAAGAATAAAGATGGGAGATTTGTCGTTAAATTGTAAATCAGCTAATCTTTAGTTAACTAATCTTTAATCTTTGTACTAAATTTGTATTATAAATCATTAATAAAAAATGGAAAGTAACACTCCCAATTACGTTTATGATAACGTAACTCAATTAAACGATGCTGATGCATCACGTAAATATTTAGCAAAAGTATTTACCTGGATGTTTATTGCATTAGGCGTTTCGGCTTTTACAGCCTTTGAATTTTTTTCAACCCCTAACCTGCTTGCTCTAATTATAAGTCCTACCGGCTTTACAGCTTTAGGTTACGTGGCTATATTTTCGCCATTAGCTTTTTCTATGGTGATAAACTTTGGTTTTAACCGCATATCATACACAGGTATGGTAGCTATTTTTATTGCATATGCAGTGGCTATAGGTATTACCCTGAGTATTTTTGGCCTTATTTATACCGGAGCCTCCATATTTACTGTATTTATAAGTGCCTCTGTAGTATTTGGCATTATGGCAATAGCGGGTTACACTACTCATCAGGATCTATCACAGTTTGGTTCAATATTACGTGTAGTGTTTTTTGGCGCCTTTGCTGTAATGCTTATTAATTTCTTTATGCACAGTGCACAGATTGATTATATTTTAAGCTTTGTATTTGTCGCATTAATGATTGGCCTCACAGCCTATTACATGCAAATGTTAAAACGTATTGGCGCGGGCATTGAATACGGTACAGAGGAGTCAAAAAAATTAGTGATAATAGGTGCGTTTGTGCTTTATACCACCTTTATCAATTTATTTATGATGATGCTGCGCATATTTGGCAGAAGAAGATAATTAGAATTAACACAATTATTAAAAGCTGCCCCCAAAAAGGCGGCTTTTTTTATTGCATAATAGGAGATTTGGATACGGTTAAGCTATTGCACTTTACAACTTTATTACGCATCTTTGCGTTGCTTATAGAGAAAGACGGAGGGATTAGACCCTGCGATGTCTTAGCAACCTGTGCTTCACAAGGTGCTACATTCTACTTATCAGCTTTAGCTGATAGGACAGATAAGTGAAAGTCTACTTACCGCCCGACTTTTCGATATAAGCATATTTAGAGATTGCATTGATTAGATTTGATTACACAGATTACTCGTGTTTAAAAATCAGTGAAATCATCTTTAAAAAAAATCGATGAAATTATAAATGAGCATAAAAAAAGAACTACAAAAACGTATACTCGTAATTGACGGGGCAATGGGTACCATGATACAGCGGTACCAGTTGACAGAGAAAGATTTCCGTGGAGAAAGGTTTAAGGATCATCCTTCTGATCTGCAGGGAAATAATGACCTGTTGAACATTACGCGCCCTGATATTATTAAAGCTATCCACGCCGAATACCTGGATGCCGGGGCAGATATTATTGAAACCAATACCTTTAGCACCCAAATTATTTCATTGGCCGATTATCAGCTGGAAGAGCTGGCTTACGAGCTGAGCTACGAAGGCGCGCGCATTGCCCGCGAGGTAGCCGACGAATACAATATAAAAACACCTGATAAGCCACGCTTTGTTGCAGGCGCTGTTGGCCCAACAAACCGTACCGCATCCCTGTCACCCGATGTAAATGACCCGGGTTACCGTGCCGTTACTTTTGATGACCTGGCTGAAGCTTATTATACCCAGGTTCGTGGTTTGGTTGATGGTGGGTCGGATGTATTATTGATCGAAACCATATTTGATACACTGAATGCAAAGGCCGCCTTATTCGCGGTAGATCGTTATGCCAGCGAAAGCGGCAAGCATTTACCGGTGATGATATCAGGCACTATAACAGATGCTTCGGGCCGTACCCTTTCAGGGCAAACAGTCGAGGCTTTCTGGAACTCGGTACGTCACGCCAATTTACTATCAGTAGGCTTAAACTGCGCTTTGGGTGCAAAAGAAATGCGCCCGCATTTGGAAGAACTTTCTCAAAAGGCAGATGTATTTATATCAGCCTATCCCAATGCAGGACTGCCTAATGAGTTTGGTCAGTATGACGAAACCGCGCACGAAACCGCTCACCAGGTTGACGACTTTATGAAAGCCGGGATGGTAAACATTGTAGGTGGTTGCTGCGGTACAACACCCGATCACATTAAATGTATTGCCGATAAGGCAGCCAAACATTCGCCACGTTTAATACCAACCGTTGAGCCTTTTATGCGCTTAAGCGGACTTGAAGCCGTTACAATCACCCCCGAAAGCATTTTTGTGAACGTGGGCGAGCGTACCAATATTACCGGGTCGCCAAAATTTTCTAAGCTGATATTGGCAGAGAATTATGAAGAAGCTTTAACTGTTGCCCGTCAGCAGGTAGAGGGTGGTGCCCAGGTTATTGATATTAACATGGACGAGGGCATGATCGATTCGGAAGCGGTAATGGTTAAGTTTTTGAACCTTGTAGCTTCCGAACCGGATATATCCAAACTGCCTATCATGATCGACTCATCTAAATGGACGGTTATTGAAGCGGGGTTAAAATGTATACAGGGTAAGGGTATTGTAAACTCCATCTCGCTGAAAGAAGGTGAAGAGAATTTTAAGGCATATGCCCGTAAAATATTAAGCTATGGCGCTGCTACGGTAGTGATGGCATTTGACGAGACCGGCCAGGCCGATTCATTAGAACGCCGTAAAGAGATTTGCCAGCGATCATACAATATTTTGGTTAACGAGGTGGGTTTCCCGCCGCAGGATATCATATTTGACCCTAATATTTTAACCGTAGCAACCGGCCTTGAAGAACATAATAACTACGCGGTTGATTTTATTGAAGCTACCCGTTGGATAAAGCAAAACCTGCCTTACGCTAAAGTTAGCGGAGGGGTGAGTAATATCTCGTTCTCGTTTAGAGGAAACAATGTAGTACGCGAGGCTATGCACTCGGCATTTTTATATCATGCTATACAAGCAGGTATGGATATGGGCATTGTAAACGCCGGGATGCTGGAAGTTTACCAGGAAATTGATAAAGAATTATTGGTGCTGGTAGAAGATGTATTGCTGAATCGGCGTGATGATGCTACCGAGCGCCTGGTTGAATATGCCGATACTGTAAAAAGCAAAGGCAAAGAGATAGTGCGCGACGAAGAATGGCGCAAAGCGCCCGTTGCAGAACGTTTATCGCACGCGCTGGTAAAAGGTATCATTGAATATTTAGATGACGATGTAGAGGAGGCCAGACAACAGTACAGCAAGCCGCTGGAAGTAATTGAAGGCCCGTTAATGGATGGGATGAATATTGTGGGCGATCTGTTTGGCGCAGGCAAGATGTTTTTGCCGCAGGTAGTAAAATCGGCACGGGTAATGAAAAAGGCCGTGGCTTATTTGTTGCCGTTTATTGAGCTGGAAAAACAACGGGTTATTGATGCGGGCGAAGATTCAAGCGGGAGCCGTGCTAATGCCGGTAAGATATTAATGGCCACCGTAAAAGGCGATGTGCACGATATCGGAAAAAATATAGTAGGCGTAGTTTTAGCCTGCAATAATTTCGAGGTGATTGATCTGGGCGTGATGGTACCGGCGCAACGCATTATTGAAGAGGCTAAAAAACAGGAAGTAGATATTATTGGTCTAAGTGGATTGATTACCCCATCGCTGGATGAAATGGTGCATTTTGCCAAAGAAATGGAGCGTGAGGGCTTTACTATACCGTTGATTATTGGCGGTGCAACAACCTCGCGCATACATGCCGCGGTAAAAGTTGCTCCTAATTATTCGGGTGCGGCAATACATGTGCTGGATGCATCGCGCAGCGTTACGGTTTGCAGTAGCCTGATGAATAGGGATAATCGCGACAGCTACATACAAGGCATAAAAGACGAGTATGAAAAAGCCCGCGAGGCACACGCGAATAAAAAATCTGATAAGCGTTTTGTAACGCTGGAAGAAGCGCGCGCCCAAAAATTCGAAATAGACCTGGCTAAAGTCGCTCCAAAACCGGCCTTTACCGGCACTAAGGTTTTTGAAGCCTATCCGCTGGCAGAGTTGGTGCCTTATATAGACTGGACACCGTTCTTCCATACCTGGGAATTGCGCGGCAGCTATCCAAAAATATTTGATGATAAGTTTGTAGGGATTGAAGCTAAAAAGCTTTATGACGATGCACAGGTATTGTTAAAAGAGATTGTTGATAATAACTTATTACAGGCAAACGGCGTTATCGGTTTTTGGCCGGCAAATGCTGTGGGCGATGATATAGAACTGTTTACAGATGAAAGCCGTACCCGGCAATTGTCGCGCATACATACCCTGCGCCAGCAATCAGAAAAAGTAAAAGGCGAACCTTATTATGCTTTGTCAGATTTTGTTGCGCCAAAAGAAAGCGGTGTGGCTGATTATTTTGGCGGATTTGCCGTAACAACAGGTATTGGTTGCGATGAACTGGTAGCCAAATTTGAAAAGGATTATGATGATTACAACAGCATTATGGCCAAGGCCCTTGCTGATAGATTAGCCGAAGCCTTTGCCGAAAAAATGCATGAGCTGGTACGTAAAGAATATTGGGGCTATTCAAGCGGTGAGGAACTAACTACAGAAGAACTGATAAAAGAAGAATATCAAGGCATTCGCCCGGCACCGGGTTACCCCGCCTGTCCGGAACATACGGAGAAGATCACATTGTTTGATCTGTTAAAAGCTGAAGATAACGCGCACATGCATTTAACCGAAAGCTTAGCTATGACGCCGGCTGCATCAGTAAGTGGATTTTACTTTGCGCATCCGCAATCACGGTATTTTGGCTTGAATAAGATCAGCAAGGATCAAATAGAGGATTACGCGGTTAGAAAAAATATGACTGTTGAAACTGTCGAAAGATGGTTGGGGCCTAATCTTAATTATTAGCCCCCCGACCCCCTAAAGGGGGAAGAATAAAAAGCTAAATAATAAAGCGTCATTGCGAGGAACGAAGCAATCTCTGCATATGCAAATCAATGTGCAGAATGTTTGTTAGCAGCACTACGCAATAAATGAAATTTGTCTTGTTGACTGTCTGTTGCAGAGATTGCTTCGTTCCTCGCAATGACGGCTGAAAGATTTGAAAAATATTATACTTGATACTAATACATGAAAATTACTGAACACATAAAGAACGCCAAAGGCAAAACACTATTCTCCTTTGAACTTCTTCCGCCAATAAAGGGCCAAAGCATTCAAGGCATTTACAATGCCATTGATCCGTTAATGGAATTTAAACCGCCGTTTATTGATGTTACTTCATCGCGCGAGGATCATGTTTATAAAGAGCATGCCAACGGACTGTTAGAAAAAGTAAGTTACCGCAAACGCCCCGGAACGGTTGCCGTATGCGCGGCTATTATGAATAAGTATAAGGTAGATGCCGTACCGCATTTAATTTGCGGCGGATTTACTAAGGAAGAAACCGAATATGCCTTAATTGACCTGCAGTTTTTAGGAATTGAGAATGTTCTGGTATTGCGCGGTGATGCCCGCAGAACAGAATCGGCTTTTATACCTACTCCGGGTGGGCATTGCTACGCGAATGAATTGCTTGACCAGGTAGTGAACATGAACAGGGGCAAATATCTGCATGAGGACCATGAGTCTGTAAAGGCTGATTTTTGTATCGGCGTAGCCGGATACCCCGAAAAGCATTTTGAATCGCCCAACCTAAAAACAGACTTTAAATACCTTAAACAAAAAGTTGATGGTGGTGCTACTTTTATAGTAACCCAGATGTTTTATGATAACAGCAAGTACATTGAGTTTGTGAAAAATTGTCGCGATAATGGTATTAATGTGCCTATTATACCGGGATTGAAGCCGATAACTTCATCCAAACAACTTATCAACCTGCCAAAAATATTCCATATTGATATACCCGAGGACCTGAGTGATGCCGTGCATGCCTGTAAATCAGAAGTAGAAGTAAAAGAGGTGGGTATTCAATTTATGATAAACCAGTGCAAAGAACTGATAAAGGCTGGCGCGCCTGTGCTGCATTTTTATACCATGGGTAATCCTGGTCCGACGAAGAGGATTGCCGAAGCTATATTTTAGAAAATAATTATCCTATGTCATTTCGACGAGGTACGAGGAGAAATCTTATACGTCATACTTGCGACCTGTTATATGTATAAGATTTCTCACTATGTTCGAAATGACATGAGTATTTGAGTCTGGCCTTTAATCCTCGACAACTTATAAAAGTAACCTACCAATAAAATAATACGGTCCCAACGGTCCCAATTGTATTCAGGTGTCCCTGGGACAGTAGGTTTACTTACTTTTTATTGGTATGCTCATATACCTCGAACTTAGTAACTACTGAATCTTTACTGAAATAAAGAATAAGGTTCTTTTTGTGAATAGGTTTCTTGCGGTTATATTCAAAACTATTATCAATGATCTGGTAAGACAGCAGGAGCGTATCCCGTTTCTGCGGAGCGCCTAACGAATCAATTATCTGGCCATAGGTTAAGCCCTTTAGTTTATGGTTTTTTACCAGGTCATTAACTATATCATTACGTAAGGGGTAATCCAAACCATTGCCATAGCTCCATTGCTGCCTGTCAAATTTTCTGGTATTACAACCGGTAATAACAATAGCAAACAGCAGGCAAATCAAAGTTTGAACAAATAGCTTTTTTATCATTCTTAATAATTAAGCACCAAAGCTAATAAATGCATAGGTTAAACATTATATTTATATTTTTATCAATTACCTAAAATTAGAAATACTTCTATAATCATTTCCCCCAAAGCCGGTAAGACTGTTTTTGCGGTACATATATGCTATGAAAAGATTAAGAGTAGCTATCGGTGTTTTTAAGGTATTGCTGCTTTTTTGTATGGTGTGTAACGAGGGTAGTGCTTTTGCACAAGGAAATTACCCTATTACTATACCCTCAATTCCGGCGAAATCACTCTGTGATGTCGATTTTCCGGTAGGGGCAGTGCCATCTAACCCGGCACCATTACTTTATTTCAGCACAAATCAGGCTGTAGCTACTATATCATTAACTGGTGTTATTCATATTGTGGGTGTTGGTACTACCTCAATAGAAGCCTTCCAGGCCGGAAATTCTTTTAAAGCATCAGTAAATTTAGATGTAACACAACCATCGCCGCCCCGCGTTACTATAGCGGTTGATCTCACCAGTGTTTGCGTGGGCGCGCCGGTTACATTTACCGCAACGGTAACTGATTTGGGTGTAATTCCTACTTATCAATGGCAGGTTAACGGTACTAATGTTGGCATTAACTCGGCTACCTATGTTGCTCCGGGTATTACCGCTGCAGATGCTGTGCAATGTATAGCCACCATAGGTAATTGTCATTTAACCGGGTTTTCAAATAGTATAACAGGTATAATAGCAAAACCATATGTTACCCCATCGGTATCTGTTACCCCATCAGTTACCGGAACAATTTGCCTTGGCAGTAACGTTACGTTTACAGCCACACCGGTAAATGGCAGTACAAGCCCTGCTTATCAATGGAAAATTAATGGTACAAATACCGGTACAAATGTGGCAATATTTAGCAGTAATAATTTATTAAACGGCGATGTGGTTACCTGTACGCTTGCTGTTAGCGGCCCGGGTTGTTTTGCCCCTGCAGTTGTAGTATCAAATAGCGTTAACATTAGTGCCGCTACCGTGGCAGTAGGTGCGGTTGGAATAACTGCTTCAACAAATAATGTGATCGCGGGGATGTCCATAACATTTACAGCCACCAGCACTTTACCCGCTACTCATTATCAATGGCAGGTAAATGGCTTAAATGCCGGTACGGATAGCCCCACATTTACCAGCCGTATCTTAAAAACGGGCGATGAGGTTACCTGTATTATTTTAATAAGTGCATCATGCACAGCGGCGCTTATCAGCCAGCCAATAGTAATGACCATACTGCCGCCCGCAGCTATACATATCACCAACACTTTTACACCTAATAACGATGGGGTTAATGATGTTTGGGATGTTCCGGATCTGGCTTATTTTCCTGATTGCGTTGTAAATATTTATAACCGTTATGGTGCGTTGGTGTTCCAGTCAAAAGGTTACAGTAAAGCCTGGGATGGTACCTTTAAGGGACGGCAGTTGCCGGTATCTGCTTATTATTATATTATTAACCTTAATAGTGTTTACAATACTACAAGGTACAGCGGCTCTATTACAATTATAAGATAGTACCATTGGTAAAATCATTATATTCGTTTTAAATCAAGATTATATGGCTAAGTATATACAACATTTACTATTGGCGGGCACTGCATTAATTGTGATTTCCTGTAATCAACCCAAAGCTATTGATGAACAGGACGGCTTGGCTACTTTTAATAAAGATAGCCTGGTTAAACATATCGTAACCCTGTCTTCCAACGAATACCAGGGCCGCAGGCCATTTACTGCGGGCGAGGTAAAAACCATTGCTTATTTGCAAAAAACCTACAAGAGCCTGGGGCTTGAGCCGGGTAATGGCGATAGTTATTTACAGGAAGTGCCTATGGTAGAGATAAGCCCTAAATCTGTTTCGCCGCTTAAGGTGCAATCAACAAAAGGCAGTTTTGAGTTGAAGAATATGGATGATTTTGTAATGTGGACAGAACGCACGGACACTGTACAGACGCTAAATAATGATGATGTGGTATTTGCAGGTTTCGGAGTTGTCGCGCCTGAGTATAACTGGAACGATTATGCCGGCCTTGATGTAAAAGGTAAAGTAGTTATGGTAATGGTTAATGACCCCGGTTTTGAAACAGGCGATACCACCATGTTTAAAGGCAAAACCATGACCTACTACGGCCGCTGGACCTATAAATTTGAAGAAGCTGCCCGTCAGGGTGCAAAGGCTTGTATCATTGTGCATAACACGGCGGCAGCCTCATATCCTTTTCATGTAGTACAAAACTCAAACGGCGGCGTTAAGCTGCATTTAGATAAAAGAGCTAACCATGCTTATCAACTAGCTATGCAAGGCTGGGTGACTCATCAAAGCGCTGTTAAACTATTACAGGCTGCGGGTAAAGATACCAGCGTACTCCATACAGCTAATAAACATGGATTTAAAGGTTTTGATATGGGGATTAAGTTATCGGCAACTGTTAAAACTAAAGTTGTTTTCAATAAATCGCACAATGTTATTGCTAAAATAACCGGCACTAAAAGGCCGGATGAGTATATTGTTTTCAGCGCCCATTGGGATCATTTAGGCGTAGGTAAACCTGATGCTAAAGGCGACTCCATCTATAACGGGGCACTGGATAATGCCAGTGGGACCGCGGCTATTTTGGAAATTGCAAGGGCGTTTAAAAGCTTGAAAACGCCCCCCGAAAGAACCATAGTTTTCCTTTCGGTTACGGCAGAAGAGCAAGGGTTATTAGGTTCTGAATATTATGGAGAGAACCCGGTTTATCCTGCCAATAAAACAGTGGCCAATATAAATATTGATGTCATTAACCCTTTTGGTAAGACCAAAGATGTATCGATATCAGGAAACGGCCAATCAGAATTGGAGGATTATTTGGTTGCCGAATTAAAGAAAAGTAACCGCTATTTAGCATCCGAGGCTCACCCCGAGGCGGGTAGTTATTTCAGGTCAGATCATTTTAGTTTTGCAAAGGTAGGTGTGCCCTCTATTACGGTAGATGCCGGCATTGATGTGGTTGGAAAAGGTAAAGAATATGGCAAGAAACTTCAGGAAGATTACACAGCCAACCGCTACCACCAACCCGCCGATCAGTACGACGCTACCTGGAGCTTTGACGGCGGAATGGAAGACATAGAGATGATATTCCGGATAGGTAAGCGCCTGGCTTTTGAAAGCAGCTTCCCGCAATGGAAAGCAGGATCTGAGTTTAAGAAGTTGAGGAAATAAAGCATTACTTTGTCAAGGAACTATATAAAACGCGTTGTCATTTCGACGAGGAACAAGGAGAAATCTTAAACGCCAGGCATGGTTGCATAGCAGGGGAGTATAAGACTATTATTACCTATGACATGTTGTAAATGTATTAAACTTACGAAGTTTCAAAAACTTCGTAAGTTTAAAATCCGCCGTCTGTGTCTTCACAGACGACTTGCTGCCAATAGGTGAGTAACAACAGAGAGTCTTATTTATTCTTCAACAAATAATCCTTAAACCCTTCAAAATCCTTACCCAAAGCAACCGACTTTTTAGCTTTTGCCTGCAACTCTTTTACTTGCTCAGGGACCTTTATATGGTCAGCAATTTCTTTTGAAAAAACATCCGGGAACTTACACGGATGTGCAGTCGATAAAAATATTCCGGCAGTATCAGCCGTTTTATTATCCTGCTGATAAGTTTTCAAGGCTTTCCACGCAATAGCGGTATGCGGGCAAACTATGTACTTATAGTCTTTGTAAACTGCGTTAATTGCTTTTGTAGTTTCCCAATCATCAAAACTATAACCTGTTACCAGTTTTTTTAGCTGATCCATATCTTCTTTAAACAAATCGGCAATACGTACCCAATTGCTTGGATTGCCCACGTCCATCGCGTTAGATAGTGTAGCCACTGATGGTTTAGGCTGATAAACGCCACTTTTTAAAAATTGCGGTACAGTATCATTTACATTAGTAGCCGCAATAAATTGCTCAACCGGCAAACCCATTTTCCAGGCTAATAAACCCGCGCCAATGTTGCCAAAATTTCCGCTGGGTACAGAAAACACAACCCTGTTTATTCCCAGCTTAAGCAATTGCGCGTAAGCGTTAAAATAATAAAAAGTTTGCGGTATTAGGCGCGCGATGTTTATAGAGTTTGCCGATGTTAAACGGTATTTCTTATTCAGTTCATCATCAGTAAAGGCTTGTTTAACCAATGCCTGGCAATCATCAAAAGTACCGTCAATTTCAAGGGCGCGAATGTTTTGGCCATTGGTGGTTAACTGCAATTCCTGTATATCGCTAACTTTTCCTTTAGGATATAATATCGTAACCCTTGTATTTGGTACTCCTAAAAAACCTAAAGCTACCGCGCCACCTGTGTCGCCAGATGTGGCTACCAGTACATCTAATTGCTTTTCGCCTTTTTCTAAAAAATAACTCATTACCCGGCTCATAAACCTGGCGCCAAAATCTTTAAACGCTAATGATGGTCCGTGGAAAAGCTCCAGCACATAAACTTCTTTTTCCAGCTTAACTATCGGTGCATAAAAATTAATGGCGTCATTAATTATTGCTTTCAGATCATCGGCCGGGATATCATCGCCCAATAAATTTTGCGCTACATGAAATGCAATTTCGGGCAGGGTATAACTATCCAGGTTATTAATAAATTTATCATCCAAACGCGGAATAGTTACCGGCATATACAAGCCTTTATCCTGCGGCATGCTGTTAAATACCGCGTCTTTAAAACTTACGCGGCTTGAGGTATTGTTGGTACTGTAGAATTTCATTTTTATTCGGATATCGGATGTTCGATTTCGTATTTTTTGACTTTTTAATTTTGACTTTTAACTTAACCTATCACTCTCGGCCCTGCATCATTAATTGGCGATACATAACCATTAGAACCTATTTTTATATGAGTTAAATGCTGTCGTAGTTTTTGGGTAATAGCATGCGCTGTCGCCTCATCGCGTGTAAATGCAAATACAGAGGGGCCAGATCCTGAAATGCCAAAACTTACTGCGCCTAACTCCATTGCCATTTCGCGCATTTTATAAAAATCGGGTATCAACATGGAGCGTACAGGTTCAACCAATACATCTTGCATACTGCGGCCTATCAGGTCAATATCGCCCATGAATAAACCGCTTACCAGGCCTGCTATGTTACCCCATTGGGTAACCGCGTCTTTCATGTTAATTTTTGTGCGGATGATCTGCCTCGCCTCGCGGGTCGGTACATCCACATCAGGGAATATAATAGCGCAATACAATCCTTTTGGATGTGGCAAACGTACCACATCAAGCGGCTCGTAACTTCGTATCAACACAAAGCCGCCAAATAAAGCCGGGGCAACGTTGTCTGCATGGCCATGACCGCAGGCCATTTCCTCGCCCTTCATGGCAAATGGCAATAGTTTTATCGGGTCACAATTGTCACCCAGCAAAGTTTTAGCCGCAAATAAACCCGCTACCGTACTTGCCGAACTTGAACCCAATCCGCTGCCTATCGGCATTTTTTTATGCAGCTCGATATCTAAACCTAAGTCGGTACGATCAATACTTTCCAAATAATGTTTAACACTTATACTCACCGTGTTTTTAGCCGGGTCGACCGGTAACCTGCCATCATCGCCGGTAATTTTGCTTATGGTAATGCCCGGTTTATTAGTAACACGCATAATCACTTCATCGCCGGGCTCATTAACCGCGAATCCCAGCACATCAAACCCACATACCACATTGGCAACTGTTGCCGGGGCAAAAACCTGGATGCTGTCCCCGGCTTTCACATCAGCAAAGGGTGACTTTAATTCTTGTATATTCTCCATAATCTATTTCTTTAGGGCTTAATTTGCCCCCACATTAATCAAATCTGCAAATACACCTGCGGCGGTAACTTCGGCACCGGCACCGGGGCCCTTAACAACCAGCGGGCGTTCTTTATACCTGTCGGTAGTAAATGAAATTATCTTATCACTGCCCGATAGCATAGAAAAAGGGTGATTTTCATCAACCATTTCTAAGGTGATAGATGCCTTGCCATTTTCAAGCTTACCTATATATCTTAAAACTTTACCTTCGGCTTCCGCGCGATTTTTAATATCGGCAAAATAAGCGTCTTCGGCTTTTAGTGTTTCATAAAAATCATCAACGCTTTTAGCATCCAAGCTCGCTTGCGGTAACATGCTTTGTATAGATACATCTGCTGTTTCTAAGGCATAGCCGGCATCGCGGGCCAATATCAGCATTTTACGCATAAAGTCGGTTCCGCGCAGGTCGTCACGCGGGTCCGGTTCGGTGTAGCCTTTTTCCTGTGCCAGCTTTACAGTATCATGAAAATTAGCATCGCCCTTAAAATTATTAAACAAAAAAGATATCGTGCCCGAAAGAATTGCCTCTATCTTCTGCACCCGGTCGCCGCTATTCATCAGGTCCTTTAATGTACGGATGATAGGCAGTCCAGCTCCAACGTTGGTTTCATAAAAAAAGTCTACGCCATGCTCACGGGCAGTATCCCTAAAAGTTTTATACTGATTGTATGAAGCAGAGTTACCTATTTTATTACAGGTTACAATTGAGATAGTCGATTTAAAAACCTCTTCATAAAATTCAATTGGTTTTGGGCTTGCTGTATTATCAATAAATACGCAATTGGGCAAATTCATGCTTTTCATTTTGGCGATGAAAGCCGGCAAGTCGGCTTTTTCGTGTGATTGGTCAAGTGTTTCTTCCCAATTATCTAATGAAATACCATCAGTATTAAAAACCATTTTACGGGTATTGCTTATGCCTGCAATTTTAACCTGTATGCCGTTATTGTCATGCAAAAATTGAGCATGACCATTTAATTGTTTAAATAAGGTTTTGCCTATGTTGCCTGTCCCCAAACAAAAAGCGTGTAGTGTTTTAGTTAGCTGAACAAAGAATGCGTCATGCACCGCATTCAAGGCTTTTGCCAGATCATGTGATGAAATAATCACCGATATATTATACTCCGACGAGCCTTGCGCAATAGCCCGCACATTAACACCGTTGCGGCCCAGCGAATGAAATAGCTTACCGGATACACCCGGAGTTTCTTTCATATTCTCGCCAACCACAGCCAGTATAGCCAGGTTTTTTTCTATCTGTACATCTTCCAGTTTTTTGGCCAGCAGTTCCAGCTCAAATTCCTGCGCAATTACCTGGCGCGCCCGTTCAGTATCTCCGGGTTGTACGGCAAAGGTTATGCTATGCTCTGATGATGATTGGGTAATTAATATCACGTTGATCTGCTCGCGGGCCAATAACGAAAATAACCTGCCGCTAAATCCGGATTTACCCACCATGCCGCTGCCCTCAACATTTAATATGCTGATGTTGTTAATAGACGATATGCCTTTTATAGCCAAATTTGATGGCTTGCAGTCATGCTGTATAATAGTGCCTTCAAACTCAGGCTCGAAAGTGTTCTTGATAACAATAGGTATTTTCTTTAAAAACGCCGGTATCATGGTTGGCGGATAAATAACCTTCGCGCCGAAGTAGGATAGTTCCATCGCTTCGGTATAAGTCAGTTCGGTTAATGAAAACGCTTTTTTAACCATCCGCGGATCGGCGGTCATCATGCCGTTAACATCGGTCCATATCTGTATCTCAGATGCGTTAAGCGCCGCGCCAAAAATAGCCGCGGTATAATCACTGCCGCCACGGCCAAGCGTAGTTATCTGCCCCTCATTATTGCCGGCAATAAAGCCGGTAACAAATAGCATTTTGCCTTTATTTTCCTGGTGTAGCCCACGAATTAATTGCTCTGTTAATGCTGTGTTTACTTTAGCCTGCCCAAACGAGCTATCAGTTTTTATAACCGCTGATGCATCAACAAAAACAGCGGGGAAATATTGGGCTGCAATTTTGCTTATCATTAAGGTAGAGCAACGCTCGCCATAACTCAGTACCAGATCGCGTGTTTTAGGGGTCAGTTCGCGCAGCGTTAAAATGCCCTGCAATAACTCTTCCAGTTGGTTAAAGTTGATCTTTAACTGTGTTAAAGCCGGATTTTGTTTTTGGATTTGGAGCAGGCTTTTAACAATGTCAAAATGGCGCTTTTCCAGCTCGGCCAGCGGGGTTGTAAAATCATTGCCTATAGCTGCTTCTTCGGCCATTGATATAAGCAGATTGGTTACACCACTCATGGCAGACAGCACTACTACCGGCTGATCATCAGCCGCTAACTTGATCTCATCTTTTAAGATGTTTAATAAGGTTTGGATACTTTGAACTGAACCTACGGATGTTCCGCCAAATTTTAGAATTTTCATTTATTATATTATTTAAACAAAAAGCGCCTTCCTCTGTGTGGAGGAAGGCGCTCATGTGGTTTTTTTTTTATGTTTTACACCATACGATTATCTTCCTCCGTAGCTTTTGCCGGTGGTTGTAGTCGATGTTGGTGTTGTAAATTTAGTTATCATATAATGACTGTAAAGTAAGTAGATATTTTTTTAATAAGCAAGATTTATTTTACTTTTCATTTTTTTTAATCTAAAAAGCATTGTTTTTTTAAATTAAAAGCTATGGCAAATTAATGAGCCAGGTAATTACTACTTTTGCTGCTCATTTATAATGCAGGGACTAATAACAAAATCAACCGGAAGCTGGTACCAGGTGCAAACGCCTGATGGGAAGAGATATGATTGTCGTATTAAAGGCAAGTTTCGCATAAAGGGTATTACAACCACCAACCCTTTAGCTGTGGGCGATGTGGTTGATTTTGATCTGGAACCCGAACAGCAAACCGGCGTTATTACCAACCTGCATCAGCGTAAAAATTATATCATTCGCAAATCTATCAATCTGTCCAAACAGGGGCAAATTATCGCCGCCAATCTTGACCAGGCTTTGCTGGTAGTTACTTTGGCATCGCCGCGGACCTCGTTAGGGTTTATTGACCGGTTTTTGGTTACGGCCGAGGCTTATGATATCCCCGCCAAATTAGTTTACAACAAGCTTGACCTGTTTAGCGATGAAGGATTAGAAATATTGGCCGATTATAAAGCTGTTTATGAAAATATAGGTTACCCATGTTACTCGGTTTCCGCATTAGATGGGACTAATATTAGCCAGGTACAGGATCTGTTAAAAGATAAAGTAACCTTGTTTTCGGGCCATTCTGGTGTTGGCAAATCAAGTCTGATCAACGCCCTGTTGCCTGATCTGGAGCTGCGCACAAGTGAGGTATCTGAATGGAGCGACAAAGGCACCCATACGACCACTTTTGCCGAAATGTTTGAGCTGCCGCAAGGCGGATTTATAATTGATACCCCCGGTATCCGTGAGTTGGGAGTGATAGATATTGAAAAGCATGAGCTGGGCCGTTTCTTCCCCGAAATGCGCTCACGCATGCATAATTGCCGTTTTAATAATTGCCGGCATATTAATGAGCCCGGTTGTGCCGTATTGGCAGCATTAGAAAATGGCGAGATAGAGCTATCCCGATATGAAAGCTATCTGAGTATTTATAATGGGAATGACACGAGGGCGTAGAGGCGACTGAAACTTAGTTGGATATAATAGCGATAGCCCTTGCACGGTTTTATAAAACTTCGCAAGGGCTATCGCTATTTGTATAAAACATTAAAACGTTTTGACAGTCCCAACGCGGGTAACCTTACTATCCAAATTTATATAGTCTATTAATATTTGGCCAGCTTCCAGTTTTAAAGCATCAAGGTCTTCTTTTTTAGGTTTGGTTTGACCCTTCTTTAATGGTTGAAGACCTAAAGCTACTCTAAGCGCATTGTCGCGATCTAATGATTTTTGCTCATCTTCATCACGTCGTTTTTTTAATTGCTGCTCATTCAAGGTAACCGTTTTTTCTGATTCGCTTTTTTTATAATCAGCAATGTTTTGCAATATAGCTTTGTAGCTTGCGCTGGAGCTCATGCGTTGTTCATGCTGCCTGGTTAACTGCGGTATAGCTGTAGTAAAGTCTGTAACTTTGGTATAATCGCTTTTGGCTATAATGTCAAAAGGTAAAGCAGATGGATCAATGTCCTCGCCATATTTATCCAGTGGTATTATTGAAGGGAACTGGATATCTGGAATAACGCCTTTATGTTGAGTGGAATTACCGCTAATACGATAAAATTTAGCTATGGTTAAATTTAATTGCCCAAAGTTATTTGTGCTGCCTGTAGAGCTCTTTGTAACAGCATTCCCGCTGGCTGTTAAACCTAATTTATCAGTAATTGAAGGGGTGATTACTTTATCCAGGTCTATTTCGCTTTGTACTGTACCTTTACCATAAGTTTGTGTGCCTATAATTAAGCCGCGCCCGTAATCTTGTATAGCCCCGGCAAAAATTTCGGATGCTGACGCGCTGAAACGGTCAACTAATACCGCCATTGGGCCGGTATAAGCAATAGACGGGTCATCATCCTTATTAACCTCTACCTGGTTTTGTGTATCTCTAACCTGTACTACAGGGCCTGTTTTAATAAATAGCCCGGTAAGCGAAATAGCTTCATTTAATGATCCGCCGCCATTTTCGCGCAAGTCTACTACTATACCATCAATGTTTTCACGTTTTAAGGTATCCAGTATCAGCTTCATATCGCGTGTTGTACTTTGATAGTTAGGGTCGCCGGCTCTTAAGGCATTAAAATCAGCATAAAAAGCCGGTACGTTTATTATCCCGATCTTATATGTTTTTCCGTTGTTGTTAAAAGTGCGTATTTCTTTTTTAACCAATTGGTCTTTCAAAACTATCTTCTCACGTACAATTTCAACAACCTTTGGCTGGTCAGAAACAGATTTACCCTGTGGAAGTATTTTAAGTCTTACTAATGTTCCTTTAGTACCGCGTATTAATTTTATAGCATTATCTATGCGCCAGCCAATTATATCCTGGAACTCACCATCTTTGCCCTGTGCAACTGCCAATATCCTGTCGCCGGTATTAATTTGATGGCTTTTATCTGCCGGGCCCCCTGCAACAAGCGATTGTATACTTATATATTCGTTCTTGGTTTCAAGTGTCGCGCCAATGCCTTGTAATGATCTTGACATTTCCATATTAAATTGCGCCGCATGAAATGGATCAAAGTAATTGGTATGCGGGTCAATCGCTTCGGTAAAATCATCCATAAATATCTGGAAAACATCATCGCCGGTTAATTTACTATTTTGCGATAGCAGGTCCTGATAACGTTTTTTTAGCTTTTCTTTATTTTTTGCTATATCATTTGCAGCCAGCTGTAAATTAAGCAAATCATATTTTACACGCTTGGTCCACTCTGTATTCATTTCGGTTTCAGTAGCGATCCACGGCAGGTTGGCCCGGTCATAAGTAAATGATTCTTTTTGCGAGAAATCAAAGTTTTTATCTATCTGGGCAATTGAGTATCGTATGCGCTCTTCATACCGTTTTTGAAACACATTAAAAATGTAAAACACATCATTAAGATTGCCGTTTTTTATATCGTCACTAAGCGAGTTTTTGTATTTATCAAAATCCTTAATATCCGTTGCCAATAAATAACTATGGCCCTGATCCAGATCTTTAATATAACGTTTATAGATCACTTCTGACAAAGAGTCATTTAGATTAACCTTCTTATAGTTCCATTGAGATATTAACGAAGCTACTGTTTTACAAACAACACTTTGTTGTTTAGTGGGTTCTAAGTTATTAGAGCCGGCTACCTTTACCGGTTTAGACGGAGCTGCGTTACAAGCCAGTGTGGCACCAAGTACCAGCACAAAATAAAATTTCTTAAACATATCTTTTACTAACGTTAAATCAAGAGTTTTATGGTACATCAATACTTGTGCCTATTTTATTTGTTAATGTATAAAAAATAGACAGTGAAAAACAGATGCCTATATATAAGACTAATAATAAGTAACAATATTACAATAATGTTTTACTGTTTTAAATAACCCACAGGTATTTTACGTTAATGTTATATAAGTGGAGAGTAATTAGTTTATTATCTTTTTGCTATTGGCAGCTTCTACGGCAGAATCATAGCGTATTTCTGCTTTTATGGCAACGAGCTTGCTGTTTTGCAGATACTGTATTTTTTTATCAATCTCTATAAGATCTGTTTGCATGCCTTTAGCCGCTGCAATATCATGAGCTTCCTGCATATCAAGTTTGGCCAACGCGGGTTCGCCAATTTGAAACTTAATATCGGCCAGGGCTAATAAATTAGACAGGGTATGCTTAGTGTCATCTTGCTGGCGCGATATGGCATTGCTTTGTAATAAATACCACTTAGCTTCTGAGAAACGATTTTGCTGCATATATAATGCAGCCAGGTCGCTAAAGTTATAACTGGCAAGGCTGTATTGTCTAAAACGCATATTATGCTTTGCTTCTGCCAGTATTACATCTTCTGCCAATTCTAAATTATAAACGCTGCGGCGCAATTGCAGGTCATGTATATCCTGGTAAGGTATGTTTATTACCTGTTTAACTATTACAGAATTATGAGATACTGCTATTAATTGGGGGAAACGTTCTTCCTGCGGTTTAGGCTTACGATGCCAAAACTGGGCAGAAGCGGTAAAACCTATGGTGGATAAAGTTAAGAGTATAATAAACCTCATTTAAAATTTTGCGGCGTTAACTTAATTAAGTTAAACGACAAATATACGGATATATTTTTAATGAATTAAGCCAGTAAACAATAACGTAACTGATTGCAAATTAATATTTTTTAAATAAAATTAACTGCAGAAGCTGTAATAATCAGGGCAAACGATTTTAAAAATTGACTGACCAAACAGGTCGTCATTTACCCATAATGGCGATTTTTGGGCTAAAGCCGGTACTAATTCTTTTACGGGACCGTCACATAAATGGTGACGGCAATGATAGCAAAAAGTTTTTTCATTGCCGTTTGGCTTCAGCCAACGGGCTAAGATTATAATTATAGATGGGCTTTAGCCAAAACCGGCACTTATATTTTGGAGCTACGCCTGCCTGCAATTTTAAAAGCGATTGCCTTGCTGTAATAGTTTAACCGGCAACCGGAAAATTAAGGAAGAACGTTGTGCCTTTACCCTGTTCTGTTTCAAACCAAACTTTTCCGCCGGCATTTTCTATAGAATTTTTTACAAATGCCAACCCAAGGCCCGTACCTGAACTTTTGGTGGTAAAGTTTGGCTCGAATATTTTTTCGCGCATGTTTTCGGGTATACCATTACCATTATCCTTAACGGTAATTAAAATATTTTTTGAATTTATTTCGTAATTGATCTCAATTATTCCAAATCTGTCTGGTGGTGTAGCTTCAATGGCATTTTTTAACAAGTTATTAAAACAGCGTAATAACTGATCCTTATCTGCATTAATTAAAAATGAATTTTCAGGAACATGGTACAAAATATTAAAATTATCTGTTTGCTTAAAAATAGTTACCGCCTGGCTTATCACATCAAAAATATTAAAGCGCTCCATCCTGGTATCAGGCATTTTGGCAAATGCCGAAAACTCTGAAGCTATGGATGACAAGCTTTCAATTTGCTCAACAAATGATTTGCTAAACCGTTCAAACTTCTGGTCGAATTTAGGGTCTTTCTCCCGCCATGATTTTTCCAGCAACTGTAATCCAAGCTTTAATGGGGTTAGCGGGTTTTTAATTTCATGCGCAACCTGCTTTGCCATTTCCCGCCAGGCACTCTCTCTTTCAGATTGTGCAAGTCTTAGCGCGCTATTTTCTAAGGCAGCAATCATATTGTTATATTCTTTTATCAATGCCCCAATCTCATCATCCCTATCCCATTTTATAGCTTCGTTTTTTTTGCCGTATATGGTTTTGCTCAAACTTTGCTGTATAATGCTTAACGGATTGGTAATTTGGCGTGCAATAATTACAGCAAATAAGCCAATAGCTATAAAAATTAAAGCATAAATATTTATCATTACATTAAGTAATGAGCCTATACGCTCTTTATAATCCAACTCGTTAGAGAAATAAGGAAGTTGCAGATAGTATAAAGTTTCGCCCTTTGCGTTTCTTAAGGGCGCATAAGCCGCTTTATAACTCAGGTCGCCTATTGTCTCATCGTTAATATATTCTGATCGTTGTAAGGTATTTAAATTAATATACGCCTTGGCATTCATCCATTTTGCAATTAACCCATACTCATAAATGCGGGGTTGGGTAGTAAATAGCAAAGAGCCATACCGATCAAACAAAATCAGGTCAGACGCGTATGATTTAGCCAACACATCAAAATTAGCCTGGCTTTGGTAGTTAATATTAGCTGTGTATTTATTGATAAAGTCGTTTTCAAAAGCCGAGGTTATCTTAATAATTTTATCGCGGATCATTTTATCCTGCTGGGTTTGGTATTGGGTACTAATGGATACATAGGTTATCAGGCCTACTAATATTAACGTAACCACTACTGCAAATACCATCGAAAATTGTATACGGGTTTTATACAATATTTTATCAGGGTTTATTTTAAATCCCCATTTTATTTTATCATTAGTAATGGTTAATATTCTTATACGCACCCATGTCCAGTTAGCCAGTATAGTAATCATACTAAATGCCAGAAATATTACAAAAAAGAAAGTTAGCGAAGTAATACTATAAAACAGGGTATTCTCTTCTTTGCTTACAACAATTAAATTACGTTCGCTTGGCCTGTATATTAAATGGCTATATGTAGTAAATGGCCTGTACCATATATTGTCAATATTAGTAGTGGTTTTTTGTACATATGTTTTTATTGGTCCGCTAAAGGTCTTATTTACCAGGTTGTATACATAGCTTCCGCTTTGTGACAGTAATTTATTGTCTGTGTAAAACGCGTACGAGTAATTTTTAAATTCTTCCTCGCTTTTTATTTTTATTTGCCCATCAATTAATAATTCGGGGAAATAGTCAGTTGTTTGCAGCACTTTTGATCTCAATTCAATTACTATTGAACCTATGCTTTCGCCCTTTTGAATCACCGGAAGTATGGCAAAGTAAATTTGAGACCCAAAAGATTCATTTTGGCGATAAAAATAATCTGAAACTTTAAAGGAGCTATAAAGCACCATGTCATTAAAAACATCTTTTGTATAAGTTTTATCAGCAGATATGGATTGCCCATCGTTATTAAATTCATGGAGCTTGAACTCATACTTAGACAGGTATCCATCAAAATAAAGCTTCTGAAAACGATTTTTCAGGTAATTATTATTATTTAATGTATCATTAAAGTAACGGGTTATTAAAGGGTCAGCAACAATTTGGTTCTCTATTTTTTTAAATAAAGAGTCTGCTGTTACATCGTTTGGTGTTTCCAGCTTTTGTATAAATACCTCCCGGTTTTTTCTTTCTTTTAATGATTCAAGGTGGATGAGGGTAATTGACGAAATAATGGCGCATATAAAAAGTATGCAGGCAAAAGTTAAAGATGTGTTTTTGCCATGATGGTAATGATAGGCATAACCACGTATTATTACTATTAGCGCCCACAAAATATAAAATGCTGTAAACTCACCCCTATAATAGGTTATAATGAATGTAGTTAACAATATGCTTATACCAAATATTAAAAACTGCCTATTACTTGATATTGGGAGCTTACTGCAAACAGTTAAAAAAATTTCATTTAACAGGTAAAATATAAAAAAGCTAAAACATAGCATTAACAAGCCGCATAAGCTAAAAACAGAAAGGCTAAGTACATTATTTACATCAAAACTTATATTAGAATTAACAACCAGCCCATAAAATACTTCTAACAGTTCTGTTGATGTTATGATTAAGATTAATATACATCCCAACAAAATACAGTAACTTTTAATTTTTCCGGGTATGCGTGTTAGTAGTTTAAAGCGTTGGCGATGTACATAAGCCGTAAACCAGCTAAGCATTAAAATATTTATGCACAGATCGCCTAATGATGGATAAATATTGTTTGATGTATAAAGTTTTGGATCAAAAATATCAAGTTTGTAAGTAAAATTTGGCCAATTATAATACAGGTTAATAAATCTTAGTGCAACAATAAACAGCGTTAAAAATAATAGCGATAAAGCTACGTGGCCCCTATATGCCAGGTAATTACAAATGTTTTGTATTAACATGCATACCACCATAAACGTTAGTAACCATACAATCAGCTCGAAATAAAAGAAATGATAGTTAACCTCATTGTTTTTAACCATTACCGAAAACAGATAAGTGTTATTAATGCTATGAATGGGGTATATGCTTCTGTCGGTAATATCAGCAACTTCAATATTGTTATCTTTAAGCAGATCTTTAGCAAAAGCGTTTTTCAGATATTGATTTTGAACGGTGTAATTTGTTTTTACAGGAATAAAAAAAATAACAGAAATATTACCCTCACTTTTTTTAATAGCTTCGTAATAACCATTAGTTACTTTAATAAATGAAGAACCTTCTTTTATTTCTGAGGCCGTAGCCGGTATAAATTTAATACTGCTCCAAAACCTCAGATGATTATTGTTAAAAATTACTAAGCAAATGCCGCGATTGGTAGTAAACTTCCGGATACAATTTAAGCCCTCGGTGTCATTATTAGTAATAGTTTTAAACTTGTTAAACACTGCCGGAGTATTAATAGCTTTGTGCACATAATCTTCTTTTTTATGAAGATTATCCTCCAATATTTTGGCTGTTTGGGTAAGATTGATTACAGGGGTATACGTTGAACGCACAATAATTGCCGTTAATAATAAGCTGGCAGCCAACAGGGCCAGCATTAAACGTATTTTCCCCGAGTAACTCAAATTTTTTAAATAGATTTATGTAAACTTACAAATAAAAAAAAGCCGCTTTAGTTTGCGGCTTATAAAAATTATTGTTGTAATGAGGCACTCGATGTTGGCATTGCCCGGTCCACCTTTTTGACAAGGCCCTGCAAAACGTTGCCCGGCCCAACTTCGGTAAATGAGGTGGCCCCATCTTCCAGCATGTGCATTACGGTTTGTGTCCATCTAACCGGGCCGGTAAGCTGCCTTATTAAATTGTGTTTTATCAGCTCCGGATCTATATAGGGTTTGGCATCGATATTTTGATAAATAGGGCAAATAGGTTTGTTTATAACCGTGTTTACAATAGCATGCTCCAGTTCAACACGCGCAGCTTCCATTAATGGCGAGTGAAATGCGCCGCCTACATTTAACTTTAAAGCTCTTTTGGCACCGGCCGCGGTCATTAACTCGCAAGCTTTATCAATGCCTGATATGGTGCCGGATATTACTAACTGCCCCGGGCAGTTATAATTAGCGGGAACCACCACGTCGCTTATACGCTGACAAATATCCTCAACCGTAAAATCATCCAACCCTAAAATAGCCGCCATGGTTGATGGTTGTATCTCGCAGGCTTTTTGCATAGCGTTGGCGCGGGCGGCAACCAAACGTAAACCATCCTCGAATGATAAAGCGTTAGCAGCTACCAATGCCGAAAACTCGCCCAATGAATGACCTGCGGCCATACCAGGAGCAAAATCTGGTAATACTTTAGCTAATATAACCGAATGTAAAAATATGGCCGGTTGGGTAACATTGGTTTGTTTAAGATCTTCGTCGGTACCGTTAAACATAATATCAGTAATGCGGAAGCCTAATATATCATTAGCCTGCTCAAATAGCTCGCGGGCCTTGTCAGACTGTTCATACAGGTCTTTGCCCATACCTACAAACTGGGCGCCTTGCCCGGGGAAAATATATGCTTTCAATATAGTGATTAGTTAATTGGTGATTAGAGATTAGTTGACGTTAGTGATCAGTTAATAGGTGATTAGAGTTTAGTTAATAACAATTGATTAGAGATTTGTGTTTGCAGAATAACCAACTAATCTCTAATTAACTAATCTCCAATCACTAACCTAATTTCGATGAAATTAGATGTAAAAACTCTGCCCGGGTCTTTTCCTGATAAAATCCGCCCGAAAAGGCAGAGGTAGTAGTAACCGAGTTTTGTTTTTGTACGCCGCGCATACACATGCACAGGTGGCGGCACTCTATAACTACGCCTACGCCTATGGGCTGCAGGGTTTCCTGTATACAATCTTTAATTTCGTTAGTCAGGCGTTCCTGTACCTGCAGGCGGCGGGCATAGGCATCAACCAAGCGCGGTATTTTGCTCAGCCCCACTACATAACCATTTGGTATGTAGGCAATGTGTGCCTTGCCAAAAAACGGCAGCATATGGTGCTCACACATAGAGTACACCTCAATATCCTTAACAATCACCATTTGGCTGTATTCTTCTTTAAATAAAGCCGAATTCAGAATTTCTTTTGCATCCATGTCATATCCCTGGGTAAGGTATAACATTGCTTTAGCAATACGTTCGGGGCTTTTTAACAGGCCCTCGCGTTCGGGGTTTTCACCTATTTGCTTTAAAATGCTTTTGTAATGAGCCGATAAGCTGTCAATCAGTTCGGGGTTATAACGGTCAATTTTTTCGTAACCGTTAATATCATCATCCCTGTCGGGGATATTATTTTTATCAATCATTGTTCAGGTTTAATCGCCAAAATACTCTGCCGAGTTATTTTCAGTTTCAAATAATCTTACCGAATGTAAAAACACGCCTTCATAGGCTTCAATCGGTGCTTTTAGCTGGTTAAAAATTTCAATACAAAGCAATTCGGTCGATGCCATTTTGCCTTTCATAAATTCAACATCCAGGTTAATATTTTTATGGTCAAGCTTTTCAATAACATAATCGTTAATGATAATTTTTAGCTCTTTCAAATCTATTAAATAGCCTGTGGCATGCGTAACATGTCCCTTTACAGTTACAAACAAATTATAGTTGTGCCCATGCCAGTTTGGGTTAGCGCATTTGCCAAACACTTCTGCGTTTTTTTCTGCGCTCCACTCATCCCGGTACATTTTATGTGCTGCATTAAAATGTTCCCTGCGCGTTATGTGTATCATCATAATATTTAATGGGTACAAATATACAAAACAATTATAAGGGCGTTTGTTTATCTTAGTTGAATAAAGAAAATGACATGCGGATATTAATTGTTGCTGCTACCCAGCCCGAAGTTGAACCTTTAATGGAAGCGCTGAGTATGCAAAAGTCTGACGAGGGCGAAAACCTGTTTGTTACCCGGCATACATCGATAGCTAACTGCTCGATATTAATAACCGGTGCGGGCATGGTGCCAACGGCGTTTGCATTAGCCAGGCATTTACCCCATAATGTATACCACCTGGTAATAAATCTGGGCATTGCCGGTAGTTTTGACAGGAGCATCCTGCCTGGTGATATAGTAGAAATTACAGAAGATACCTTTGCCGAATTAGGGGCAGAAGATGATAAAAAGTTTATCAGTATAGAGCAACTGGGTTTTGGGGCCAGCATTTTCAGGCCTAACGGCAGCATTAGTCATTTCACTAAAAAGATTAATATTAAACAGGCCAAAGCAATCACCGTAAATACCGTTCATGGTAATGATGAGACTATAGCAGCCGTTGTTGAGCGGCTTAACCCCCAACTGGAAAGTATGGAAGGCGCCGCTTTCTTCTATGTATGTCGTGAATTGAAAGTGCCTTGCATACAGATCAGGGCAGTGTCAAATTATGTAGAAAAACGCAATCGCGACAACTGGCAAGTAGGGCTTGCTGTTAAAAATCTGAATACATTTGCGCTTGAATTAATTAGAGAATTATAGGTAGCGTTATTAATTAACGAATGTTTAGACCTGATCTCTAATTAACCAATCTCTAAATCTCTGATGCCATGAAACTAACTCTCGGCTTTTCGCCCTGCCCTAATGATACTTTTATTTTCGACGCGCTTATTCATCATAAAATTGATACTGAAGGGTTGGAGTTCGAGGTGTTTTATGACGACGTGGAAACGCTTAATCAAAAAGCCTTCCGCGGCGAGTTAGATATTACTAAACTAAGTTATCATGCTTTTGCTTATATAGCTAATCAATACGTATTGCTGGATGCCGGCAGCGCGCTGGGCTATGGCGTTGGCCCGATGCTGATCTGCAAAGGTGATCCTGAAATTCTCCACTCAAGACTTAAGACTCAAGACTCCGGACTAAAAATCGGTATCCCCGGCAAATACACCACCGCTAATTTTTTATTAGGATTAGCTTTCCCCGAAGCTACCAATAAAGTTGAGCTGGTATTCTCTGATATAGAAAACGCGGTTTTAGAAGGTAGGGTAGATGTAGGATTGATCATTCACGAAAACCGTTTCACTTACCAGGATAAAGGCTTAAAAAAGATCATAGACCTGGGCGATTACTGGGAGAAACAAACCGGCTGCGCTATTCCGTTAGGTGGTATTGTTGCCAATCGTAACTTACCGCTTGATGTTCAGCATAAAATAAACCGGGTGCTGCGTAAATCTGTTGAGTTTGCATTTGCCAATCCCAAATCGGGCTTAGAATTTATTCGCCAGCATGCGCAGGAAATGAGCGAGGAAGTGATGTATAAGCATATTGAGCTATATGTAAATAAATACTCGGTTGATTTGGGTGAGGAGGGGAGGAAAGCTATTAAATTATTGTTTGATACGGCATTAGAAAAAGGCATAATCCCCGAGATAAAGTATAATATTTTCCTGACCTGATACTTGTTAAATAAGGTTAAATGCTTATGAATTATTAGGTTATCATCGCAAACAAAATTAATTTGCGATAGTTAACTCCTAAACAACTTTGTCATGAAATCATTATTCTGCCTTCTCGCTATCATTATTTTATCGTGTTCGATATTTTCATGCAGGAATTCAAAACCTATTAACCTGCAAAAAACCGATACCGTAGCCGCGCTACATAATAATGGTATAAACATAGCCTTTAGCGATACCAGCGTGGCTGATACCACCTTGCTATTTGTACACGGTTGGGCCATTAACAGAAGTTACTGGTCTAACCAGGTTTCGTATTTCAAGAACCGCTATCGCATAGTAACCATTGATTTACCGGGCTTTGGGCAATCAGGCGGGAACCGTGATAAATGGGGCACGAGGGAGTATAGCAATGATGTGGATTCGGTCATTAATCAACTACAGCTAAAAAAAGTAATATTGATAGGCCATTCCATGGCGGGCGAAATAGTTTTACAGGCAGCTATTGATAATCCTTACAAAGTAATTGGCATAGTTGGGGTAGATAATTTTAAAAATGTTGGCGTACAACAAACCGAAAAGGACAAAAAAGAATTTACGGACGCCATCGGGCAAATGCGTAAAAACTTTAAAGGTGTAGCTACACAATGGTTCAATCAGCAGCTGTTTTCTAAAACCACCTCGCCGGAAATTAAAAAGCGCATCCTGAACGATGTAACCCATACCGACTCTACCATAGCTACATCAACCCTGGAACAAGGCAATGATTTTGACGATCTGGCTAAACTGCAACAATACAAACAGAAATTATACCTTATTAATAGCGATGTAACCCCAACCGGCACCAAAAATATGGATGCCAAAAAGATACCCTACCAGGTATTTTATACCCACGGCACCGGGCATTTCGCTATGGTTGAAACGCCTGTTGAATTTAATAAGGACCTGGATAGGGTGATAGCGGATATAAACAAGAAATGATTCAGATTGACGCTTCCTGGTGCATTAATACAACAAATGATCATACGGATATCTATCCACATGTACCTGCTTTATATAATCATATAGCAAGCTTCTAAACTCGTCAATATTTTCTTTTTTAGTGGCCGATATAAATATGGCCGGGCTATTGTTTTTGGCCATCCAGCTATGTTTAAAATCATCCAGTGTTAAAGGTTCAGCTTCTTCGCCGGGATTCATTTGGATGGGCTTATAGGCATCCATTTTATTAAACACGGTTATGATTTGTTTATCACTCGCGCCCAGGTCCTTCAATGTTTCATTTACAGCACGTATCTGATCCTCAAAACCGGGGTGCGAAATGTCAACCACATGTATCAATATATCAGCCTCGCGCACTTCATCAAGTGTCGACTTAAAACACTCCACCAAATGGTGAGGTAGTTTACGTATGAACCCAACTGTATCTGATAACAGAAAAGGCACATTCTCTATCACTACTTTTCTAACCGTAGTATCCAGTGTGGCAAACAGCTTATTCTCTGCAAACACGTCAGATTTAGATATCATATTCATGATGGTTGATTTACCTACGTTGGTATAACCCACCAACGCGGCACGCACCATTTGCGTACGGTTTTTACGCTGTGTAGCGTTTTGCTTATCTATCAGCTTTAGCTTGTCTTTAAGCAGGTCTATCTTGTTTAATATTAACCTGCGGTCAGTCTCAATTTGGCTCTCACCCGGTCCGCGCATACCAATACCACCTTTTTGGCGCTCTAAGTGTGTCCATAAACGGGTAAGGCGGGGTAACAAGTACTGTAATTGAGCCAGTTCAACCTGGGCTTTGGCCTGCGCGGTTTGTGCACGGTTGGCAAAGATATCCAGTATCAGGTTATTACGGTCAAGTATTTTAACCTGTAACTCGTTTTCAATATTACGCAGTTGCGATGGAGTTAGCTCATCATCAAAAACAACTATATCTATCTCTTCTTCTTTTACAAATGCCTGAATATCTTCCAGCCTGCCCGAGCCTACAAAGGTGGCCCTGTCTGGTTTCTGTAGTTTTTGTGTGAATATTTTAACAGTTTCTGCACCGGCGGTATCCACCAAAAATTGTAATTCTTCTAAATATTCTTTCGCGCGCTCCTCCGTTTCGTTAGCGGTAATAACGCCTACCAAAACGGCTCGTTCCTGCTTCACAGCAGTATCATAAAATTTTTGTTTCATTCGGTATTTTTGTATCAATCAAAGTGCCAAGTTACAAAAAGGAATAATTATGATGGTTTATATGCCAAAATAGCTTAACGATTATATGTCAGTGATTATCATTCATACTGGCCTAAACATTGGGAGATATGGTTGAATACCAAGCTATCACCAATTATTTAAAAATATTGATATCTTGGAACTGGAATAATTTAAAACTATTACTTCAACCCCTTAACAAATTCCCTCATTGCCAAACCCGGATCATCTTGTTTCATAAAGTTCTCGCCAATTAAAAATCCGTTAAAGCCGGCTTTTTTTAGGCCCTTGATAGTTTCCGTATCGCTGATGGCGCTTTCTGATATTTTTAAAAACTCTGAAGGGATATGCTCTGCCAGCTTATAAGATGTTTCTACAGATACGGTAAAATCGGCCAGGTTGCGGTTATTCACACCAATAGCATCCAAATTAGGGTTAATGCTGCGCTGTAGTTCTTCCAGGTTATGTACCTCAAGCAGCACATTTAAACCCAGGCTTTTTGCTAATGATGCCAGTGTTTGTATTTCAGCAGGAGTAAGTATGGCGGCAATTAATAAAATAATATCGGCACCCAGTGATTTTGCCTCTATTACCTGGTATTCGTCTATCATAAAATCTTTGCGCAAAATGGGGATAGTATTTGTGCCGCGCGCCTTAAAAAGATCGATTTTAGTACCCATAAAAAAATCGGTATCTGTTAGCACCGATAGGGCCGATGCCCCGGCTGCTGCATAAGCGGCAGTTACCGCTTCAACACTAACTTTATCATTAATAATACCTTTTGAAGGTGACCTGCGTTTAAATTCTGCTATAATACCGGTACGTGCAGGGTCCAGCAAAAACTCTTTGAACGAGTAAGTTTGCCTGCTAAATAATGCCGAAGCTTCTAACTCTGCAATACTGGTATTTTTTTTAGCTGATATTACCTCGGCTTTTTTATTCAGAACAATTTTATCAAGTATATTCATAGCCTGGCCCCGCCACCAATGCGGGGGGTGTTTTATTTAGTTATATACAATTTTATTAATACCGGCCAATTGTTCAATTGAATGACCGGAAGTTAACCAGTTTTGCATCATTTCTTTTCCAAATTCTGTAAGGATAGATTCCGGATGAAACTGTACGCCCCTAACATCATATTGCTTATGCCTTAATGCCATGGCCGAGTTATCAACCTCATCGATAGCGGTTACGGTTAACACATCGGGTATTGATTTTTCATCAACCACCCATGAATGATAACGGCCAACTTTAAAGCTGTGCGGCAAACCCTTAAATAATATTTCCTTTTCGTCGGTAACTATTATGGGGGTGGCTATGCCATGCATGGGTTGTTTTAGGTTATATAAGGTACCACCAAAAACCTCGGCAATAGCTTGCTGACCAAGGCATACACCAAATATGCTTTTTGTTGGTGCATATTTTTCTATCACATTCAGCAACAAACCGGCTTCGGATGGAATACCCGGACCTGGCGAAAGGATGATCTTATCATACGCGTCCACATCGTCAATATTAAATTGGTCGTTGCGCCATACTTCGCATTGCAGGCCAATCTCATTTACCAGGTGTACTAAATTGTATGTGAACGAATCGTAGTTGTCAATAATTAAAATTTTATTTTCCATGTTTCACCTCCCAACTTTCTTTTATTTAATAGGGGAATTATTTTATTACGTTAGTTTAATTCTTTTGTTGTTCTATTACAATTCTTCTGCCAGCTCAATTGCTTTACGCAAAGCGGCTATTTTATTGTTAACTTCATTTAACTCACTTACGGCTACAGAACCGGCTACAATGCCCGCGCCTGCCTGGTAGTGCAAAGTGTTATTTTTACTTAAAAATGAGCGGATCATGATAGCATGATTAAAATCGCCATTAAAGCCTAAGTAGCCTATTGCGCCGCTGTAAAAACTTCGTTTAATATTCTCATTTTCGTCTATGATCTCCATAGCCCGGTATTTTGGGGCGCCACTTAGCGTTCCGGCCGGGAAGGTATCTGCAACTACTTTAAAAGTAGGTACACCGGGCAATAAATTGCCGCTTACCATAGATACCAGGTGTATTAAATGCGAATAATACTGCACTTCTTTAAACGCTTTTACTTCTACCTGCTCGCAATGGCGGCTCAAATCGTTACGCGCCAGGTCAACCAGCATTACATGTTCTGCCGATTCTTTCGGATCGTTCTTTAAGTTATGGGCCAGCTCGGCATCCTTCTCATCATCGCCGCTGCGTTTAAATGTGCCAGCTATTGGGTAAATGGAAGCTTTGCGGTTTTTTATAGTGATCTGCGCCTCGGGCGATGAACCAAATATCCTGAAATCGCCATAATCAAAATAAAACAAGTAAGGCGATGGGTTAATAGAGCGTAATGCCCTGTACACATTAAATTCATCGCCTGTAAATTGTTTGGAGAAAGCCCTTGAAGGCACTATCTGGAACACATCGCCCCGGTAAATATGCTGCTTCATTTTTTCAACCACCGCTATAAAATCCTCATTGGTTAAGTTAGATTTTTCATCAGCCGAACTTTGGAAAGTATATTCAGGGAAGTTTTTATTTTTTATCAGGTCCTTTATTTTATTCAGGCCCCCGTTTTCTTCTTCACCTTCCGGCTGATTATGAAATATATACAGCTCATTCTTAAAATGATCAATCGCTATAATATAACGATATATGTTGTACTGCATTACCGGGATCTTCCGGGTGGTGTCATCACTCTTTTTAAGGCGGATGGTTTCAAAATGCTCAACCGCTTCATGTGTGAAGTAGCCAAACAAGCCGTTGGCTGTAATTTTTAATGGGATATCTGTCGTTTCAAAACTGCTCAGAAAGTCGCTAATATGGCTTATTAATTCAAACTCACCCTCCTTAAATGTTTCTTCGGTACCATCAGGAAATTTTTTATGTAGTTCACCATCATTAAGTGTAAGCCCACCTATCGGGTCGCAGCAAACATAGCTGGTGCTGTTTTCGCGGCTATGGTAGTCAGAGCTTTCTAACAGTAATGAGTTTGGGAAAATATCGCGTAAGCGCAGGTAAATGCTTACAGGGGTTGTAGTATCTGCAAGTAGCTTTTTATAGGTGGTTATAATTTTATATTTTTTCATTATGTATTTAAAATAGTTGTAAAACAAAAAACCCAGCGAATGAGGGTTCGCCGGGTTTTCGTATTAGGTTTACAATTGGTTAGTTTCCTTTGATCAAAAATTTATCCGGCTGCCAAATTTAATTGGTGCCACCAGGAGTTTTTATTTGTGTTCTTGATCATTGTGACGCAAATTTAGAAAGAAATTTGAATTACCAAATTTTTTCTCACTTTTTTTTCAATTATTTCAACTATTTTAAGATAGGAATTTTGCCTGCAGCCAATGCGCCAATAATTATGAGCAGTGCAATGCCATAAAACAGGGCAATTATTTTGTGTTTTGCCTCTGGCAGTACCAATTTTTTAGATTTGCTGTGGCCAACGGTTATCAGCGCGATAGCGATAACCATCATTACCCAATGCTCAACAGTAAAGTAGCGTAAGGTGCTGTCTTTCATTGTAGCACTGTTAAATTGCACCAGCGGACTTAAAAAGTATAACACAATACCAATAAGCAACTGCGTATGTGCTGATATTAGGGCAAACAAATTGCTTAAACGGTTACGGTTAGTATACGGCCTGTTACCAAACCAGCCCATTAATGCCATTAAAATGGTGTAAATAAACAATACCATTACTACATACCTGAAAATGGAATGCAGCTCTTGAAAAAAACTATATGCGCTCATGATTGAAAAGTTTGGACGAATATACAATAAAAGATAAAATCTGTTAACCTAACCCGCAAAACTAAACTTACCCATCAACGCCGCATAGGATTACTTTTAAACGATATTTTTATTAGGTTATATTAATTTGTACTTTAGAAAAAAAACCTGCGTCATAATACTCATACAATCAAAATGAGCAACACTCAACACTCACGACTATTATCTCTCGACGTCTTCAGAGGTGTAACCATAGCCGCTATGATATTGGTAAACGATCCCGGCGATTGGGGACATATTTATGCGCCATTAGAACATTCTAAATGGAACGGCTGTACGCCTACTGATCTGATATTCCCATTCTTTTTATTCATCGTGGGGGTATCTATTGTTTATGCAATGGAAAGAAAAGCTGCCGATCCCCGAAATCATAGTAAAATGATATGGGGTGCTTTGCGGCGTGGTGTTTTATTGATATTGATAAGTTTGACCATACACATTATTTTGCACCCGGATTTTGCGCACATGAGGTTTCCGGGTGTGCTGCAGCGTATAGGGGTAGTGTTTTTTATCTGTGCCGTTTTATACATCAAAGCATCGCAAAAGGTACGCGATTGGCTGTTTGTTATATTACTGGTAGGCTATTACCTGCTGATGACCTTTGTGCCCGTTCCGGATACAGGTGTTGCAAGCCTGCTGCCAGCCACTAATATGGGCGCCTGGGTAGATAGGATGGTTTTCTCAACCAATCACTTATGGAGCGAATCGCATACCTGGGACCCTGAAGGATTATTAGGAACATTACCGGCCATTGCTACCGGCTTGTTTGGTATACGTGTTGGCAGCTGGCTTAAACGTAAGGATCGGGAGGATAGCGTAAAAGTGAGCTGGATGTTTACTTATGGTGTATTGGCTGTTATTTTGGGGTTGATATGGGATTTGTTCTTTCCAATAAATAAAGCCTTATGGACAAGCTCATTTGTATTATATGCCGGTGGATGGGCAACCATCGCGTTAGCATTTTTTTACTGGCTGATAGATGTACAGCGGTATAAAAATTTTACAGGATTTTTTCTGCCGTTTGGCGCTAACGCTATTACCGCTTATGTGCTATCAGACTTTGTGCCGCATTATATTAACAAAATAAGGTTTGGTAGTTCATCTATCTATCAAATACTTTTTGAACCCTATTGGTCGCCTTTTAATGCCTCCTTAGCCAGCGCAATTGTAATGACATTACTAATTTGGGTATTGATGTGGATATTGTATCTTCGGAAGATCGTTATAAAGGTATAACAACCTAACCTAAAACCTTTTAATTTTACTCTTAAAATAATTTTTAACTAACCTTTGCGTTTTTGCATCTTAGCACAATATTTTAACCTAAAACATGAATTTTAAAAAGAGCCTTTTTTTATGGGCTGCAGCATTGCTTTTTACAACCGGAGCAGTTGCGCAGGTAAAAAAGAAACCAACCCCATCAACAACACATAAAACCACATCAGGAACAGCTAAACAACAAACAAAACCAATAGCAGCAGTTGGCACATTGCCCGTTGATCCTGACGTTATAATTGGCAAATTACCAAATGGCTTAACTTATTATATCCGCAATAATGCAAGGCCGAAGGGCAGGGCAGAACTGCTCCTGGTAAGCAAAGGTGGTTCTGTTATTGAAACAGAAGCGCAACAGGGCATGGCTAATTTTACCCAGCGCATGGCCTTTAAGGGCACACGGGATTTTTCCAAAGATGACCTGGTGGGTTACCTTAAAAACCTGCGTACAAGATTTGGTCCCGATACAAGTGCCTATGCCACCTATGAAGAAACAGTTTATCAATTAAACCTGCCAACGGATACAGCCAAAATATTTGCAGATGGCTTTAAGTTAATGGCTAATTGGGCGGCCTATATGACATTTAACCCGGCCGACGTAAATAGCGAAAAGGCGTTAGTTACAGAGCAGATACGTGTTGGCGGTAAAACATCGCAGGAACGGCTGCAACTACAAACTTTACCTATACTATTAAATAACTCCCGGTATGCGCAACGTTTCCCTACCGGCAAAGAAAACACGGTAAAAGGGTTTACAGACGCGGCGCTTAAAAATTTTTATGCTGATTGGTACCGCCCGGATCTGCAGGCAATTATAGTTGTTGGTGATTTTGACCCGAAACAGGTACAGGATATGATAAAATTCAACTTCTCTGCATTAAGAAACCCTGCGGCCGAAAAACCGTTGCCGCAATTTTCGGTTCCTGCCATCCCCGGTACTGCGGTAAAATTTGTCACTGATAAAGACTTTCCTTATACGTTAATACAGGTTGTAGTAAAGCAGCCGCAAACAATAGTTAAAACGCAGGCTGATTTTATGCAAAATATGCGTATTAGCTTATTTAACCAGATATTGAATGCCCGCATTGCCGAAATAACCCAGATGTCTGCACCGCCCATATTGTTTGGGCAGGCCGGCTATGGTGCATTTACAGGTAAACAAAATGCATTTACAGCGCTTGCGGTAGCAAATACCGGCGGTTTGGAAGTTGCAGTAAAGAGCATAATTGGCGAAACAGAACGTATGCGAAAATTTGGATTTACATTAACCGAGTTGGAGCGCGCCAAACAAGCCGCGCTGGCACAAATTTCTAATAGTTTTGCAGAAAAAGATAATACGCCATCAACAAATTTTGTAGGACTGTATGAACGTAATTTTTTAACAGGGCAGGCTATACCCGGTATAGATTATGAGTATAACTATTACATAAATAACATAGGTAAAATAACGGTTAACGAGATGAACGCTTTGGCCGCTAAGTTTATAAACGACCAAAACCGGGTAATATTAATTGAAGCGCCCGATAGCGAAAAAGGTAAATTGCCAACCGAGCAAACTTTATTGAAATGGATAGCCGATGCTAATAAAGGATTGGTTGCGTACGTGGATGAGCGTAATTCGCCATTAATGACAGTGCTGCCTGTAGCAGGTAAAGTTATCAGCTCAAAAACCGATACCACGCTGTTGGTAGAAAACATCACCTTGTCAAACGGTGTAAAAGTAATATTGAAACCTACACATAATACCAATAACCAGATACTTTTCACGGGGTATAGTTTTGGCGGCACTTCGGTGGCCAACGACCAGGATTTTACATCGGCTAATCTTTCATCAACAGTAATAAGCAATAGCGGTGTGGCCGGTTTTAACCAGACATTGCTTGAAAAAATGTTAAACGGCAGAAACTTAAGTGTTAAGCCTTATATAGGCGCAACAACCCAGGGTGTATCCGGATACTCCTCGCTCCAGGATTTTAAAGTAGCCATGGAGCTTGTTTACCTGTATTTTACCAATCCGCGTAAAGATGCCGATGTTTGGGCAACCAACATTAACCAGGCAAAATCATTAATAGCCCATAAGAGCAATGATCCGGGTAGTGTATACCAGGATACTATTTTAGCAGTTTTAAACAGTTATAATCCGCGCGAAATGTCGCCCACTATGGAGCAGCTAAATGCAGCCAGTTTAGACAAGGCATTTAGCTTTTATAAAGATAGGTTTGCCGATGCAAGCAACTTTACATTCACCTTTACAGGCAACTTTTTAATAGCTGATATTACGCCTTACCTTGAACGGTATTTAGGCAGCTTGCCGGCAACAAATCGTAAAGAAACTTATAAAAAGTTAGGCATTCATCCGCCCGCCGGACAAATTACCAAAACGGTATATAAAGGTGTTAGCAATAGAGCAACAGTGCAGCTGGTGTTTAGCGGCGCTTATGATTATAATTCGGCAGATAACGTGCAGATGGATGCATTGGAAGAGGTATTAAATATTCGCCTGGCTGATTCAATAAAAGCGGAAAGCGGCGTACTTTCGGCCGGGGTAAGAGCCAGTTATGTAAAAATTCCTGAAAGCAGATATAAAATCACTATATCATTTTTATGCGATGCCAACAATGTGGACAGGCCCATTGCCTATGTGCTTAATGAATTAAATAAAATAAAGCAAAATGGCCCTGTAGCTAAGGATGTTCAAAAATTTGTTCTTAAAGAGGCACGTACCTTCCAGTCGCAATTAAAGCAAAATGCTTTTTGGGAAGCATCATTAAGTGCAGCGTCGCAAAATGACGAGGACCCTGATAAGATATTAAGACATATGCAGGATTTGGAGCTGGTTACTGCGCAAACCACTAAAGACGCGGCTAACAAGTATTTAAATAATAATAATTTAATTAAGCTGATATTGCTGCCGGAAAAGAAATAACGGTGGTATTATAAATAAAGAAAAGTCCTGCCATTTACCGGCAGGACTTTTTTATGGTATCACAAAATACTCCTGATTTTGTTTGTTAATGATGATAACCCCGGGGCAAAAAGTTATACAGCAATGGTATAAGCAAAAAAGATGGCACCAATTCCCTTTTCAACAGGAAATGGAAGCAGGCTACCTGGGTGGCTATTCGGGTTTGTTAAATGCGCCTACCGGCAGTGGTAAAACGTTTGCCTTGTTCCTGCCTTTCCTGGCGGATTTTATAAATAAACACCCCGATTACAAAACGCGCCAGAACAATGGCCTGCAAATGCTCTGGATAACCCCGCTGCGTGCATTAACCAACGACATTAAAAAAGCCATGCAGGAGGTTTGCGATGACCTGCAGATACCCTGGAGAATCGCCACCCGCACGGGCGATACTCCGGCCGCCGAAAAACAGGCGCTAAAGAAAAAACTCCCCGAGGTATTACTTACCACCCCCGAAAGCCTTCACCTGATGCTGGCGCAAAAAGAATATCCAAAAATTTTTCAAAGCCTGCAGGTTTTGGTGGTTGATGAATGGCATGAATTGCTGGGCACTAAAAGAGGGGTACAGGTAGAGTTGGGGTTGAGCAGGCTAAAAGTCTTAAGTCTTGAGTCCGAAGTCAAAAGTCAGCATATCCAGGACTCCCGACTCAAAATCTGGGGCATCAGCGCAACCATTGGTAATTTAGAGCAGGCGGCTGATGTATTGCTGGGCAATAATTTCCCGCAGGAACAGATTAAATTAATCCGCGCTAATGTGGATAAGAAACTGGTTATACAATCCATTATTCCTGATAATATTGAAAATTACTCGTGGTCCGGGCATATTGGTTTAAAGCTATTGCCGCAGGTGATGAAGATAGTGGCTAAAAGCAATACTACCCTCATTTTTACAAATACCCGTTCACAATCAGAAATATGGTACCACGCCATTTTAGACAACTACCCAGAGTACGCGGGTATTATGGCTATGCACCATGGCTCGCTGGATAATGAGTTGCGTAACTGGGTAGAACAGGCTCTGCACGCCGAAGCTTTAAAAGTGGTAGTATGTACATCAAGTTTAGATCTGGGGGTAGATTTCCGGCCGGTGGATACCGTGATACAGGTAGGCAGCCCTAAAGGTGTCGCCCGTTTTATGCAGCGGGCGGGGCGCAGCGGGCACCATCCCGGGGCAATATCAAAAGCTTATTTTGTGCCCACGCATTCGTTAGAGCTATTGGAAGGGGCGGCGCTAAAGCAGGCTATTAAACAAGGCATCTTTGAGAGCCGCGACCCTATGCTGTTAACCATGGATGTGCTGATACAATATATGGTCACGCTGGCGGTATCAGAAGGCTTCAACGCTAACGAATTGTATAATGAGGTAACAACAACCTATGCTTTTGCCGATTTAAAGCGCAGCGAGTTTAACCAGCTGCTTGATTTCATTACTAACGGCGGCAAAACCCTGGCACAGTATGATGAATTTTTAAAGGTAGAGGTAGAGAATGGCCTGTATAAGGTAAACAACCGCAGGGTAGCCATGCGCCATCGCCTTAGTATTGGTACCATTACCAGCGAAATGAGCATCCGCGTAAAATGGCTGAGTGGCGGCAGTTTAGGTACCGTTGAAGAATCGTTTATATCAAAATTAAAACCGGGCAACACCTTTTGGTTTGCCGGGCGCAGTTTAGAGTTTGTGCGGATAAAAGAAATGACAGCCTACGTCAAAAAATCAAACTCAACAAAAGGGATGATACCAAGCTGGAACGGCGGGCGCATGCCTTTATCATCGCAACTATCAGCCGTATTCAGGGATAAGCTGGACGAGGTGGCCCATGGTATTGAAAAGGATGAAGAGGTAGTTGCTTTGAAACCATTGTTTGATCTGCAAGCGCAATTATCGCACTTGCCGCAGAGCCATGAATTTTTGATCGAGTCGTTCAAATCCCGCGAAGGGCATCACCTGTTATTTTACCCGTTCGAGGGGCGGTTGGTGCATGAGGGGATGGCATCACTGCTGGCTTACCGAATATCGCGCGTTAAACCCGCAAGCTTCTCTATAGCGATGAATGATTATGGGTTTGAACTATTAACCGATGAGGATATACCGATAGAACAGGCATTAGAGGATCTGGACTTTTTCTCTATCGATAATTTATTAGAGGATATACAGCATAGCTTAAACGCTAACGAGATGGCACGCCGCCGTTTCAGGGATATTGCCCATATAGGCGGCCTGGTATTTACCGGCTATCCCGGTCAGCAGGTAAAGAATAAGCATTTGCAGGCATCGTCGTCATTATTATTTGATGTATTTAGCGAATACGAGCCGGATAACCTACTGGTGCGCCAGGCTTATAACGAAGCATTGTCTTTTCAGTTAGAAGAATTTAGACTGCGGGCGGCGTTGCAGCGCATCATCACCCAAAACATCATATTAAAAATTATTGAAAGGCCCACACCATTTGCCTTCCCCATAATGGTTGACAGCCTGGGTCGTGAACGCCTGACCACCGAAAGCATGGAGGACCGCATTGCCAAGATGGCCCGACAGTACGGTGCCGAAGGGGTAGGTGGTAATGAAAGTAAAAAAGTGCGCAAGCCGGGAGTTACCCGGAAGAAAGGATTTTAACCCCTTGGCCAGAGAAATAATCCATTAAAAGACAGTATACAAATTTACAATATACTATTAGGAGTGTTCGAAAGATTTAATATGCTAATAAGTTCCCCTCTTGAGAGGGGGCGCGGTTGGCTGTGCGGCTGCAGGGGTGTGTTTAGCCGCCCTTGCGAAACACACCTAAAACTATCCTGGCAGGGTATATGGCAAAAGTGTTTAAAGGTGTTTCAAAGCGAAAAAAAGTGTTTCACACCAGGTGTTTCACCCAAATTTGCAAAAATTGACAAAATAGCATAAGCTACTTATTGTAAGTTATTTATATGTATTTACCTAAAGCTTTTGTACTGTTTCAAAGTGTTTCACTCATTTTGTCAAACTTCTATATATCAATAGGTTAACCTAAAAGAGTGTTTCATGTGTTTCATTATTTTGTGAAACACTATATCACCTTTTTATTGGGGCTAATACCCCGAGTCTGCTATTTCCATTGGCGGCATATAAGTTAGCCGCTTTTTAAAATAAACATCCCAGCTGCGTTGCTGCACATTGTCCTGCATGTGCCGGGTATCGGTATCATAATTTACAGTGAGTTGTTCGTATTTGGTATGTATGCGGTTAAATAAGGCGTTTGCTTCGGCCTGGTAGTTGGCATCAAAATGGGTACGGTTGGCTATACGCAATATTTCCTGCTGCTCCATATAGGCAATAATATAATGGCCCTGTTCATGATTGATTATCTCGGTAAGCATTTGCCGTGATTGTACACGCTTTCTATCCAGCCATGACTGGCTCCTGTCTAATACCAGCTTTACATCAAAAGATAAATTGTAATGATTATTCCCGGCCATTACATGGTAGCGGTAATCAATAAAACAATGTGTGTAAGCGATGGAATTATCGCCATCGGGTCGCGGGGCTCCCCTGAAATCGTTTAATGATAACCGGTGATAACCTTCTTGTGCGCTGGCTTTATTTAGCACGCAAAACAACAAGCCGGTGATACAAATCACCCTCACAAACCTAAATTCCATTGAGCCAATAGTTTAAATCCTACTTGCCTTTGACTTTGTCAGACTGCAAAAGGTTTAAGCTCATCATTTCTTTCATGGTTTGATGCATAGCATCGGTTGATCCATCAAGGAAAATAACGTTGCCCTGCGAGTTTTCGGCAAAGTGTTTTATAGATTCTGTCCACATGGTAAACAAAATAACCGATGTATCCATGTGGGCGGTTTCCATTTCTTTGGCGGCTACGGTCATACCCTTTGCCACTTCCTGGCGAAACAAAGCCACACCCTGCCCGCGCAGTTGCGAAGCCTGGCGCTCGGCCTCGGCAGATATTTTAATGGCGTTACCTTCGGCTTCGGCAGCTTTGGTTTTGGTAATTAACAAGGCCTGGCCCTCGTTTTCGGCAGCGGCCTTCAAATTGTTTGATGCTACAACCTGGCTCATTGATTTCATGATCACATCATCAAACGTAATATCATTCAGTTGCAGATCCTGCAGATGGTAGCCCCATGATTCCAATATCTGGTCCAATTGTTCTTTTACATGCTCAACAATATCGCGCCTTAATATTAATACTTCCGATTGTCGTTTGGTTGCCACAAACGCGCGTATAGAGCCTTCAACGGTGCGTATCAGCGCCTGCATCAGGTTACGTTCGTCAACAAACTTAAAAGCCACATTTTTTATAGTTTCTTCCTGCTGATCTAATACAGAATACAATAACATAGCTTTAAAGTAAACATTGGCCTGATCGAAAGTTACTGCCTGGAACTCCAGCTCTACCGACCTGTTCTGTATAGATATTTTAGAATATATAGCTTCGATAAGAGGTAATTTAAAACTTAGGCCGGGGGTTAATATGCGGCGGTATTTGCCAAATACAGTAATTACAGCTATGGTGCCTTGTTTAACGGTTACAAACGATGAAAATACAACTATCAGTAAAATAAAAACTATTAGTAATGAAACTATTTGGTCTGCCATGGCTTTATATTTAAATTAAATAAATATAGACTTATTTATTGAAGTGTAACCAAAATCAATATCAAATATGAATGTAAAACGAACCTTTGGAACCATATTAACTGTGCTGGGCATTATTGGATTAATCTATACAGGTGTCAGCATTATTCAACAAGCCGGTAGTATTACAACTTTAACAGTTGTGGGTATAATTTCCATACTCTTCTTTTTTACTGGCATAAGCCTTGTTCGTACTACAAAAGACGAGGCTTAACTGGCTGATAATTTACTCACCCATTCTCGATAGCTATTCGCACGGTTTCCTCTTCAGCAAGCGGTAAGCGCAGCGGTGAGGTGAGTAGTTGTTAGTATAAAATAAATAAATTGCAATATTCTTATTACGATAATGCCCGATTGTGCGTAATTAATTTCCCATTAAGGGATAGTTGGCTTATCCTCATCCTCCAAAATAATTGTAATAAAATTATTTGGCTATAGTTTAAATGTACATTGAAAATTGATGATGTTGGTTCGCTATTTGCTCTAACGATTGTACTTTATATTATAATTTAAAGGGTTATGAGCTCAAAAGTTGCATTAGGAATAGCATTGACATTAGCAAGCACAATAGGATTAATATATGCCACCGTTGCCGAAATGGAAGGATATGTACCGCATAGCCTCTTATTCGGAGTTATGTTTATTAGTGTTTTCGGTCTTTTTGCCGGTGTAGTTATGTTACATAATGAATTGGAGGGGATTTAACCAATATTCAAATTAAATAAAAAAAGCCCTTTCAGATATGAAGAGCTTTTTAATGGGGAAGTATTTTTATCTAATTATTTTCTTTACTGTCATCTGGTAAGGTGCCTACTCCCAGTTCATCTTTAAAAGCAGCTAATACGCGGCCCCCTTTGTAAAAATATCTGTTATAATAAGCATCATCGAGGCTGCTTATGGCTACTCCTTTTAAGGAGGCATGTGCAAACCGGTTATTACCTAAATAAATGCCAATGTGCGAGATACTGCGGCTATGAATTTTAAAGAAAACCAGGTCGCCTTCTTTTAAATCATCCTTGCTAACCGGGCTAACCATACTGAAGATATCGCGCGAGTTACGTTTAATGTCATAGTTAAATACCTGGCTATATAACTGTTTTGTAAATGCAGAGCAATCAACACCTTTTTTTGAACTGCCGCCAAAACGGTAAGGGGTGCCTATCCAGTCATAAACAAAATTAAAAAGCTTCATGTTTGACGTTGCAGACATTGCAACACCCATAATTTGCGATAAATAATCCTTTGCTAAACTTTCTTGCTCGTCTGTAGCCTTATCAGCAGGTTGATTTGGAACGATCTTTGTTTGAGCCTGAGCGGCTAAAACAAAGAAAAATAAGGCAATCGCCAATACTGTTTTCTTCATTTATTCCTTGTTTCGTTCTTGTTAAACGGACAAAGTGTCCATTATGTTGCACATTTTCGATAAGGTTGATTGCAAAACTATCCATTTTTTTCAAAACTCCAAACAAATAGGGCTTTTTAATAACACTTTTAAGTTTTCCACTATTGGGGATAAGATTGAGGTTAGAGATTGGTGATTGAAGATTAGAGATTAGTGGTTGCAGTTGGATATTAATACATAAATCACGCTTTTAACAATTGCATTAAAATCTTTTTTTAACCTTTTCGACTGGCTGAAAATCGACTAAAACCACGATAGGCCTACTCTTTAATCACTAATCTCCAATCTTCTCAAGAAAACTTCATAACAAATTCGTTGTAGTTTCGATAATTTGCAGGATATAATTAGATTTGCGCTTTCTACGTAAAAATTGGTTGTTTGACAAATGAGTTCAATCGAAATAAATAAAGACACTTATCTAAAGTGGTACGAGTCTATGCTTTTAATGCGCAAGTTCGAAGAAAAAGCAGGACAGTTATATGGGCAGCAAAAAATAAGGGGCTTTTGTCACTTATATATTGGCCAGGAAGCAGTATTAGCCGGAGCAATATCTGTATTAAAACCAGAGGACAGCATGATCACCGCCTATCGTGATCACGCGCATGCTATTGCCAAAGGTGTAAGCAGCAATTCTATCATGGCCGAGCTTTATGGTAAATCTACCGGCTGCTCAAAAGGCAAAGGTGGTTCCATGCACATGTTTAGCAAAGAGAAACACTTTTATGGCGGCCATGGCATTGTAGGCGGCCAGATCCCTTTAGGAGCAGGTATAGCCTTTGCAGAGCAATTTAAAGGCACCGAGTTTGTAAATGTAACCTACATGGGCGACGGAGCTGTGCGCCAGGGCGCGCTAAACGAAACCTTTAACATGGCAGCGCTATGGAAACTGCCGGTAATTTTCATCTGCGAAAATAACGGTTATGCCATGGGTACATCTGTTGAGCGTACTACTATACAAACTGATATTTATAAATTAGGCTTGCCTTATGGCATTCCTTCATCACCTGTTGACGGTATGGACCCGGTTGCGGTGCATAACGCTATGGACGAGGCCGTGCAACGTGCCCGTAAAGGTGAAGGACCAACGTTCCTGGAGATGCGCACTTATCGTTACAAGGGCCACTCGATGTCCGATCCGCAGAAATATCGTACAAAAGAAGAACTGGAAAGCTATAAAGCTAAAGACCCAATTGAAGCCATAAAGCAAGCTATTGAAAAAAATGGCTATGCTGATGAGAAATGGTTTGAAGATATGGACGCTAAAATAAAGGCCGAAGTTGACGAGGCGGTACAATTTGCCGAAGAGTCGCCATGGCCGGAAGCATCAGAATTATATACTGATGTATATGTACAAAAAGATTATCCTTATATTAAAGATTAATCTTACTAAATTTATTAAAAACCACTCATCATAAAATATGGCCGAAGTAGTTAAAATGCCCAAAATGAGCGACACCATGACTGATGGTGTAGTAGCTAAATGGCATAAAAAAGTTGGGGATAAAGTAAAATCGGGCGATGTATTGGCCGAGATAGAAACAGACAAAGCCACGATGGATTTTGAATCGTATCAGGATGGTGTATTGTTATTCATCGGTGTGGAAGAAGGGAAATCTGTACCGGTTGATGAAGTAATTGCTGTTTTAGGTAAAGAAGGCGAAGATTATAAGACCGCATTAGAAGGCGCCGCTTCACCTGCTTCTGCCGCAAAGAAAGAAGAAGAAAAGGCCCCCGCGCCTGCTGCTGATAAAGCACCCACCGCCGCTGCACCTGCCAAAATTGATACCTCAAAAATCCCTGCCACGGTTATTCGTATGCCTGCTTTGAGCGATACCATGACAGAGGGTATCATTAATAAATGGAACTTTAAAGTTGGGGATAAAGTAAAGTCAGACGATTCGTTAGCTGATGTGGAGACCGATAAGGCTACTATGGAAGTGGTGGGCTATGAAGCCGGCACACTTTTATACATTGGCCCCAAAGAAGGCGAAGCGGCCCCTGTTAACGGCATTATAGCTATTGTGGGTAAAGAAGGAACTGATATTACGCCTTTATTGCAAGATGCACCTGCTGCAAGCGCCGAAGCTAAACCTGCTGCCGGAGCCGCCCCTGCACCTGCTGCAGCAAGCGCGCCAGCCGAAGAGGCAGAAACCAGCTATAGCGACAGCCGTGTAAAAGCATCGCCATTGGCACGTAAAATAGCTAAGGATAAAGGGATAGACATTAATGCTGTAAAAGGTACTGCCGAAGGCGGACGTATAGTTAAGAAGGATGTAGAAGACTTTAAACCGGGTGCTGCCCCTGCAACTGCTGCAAGCGCGCCGGCCGCAGAAGCTGCACCGGCTAAAGCTACTGCTCCAATAGTGTTGCCAACCTTTACAGGCGAAGAAAAATTTACCGAGAAACCGGTTAGCCAGATGCGCAAGGTTATTGCTAAGCGCCTATCAGAAAGTTTATTTACCGCGCCGCATTTTTATGTAACCATGTCTATTGATATGGACCAGGCAATTGCTGCACGTAATAAAATAAACGAGGTTGCCCCGGTTAAAATATCATTTAATGATTTTGTACTGAAGGCCTGTGCTATTGCATTAAAGCAACATCCAACCATTAATTCATCATGGCTGGGCGATAAGATACGTACCAATGAACATATCCATATTGGCGTTGCAGTAGCGGTTGATGAGGGTTTATTAGTGCCAGTTATCCGTTTTGCTGATGGTAAATCATTGAGCCATATATCTGTTGAGGTTAAAGACTTTGCACAACGTGCAAAAGCCAAAAAACTACAACCGGCAGATTGGGAAGGCTCTACCTTTACCATATCAAACTTAGGTATGTTTGGTGTTGACGAGTTTACCGCGATTATTAACTCGCCTGATGCCTGCATATTGGCTGTTAGCGGCATACAAGCGGTACCTGTAGTTAAAAATGGCGCGGTAGTACCGGGCAATATCATGAAGGTAACTCTAAGCTGCGACCACCGTGTGGTTGATGGCGCAAGCGGTGCAGCCTTCCTGCAAACACTTAAATCGTTATTAGAAGAGCCGGTTAGGCTGCTGATATAGAGTCAAGAAATAAGATTCAAGAATCAAGATATAAAGCGATGGGTTTGGGCCTGTCGCTTTTTTTTGTTGTGGTAATTTTCATTCCTAACACCTATTGTGATAACATCAACAAACTAAGAACACCAACAATGGCTTGAATATTAAACAGAGGCATAGCCTCGACCTATATTATAACAACGGATTTTAATCCGTTGAATGTAGAAAGCAATAAGCAAAGAACCGTAGGTTCGGCCCATAAAATATGGATCGTGCCTACAGCACTCATTAATATACTTGTTATATGCCCAACGGATTAAAATCCGTTGTTACAATATTGATTGAGCCGATGGCCAATGTCATTAAGTTAAGATATTTGTCATCTCCTTTAGATTAGCTTCAGCAAAATAAACAGGTTATTATTATTGTTGAAGCTTTCTTTTTGCTTCTTTTTCTTTGTTAATAACCTCGATTTTTGTGG
>NZ_JAQBOD010000029.1 GCF_028288205.1 Mucilaginibacter sp.
AAACTAAAAAGTTTTAGATTTGATATTTGATAGATTTTATTTTTCTTTGCACTGAAATTATTAATCATTAAACTATAATACTATGTCTGATATCGCTTCAAGAGTAAAAGCTATAATCGTAGAAAAATTGGGTGTTGACGAAAGTGAAGTAACCCCCGAGGCTAGCTTCACCAACGACCTTGGTGCTGACTCTTTAGACACCGTGGAACTTATCATGGAGTTTGAAAAAGAATTTAATGTGGCTATTCCTGACGATCAGGCTGAAACAATTGGCACAGTGGGCCAAGCCATCGCTTACCTTGAAAAAAACGTTAAATAAGACTCTCTTATTCAATTAAATGAAGTTTAGAAGAGTTGTAGTAACCGGGCTTGGGGCACTTACTCCAATTGGCAATAGCGTTCCAGAATATTGGAACTCTTTAATCAATGGGGTAAGTGGCGCAGCTTTGATTAAAAGTTTTGATACGTCACTGTTCAAAACCAAATTCGCCTGCGAAGTAAAAGGTTTCGATGCCGATGCATTTTTAGGAAGAAAGGACGCGCGTAAGCTTGATCCTTTTGTTCAATATGCATTATACTCAACCGAAGAAGCTGTAAAAGATGCCGGTTTAGATTTCTCAAAACTGGATACCAGCCGTATAGGTGTTATCTGGGGATCAGGCATTGGTGGTTTAAAAACATTTTTAGATGAGGTGGTTAACTTTGCCAAAGGCGATGGCACCCCTCGTTTTAATCCGTTTTTTATTCCTAAAATGATTGCTGACATTGCTCCGGGCCATATTTCTATCAAATATGGTTTACGCGGTCCAAATTTCTCTACAGTTTCTGCGTGTGCCTCATCAAACAATTCATTGATAGACTCATTTAACTATATCCGCCTGGGTAAAGCCAATATGTTTATAAGTGGTGGTTCTGAGGCTATTATTAATGAAGCCGGTATAGGCGGATTTAATGCGATGCACGCGCTATCTGTACGTAATGATGACCCGGCAACAGCATCACGCCCGTTTGATCTTGACCGCGATGGTTTTGTTGCAGGTGAAGGTGCGGGAACTATTATTTTAGAAGAACTGGAGCACGCTAAAGCACGCGGAGCAAAAATTTATGCAGAAATGATAGGTGGCGGCATGAGTGCCGATGCTTATCATATGACGGCACCGCACCCAGATGGCCTTGGTGCCGCACTGGTAATGAGGGCCGCCCTTGAAGATGCAGAGCTGCAAGCATCAGATATTGACTATGTAAACGTTCACGGAACATCAACCCCTATTGGTGATCCGCAAGAAATTAAAGCTATACAGGATGTTTTTGGCGAAGATATTTATCGTATAAATATCAGCTCAACAAAATCAATGACGGGCCATTTATTGGGTGCCGCCGGCGCGGTTGAAGCTATTGCATCTATACTTGCTTTAAATCATGGCATAATCCCGCCAACTATTAACCACTTTACTGATGATCCTGCTTTTGATCCTAAAATAAACTTTACGTTTAATAAAGCTCAAAAAAGAGACGTAAGAATAGTGCAGAGTAATGGTTTTGGTTTTGGTGGCCATAATGCTTCTGTAATATTTAAAAAATACGAAGAATAATAGTGGATGCCTGTTAGCCAGTTATATAAACTATATTTATCTCCACACAGAAAATACGTTAAGGTTTTAAAAAATTTGCTCGGGTTTGTACCGGGCAATTTGTCGTTATACCGTATGGCATTTCGCCATAAATCTGTGGCCCAAAGCGTAAAAAAAGGCGTAAAGAACAGCAATGAGCGTTTAGAGTTTTTAGGCGATGCTGTATTGGGCAGTGTAGTTGCCGAAGTGCTTTTTAAGCTATACCCTTATGAGGATGAAGGCTTTTTAACAGAATTACGCTCAAAAATTGTTAGCAGGGTTAATCTCAATCAACTTGCGCGAAAGCTGGGATTTGAACAGCTTATTGATTATGATAACCGTGCTTTAGGGCCCACTCGGCAAGGATCATTATTAGGTGATGCTTTTGAAGCGTTGATTGGCGCGGTATACCTGGATAAAGGCTATGATTTTACTAAGCATTTTTTGGTTAACCACATCATCAAATCGCATATTGATATTCATACGCTTGAGCAAACAGAAACCAATTTTAAAAGCAAACTCATTGAGTGGTGCCAGCGTCACAGTAAGGATATTTCTTTTGATTTGATTGAGAACAGTGATGGTGAAAACACCAAGCTGTTTACGGTACAAGCCAGCGTTGACGGACAAATGATGGGAACGGGAAAAGAGTTTAGCAAAAAAAACGCGGAAAAATTGGCTGCCGAAAGAGCCTGTGAAGCTTTAGGAATATAGTTTAATACAGCTTTTCTATCTTTAAAGAGCTTTTATTATTCCGGTAATACTCATAATTTCTTTTGATATAACTGATTATATCATAATCGCTCCAAACTTTTATATCCTCGTACGAGGGCGTAAAAGCAAGCATAAAATCCTGAACTTCGATGTCAGGCATGCTGGTTACCTGCAATATCAATTTCTTATTGTATCGTTTAGCAACAGCTGCACGCTCCAACTCGTCTTTTGAGTATTGCCTGAATCGTTTAGCTTGCGCAGCCCCTTTTCCAAATATCTCATACAAACCGGTTAAGGGCGAATTTACCAATGACCACGCGCTTGGGTTTAACGTATAATATTGATTTTTCTTTTTATAGTCATCCATTACTTCGTTTAACTCATCCTTCCTGCTTTTATCTTTAATAGTAACCTCATTTAAATGAATTATAGGTTGCATATATATAGTCTGGTCCAAACGCGTTATAACTACCAAAATTTGCGCAGCATAGTCGTTCTTTTTAAAAAGCAAGGTATCGCCCATTGCAGCCTGTATATGAAAGCTGCCCAGTTCATCACTCATTCCATTAATTTTCCTGGTTAGGTTGGTTACAAGCGCCTGGGGTACTATATCGGGCGTGTTTTTTCTAAATATTACCCCTTTTACAGTAAATGATTGCTGTGCAGATGCGCTTAAAGCCAGGCAAAAGCACATAACAGCGGCTATAATAAAACGGTAATATATTAATGACTTATTCAATCTGCAAACTTAAACATTGTAATTGGGTGTAAATGTAAAAAAATGTTAATTTTTGAGATAAAGATTAAAGATCAGTGTTTGATTGTTATGATATCGTGTTTGTACCGCCATACGACACTAATCTTTAATCTCTGATCTTCAATCTTCAAAAAATATTATCTTTGCGCATGATAAAATCCATGACAGGATATGGGATTGCCAGTTTTGATTCGGGTAATATAAAATACACCGTTGAAATAAAGTCGCTGAACAGCAAATTCCTTGAACTCTCGTTACGTCTTCCCAAAATATTTTCTGAAAAAGAATTCCAATTGCGTAATGATTGCAGTAAGCAAATAGAGCGCGGTAAAGTAAACTTATCTATTAATGTTGAACAGGCAAGCTCGTCTGTAAAAGCAGCAGGTATTGATACCGTTTTGCTAAAACATTACTATGCGCAATTAAAAGCGGTTAGCAAAGACTTAAATGAGCCCGCAAATAACCTGTTGCAATTGGCACTTGGCTTACCGGAAGTTGTAAAGTATGATGAAGAAACTGTATCAGAGGAAGAATGGAAGGTTGTTGAGAATACTTTTAAACAGGCTATGAATGCGTTTCAGCAATTTAGAAGCGATGAGGGTAATACGCTGGAGCAGGATATTAAATACCGGATAGGTATTATTTTACAAGACCTAACGCTTATTGAAGTTGAAGAACCTAAACGCGTACCTGTTATACGCGAACGTTTAAACCAGTTTTTAAGCGAGGCCACAGGCCGCGAAGCTATTGACCAAAACCGGTTAGAGCAAGAACTGATCTATTACATTGATAAGCTGGATATTACCGAAGAAAAAATACGTTTAAAAGCACATTGCGACTATTTTATTGAAACATTGAAAAATGCGGATGCAAATGGTAAAAAACTGGGCTTTATATCGCAGGAAATAGGGCGCGAAATAAATACCTTAGGTTCAAAAGCAAATGACGCCGGTATACAGAAGTTGGTTGTGGGGATGAAAGAAGAACTTGAAAAAATTAAAGAACAATTATTAAATGTATTATAGTCACTCGTCATTAATCACTCGTCATTGGTTAATTAGCTAATGGATTGACTTCAATGACCAATGACCAATGACTAATAAACTAATGACCAAACAAGGAAAACTCATTATATTTTCTGCACCATCAGGAGCCGGTAAAACTACCATTGTTAAACACCTGCTTACTAAATTTCCTGAATTAGAGTTTTCTGTTTCGGCAACTACAAGGCCACGAAGGGGCGATGAAGAGAATGATAAGGCCTATCACTTTATAAGCAAAGAAGAGTTTTTGCACCGTATAGCCAAAAAACAATTCGTTGAATTTGAAGAGGTATATTCAGGCACCTTTTACGGCACCTTACGTACCGAAATTGAGCGGATATGGAAAAAAGGCAAAACAGTAATATTTGATATCGATGTAGAAGGCGGCCTTCACCTTAAACGCAAATACGACGGACAAGCGCTGGCAATCTTCGTTCAGCCACCGTCATTAGAGGTACTTAAGGAGCGTTTGACCTCACGAGGGACAGATAGCGGCGAAAAATTAAAAGAACGCTTTATAAAGGCCGAAAAAGAATTGAATTACGCTCCCCGATTTGACATTATACTAAAAAATTACGATCTTCAAACGGCATGCGCAGAGGCGGAGAAGCTGGTGAAGAATTTTATTGCAAAATAACTGCATTGTTTAATGCCGAATGATTAACTGTAAACAGCAAACTACCAACTGCTAACTGACATGAAAATAGGTTTACTATTCGGTTCGTTTAACCCAATACATATTGGCCACTTAATAATAGCTAATTACCTGGCTAACCATACAACTTTGGATAAGGTTTGGCTGGTTGTATCGCCACAAAATCCGCTAAAAAAGTATAGCGACCTGATCAATACTTACGACAGGCTGGAGATGGCCCGCTTAGCTACCGATAATGCTCAGAACATTGAGGTGAGCGACGTAGAATTAAAACTCCCCCAACCATCATACACCATTGATACCTTAACTCATTTAAAGGAAAAATACCCGCAGCATGAGTTCGCGCTAATTATGGGGTCTGATAACCTGGTGAGCCTGCCTAAATGGAAAAACTATAAATTGATACTGCGCGATTATCAAATTTATGTTTATCCGCGTCCCGGCTATGAAAACGCCGAGCTGGCCTCGCATCCATCGGTAACTATAACCATGACGCCGCAAATGGAACTATCGGCCACATTTATCCGTAAATCAATAGCCGAAAAAAAGAACGTACAATATTTTGTTCCGGATCCTGTTTTAAAATTTATTGAGAGTAAGAGTTTGTATAGGTAATTTTTTAACTTTATAAAAAAGAAAATTTTATGCTTACTAAAGATAAAATACATCAGCTTGTTGATCATATGCCTGATACGTTTTCTGTTGACGATATTGTAGGAGAGATTATTCTACTACAAAAAATTGAAATAGCAAGAAAACAGGTAAAGGAAGGCGATTTTTTAACTGATGAAGAATTAGAAAAAGAAATCGATAAGTGGGACTAACGATTGTTTATTCTAATATTGCGCAACAAGATTTAAAAGGAATATACAATTATATTCGAAGAGACTCTGTGCGTTATGCACGAAATGAAGTGCAATTAATCAGGATTGCAATACGAAAACTCAAATCAAATTCTTTATTAGGTAAGAAATTCGAAAAATCGGATGATGAGTTAACAAGGGAACTTATTTTTAGAAATTATCGTATAGTTTATGATATCATTTTGGATAAACAAATTATTATACTCTCCATTCACCATCACGCCCGTTCAATAACAAACAATCCTGCTTTTACCGACGAAGATTAACTTTTATCTTTGCAATCGTGAGCGACAAAACCATCCTGAAATTACAACTGCCTACCGATCCCACCTGGGTTAAGAATGTTGTAGAAAGCAATATTGAAGAATTATTGATAGACCATGCTTATTGCGAACAAAAGGCGGCTACCAATGCCATAACGCTTATTGTTCAAAATCCAAACCTTAGCGACCTGGTGCAACAAATGATTGCTTTGGTACAGGAAGAAATGGATCATTTTAAACGTGTACATGAAATTATTTTACAGCGTGGTTATGTGCTGGGCAAAGAGCGCAAGGATGATTATGTGAACGACCTGCGTAAATTCATTATAATTGGTGGCGGCAGGGAAGCGCAGTTAATTGATAGGTTACTGTTTTCGGCAATGATAGAGGCCCGCAGTTGCGAGCGTTTTAAGGTGCTGTCTGAAAATATTAATGATGTACAGCTTGCCGAATTTTATCATGAACTGATGATAAGCGAGGCCTCGCATTATACCATGTTCATTAACCTGGCTAAAAAGCATGCCACCACTATAGATGTAGATAAACGCTGGAAAGAATTTTTAACTTACGAGGCACAGGTAGTGAAAAATTACGGAAAGACAGAAACCATACATGGCTGATTTCTCCATACATTTTGGAATAAAAACATCACCCGGTCTTCATTAATCCTAACACATTATTTAGATAATTATCCATCATACCAATATCCACAACATCGTTAATAAGGCCGATATGCATATCCGGGCGAATAATTAGCGCTTTCTTTTTGCCTTCTTTTATTTCAAATGTTTTAAATACTTCCTCATTTTTGGCAGATGGCGGCAGGTAAAAGAAATTAAGGTTTGCACTATAGTTTTGTGTGATCCATTTAGCGAGGGTAAACAAATCTATTTCCTGCAGTTTGCCTAATACTATTAAGGTAAAGCCCGGCTTGGCACACCACTCGTGCAGGTCGGTTTCTTCCTGTTTCTTTTCATCAAATACTTTAAGATAAGGCAGGCGGTCGCCGGCTTTAACGTTTTTTGCGTGGCTTAAATGCAGCCTGATGGCGCTGTGCCGGTAATTGATAAATATTTGTGATACCCGCCTGAAAAATACATTCCGCAAATTTTCTTTGCTCCAAACAAATTTTAGCAGGCCTGGCATTATCCATTTTTTAAATAACATATTTAACCTATTGATAGACATAACCACTTTAAAAACCGCGTCTGTTGTATTTAGCAGCCCTTTGGCAACCGGCATTCTTTCGGCCGCATAAGTTTCTAAAATGGCTTCTTTTAACTGACCGTTTATCACACCTGCCAGCTTCCATGCCAAATTATAAGCATCCTGCAAACCGGTATTCATACCCTGCCCGCCAACCGGCGAATGTATATGCGCGGCATCACCCACCAAAAAACAACGCTGCTGCCTAAATCTATCAGCCATACGATGATGCAACCGATAAGTGGTGAACCACTTAATATGCACCACTTTCATATCCATCTCAGCTATGCTATTTAAATGTGGTAATACTTCTTCTATTTGCAGGTCCTCACGCGGCTCAACGCCTTCAGGGAGGTTACCTATTACGCGGTAGCAATTCTGCTCGGGCATGGGGAAAAATCCTGCAAATCCTTTTTTGGATAAATAAAGCTGCACCTGCTCGCCCGTGAGTTGTTGGTTATCCAGTTCTACATCTGCCAAATAAAACTCATGCGCGTAGGTATCACCATTAAATGGTATCTGTAATTGTTTGCGTACCTCGCTATGTGCACCATCGGCTCCTACCATCCAGTCGCAGGTTAAAGTAACAGTTTCTGTGCCCGATTGTAATTGCACCTCTGCACGTTCTGCCGTTTGCGTTACTGATAATAAATTAGTGTCCCAATAAACCGGGCAGCAATTCACTGTTAAAAAATCAAGCAACAGGCGTTCGTTCTTGCTTTGCTGATAAAGATGAATAAACGGATATTTGGTTTCTCCTTTACCGGTATTTGCTAATGATAATTCGGCTAATACTTTGCCGTTCTGGTTAAATACTACGCCACCTGCTTGTTTACCATTTGCTAAAACACGATCAACAATACCCATCTGTCTGTATATTTCTAGCGAGCGTGCCTGCACTGCCAGGGCCTTTGACTGATCGGTTGGCCCTTGTTTACTATCAATGATAATTGGCTGAACTCCATGCCGCAACAGCTGAGCGGCCATCATCAATCCGGATGGGCCCGCCCCAACTATTAAAACTTTGGTATGTTGCCGGGTAATTAACACTTATATAGAACGGGATATGATGAAAATAGTTGGCTTTTTATGCAGATCAGGTACCTGGGTTTGCCATTCGGCGATGGTTTTGGTTTGCACAAATTCATCTGCAGCGGTTAAATTACTGGCAATGCATAGCTTGGTTTTTGGATGGCCGGTTTTTAATATCTCCTCCAATAATGGATTATTACGAAACGGCGTTTCAATAAATATCTGGGTTTGATTTAAACGATCAGATAATCCTTCCAGCTCTCTTATGCGCTTGCTGCGCTCTGCTTTATCAATTGGCAAATATCCCTGGAAAGCAAAGCTCTGCCCGTTAAATCCTGACGCCATTAGTGCCAGTAAAATAGAACTTGGACCTACTAATGGCACCACTTTAATTCCGCGTTTATGTGCTTCAGCGACAATCTCCGCTCCCGGATCCGCAATGCCGGGGCAACCAGCCTCACTCATTAGCCCGGTATTTTTGCCTGACTGTAAGCCTACAAAAAAACTTTTCAAGCTGCTGCCGCGATTATGCTTGCCATAATCATACATAACCAATTCGCTTTGCGGGGTTTTAAGTCCGGCTTCTTTTAAAAAGCGGCGGGCGGTTTTTTCGTTCTCAACAATATACTCTTTTATACTGTTTATAGTATCTACCAGGTAAGGGGTAAATGTTTTGGCCGCGGCTTCGTCAGCAAGCGGTACGGGTATTAAAAAAAGGGTTCCGTTAGGCATATTGCAAAATTGCTCATTTTTGTTTAATTTAATAGGCATGTAAGGAGACGGATTTATGAAATCATTAGGCATTGACTGGTTTATAGAAGGAACCTTAGATTTTGAGTATAAAAAATATGTATTGTTAGATTATCTGCAGGAAATAAACCGGCATTTTGATAAGAGCAGACTATACCCAAACCTAAGCGATTTGGTATTTCATTACAATAATCTCATCAGCTTTAAGCAAAATAAGGTGACGCTGCAAAACGCGTTTCCGCAACGGTTAACAGAGGCCGATATTGCTGCCGTAAAGCTCACTTACAAAAAAATTGTTGAGGATGATAGCTCGATGCAAGAGATAGAGCAGATAATTACCTACGCCATGACCAAAATGAACCCGGCTATACAAACCGGCCGTGAGATATATAACTTTGTAGAAAGCCGCCTCAATATTGACCCCATTGGCATAATGCCGCTTCTGCCTTATGACGGTTATTTTTCTCTGCGTAATGGTAAGAACAAAACTAACCTGCTATATGAGTACCATTTCACTATTTTTGAGGACAAGAACGATAAATACCGCGGCATACACATTCAACTGATAGATACTTACGAACATAGCCTGATCAATACACCCGAAGCAATAAAATTAAACCTGATACGCAAAAACAAACACCTGCCCAACCCGGCGGTTTATTATGTGCACAGCGACATCACCTTTCCGCTCGAACAAACTTTATTACCCGTAGCTAAGCGTTGTTTGGTAAAATATATATCAGATGCAGCTTAAATGATCTACAAATCAAAAGTTAGGCTGGTAATGTTTATACCGCTAATATTAATTAGTGTGCCGGCTATAAACCTGAAGGATGAGTTGATCTAATGAAACTGAACTTTTACAGTAACCGCTTTAGGTTCGGCATTAGCTTCGCCAACCCATTCTGGGCCATTTTTTATAATTTCAATTGCTTTTTTATCGGCTGCTTCGCTCAGGTTTTTGGTTACCTTAAAATCATTTAGCTTTCCGTTATTGTTAACGGTAAATGATACTTCAACCGTTCCGGTCTTACCATCCGGGGATATAGCACTGTCATTAATATATTTTTCAAAAATTTCCCATCCAGGTTGAGGACCTGTTTTTTGCGCTGACTTTTTTTGAGCTGAATAGGTCATTACCAATGATTCGTCTAATGGTGTTGCATCCGTTTCATCAGTTATTTCAGCGGATTTCTCAACAGGCAATTCGGGTACTGCCTCCACATTGGCAGTTACCGGTTTAGCAATTTTAGCTGACCTGGTTATCTTCTTATTATGCGATGTTGGGTGTTTGTGTGATGTTGACGCGTTCGAATCGCTCTTTTCAATTATAGCTTTTTCATCAGCGCTCCCGGGAGTTTGTGTAACAGATAATGACTGCGTTTGTATTTTATCAGCCTGTACAATTTTTTGTTGCACTTTATGCGGCTGGCCATTAATAAATAAGCCTGCAATAACCAATGCAGCTAACATGGATACGGCAATAACCGGCATCCGCCAGGGATTATCTTTTGTTTCTTTATTGCTCACTTCTTCTCTTTAGGCAAGTTTCCTGTTAGTAGAAAACTTATCGGGAAGACAAAATTAATTTATTTTACGCAAATATGGAAATAGAATTTTTTGTTAATAACAATATTGTTTATACTATTTTAATATTATACTTAGATAATAGCCCCGGAAGGCCATCCGCAGAGAAAATGGCTTTGTTGATATTGTTTAGTTCGGGGTCTAAAGTATAATTTAGGGCAGTGCTAAAATTTACCGAAGAAAGATCGGTCTGGCTAAAAACAGTGCCCGAAAGATCGCTTTGATCAAACACAGCGCCTGCTATATTAGCCTGCGAAAAGGTCACTTCTTTCAAGGATGATTTTATAAAGTATGTTTTTAGCATTTTTTTGTTCATAAACGACGAGTAATCCAGTATGCTCGATTCAAACCTTACGCTAAACAGGAAATCCTCGCATAAGCTAAAATTAACGCCCAGTATTTTACATTGTTTAAATACCACATTGCTTAGGGTGCTGCGGCTCCACTTCATCATGGATAGATTGCAATTATCGAAAATACAGTCGATGAATTTGCATTTCATAAAATCGCTGTTAGACAGGTCGCATTTTTTAAACAGGCAGTTATTATATTCTGTCGCGCGGGTTAGTTTTTCGGCAAATGATACTTCTTCGAATGTCTTATCGTCGTGAGTTTCCATTGGGATAAAGGTATAATATCTATGGGAATTGAGTAATTGGATAGTTGCAAAAAGTGTAGGTGTATACGGTAGGTGTATACACCCATATACACTGGCAAAATAGTGTCACCACTTATTAAATTAAAATTGTTATAAATCATAACCTGTAATTTGTTGGGACAACACCAACAAAGGCCAAAAGAGCCATCGGCCAATGTCATTAAGTTAAGGAAATTTACCAATAAAAATGTCATTTCGAACGAGGTACGAGAGAGAAATCTATACAAGACAGGTTCAGCGACTTATCCGTGTATAGATCTCTCACTATGTTCGATTTCTATGATCTAAACAACTAATTTACAATAATTTTTTTCGTAGGGTCTGTTCTGATTAAC